>OZ253563.1:2707500-3747049 GCA_965262855.1 Arenicellales bacterium
GTTCTCCCCGAAAGCTATTTAGGTAGCGCCTCGTGTCTCACTCTTGGGGGTAGAGCACTGTTATGGCTAGGGCTGCATCCAGCGGTACCAACCCATTGCAAACTCCGAATACCGAGAAGTGCAATCACGGGAGACAGACTGCGGGAGATAAGTTCCGTGGTCGAGAGGGAAACAGCCCAGACCGCCAGCTAAGGTCCTAAAATCATTGCTCAGTGGGAAACGATGTGGGAAGGCCCAGACAGCCAGGAGGTTGGCTTAGAAGCAGCCATCCTTTAAAGAAAGCGTAACAGCTCACTGGTCGAGTCGGCCTGCGCGGAAGATTCAACGGGGCTCAAGCAATGTACCGAAGCTGCGGATGCGTGTTTACACGCATGGTAGGGGAGCGTTCTGTAAGCTGTCGAAGGTGTGCTGTAAGGCATGCTGGAGGTATCAGAAGTGCGAATGCTGACATGAGTAGCGATAAAGGGAGTGAAAAACTCCCTCGCCGGAAGCCCAAGGTTTCCTGCGCCACGTTAATCGGCGCAGGGTGAGTCGGCTCCTAAGGCGAGGCCGAAAGGCGTAGTCGATGGGAATCAGATCAATATTTCTGAACCGCGTATAACTGTGATGGGGGGACGAAGAAGGCTAGATCATCCGGGTGTTGGAAGTCCCGGTTTAAGCGTGTAGGGAGCACTCTTCAGGAAAATCCGGGAGTGCATATTCCGAGACGTGATGACGAGCACATTGTGTTGCGAAGTGATTGATGCCATGCTTCCAGGAAAAGCCTCTAAACTTAGGTTGTACGTGACCGTACTGTAAACCGACACAGGTGGGCGGGGCGAGAAGCCCAAGGCGCTTGAGAGAACTCGGGTGAAGGAACTCGGCAAAATGACACCGTAACTTCGGGAGAAGGTGTGCCCCTTTTACGTGAAAGCCCTTGCGGCTGGAGCGGAACGGGGTTGCAACAAAGAGGTGGCTGCGACTGTTTATTAAAAACATAGCACTCTGCAAACTCGCAAGAGGACGTATAGGGTGTGACGCCTGCCCGGTGCCGGAAGGTTAAATGCGGAGGTTAGCTCTAGGGCGAAGCTTCTAATTGAAGCCCCGGTGAACGGCGGCCGTAACTATAACGGTCCTAAGGTAGCGAAATTCCTTGTCGGGTAAGTTCCGACCTGCACGAATGGCGTAACGATGGCCACACTGTCTCCACCCGGGACTCAGCGAAATTGAACTCGCTGTGAAGATGCAGCGTACCCGCAGCTAGACGGAAAGACCCCGTGAACCTTTACTACAGCTTCATACTGGATTTTGAACATACCTGTACTGTATAGGTGGGAGGCTACGAAACCAAAACGCTAGTTTTGGTGGAGCCAACAAGAGGAATACCACCCTGATATGTTTGAGGTTCTAACCGAGGTCCGTTATCCGGATCCGGAACAGTGTGTGGTGGGTAGTTTGACTGGGGCGGTCTCCTCCTAAAGAGTAACGGAGGAGCGCAAAGGTATCCTAAGTACGGTCGGAAATCGTGCGGATAGTGTAAAGGCATAAGGATGCTTGACTGCGAGACAGACACGTCGAGCAGGTGCGAAAGCAGGTCTTAGTGATCCGGTGGCTCTGTATGGAAAGGCCATCGCTAATCGGATAAAAGGTACTCCGGGGATAACAGGCTGATACCCCCCAAGAGTCCATATCGACGGGGGTGTTTGGCACCTCGATGTCGGCTCATCTCATCCTGGGGCTGGAGTCGGTCCCAAGGGTATGGCTGTTCGCCATTTAAAGAGGTACGCGAGCTGGGTTTAGAACGTCGTGAGACAGTTTGGTCCCTATCTGCTGTGGGCGCTGGAGACTTGAGAGGAGCTGCTCCTAGTACGAAAGGACCGGAGTGGACATACCTCTGGTGTTCCAGTTGTCACGCCAGTGGCATTGCTGGGTAGCTATGTATGGACGGGATAACCGCTGAAAGCATCTAAGCGGGAAGCCTCCCTCAAGATTAGGTCTCCCTGGACCATTAAGGTCCCTGAAGGGCCGTTGAAGACTACAACGTTGATAGGCGGGATGTGGAAGTGCAGTAATGTATTGAGCTAACCCGTACTAATTGCCCGTGAGGCTTGACCATATAACACTCGAGCTGTTCGAGTGGTTGTGTGTTCACTAAAGTGCATATCAAGCTCTTTGACTACCAATTTTATTGATTCAGTATTTCTCCATGAATCTGGATCTACAGATTTGCCCGGCGGCCATAGCAAGCGGGTACCACCTGAATCCATCTCGAACTCAGTAGTGAAAACGTTTCGCGCCGATGATAGTGCGGAGGAATTCCGTGTGAAAGTAGGTACTGCCGGGCATTGATTTACAAACTCCTCCAGACGGTCGCCTGTCTTCTATAGAAGTACAGAAAGAAACCTGCCACAGTCACTTCAAAGTTGCCGTTGTGTGTTAGAAAGCAACTGATATGCGAGCATATCCTGACGTTTTGATTTTTATTTGACTGCTATGCTGCCTTATATGTGGAGTGAAAGGCATTACGGGATGGAGCGCTCCGATGCGGAATGGAATCTTGACGCACATCCACCAAGCTCATCGTTTCCAGCCCTCAAACGAAAAGAATTGAGTGAATTTGGCGATTACCGAACTCAAAGATATGTTCTTCAGGCGTACGACCAATTGGAGCGCGGAGAGATTCCCAATCTTGAGAGGGGACCCTCGTAGGAAAGCTCAGAGCGATCATGGACACGATCCTACGCCACTTGATGTGAACAACCTTCGCTGTAAATGACTAGTCTGTCTAGTGTAAAATATTCGTGTGAGCATAATTTATTCTACATATGAAGCAAAAGCCCGATTCTCGGAGATTCTCAAACTGGTTCGGTCGGGCAAGACCGTTACGATATCCTACCGCGGAAATCCGGTTGCGGAAATACGTTCAGTTGAACTCAAAGAACTATCAACCGAAGAACGTATGGATAAACTCAAGAAACGCGGAGTCTATATCCCTGCAAAAAGGCCGCTGATACCATTCAAATATGGGGAGCGGAGACCCGGTGCCTTGAAAAGATTTCTAGAAGATCGTAACGAATGAGCTTTGCATACATAGATTCTTCCGCAGTGGTTGCTATGGCTTTCCATGAACCAGATGCTTTTGTTCTGACTGAGAAACTTGCCACGATGAAAAATCTCGTTTCATCCAACTTACTCGAAGCAGAAACTCGAGCTGTATGTGCGCGAGAGAATATCGAATTTCCCGAACCTCTTCTCTCGGAAATCGGTTGGATTCTGCCGGAACGTCCGTTAGCAAGAGAGTTGAAGATGGTTTTGGATGCGGGGTACCTGAGAGGTGCAGATTTATGGCATGTCGCCTCGGCACTTTATGCCTTTAGGGAACCATACCAGAATTTTTTTATAACGCTAGATGGCAGGCAAGAGGCTGTTGCTCGTGCAATAGGTTTCCAGGTGTTGACTGGCAATTTGTCTTGAATTGCAATTAATCGTCATTGATCAAAATGAGCAATACGTTGCTGAATTTGGGTTTCAAACTTCTCTTCGAGCGGCAGACTTTGAGTGCACTGCCATTCGAAACTAACCATACACAATTGAACAGATTATCATCGCCTGCGGAGCTATACCCGAAAGTAGTGCGTGGGGTGAATTCACGCGGCTACCTGGTTGTCAAACTGCTTTGTCTCAATCCCGTCTTTGAATTGTATACCTTCTATCACTTTCCCAAGTTGCCGGAATCCTCGCAACCTGCGCCAGTTGTGTTGCGCACAAATACCCAGCTTGAACATCATGCACAGCATCCCCTTTCGGTTTAAGCACCCTTTAGAGCGACGCGTGCGATGACGGATCGTCGCAAACGTCGATTCAATCGGGTTGGTGGTACGCAAGCTCTGCCAGTGCACCGCCGGAAAATCGTAAAATGCCAGCAACTCTTCGCGATCTTTCTCTAAACACTGAGTCGCTTTCGGATACTTGTCCTGGTATGTGTCGATGAATTGATCAAACGCACGCTGTGCATCGGCTTGAGTTTCGGCCATCCAGATCTCGCGCATTGCCTCCTTCGCTTTCGCCTGTACCGACTTCGGAAGCGCATTTAACACATTCGCGCTCTTGTGCACCCAACAGCGCTGGTGACGGGTGTCCGGATAAATCTCATCGAGCGCTGACCAAAACCCCAGCGCACCGTCGCCAACCGCTAGCTTCGGCACATTCATCCCACGTGCTTTCAGATCCAGCAATACCTCGCGCCAGCTCTGCGTAGACTCGCGAACCCCGTCTTCGATCGTCAAAAACTTCTTCTCGCCTTGATCATTCACGCCGATCACCACCAGCGAACACAACTTGACATCCTCGCTGCGCAATCCGCTGTATATCCCATCCACCCACAGGTATACCCATCGCTCCTTGCTCAAATCTCGCACCATCCACTGATCACGCTCTTCTTCCCACTCGGCTTTCAGTCGCGACACCACCGCAGCGGAAAATCCTTTGGCTTCGTGCCCCAGCAACACGCCAAGCACATCGCCCATCTCACCGCTGCTGATCCCTTTCAGATACAGCCATGGCACAAACGCCTCCAACGTGCGTGTCTTTCGCACATAGGGCGGAATCAGGCAGGAGCGAAACGTCACCGGCTCTCCAGTGGTCGAACGCACCTTGGGAATCTTCACCGTCACCGCACCAATGCCCGTCTGAATCTGGCGTTGCCGATGGTAACCGCTTCGAACGACCGCCCGATGACCGCTTTCGGTATGCTGGCCAGCATACTTCGCCATAAGCTCGTCTAATTCGGCCTCAACCCCCAGTGCGATCAGCTGACGGGCTCCGGCTCGAATCAAATCTGTGAGTGGATCTTCAAAAAGTTCTCGATTTTCAAATGAAATTACGTTATCCTTATTCATAGTGGCGTACCTTTCTGGTTTTTTGTAAAAAATGTTTTCATTTACATGTTAAACCAGATACGCCACTTTTTTTTCAAACCTCCCACGCACTACTTTCGGGTATAGCTCTCGCCTGCGTTCAACCCGGTTTCCACTTTACACTTATCTTTTGCTCAGTAAATGAAAGATGGATCGCTATATTCAATATGCGGTTGATGTTTCGATTTCTATCATCGTAATATTCGCTATTGCCGATTCAGTTTCAGGTATGGAATCAGATTCCAACATACGAGTTCCCGCCGAATGGGAGCCGCAGGCGGCGATCTGGTTACAGTGGCCGGGTCCGTATGAAAAAGCTCACGAAGAAGCGTTTGCCGCAATGTCGGCAGTCATTGTTCAATATGAGCAGCTCCATATTCTTTCTGACTCCGACGACATCAGACAACAGGCCCGTGTCGCACTGTCGAAGACCGGAACGAACCCTGATCACGATAACATTACCTGGCACACCATTCCGAATGACAACGCGTGGATGAGGGACAATGGTCCGGTTTATATAGTCGTTGATGGCAAGATGCGAATTCAGAATTGGAGATTCAACGCTTGGGGAGGTGCATTCGGATTGAATGTCCCCTATTCTCGAGACGATGAGGTTCCAATCCGAATCGGCGAGTATCTGAAAATGCCCGTGGATACCATCGAAATAGTACATGAGAGAGGCAATCTGGAATTCAATGGAGTTGATACAGTGATTGCCAACTGGAGTGTTTTGGGAGATCCTGAACGCAATCCAGGCTACACCAGTGATCAGGCTGAAGCAGATATGAAGCGGCACTTCGGTGTTTCGAAAGTGATTCTGATTGAAGGCATTCCTGAAAACGATTTGACGAAAGGGCATGTTGATGGAATCGCTAGATTTATCGATCCCGAAACAGTGGTGGTCGCCCAATGCACTGCTGCGTCGAAATGCAAGCCGGGTGATGGACGAGATGATGCTGTATATGAAATCGCTGCGAAGACTATAGAAGATCGCGGATTTAGAGTGATTCGAGATCCCATGGAAGCTGTTGTGACATTCAGAGGCCAGGCCTTCGACACCAACTATGTAAACTGGATTGTCGGAAACGGTTTTGTGATTCTAGTCGGTTTTGGCAACCCGCAAACAGACCGCGCAGCAAAGTCACGAGTTGAATCTTATTTTCCGGGTCGGGATATTCATGTCGTTGAAATGCTCAGTTCTTGGGCATCTGGCGGTGGTGCACACTGCCACACGAATGATCAGCCAGCGATGCCGAACCTGTAACAAAATGTTGTTGCTAAATCAGATATTCAGATTTGTATACCCTGATACGGAGAATCGTTGCAACTCAAGATTTGCTTAAAGTTTACTTGCAGCGTGGAAGTACTGCTCCCGATTCCGGTCAGATAACACTACAATTTCATTTAGTTTCGTAAGTCGCTACGATTGACGCTTTGTCGGAAATATACGAGAATATCAACAGGAAAAATAGTTCTTGAAAACGCGATTTTGGAGTTATGATATTGACCCTTATCCTACTATAGAGCTGGTGCTGAAACCGACTGCAGTGCTTGTTGCAGTTTTTTGGCTCAGTTAGCAAAATTCCGAATAGGAGGCAAGCAAACGCAATGAAATCATCCTCTACTTCATCAAGAATTGATCAAGAGTGGAATTATGTTCCGCAATTGCCGGTAAAATTGTCGCCAGCATTTGATTGGAAGCCTAGACCCATTGCTACACTGCGCTGGATTGCTGGGGCATGGACACCGTTCGGTTCTTATGCCCTCAGTATTGTCCTTGCAGTCATTGTCTATGCAACTTTTCAGCCGCCTGAAGAAACTATGCGGGAATTCGGGCTCGGCTGGGTTGCGCAAATTTGGTTGCGTAATCTGTTTTTGATGATTCTTGTCGCTGGCATTCTACATCTGTATCTGTACACGTTCAGACGGCAGTCGGATAAACTCAAATTTGAACAACGAGACTTAGATCGTAGCAGCAAAATTCACAATTTTGGCAACCAGGTACTTGACAACATGTTTTGGACTCTGGTGAGCGGCGTGACAATCTGGAGTCTGTATGAAATCGTTTATTTCTGGGCGAGCGCAAACGGATATGTTCCCAGACTTTCGTTCGCGGGAAATCCGATTTGGTTTGCAGTCATGTTTATTTTGATACCTGTGTGGTCGTCATTTCATTTTTACTGGGTTCACCGCCTGCTTCATTGGCCACCGTTGTACAGAGTAGCGCATGCTCTTCATCACAGGAATGTCAATATCGGTCCATGGTCTGGAATATCCATGCATCCAATTGAACATATTCTGTATTTTTCGAGTTTCGCCATACACTTTGTGGTAGCCTCTCACCCACTGCACTTTCTGTTTCATGCCTATTTTATAGCACTCAATCCAGCGATGTCACACAGTGGATTTGAAGGCATACAAATCAAAGGAAAAAATCGAATAAAGCTTGGCGTGTTTTACCACCAGTTACATCACAAGCATTTCAAATGCAACTACGGAACGGTGGAGATGCCCTGGGATCGTTGGTTCGGCTCCTTTCACGATGGAACGAATGAGGCGACCAAACGCATCCGAAAACGTAAGTGGTGACATTCAGGAGTGCTCGGCTAATCACCTGCGAGTCAGATTGTAAACACCAACTGGGGCTCTTCAGTATTCAGAAAATCCAAGAGTTTTGTCAGTGTAGCTACAAACCTTTGCTTGCGTAGAAGGTTCGATTTCGCGAGTTATTTGGCAATGAGTTACGAATTTTGAAACGATTGGGTTTCATCGTACCGGCTCAGACGTTGTTTGATCATTCGATCGTACAGCTCCGCGATTTGACTGCTGCCTGTTCGTTCAAACAGAAACGGCAATAATGCATGAATTGCACAGGCGATCGCACCAAACAACATATGTGCTGCAAATGACATCGCGTGACAAAAATGCTGAAAGTAGGTTTCGTTGGCTTCTTCTAGATGTCTGGTCAAGTATTTCATAATTTTGCACCAGTTTAAATAATTAATGAGATTAAGAAATAAAATTCGAGAATTACGGTAGATTATTAGGATTACTTTTGATAACTATACGTCAACGTAGAAATTGTATCCTATTTAAGTCTAATTTGTAAACAATTTCATTTTTACTGTGAACTGCGAGCAGTTCACAGTAATTTCCAGTGATTTAGGTTGCCAGTTAAGATATAAAACGCACCATGTCTGAAAAACAGAACCAATACGTAACTGCTGGTGGATTGAAGATCGGCAAGTGTCTCTATGATCTTGTGTCGGAGGAAATTGCTCCTGGCACTGGAATTGAGCCTGAGTATTTCTGGCAATCGCTTGCAAACATCGTCACAGACTACGGTGACAAAAATCAGCGACTGCTTGACAAGCGAGACCAGCTTCAGGCGAGAATCGACGACTGGCATTCTTCGGATCACGCTAAGCACTATTCGGTTGCCGAAAATCGAAAATTTCTTAGCGATATCGGCTACTTGGTCACAGAAGGACCGGCGTTCAAGGTAGAGGTGGAAAATGTCGACCGGGAAATTTCGGATGTGAGCGCTCCGCAGTTGGTTGTCCCTGTCGACAATGCTCGCTATGCGCTAAATGCGGCGAATGCCCGCTGGGGGAGCTTGTATGATGCGCTTTACACCTCAGGTGTAGCTGAACCGGAGGATGTTCCAGCACCGCCACCCGCACAGTACGATGCAGACCGAGGTGCACGAGTCATTCAGTGGGCCCGTGATTTTCTGGATCGCGTGGTTCCGCTCAAATCAGGCAGTCATGCACAAGCCTCTAGCTATATTATTGCTCCTGCCGGTAGAAGAACCCTGGAACTGAAGGTTTCACTGCAGAACGGTGAAATAACTTCCCTCAAGTCTCCTGGTCAGTTCGCTGGATTTCTTGGATTGATGTATGACCCATCAGAAATTCTACTTTACAACAATGGCTTGTTTTTTCGTCTCGTAATCAACCGTGATTCCATGATTGGTGAAATAGATTCAGCTGGAATCAGTGATATAGCCATGGAAGCAGCTGTTACGACGATTCAGGATTTTGAAGATGCTGTTTCGACAGTCGATGCGGAAGACAAGACGGTTGCCTACAGAAACTGGCTGTATCTAATGAAAGGTACCCTGACCGCAGAATTTGAGAAGAATGGAAAGATCGTCAAGCGCTCACTGAACCCGGACATGAATTTCACTAATCCTTATGGGTTGCCGACAGTTGTTTCAGCACGGAGCATGATGCTTGTCAGGCATGTCGGAATTCACATGTACTCGGATGCAGTGACAACTCTTACGGGAGAGTTGATTCCTGAAGGATTTCTGGATGCCATGGTCATCAGTTTGTGTGCGATACACAATTTGGTCGGAGAAGGCGCAAAATCCTTTCCAAACAGTCGTTGCGGCAACGTCTATGTGGTGAAACCAAAATTGCACGGACCCGAGGAGGTAGCTGCGACGGTGCAACTATTCTCCCACGTAGAAGATGTTTTGAATCTCAACCGGAACACGTTGAAGATCGGAATTATGGATGAAGAACGGCGAACTACTGCAAATTTGAAAGAAAGCATTCGGGAAGCAAGAAATCGAGTCATTTTCATCAACACAGGATTCCTTGATCGAACGGGTGATGAAATTCATACCATGATGAGTCTTGGCCCGTCCATCACCAAGGATGAGATGAAAAAGGCGACCTGGCTACATACTTACGAAACCTGGAATGTTGAGGTAGGTGTAGACACGGGTGTCTATAGCGTGGGCCAGATTGGCAAGGGCATGTGGACTATGCCGGATCTCATGAAAACCATGTACAACACCAAAACAAACCACCCCAAGGCAGGTGCCAACACAGCTTGGGTTCCTTCACCGACACTTGCCGTAGTTCACGCGTTGCACTATCACGAGATAAACGTTTTGTCGATACAGCGGACCATAGGGTCTAGAGTGAAAGCAAAGCTGGATGACATCCTGAGTCCACCTGTTCTTCGTGAAGAGTTGTCACCGGAACAGATTGAAACGGAACTGGAAAATAACGCTCAGAGTATTCTTGGGTATGTTGTGCATTGGGTTGAAGAGGGAATTGGCTGTTCAAAAATTGCAGATATCAACGAGATCAATCTGATGGAAGACCGAGCAACGCTCAGAATATCAAGTCAGTTGATTGCCAGTTGGCTCAAACACGGGTTGACGACGCGCGAACAGGTTGTGGACATTTTCAAAAGAATTGCTGTCATCGTAGACAAGCAAAATGAAGGTGCTGCAGGTTACCGAAAAATGGCACCCAACTACGATTCCAGCGTTGGATTTCAGGCAGCTCTAGATTTAGTGTTTCAGGGGGTTGATTCTCCGAACGGCTATACCGAGCCTATTCTACATTCTCGCAGGCGCGAAGCCAAAACGTTGCACGCCTCCTGACTAGAAGCGTTGTTGGTTAATCCGGCAGGCGTATGGATTCTCTGACTTCTCGCAATCTATTGATCAGTTTCTTGGGCTTCAAGACTTCAACCTTGCCACCCCAGGTAATGAGATGCCAAGCCATTTCGGTAAGACCGCCGGCGCGGAATGAAACTTCGATTCGACCATCCCGCAGTGTACGCATTGTTTGACTGCGATGAAACTTCCATTCAAGTACAGTTTCGCTCACGTCTGCGTCAAATCGCCAGACGACGTTATATGGCTTTTCGTGAAAAACACCGAAACAGTCTTCAAGATACATCGCCATAGTGAAATTTTCCGGCCGTATGAAGTTGTTTCGTTCGTGTACTTGTAGATTTTGTACTTTGGCTAGTATGTAACTTCGGAAATCATTGACATCCTCTTGCGGGTTGAACGCGATCAGATACTGACGCGTACCATGTAGGAATCCATAGGGTTGCACAGTGCGCGGCAATGGTTCTGGATCATTAATTCCAGCGTAGTCAAAACTGATAATCTGGCACGCCATGATTGCGTGACGTAGTTCATGAACCATTCCCGGATCAATATTTTCGTGAGGACCGGGTTTGATGACAAAGCCTTCTGAATCACTTAGAATGTCCGCATCTGCTTCAACACTGCGCAATGCGTCAGGTGCCATATTTGCCCTTAACATATCCATCAAATTGTTCATCAGTCGGTATTCGGGATTCATTCTTTTTTCCCGAAACATTTTTGACGCCTGCTGCATGACAATAACATGCTCAATTCCAAGAGCTGGCGTAGGGAGCTGACGCCGAATCCGCCATCGCTTAGGTCGTTTGGTTACAACTTCGACATTGAGAAATGACTCCGAGATTGCTTTTATCATTCTTTCAGCGGTTCTACGAGATACGCGAAACTGAGTTTCAATTTCGTGGTACGAAACCCCATTGATAGATCCCTGCATTTCATATACCAAGGTAAGCAGGTCTGTGTATTTCTTGTACATTTCCTTTTGGTCTCGCTAGTTCTATTACACACTGTACCAGTATTTAACAATATAATGCGTTCTATGATTCGCCTGTTCAAATTATCAAATTTCCTGATTGCAGTTTTCACAGTTTGTGTTGTCGGATTTACAACTTCAGTTCATGCTGATGTATCCGGTGCCAGAGATGTGGTTGTGGTCACCATGGACAAAATTTACGACAAAATTACAGACGAGTTTGACGACGATGAAGCACTGGCGGCTGCGGCTTCTGAAGTTATTCACCTTGAGCTTTTGCCGATTCTCCACGTAGAAAAATTCTCGAAACTGATTCTTGCTTCTCACTGGAAAGGTGCGACTGCTCAGCAACGCCAGGAATTTACATACATATTGACCGAATTTTTGTTACGCTCATTCCGTAAAGCAATTGTCGTCAACAAGGATCTACTTGAGAATTATCTGGATAACATTAGAATTCTGGAAGCGAAGAAGGGAAATAATGATGATCGTGCAATGGTAACCATGCTGGTAATTGTTCCCAGCCAGCAAGAGCGCAAAATTGACTTCCGAATGACGCGTGAAGATGGCAGCTGGAAAATTTATGACCTTGTCTTTGAGGGTATCAGTTTCGCCATCAACTATCGTACGATCCTGAATTCTGAAATCAAGAAATCTGGAATCGAAGCTGTCACAGAGAACTTGGGGGAGAAGCTGAACAGCTAGAGAATGCCTGTCTTGGCGGGTTATTCAAAATTCAGATGAAGTTTTCTACTGCCCTGATAAGTCGCGTCGCCGATCCCAGCGCAAGTTTACTTCGAATGATCGTCGGCCATGGCCGAAAATTCAGATCATCAAAGGCGGTTTTCCCCTCATTTGTACCGAGTAATTTCTGTCCGATTTTCATTCCAAAGTAGCTGGATAGCGTAATTCCGGAACCGCAATATCCCATGGCGTAGTACAGGTTCTGATGCACTCCGATATGCGGGCAGATGTCAGTCGTATAGGCTACATATCCAACCCACGTATGGGAAATCTTGGCATCGGCGAGTTGCGGAAATACCTTTATCATCTGCTGGTAAAGTACTTCCGACCCGGATTTGGAATTTGCTTCCGTAAATGTGACACGGCCACCGAATAGAACTCGCTTTCGATCCGGAGTCAATCGAAAATAATTGCCGATCTGGCGTGTATCGGAGACCACACGTGCTTTCGGAATTAAAGCTGAAACGATGTCAGCAGGAAGCGGTTCGGTTGCAATCTGGAAACTTCCAATTGGCAGGATTCGCTGCTTATGCCAACGAAACTGATTCTCTGTATAGCCATTGGTAGCGAGCACAACGTCTCTGGCATCAACGGTTCCTCGGTCCGTGTGCAATCGAAATCCGATGGACATTCTCTCAATCTTGCTCACCGCACACTGGTCTAAAACCAATCCACCCGAATCGACAACACGATTGAGTAATTCACGATGATACTTTCCTGGATGCAGACTTCCATGTGCAGGAATCACGCATCCACCGTGATAGAAATCCGAGCCAATTTCCTGGTGCTGCTCAGCCCTCGAAACGACATGGTGTTCGATCTGAATTTCCTGCGGCATGGCTTTGTATTGTTTTAACAGGTATTCAAGAGCTCTGCTGGAGTGTGCTCCTACAAATCTTCCGGATTCGTGCCAATCACATTCGATACTTTCCTCTTCAATCAATTGTTTGATGTAGGTAAGAGCGAGATTTCCTTCTTGGATTATCCCGGTCGCCGTCTTTCTTCCAAACTTCTTTTCCAGTTTTGTGAATGGCAGTTTGATACTGGTGCCAGCCTGACCGCCATTGCGGCTGCTGCAGCCATCACCTGCAGAATCTCTTTCCAGTACGAGAGTTGTTCGGCCAGCTCGAACAGTTTGCAGGGCTGCATTCAAACCTGTATATCCTGAACCTATTACAGCGACATCCACTGATCGCACCAGATCGGTTTGAGTCAGGCGTGGCCTAGGCGCTGCATCCCACCAGTATGGAGCATCTTTATAGTTTTCTGAGTAATTCAAGGGCATATCGGTAGTCGGAAGTCTCGCTAGTGGTGAGTCGGACGATTAATTGGCACTATTTTAACCATTGAGACTGAATTGTGCACAAACAGAATGAACCTATTGCGGAGTACAAGTTAGGGTGTAATTTGTGCAGAGGAACGCGCACCATGCTTTTGCCGTGAAAGATAACTGTAAATTGAGTAACATTAGCGCATATTTTGATTACTGGATATAGATGATGAGACGAAAACTCGGTAATACGAACATTGAAGTCTTCGCGGTTGGGCTTGGTGCGATGCCGCTCGGCATTCGAGGAACTCTCCCATTGACCGACGCGGTTGAAGTCATTCACGCTGCTTTGAATGCAGGCATGGAATTCATTGATACCGCGAATGTTTATTGCACGGACAATCAGGATATCGGTTTGAACGAACGTACAATCGCGTTGGCTCTCCAATCAATCGATAGCAGCAACGTTGTCGTTGCCACCAAAGGGGGATTGGTGCGACCGCAGGGCCGGTGGGAAAGGAGAGGTTCACCGCAACATTTGCGGAGCGCATGCGAAAAAAGTCTGCAAGACCTGAAACTTGAAGCGATTACGCTGTATCAGCTTCATGCCCCAGATTCGCTTGTGCCATTTTCGGATTCTGTAGGCGAGCTTGCACGACTTCAATCAGAAGGCAAAATTCTCAATATCGGTTTGTCCAATGTTGGTCGTGAGCTGGTTGATGAAGCAATGTCCATTACAACAATAACCTCAGTGCAAAATCGCTGTAATGTGTATCACCAGCTAGACCTACGCAGCGGGTTTGTCGACTATTGCAAGCGGCATTCGATAACCTATATTGCATACAGTCCAGTGGGCGGCGGCAGCGGGCATCTTGCACTGCGGGATGAACCTGTACTGACAGAACTAGCCCAAAAGTATGATGCAACGGTCTACCAGGTGGTTTTGGCTTGGTTGCTACACCAGAGCGACAACATACTTCCTATTCCTGGGGCGGGTCGGATATCAAGCGCCGTAAGCAGCGCTCACGCGATCAATGTAGAATTGTCTTCTGAAGATGCCGCACGCATTGATGTGCTCGGTGATGCATGATGTCGATAAATTCTTGGCGGTAGTTAGGGATGCTTATGGCCATTGCTGGACTGGCAAACCTTGATTACGCCACTGCTGCATACCCTGCGTGGCGTTGTGCACTTCACGGTAGCTCAATTGTGAACTCAGAAAATTACTGATCATTCTGGATCGGTTTCCGACTTCACAGACGATGACAATCCGATCGTCGGGCTGTGCAATTTCCGTTAATTTGGCAAGCCAATCATCAATATTGTAATTTCCTCTTTCGTCAAAAAAGGTCAGCAGGTGGCTGCCTGGAATGATTCCTGTGGCACGCCACTCTCCAGGAGTGCGTACGTCAATGACTGGCACTTCCTGTTCAATTAGCGCTTCTAGTTCCTGGGTTGTTGTTTCGATCATTTCGGCAATACCTAAATTGGAACCGGCCATAAACAGCAACACGATTGCTGAACGTAAAAAAATAAGCCTATTTACGAAGGACACACTTTTCATATAGATTCAAAAATCTGCCATTCGGATCATATCGTTCCTTCAAACGCCAGTAGTCTTCAGCCTGATAAATTTTCCAAAACTCATCTTCTTCAAAATATGAATCCGAATACAGAGATTTGAAGCCTTCGAGTTCAGTAGTTTTGCGTTCAATTTTTCTATTCAGGTAGCCAGGCTCATGATGTGTACGTGATTTGACAGAATCCCAAAATCCAAAATTTACGTACATCGTACTGGAATCCAGAGAACATAGGGAAAATTTACTTGAATGCGTGTTGGTGCCGATGGGACAGATCCAGATGGGTAACACCCCAATTTCAGCCATAAGAAACTCAAGAAATTCAGAAGCATTGTTGATTGGAATGTCAATGTCTTGAATGACTGATTCAGCATGATAGCCAAATAGCCGGTTTAGCTTTCGAGTAATACCCCACTTGGAGTTCCAGCGCATCACCTTTGTATAGGATACGGAGTTCAACCGATCTTTACCGACGATTCTTCGTATCAACCCATTCTGGACATAAAGATTTTTTGAACACCAGAACCAGTCAGTATCCCACCTCCAGATGTAATCTTTGACCGTCAGGTAATCCGTTTGTTTTTCTCGGATCGATTTGTAGTAGATATCAAGATAGGTGTAATCACTGGTAAACGGCGCTGAATCAGCAAACCTGCCTGTCGTCAGGTAGTACTCGCCAGCTTCAAAAACACTTCCATCTAGAAAATCGAAATCAGAGCTTTGCAGCTCTTCAATAGCAGCAAAAAAATCGTTTGCATCATGGAATCGCGTATGAACAATTTTTACATAAGGTTTTACTCGGAGTGCCGGGGTTTTCAATCTCAGCACATAGCCAAGAGTTCCATAGGAATTCGGCAATCCGTAGTACAAGTCCGAGTGTTCATTGTCCCGTGTACAGGAAACTACCGAACCGTCTGCAAGCAGAACATCCATTTCCAGTACTGTCTCATGCGGGAGTCCATAACGAAATGATGTCGACTCTATGCCCACGCCGCAAATAGCTCCTCCGATCGTAATTGACTTCAGTTGCGGCACAACCATGGGAATGAACCCATATTTGAGGGTTGCATCTACGAGATCTTCGTAGGTGATCATGCCTTCAGTGGTCAGTGTACTTTGCTCGACATCAAGCTCGAGCAGATGATTGAAATCCTTGACGGTCAATTCATCTGATTTGTCGTTGACGCGGTCGCGAAACAGATTTGATGTGTCTTTACGCAGGCGAACACCGGTTGACGCGTTTTTCATCTGCTGCGAAAGACGGCCTTTTCGCCTACGATACGAATCTGCTGATGTTGTGTCGCTCATTACGCGATGCTCTTAGGCCGGTCTAAATTCAGGAGTCAACAACAATTTTAACGTTCACAAGATAAATTTGAAAAAGTATCTGACTTTTCAGGAAGTGCATTGCCGCTATCGCTAATTCATCAGTTTTCTTGAAGCCCTGAAGTGATTTGTATCAACTGCTCTACTACAGCGGATACTCTGTTTTGGGCGGAATCGCTTATCAAATTTCCGTCTGCGTCGAATGAGTCTTTTGCATTGCCGTGGGCATACTGCTTTGGAATTACGATCATACCCAGATTCGCTAGAATTGAGCGGACGCTGGCTAGCGTTCTGATCCCGCCTATTGCGCCAGGCGATGCAGCCAGTAACGCTGCGGTTTTCCCTGAAAATGCCACTAGCGGAGGGTCGCCGGGCAGCGGTCGGGAAATCCAGTCAATGGCATTCTTCAAAACTGCGCTGATTGCACTGTTGTATTCAGGACAACTCAATAGAATTCCATGATTTTCTTTCATCAAATTTCGCAGTTCAAGCGCGCATGCAGGAATGCCGGAATTTGTCTCGAGATCACCATCATAAAGCGGCATTTGATAATCCTTTAAATCCAGTAGAGTAACTGTTGCACCTTGCTGCTCAGCAATATGAGCAGCATTTCGTACCAGCATCTTGTTGTAGGAGTTGGTTCTGGTACTGCCTGCAAATGCCAGAATTTTTGTCGACATGCCGGTTTAGTTTACTGAGATTAACTTAATTTTTGAATTTCAAAAGCAGAGTCTTGTTCGCTTCATTGGTGTGTGCCAAGAGTCCGACACAATACTCCGAAACTCAGTAATATTCAAGCCTATTTTCTAGTAGATTGGGGTAGGTTCTGAAAAAGTAGGCCTGACATGAGAAAGCTCAATACGCCAGGCCTAAACAGGGTGATATTCATGTCAGTGAGGAAATCCACTTGATCAGAAGTGGTAGCCTCGCTCATCGTGCGTTGATACGTCGAGGCCTTGCACTTCGCTCTCCTCATCCACCCTCAGGCCGCCTATGAGAAGCCCGGTGACTTTGAACACGATGAAGGTGGCGATGGCCGTATACACGATTGTTGCGGCGACTCCTATGAACTGAATGAATATCTGCGAGCCAATCGGATTGTCCATTCCCTGTCCACTGAAGATTCCAAGTTCAGCTGATGCAAATATGCCGGTAAGAATGGTTCCGACAATACCAGCAATTCCGTGAACAGGGAATACATCCAGGGAATCATCCAGTTTCAGCCGCTGTTTGACAATTTGAACTCCGAAGTATGAAATCGGGCCGGTGATGATTCCAATGATCAGAGCTCCGGCTGGCCCGACAAATCCTGATGCTGGAGTTATGGCTACCAGTCCGGCAACCATACCCGTCGCTGCTGCTAACGCAGTGGCTGATTTCCTTACGAAATATTCGGTGACTACAAATGCCATTGCTGCAGATGCCGCACAAATGTGGGTAACGAGCATTGCCATGGCTGCATCCTGATTTGCGGCAACTGCGCTGCCTCCGTTAAATCCGAACCAACCAACCCACAGGAGTCCGGCACCGATCATGGTCAGTGTCATGTTGTGCGGGAGCATGGTTCCGCTTGGAAAACCTTTTCGGTTTCCCAGTACACAGGCTCCAACAAGTGCAGAGACCCCTGCTGTGATGTGAACGACGTTTCCACCGGCAAAGTCAAGTACGCCAAGCGAACCGAGCCATCCGCCACCCCATACCCAGTGAGCAATCGGTGCGTATACAAATATGATCCATAAAATTGAAAAAATTACGACCGCGCCGAATTTGATACGCTCTGCAAATCCACCAATGATGAGTGCAACTGTAATAATCGCGAACGTAACCTGAAACAGGGCGAATGCAGATTCTGGAACATCGCCGGACATGCTTTCTTCCAGTACACCGGCGAATAGCGCTTTACCCAATCCACCAATGATTCCATTGCCAAGGTCGTCAAATGCAAGGGAGTAACCCGCAACAAGCCAAACAACGCTCACCACGCAAGTAATGGTGAAACACTGCATGAGAATGGATAGAACGTTCTTGCTTCTAACCAGACCAGCGTAGAAAAGCGAAAGGCCAGGAATAGTCATCATCAACACCAACGCTGTGGATGTCAACAGCCACGATGTATTTCCGGAATTCAGAGAGTCTTGTGCTGTGGCAACAGGGCACAAGACAAGGAACAGTAACGTACTACGAATAAAATATAGAAAAATTTTCACGGCAGCCTCTCTAAAGTGTTGAAGTTTAAATCGCGCTGTCATCCATTTCTCCGGTTCGGATACGGATGACATTTTCCAGTTCAGATACAAAAATTTTTCCGTCGCCTATTTGACCTGTCAGAGCAATTCGTCTGATCGTATCAATTGCGTCTTCGCACTGGCTGGCAGATACAGCGATTTCAACCTTAATTTTTGGTACAAAATCGACAACGTATTCTGCGCCTCGGTAAAGTTCTGTATGCCCTTTCTGTCGACCAAATCCCTTAACTTCTGAAACGGTCATCCCTTGGACACCGATTTCCGACAAAGCTTCTCGGATATCATCCAATTTGAATGGTTTAATAATGGCAGTCACGAGTTTCATGTCTTACCTCCTGTGAGTTTACATATACGTAATAACAGCAATTTTCGTGCCAACAAAAACATAGAATATTCCCACTATTTCGATGCTATATGCCCCAAAATGGTGCATAAACGGAGTAAGAGTGTAAATTTGGTACAGTGATTGGACACTCTGCATGATTCGGTCGCAGTTCGAACAAGTTTTTTCTATCGGTCAAGTGGATATACATTCAAAATAATCTTGCTTCATCAGGTGATCTGAAAATGTGCAAAACAGGCTTCATATATGACAATCGTTATCTTCAACACGACACGGGGTCGCGTCACCCGGAAAACAGCCAGCGGTTGATTGCGACCATGCAGCATCTGGAAAATCAACCTTGGTTCAGTGAATTGCTGAATTTGACGCCGCGATTGGCAGAGCGTGAATGGCTGGAAGCGGTTCACCAATCCGGATACATCGAACATGCACGTAAATTGTGTGAATCCGGAGCAAGATTGCTGGATGATCCGGACGTAACAATCAGTAGCAGTTCTTTTGAAGTAGCAAGATTGGCAACTGGCGCAGCTCTGCAACTTGCAGACAGTGTCATGAAAGGCGAAGTCAAGAATGGATTCGCTTTAGTTCGCCCTCCTGGTCATCATGCGGAGAACGCTCGTGCGATGGGATTTTGTCTGTTCAACAACATTGCAATAAGTGCACGGTATTTGCAGTTGGTGTACGGAATTGAAAAAGTATTGATCTTGGACTGGGATGTACATCATGGCAATGGAACCCAGCATGCATTTGAGGAAGATCCTTCCATACTCTTCATTAGTCTTCATCAATACCCTCACTATCCAGGTACCGGTTCTCACAGTGAAACGGGAGTAGGAGCAGGAACCAATGCGACAGTCAACTGCCCGATGACGGCTGGGTCTTCAGATTTGGACTACGAGCAAGCTTTTTCGGAAAGAATTCTGCCTGCGATAAATAGATTCAAACCCGAAGTGGTCCTTGTGTCTGCCGGGTTTGATGCTCATCAATCAGACCCGCTTGGACAAATTGATCTGAGCACTGAATTTTTTGGCTGGATGAGCATGAGAATGATGGAAGTCGCTGATCAGCACGCAGACGGACGACTGATCTCACTGCTGGAAGGAGGCTACAACTTGCACTATTTGCCGCTTTGTGTTTCGATTCATTTGCAGACATTGCTGAATGCAAATAGTTGACACCCGAATTTGAACCGTTGCAATCTAGAAATACAGTTACTCAATGAGAGACTGAATTTACTGAGAGGCAAGGAACGGCAGTAGAGATTTATTGAATGCCTCTGCCTGTTCAACATTCGACAGGTGTGCCGCACCCGGTATGATCTCTAATGTTGAACTGGCGATTCGCTCATGCATGACAACTGATTCGGAAACCGGTGTGGCCAGGTCCTGATCGCCAACAATTATGTGAGTTGGTGTGTCAATTCGATCTAGTTGATCGACAAGATTCAGGTTGTATATGGCATGGCAGCAGCCAACATAGCCATAAACCGGAGTGGCCAGAAACTGGTTGCGAATCTGTTCATATTCTTCTGTTCCCCTTGACTTCGTAGAAAACTCGATTTTTACTCGATTTTCCGGATTTCATTTTTCAATATTATCATCATCTTGCAAGCGTTCATCCTGAAAAACAGCGATGTAGTGCCCTCATCAAAATAATACTTGCATATCAATCCGGACTGATGTATAACTTCATCCATGTTTGTAAGAAAGAAATTCGATGCCGCCCGAAACCGATACCGGGTGCAGATCGTGCAGAGCTTCCGCGACGGCAAGAAGGTGCGCCCTGCCTATACAGCACAAATATGTACTTGACTTTTAATTTGCCTGCTGATACATTACGCAATTATGTATCAGCAGAGCCAGATCCGCCACCATCTGACGTCGCCTGAAGGCGTTGCACGCCTACAGGCACTGATGGCTGGGGAAAGCTTTAAGAACCGTTCGGCAGTCGGTCACCGGGTCTGCGAGGAATTTGGATTTCACGATGCCTGCGGAGGTGCTCAGCTGGTCGGCTGCATGAAAGTGCTTCGAGACCTGAACGATTCCCAGCGCATTGAGTTGCCGGTTTCAACACGTGTCAAGCGACAGGTCAAGGCGCGCGGACTTGGCTATGCAGTGGATGCAGCCGAGGGTGTTCCAGGTCGGGTGGATCAGGTATCGGGTCTGAAGCTGGTTGTGGTACGCGATGAAGGCCTGCTTCGGGTGTGGAACGAGCTGGTCGGTCGGGAGCATCCAAAGGGAGCGGCGGTTCATGCAGGTGCGCAGTTGCGTTATCTGATTGATTCCGAGCATGGCTATCTGGGAGCCATAGGATTTGCCGCGTCGGCTTTGACGTTGCGGTGTCGGGATTGCTGGATCGGCTGGGACCAAGAGCAGCGTTGCGCGCAGTTGAATCGGGTGATTGGACTGAGTCGGTTTTTGATTCGTCCCGGGGTTCGGTGTGCAAATCTTGCGTCCAGGTCCCTGGGCCTGTGTCTGCGTCGGCTGAGTTCGGATTTCAAGCACCGCTACGGGTATCGTCCGTATTTGGTTGAGACGTTTGTGGCGCCTTCGCATAGCGGGGTTTCGCTGCGTGCGTCGAACTGGACGCATGTAGGAGAGACTTCGGGGCGTGGTCGGAGGTCTGGGAACGAAGCCTGCACGACGGTCAAGTCGGTGTATATATATGAGTTGGCGCGTGACTGGCGCAAACGGCTTGGGGTTTTACCGCAGCGGGTGGCGCCACGGCAGACCGGTGAGGGTTTGGATATTGGAGTCTGGGCAGGCAATGAATTTGACGGAGCCCCGCTGGGGGATTTGAGGTTGAGCAGGCGATTGGTGAAAAGCGCGTCGCTTCAGGCGCGACAGCCGATGGCGTCTTTCCCATCGGCGGCGGGTGCGGAGCGTGCGGCAGTGTTTGGTCATTACCGGATGATTGACCAGCCGGCCGACTCGGAAGTGACGCCGCGCAACATTCTGGCACCGCATCGGGCGCGCACGCTGCAGCGGATGCAGAATCAAACCGAAGTGCTGTGCGTGCAGGACGGAACCGATCTGAACTTTGCGGATCACGGCGAGTGCAAGGGGCTGGGTCTGATCAGCAAAAACAAGGCTTCTGCCGGCACTGTGGGCATTCATATGCATTCGATGCTGGCGTTGGATGAACAAGGCGTGCCGCTGGGCGTGCCGCACATCGAGTATGGTTCGATTGAGGATGAAAAGATGCTGCGCTGGTCACGCGGTCTTCAGGAATGCTCGGCGATGGCGGCCGAACTGGAAGGGGTGAGACTGGTGTCGGTGATGGATCGCGAGGGCGACTGTTTTGAGCTGTTCGTTGCGCGGCGGCGTCTGGGCAATGTGGAGCTGTTGGTTCGTGCCAGGTACAATCGCAGTTTAGGCAAAGGTGTCGCGAAGCTGTTTGACGCGATTCGCAGGCAGTCCGAGCAGGGTCGGCTCGAGGTGTTTGTCGGACATCGTTCGGCGCGGCGCAGCAGTCGCAGTCAGAAAGCGGTTTCAAAACAGGCTGCGAGGGTTGCCCAGGTGTCGCTGCGCTGGCGTCAAGTGCAGTTGCCGGTGCCGAGCCGCAGTGAGCTCAAAGACGAGCCGCCGATGCCATTGAGTCTGGTGCATGTTCAGGAGATTGAGGCGCCGGCGGGTGTCAAGTCAATCGAATGGTTTCTGCTGACGACGCTGCCGGTGAATTCGCGTCGCGAGGCTGAGCGGGTGGTCGAGCGTTACCGTCTGCGCTGGCGGATCGAAGACTGGCACCGGATTCTCAAGTCGGGTTGCAAGGTGGAGTTTCTCAAGCACCAAAGCGGAGACCGGATTGAGCGTGCGGTGACGATCAACGCAGTCATTGCCTGGCGGCTTGCGGCGATGACGTTGCTGGGACGCGAAACGCCGGAGCTGCCCATGGAAGTGATGTTCACGGATGTCGAGATTGGCGTATTGCAGGATTTTGCGAAGGATAACAAGCTGCCGGTGCCGGACAATCTCGGTGCTGCGGTGGTGACCGTGGCGATCACGGCCGGCTATCTGAACCGTAACAACGATCCGCCGCCCGGTTATCAGAAAATATGGGAAGGTTACATTCGGCTGGTCAACATGTCGCAGGCTTACGAGTTAGCGATCCGCAGGTCTAAAGACGGCTGGCTGTATGAGAGGTTAAGTCCTGATTAGACTTGTGTGTAATAGGCAGGGTGCGCCAGAAGATTATCCGCCATGTCGGCACCGCGCCCGGCGGCGCCCAGCTGACAAAGCTGATGGAGCTCGGCGAGTTCATCAAGGAAGATCTCCGGCAGCAGTCCAATCCGCAGCAGGAGCTGTTCACGCCCAAGCAATACGCGGATCTTCTGAGCCAGTGCCGACGCAACCGCAAAGCGGCGCACCTCGGCGTCGACCTTGGACAGTGCCGGGAACAAAACCGCCTGAACATCGGCGTGCGCGAAGCATTCGGCCGGCTTTACTCGAGCATGGGCTGGGACCGCCTGCTCGGTTCCCGCAAAGCCAGCGCCAATCGCATCATCAAGGAACTGGTGCTGGCGCGCATCGCCCAGCCGCGGTCGAAACGCGGCACCGTCATGGACCTGGCAAGAGACGGCGGCGTGACGCTGAATCTGGACTGGGTCTATCAGTCCATGGACTATCTTGACCCGCGGGTGATTGACAGCATACGCCGAAACGCGTCGGCCCGGGCTGAGGAACTTTTCACGCAGCCGATCGATGTCCTGTTCTATGACACCACGACACTTTATTTTCAAAGCGACCGGGAAGACTACGGCCAAAACAAAGATCCTCTTCGCTTCAAGGGCTACAGCAAGGACGGCAAGCCGCATCGAACCCAGGTGGTGCTGGCATTGCTGGTGACCCGCGGCGGGATTCCGCTGGATTATGAGCTTTATCCGGGCAACACCTACGAGGGCGACACGCTGTGCCGGGCGCTCGATGGCATCACCGAACGATACGATGTGAGCCGGGTGACCGTGGTGGCCGATGCCGGGCTGTTCAGCCACAGCAATCTTGAATGGCTGCGCGAGCGCAACCTGCCCTACATTGTGGGGTTTCGCGCCAAGAATGCGACGCGCAAGCTCAAGGAGCAGATTCTCGATGCCGACGGCTATGAGGGCTATATGTTCGACCAGGATGGTGAGGCTCAGTGCAACTGCAAGATCATCGCCCGCGGCGAGGAGCGAATCATCGCGACTTATTCAAAGAAGCGGGCGAGAAAAGACCGCCACAGCCGAGAGCGGGCGCTGGAGAAGCTGCTCAAGCGCCTGAAGCGTAGCGCAAAGCCGCTCAGCTTGGTGTCAAAAGGACATGCGCGGTTTCTCAACGTTCCATCTGACGGCGAGGCCACGGTCAATGAGGAAAAAGTGGCACAGGCCGCGCGCTGGGACGGCATCCACACCATCATCGCCTGGGGCAACGATCAGCTCAGCACCACCGAGCTGCTGCACCAATACCGTCAGCTGTGGCACATCGAACGCGGATTTCGCACCAACAAGCACGATCTGAGGATCCGACCGATCTTTCATTGGACAAGCCGGCGCATCCGAGCCCATATCGCCATCTGTTTCATGGCGTATTGCTGTGTGCAGCACATGAGCCACCGGCTCCAGGCGCTCGGACATCCGATGAGTCCGGAATCGATGCGGCGCGAACTGAACCACCTGCAGGTCAGCATTCTGGAAAACCACCAAGACGACCGCAGATTCGCGATACCGAGCAACGCGTCGGCGCAAGCCAGACGGATCTATCGCTGTGTGAACCTCAAGTGGAGCACCGTACCGTTTGAGATCAAGCCCATGTGACAACTGACCTGATCCTTGCCAAATCGCTGCTGACACTGTGGCGCAATCTGACCGGTTTTGGTACCAACCTCAAAATGTAGTGCCCACATTTGAACCTCGATTCAATTAAAACAACTATTTACAGCGAAAGTTCTATTAACTCAAGAATCAGACCCGCTTGGACAAATTGATCTGAGCACTGAATTTTTTGGCTGGATGAGCATGAGAATGATGGAAGTCGCTGATCAGCACGCAGACGGACGACTGATCTCACTGCTGGAAGGAGGCTACAACTTGCACTATTTGCCGCTTTGTGTTTCGATTCATTTGCAGACATTGCTGAATGCAAATAGTTGACACCCGAATTTGAACCGTTGCAATCTAGAAATACAGTTACTCAATGAGAGACTGAATTTACTGAGAGGCAAGGAACGGCAGTAGAGATTTATTGAATGCCTCTGCCTGTTCAACATTCGACAGGTGTGCCGCACCCGGTATGATCTCTAATGTTGAACTGGCGATTCGCTCATGCATGACAACTGATTCGGAAACCGGTGTGGCCAGGTCCTGATCGCCAACAATTATGTGAGTTGGTGTGTCAATTCGATCTAGTTGATCGACAAGATTCAGGTTGTATATGGCATGGCAGCAGCCAACATAGCCATAAACCGGAGTGGCCAGAAACTGGTTGCGAATCTGTTCATATTCTTCTGTTCCCGAATTTCGGTAGCTTTCGGTAAACCATCTTTCCATGGCAAAATCCACCAGGTTCTGCATACCGAAACGCTCTCCTGAATCGATTCTGTTTTTCCACATTGCCTTGGTTTCTTCGCGAATTACAGACATGGTGTTACACAAAGTCAGACTGAGCAATCGCTGTGGCGCTTGAAGCGCCAACCCTTGTCCGATCATTCCGCCCATAGACAGGCCCACCCAGTGCACTTTTTCAATTTCGAGTGCGTCCAATACAGAGATTGCATCTTTCACCAGCAGGTCCAACGTATATGCACCGGGAGGTGCCGATGATTCTCCATGACCACGGGTGTCAATGCGAAGTAAGCGATACTTATCCTCTAGAACACCGATCTGCGGGTTCCACATGATCTGACTTGATCCAAGCGAATGGCTCATGGCTACTACTGCACCATTTTTATTTCCAGACAGTTCGCAGTTGATTTCTATATTGTCAATATTGATTTTCATTGGTGTGATACTAGATGTCGTAATTTGAATGTCTGATTGAATAATCGCTCGTCGTCGTCATACCGTAATCGCGGTTCAGCAATCCAGCAGCTCCAGTCAATGTCTGGAAAGCGCACACAGTTAGGCTCGTTTATTTTGTCAGGTACGTAGGTTATATCCATTGTGTCACAGTGATTTATCGCCTGCTCATAAATTGAAGCCCCCCCAATGAACCAAATTCTTTCATATCGTGCAACCTGAATGGCTTGAGCGAGCGAAGAGTAGTGTTCAACCTCCAGAGATTTATTGCGAGTAATAACGATGTTTTGCCGCTCGGGCAGGGGCTGGATTGGAAGCGAATCCCAGGTTTTACGCCCCATGATTATTGTGGAATTCAAGGTGACTCTCTTGAAACGCTTCAGGTCTGCGGAATAGTGCCACGGTAGTGTTCCTCCCAGACCGATCACTCCATCTTCTGTCATCGCCACAATGATTCCGCTGCAACGCGCCATCGCGAATCCTGCTAGACCGCGACATTGAATTTAATTGCCTGATACGGGTTGTATCCGGAAAGGTGAAACGTATCGAGAATTTCATCGATGTTGGATTCTAGAATTCTGTCAATGTCATCCAGAGACTTGATCGAACTGTCAATCTTCAATTGTGGGAGTTCTCTCGGTGTTCGAGTTAACTGCTCCTTCAATCCTGGCACATGATCATATTCAGCAAGCGAGCCATCTGGCTTTGATGTGTAGATATGAGCGTCAACCAGAGTATGGGCGAACACACCCGCTTGTATGCCGGTCAAGTGGGCAAACAATTCAAGAATAAATGCATATCCGGCGATATTGTATGGAACGCCAAGAGCAACATCCGCGCTTCGCTGCGTGAGATGTAGACACAAAAATGGATTGTTTTCGTCATCCATCTGAACATTGATGATCCAGAACGCATGGCATGGAGGCAACTGGCTGTCATGGGCGTTGGAAGGCGCCCATGCGGAAACAACATGTCGTCGGCTCATCGGATCATTCTTGATTTGGTCAAGCACCCAAGCGACTTGGTCGATTGTCTGAACGCTTGTACCGTTGGGTGCCGGAAATGAGCGCCAGAAATTCCCGTAGGCGCTGGGGACATAACCACCTTCATCAGCCCAGGGTTCCCAAAATTTGCAATCGTGCTGACGCAGCAATTCGATATTCGTACTTCCAGATAGAAACCACAGGTTTTCTATGACTATGTTCTTCCAGGATATTTCCTTCGTCGTCAACAAAGGAAAGCCCTTGCGAAGGTCTATTTCGTAGTTGTAGTTAAATGTCGAAAGGGTATCGACCCCTGTGCGACTTTCTTTGCGTCGACCGTGTTCGAGTACATATCTTGCTACGTTTAGATACTGTTCCATAATGGAATAATTTTAGAAAATTCTGATTCAGCAAAAGTGCCTATTTCAACCTGAAATTCCATCAAACGTCAGTCAAATGGACTTGCCTACACGAATTCCGAGGTAAGATAGGGATTTTCCCGCTATTTATTTCAGCTGGTGGGTGGTGGTTGTTTGAAATACTCTTCTATTATCTTGCGAGCAAGATAGGAAGGTTTTACGCGCCACTTCTCTTTATTGACGACGACCGCCGCAACAACAACTCTGTCAAAACCTGAATCTCCGTAACCAACAAACCACTCAGTTCTGCCTTTCGGGTTGTTGCCCGATAGCGAGCCGGTTTTCCCGCCTACATCAAGTTTTGCGTAATTTCCTTTAAAGAATCCTCGGAACGATTTTCTTGCAGACCCAATTTTGACAGTTTCACGCATCAATACTCTCATGTTCTGCGCAGTTTCCGATTCTACTGTCTGATGGGAACTCTGATTCGACTCGTACAGCAGGGGGCCGTCCGGGTGGTGGGCAAACTCAATCAGACTGGGTTCAATCATGACTCCATCATTGACGATTGCAGACACCATCATGGCAGCGTGCAAAGGACTAATTGTGGTGGTGTTTGTATATCCCGATGCAGCTTCAGCAATCGCCCATTCGTTTGCCGGATCAAATCTTGTTTTGCTGGATTTGACAGAAATATCGAGCGGAAACGATTTATTGAATCCGAAGTACTCTGCATACTCCACCAATCTTGTTCCACCGACATCAAATACTCCAATTCTGCCAAACACGGTATTGATGGAACGTGCGAACGCATAACTCAATGATGCTTCTTTTGTCCACTTATTTTTCTTGTGGCGCAACACGTTCTTTTTGTACAAAGAGGTGTCCTTTCCATTGTATTGATAGGTAGTCTTGGGATTTGCGATACCCTGATCAATCGCTGCGGCCGCGGTAACAATCTTGAATATTGAAGCCGCCGGAAAGTCCGAATGCATTGCCAAATTTCCGGCCGATTCTTGACCTCTCACAAAACTGGATAGCGCCAGAATTTGTCCTGTGTCAGGCTGAATTGCTACCACTGCAGCATAATCTGGTTGATACTTCTGCAATAGGCTGTCGATGTGTTCTTTGACTTTTGGTTCGATGTTGTATCGAACAACGGCATCCAGCATCTTTTCACCAATCTTGAATTGCACCTTTTCCGGGAATTCATTTGCCTTAATGCTGGATGAAATGGATTCGGCTACGTGTTCCTTTTTTACTCCCCAGACATTTGTCAGGTTGGTTTCCGCAGGAAGGGGGGTATAAAACTGAAATCCCGAAAACAGCAGAAAGCAGAACGCCATCTTTAATAACGGGGATCGACGTTTCACTGAAAATTCCTTCGATTCCCGTGTGGGTCCAGCCTGTGAACGTTGGCTTAAAACCTCATCGGTGGAGTCTGATTGAGAAATTTTGTAAGCTTGGACGATCGGTTTACGAGAGCTAGATTTTCGCTCCATTAGTCAAGGTAGAGAGGGGAATTTATATTCAAGACATTGAAATCCAATTTTATTTGTATTCGTCGGTTTATTCAACCAAGAATTCGACGAATCCATCTTTGAACTCAATTGAAACAGTTGAGGATTTGTCGTTGTTTTTTGATGCTGTTCGTACTGCTCCGTATCGTAGAGCATCCTGTATCCAATATTCTTGGCAATCATCAATAAATCGGAGAGGAAACCCCATTCCTGAATAAGCACGTGTAAAGTTGAACGCAGTTTCAGCGCAAATATCTATGTTGAATGAGTAGTCGCTATCGATTGGTGCCTGGTTCCAAGTAGCCTTGCCAGGTTCTTGTGGATTGATACTCCAGTTAGAACGAGGTGTGGCAAGAAGCTGCTGCAGACAATCGATAGCACGATTTAGCAGAATTTGCTGAATTTCCTTGAATCGAAGTCCTGCTGGATACTGCACTTGGCGCATCGATAGAATGTCGCCACTGTCGATTTTCTGCGTCACCTGATGCAGTGTGATTCCGGTTTTCGTTTCTCCATTGCGCAATTGCCAAAAAATTGGATTTGCCCCCCGATATCGAGGCAATATTGAAGGATGAATGTTGATGCACTCCTGACCTGCGAGTTGAATTATGCTTGCTGGAAGACGATTTGGGTAGCATGCCAAAAGAAAAATGTCGCTCGAACGTTGTGATAGAAATTCGGTTAACTCAATTTCCTGCCCAGTGAAATAGCAGATCGGAATGTTGTTTGCAGTGCATAGCTCAACGACATTCGGTTGCTTAGACTGGAAAAATTTCGGCTGTTCCTGACTTGGCTGTTGGAGCGATGGTGCAAAAGCCGATAGAACAACGGCGCGCACTGCAAATTGCCTTTCAAGCAACTGCTGCAAAACATAACAGGTAAAAAAACTCAATCCACCGAACAGTACAATGAATGCGTTCGGTCCGGTCATAGCAGATCATTCGACGATTATGTCTGATCAAAATCAGTTGAGAAACGGCACTTTCATGCCTCTTTGAACTGCAGGTCTCTCTGACAAGGTATCAAACCACCGATTCACGTTCGGATAGGTTGCTAAATCAATTTCTTGCCATTCGAATCTCGATGCCCAAGGATAGATTGCCATGTCCGCAATGGAATATTCGTCTGCTACGAACTCCCGATCTTGTAGTCTCGCATCCAGCACCTTGTAAACCTGGTCCGCCAATCCGTCGAACCGGTCAATCGCATAGGGAACTTTGGTTTTAGCGAATTTGCGAAAGTGATGCAGTTGTCCGAGTACAGGTCCGAATCCGCCCATCTGCCACATCAGCCATTGCTGAATCAAACAGCGACGACCGTAGTCGAAACTCCAGAACAAGCCGGTTTTTTCAGCTAGATGAAGCAAAATTGCTCCGGACTCGAATATCGTCAACGGTTTATCGTCGGTTCCTTGCGGATCAATGATCGCCGGAATCTTGTTGCTTGGGCTGATCGCAAGAAAGGCTTTGCTAAGTTGTTCTCCCTTTTGAAGATTGACAGGGTGCACTTCATATTCAAGCCCCATTTCCTCCAAAGCGATAGAAACTTTTCTGCCATTGGGCGTTCCCCATGTGTACAGCTGAATTTTGGAATCCGCCATAATCCTGATACTCCTTCTGTAAAATTTCAGTTTTTAATGAGCAGCTTGCGAGGATAATTCGCCAGTAGTTCAGGTTCGTTCTCTTTGATGATCAGGCTCTCTGTGATTTCAAATCCCCAGTCATCCAACCACAAAGCGGTCATGAAATGAAATGTCATGTTTTTCTCAAGCACTGTCCTGTCGCCCGGCCGCAAACTGATGGTTCGCTCGCCCCAGTCAGGTGGATAACTGAGGCCAATCGGGTAGCCCGACCTGCCGTCTTTGGTAAATCCGTACTTGTTCAACACCCGATTAAATGCGATGACGATGTCTTCGGCAAGATTTCCTGCGCGAGCAGCCGCTAGGCCTGCTTCCATGCCTTCTTGAACGGCTTTTTCGGCATTCAGAAATTTTTCCGGTGGATTGCCAAGAAAGATCGTTCGACATAACGGGCAGTGATAGCGACGATGGCAACCGGCGATCTCAAAAAATGAACCTTCATCAGACTTGAAGGGAAGGTCGTTCCAGGTCAGATGCGCCGCGGCCGTTTCAATTCCGGAAGGCACCATCGGAACAATCGCAGCATAATCTCCTCCATACCCGTCGGTACCGGTTATTGCAGTGTGGTAGATTTCTGCTACAAGTTCATTTTTTCTCATGCCGGGTTCAATGAGCTCAAAAATCCGCTTGTGCATTTTCTCAACAATACGCCCCGCGCGTTTCATGTAAATCAGTTCCTGTTCGGATTTAACAGTACGTTGCCAGTTGACTAAGGTATTGGCATCGACAAATTTTGCGTTTGGCAGCCCTTTTTGCAATGCTGCATACGTCATCGCGGAAAAGTAATAGTTGTCCATTTCAACACCGATACGCGATTTTGCCCAGCCTCGGTCCGTGATAATCTGTGACAGCAAATCCATCGCATGCCGCTCCGGCGTCATCACGTAGTCGTCGGAATAGGACAGAACATCCGCTTCTGGCATGTGTACTGTGAGCAGTGCACCCTTGGCATCCATAGCTCGGCCATACCAGATCGGACCGTCTGAAAGGGTTAGCAGCACGCACTGGGGTGTATAGAATGACCATCCGTCATAACCCGTCAGCCACGCCATGTTCGACGGGTCCACAGAAATCAGCAGTTCGACTCCAGCGGCTTCCATAGCTGTTCGCACCTTTCGGATTCTCTGCTGGTATTCAGCGACAGTGAAATTCAATTGAACATTAGGCATATTCAGTCTATCCTTCAGAGTATTGGCAGTTGGGGATGTAGTTATTGTGTTCAGGTTGATCAGGAGTCATCGAGCAATCTAAGTCTCATCAGCCCCTGAAACTCTCCGCCATCGCTGGTCACATACAGCCCGCCATCCGGGCCGAGAGCTACGCCGGCAGGGCGCGCCCATCTTTTGCCATCTTCATCCTGGAAACCAGTGATGACAGGTTCAATGTCAACTGCCTCTTGATGATTGAATCGCACCATCACGACTGCAGGTGGTCTGCGACTCGAAGCGGGGCCGGTAAAGGCGCCAGTAGGTTGAGTGCCCCACGAACCATGAAGAGCGACAATCGCATTGTTAGCAAAGCGTTCGTCCATCTCACCAGCTGCTACGAACGCCATTCCCAACGGCGCATTTCGAGCCGGAAATGTTGCAACTGGAATCTCTACTTTTTCCTTGGGATAAGGCGAATCAGTTCTGATGCAAGGATCCCTCAGCACAGCCTGTCCATCGTACTGGAACCAAGGCATTCCATGAAACGATCCTGGAGTGAGCTTGGAAAAATATTCCGGCGGAAGATCAAATCCCAGGTGATCTGGTCCATTGTTACTGGCATACATGACCTTCGATGTTGGATGCCAGTCAAATCCGACCGGATTTCGCAAGCCTGAAGCAAACGGCACCAGCACAGGCGGGTTTTGCGACTCGTCGAGTTGCAGGACACCACCGCGCCGATCTTTGAACGGGTAGTCTCGGGAAATCAGTTGATCACTGCAGTTTCTGCTGATGCCCAGACTGACATAAACCAAGTTGTCGGGACCGACAGCAACGGTTCTTGAATTGTGTCCAATTCCGCCAGGAAGTCTTGTGACAAGTTTCAACTGAATCAAGGTGATTCGTTGGGATTCGGGGTGATAAGGGGCTTTGTACAAGGCGGCAGTCGTTGCAACAAACATTTCGTCGCCTCGAATTGCCACGCTGTGCGGGTAGTTTTCCAGTTTTAGAAACTCAAGAGCAGCAGTGTATGGTGGTTTCAGCAGGTAAATGCGAGAGGCCGAACCAATAAACATATCGCCGTTCGGAGCGAACTCAATCATTCGGGGGCGATGAAGACTAGCATTTAGGATTTCCAGCTGGTATCCACTCGGAACCCCAATGCGAACCTTCCCTGTCGCTGGGTGGTCTAGAATTTGATCCTGCAGATAGTATTCAGAGCCAGCGATGGTTGAACCTGCGATGCAAAAAAGTGACAGCACCGTTGAGACGGTTGAAAGAATTATGGTACGCATCACGACAACAATATGTCTTTCGCTCGATTAATTCGGGCTGCAAGCCAGGTTGAGCCGCCTCTATCCGGGTGGTTTCTTTGCATCAAAATTCGGTGCGCTTCGACAATTTCTTCGCGCGTTGCGTCTCCCGTCAACCCTAGTATCTGTAGCGCTTCGTCGCGCGTCATTTCATCAGAACTGCCCTTGGATGGCTGCTCATCTGCGTGAGCGCTGGCATACTCTTCCCAATCGTCAGAACGCATTCGATCAAGATAAGTTTCCAGCACTGACGCGGATTGGTTGTCTTTCTTTCTGCACACATCCAACAGGCTGGCAAGCTCTTCAATGTTGAGCTCATCCAGCAATTTTCCCTGGTAGTCACCTGAAATTACGCTGCCGGATATGGCGCCGGTATCATGATCAAGAGTCATCTGCAGGAACTTGGTACGTACATCAGATGTCTGTCCTGGTTTTGATCCGTGCATCGGCCCTTGCCACGATTTAAACATGTTGTACGCACTTCGAGCAATGATGGCTCGCTGAATCCAGGGTGCGGCAGCTGCCAACAATGCAAATACCGCAGGCAGCCGTCCGGTCAGAGCGAGTGCCAGCAGAATGCCGACGCCTGCGTATAGTGCAGCAAGCTTCAAATACTTCATGCGATTTTGTGGAGGAGTTTTGCCGAGTCGGCCGACAAACCACATGATGCCGACCAGAGCCGCCAGTATTAGGAAAATCCGCACAAACATGTCTAACTGCGTTTCACTTGGTGAGTGAGATGAGCCACGACCCCGCGACGTTTTTTGCCGAAGTGTTCGAGTGCTGTTCGGCCTCCTGCCGCGTAAACCGCCACCGCTGCGAGCAGATCTTTCAATTGCTGCGCACTTGACGCATCGAACCGGCAATATGCTCCACCGCTCAACGAAGCGATTTCCCGAAACGCTTTTTCTGCAACCGGATTGAATCCTTCATGAAACATGAACGCAGGCACCCCGTTCAAGCCGAGCCGGCCTGCTTTGTCTGAAAGAGAGTCAACGTTTTCCTCCATGGCATCACCAACAAATACCAATGCATTGACACGGGATTTCTGAGTCTCTCGAGTGGCATGTTCAAGCAAACGAGCAATTTGTGTCAGACCTCCAGCACATCGGGTACTGCTCATCAGACGCTGCATTTCACTGGCAACGCTGACCCACTTGCTAACATAGAATTCATGAAACCCGCGGTAGTAACACAGTTGTACATCAAGACCTCCGTGTGCGGCGGTTTCGGTAAACATTTCGGACTGAATGTGGCAGGCTTGATCCCACATCGGTTCACGGCTTGCGGTCGCATCCATGCCGAAAATCAACCTGCCACGTTTGGAACTTGGAACCGGCCTAGGCGCCAATTCGACCTTACGCAGGAACTTGTCAATATCGGTATTGGTTGATCGGGTTAACCGCTTGTCTTTTGAATCTGGCATATCGTGTTGCCGGCAATACAGCCTCAAAGCGTCTATTAATCAGTTTTTGAATGGTGCCAGTATTCTGTCAACGATTTCGTAGATGTTGACGGAAATCCCTGGTGTCGCTGCAATTTGCTCTATTCTCTGGCGCATTTCGTCCTGCCTATCCTGATCAAATCGGCGAATTTCAGTAAAAGCTTCTGTCAATTGTGCGGCAGCTTGTGAATTGGCTTTGTCAATTCTGAGGACATATTCGGTCAGCAAGTCGTAACCCGATCCATCCCTCGCGTGAAAACAGTATGGGTTTGCATGACAGAATGCACCAATCAAAGAATATACGCGGTTCGGCGTGTAAATGTTAAACGATTGGTGTTTAGAGAGATCAACAACTTTCTTGAGAGTATCGGGTCTGGCAGCCGTAGCCTGAATTCGGAACCACTTGTCGATGACACCTGAATCATTGCGCCATCTATCGTAAAACATTTGAAGCACTGATTCTCTGGCAGGACTGCTGGAATTGACCAGTGCTCTCAGTGCAGCCGCCAGATCAGTCATGTTGCTGCTGGACTCAAACTGGCGTAGTGCCAGTTTCTGCACTGTAGAATCATCAAGTTCAATGAGGTAGTTGAGACACAGATTTCGCAAACTTCGCTTGCCAACTGCGTCTGTCGAATCTCCCCAATCTCCATTCAGTGCTCGATAGAGTTCGATGAGTTGGTCATAGTATCGTTCAGCAAGTTTTCTTACCAATATCATCCGAGCATTATGAATCGCAGTCGGATCGACAATCTCCATAGTCTGAGCAATTGCAATTTCTGAAGGAGGTTCGAGCAGTAGTGCCTTGAACTGCGGGTCTTCGACAGCATTCGACAGAACTGCGTTGAAAGAGGAAAGAAACTCGCTTTCAATATCGGTTTCCCGACCGTTCTGGATGTTGGCGACAAGTTTTTGCACTTGGAGTTTGAAGACCTGCTGACAGGCATTCCAACGACAATAAGCATCATCATCATGCGCCATGATGAAATGGAGATCTTGATCCGCTTGCGGGTCGTCTATCAGGACCGGTGCGCTAAATCCTCGAAGGAGAGACAGAGTGGGGCTGGATTCGAGATCAAAAAATTTGAAAGTTTGTCTGCTTTGGGTCAGTTCAAGAAGTATTTCATCTTGTGTTGCGCTTTGGTTGGAATCCAGTTTTAAAGGCAATCGATTACCGTCATTGTCGAGTAGCGCTATCTGAATCGGAACATGCATCGGTGACCAACTGGAATCTTCGCTTGAATGCGGCGGTTTCTGTTCCATGGTCAGCATGAAGGTGCGGCGTGTCGAATCGTATTGTCGTTGAATCGATACTCTGGGAGTGCCGCCAACTCGATACCACAGACGGAACTGCTCTAGATTGACTCCACTTGCCTCTTCCATTGCGGAGACGAAATTCTCCACAGTTGCTGCGAGTCCGTCATATCGCTCAAAATACAGATCGGTTCCGGCGCGATAGGAGTCCGCCCCGAGCAGGAGGTGCATCATTCGAATCAGCTCGGCTCCTTTGTTGTAGACCGTTATTGTGTAAAAATTATCGATCGTCAGGTAGGAGTCAGGCTGTACCGGGTGTCTGGAAGGACCCGCGTCTTCACGGAACTGATGAAGTTTCACCATGTTAACGTCGTGAATTCTCTGAACTGCAGGTGAACCCATATCTGAACTGAACTGCTGATCACGGTAGATCGTGAAACCCTCTTTCAGACTCAACTGAAACCAGTCCCGAAGAGTCACCCTGTTCCCTGACCAGTTGTGAAAGTATTCGTGTGCGATCACACTTTCCACTGCATGAAAATCCTGATCTGTTGCGGTATCAGGTTTGGCAAAAACGTATTTTGAGTTGAAGATGTTCAACCCCTTGTTTTCCATTGCCCCCATATTGAAATGATCGACCGCTACGATCATGTATCGATTCATATCGTATTCGCGGCCATAGACTTCTTCATCCCATTTCATGGCTCGCTTGAGGCAATTCATGGCATGCATGCATTGATCCAGATCACTGCTCGAAGTATAGAATTCAAGTTTTACACGATTGTTTGATCGGGTGACGAATGTGTCTCGGAGAACTGACAGTTTTCCGGCCACCAGTGCAAAGAGATAGCAGGGTTTTGGATGAGGGTCAATCCACGTTGACGAATGTCTGCCGCTAGGCAGCTTTTCCGTAGCAACCAGTTCTCCATTGGAGAGCAGAATGGGAAACTCTTTTTGAGACGCTTCAATTGTGACAGAAAATTTGCTCAGAATATCCGGCCGGTCAGGAAAGTAGGTAATGTTGCGAAATCCTTCTGCTTCACACTGCGTGCAAAGCATATCGTCAGACATGTAGAGTCCGGAGAGTGCCAAATTTTGCGAAGGGTCGATTCTGTTGCTGATGCTTAACTCAAACTCATTGGGAGGACTGATCAGGGTGATGCCCTGCGAATCCATTCTGTAACAGGATTCAGGCAGCTCTTCCTGGTTCATCTGAATAGACAGCAACTCCAGATTATTGCCATTCAGATAAAAGTCACTCGCTTCCGCATAGTTGGTTCTGATGACTGTAATTTTCGAGCTTACAGTCGTTTTGTTTGGATCAAGGTCGAATTTCAGATCAGTGCTACGAACGTAAAACGATGGCGGTCGATATTCCTTGAGAAAGGTTCGTCTGACTGGACTTGATGAGTTAGATTTCACTGAAATCGGGCGGTGACTGGGCTCGGTTTACCAGGTTTTCATCCAGTTTTCCATAAAGTTCCAGCACCAGCGCCCCATGTTTTCACCGTAAAACGATTCATCTTCAATTTGTTGATCTGCACAATGTGCACCGGAATTTGACAGCAGGTGACTCCCTGCCATAAGCCAGGTCTTCATAATCGAGTGTGTGATTTCAGGGTGAAACTGTATACCGTAGGTATTCGATTGATATCGAAAGGCCTGATTGGGGAATTGACTGCCTTCTGCCAACAGTTCGCAGTCATCAGGAAGTGTGAATCCTTCACTGTGCCACTGATAAAAATGCATCGGAGCATCCAGAAATCCGTTGGCCTGTGCAGTTGGCGTAACTTCACGGAACCCTACTTCACACACATGTTCGGGATGAGTTCCGACTTCGCCGCCCAGGCATTTTGCAAGCAACTGAGCCCCGAGGCAGATACCGAGAACTGGACGTCCGGATGCCAGCCAGTCGGAAATCCAATCTAGTTCTTCAGTGATATAGGGTTTGTCGAAACCGTCATTTGCACTTTGAATGCCACCGTAGATGATCACTGCGTCATAATCTTTGTTATCACCTGGCAGCGGCACTCCATGTGCTGGGTTGACATGCAACTGTTCTATGTTGTTCTTGTCTAGGAATTGCGCTACGTGATCGTTGCGTATTTCTTCCATATGGCGGATGTTAATAGTTTTTTTCGGCATGTTTATTGCTTCTGCGTATTACTTTTGCGTTTCGGTTCGGCGGATCAGTATCAAGTTTTCAGACAATTAGCACCAGCAAAATTACGAATAGAACGACCGCACCAATCGGCAATAGCAATCCGGACCAGTCTTTTTCCGCTTTCCGGCTTTCCTCACTCAGTCTTTTGAGTCCCGGGAAAAATAGCAGAATGACGACCAACGCAACCGCGCCGAGCGCAACCATTTCCCAGGTAGCTAAATTTTCACCCATTCAATCTACTCTTGAAATTACTGGTAACCAACATGGCCTCTATTGTACTTGTTTGAATAAAAAGTGCTGGTGTGAGGCAACATTGGTTTTAGCGATTCCTGAAGCTCAAAAAAACAGGCAGGGATTTTATTCCTGCCTGAAATTGTAAATCCCGGATTGGCAGAATCCGATTTTACTAATGGAGACAAATGAGCTTTGTTGGTGATTATGACAGCATTATTTGGATAATGTTCCAGTGTGTTGAAATTTGTTGATTCAGTGAAAGTTTCGGGATCGAAAATCTTTCCACAAGGAGAAATCAGTTGGTTTCCAGACATGATCAACAATCAGGTGAACGACATTGCTTGCAACCTGAAGAGTGCCTTCGACGCCCAGCAGCGAGAGTGTTTTGGCCAATGTCGAATAGCGTTCGAAACATCGCGGCCAGAACACCGTGTTTACAAAGCCGGTTTCATCTTCAAGCGTCATGAAAACCACGCTGGATGCATTAGCCGGGCGCTGTCTGCAGATGACAGCACCCACAAAACGTACACGACGTCCATCTGGCATGTTGTTGACCGTTTTTGCGTCTGGCAGCCCTTGTGCACGCAACTGTTCTCGATAATGCTGCAGCATGTGTCCGTTGCTGCTGACTCCTGTGCTTCGATAGTCCCATGCAGTTGACTCTTCCAGGCTTAGAGAACGAAATTCCGTGGAATTTTCAAGGGTTGGAAGAATCTCTTTCCGTGTACGGATGCCATGCGCCATCCACAGTGCGGTTCTGCGATTGGCGGCCAACCCCCGAAGTGCGCCAGCTTCCGCCAGCTTTTTGACTGTTGCTTTCGATATTCCAGTTTCGTGCATTAGCTCTTCGATCGATTGAACGGCGATTTGCGTCGATTCAAGCGATTTGGCCTCTTTGTTGTTGATGCCCTTGACATAGCGAAGACCGATACGCAATGCATAGCCTCCGGTGCTTTCGCGACAGGGTTCGACAGTGCAGTCTCGTCGACTGAAATGCACGTCTATCGGAAGAATCCGTACTCCATGTCTTCGGGTGTCTTCAACAATCGTAGACGGCGAGTAGAACCCCATCGGTTGGGAATTGAGAAGCGAGCATGCGAATTCTGCTGGATAGTGGCACTTGAGATAGGAAGCAGCATAGGCAATCAGTGCAAAGCTGGCAGAGTGGGATTCGGGGAAGCCATATTCTCCAAATCCGCGTATCTGGTCAAACACCTGTTCGGCAAACTTTTGTTTGATTCCTTTCGCCACCATGCGTGAAACCAGTTTTTCACGATGTCTTTCCAGCCGATCGACCCTACGCCATGCCGCCATATCGCGTCGCAATTGATCGGCCTCTCCGGGCTGATAATCAGCAACAGTCATTGCCAGTTTGATTACCTGCTCCTGAAAAATCGGAATGCCGAGTGTTTTTCCCAGTACCGAAGCTAGACATGGATGCGGGTATTCGACTGCTTCTTCACCGGCACGTCTGCGAAGATAGGGGTGCACCATTCCACCCGAAATCGGTCCTGGCCGCACGATGGCAATTTGTACCACCAGATCGTACCATTGTTCTGGTTTCAATCTGGGGAGCATGCTCATCTGCGCTCGACTCTCAATCTGAAAAACGCCGGTGGTATCCGCTTTTTGCAGCATTGCGAACACCTGTTCGTCGTCAGTGGGAATTGAGTTCATAGTTAAATCAATACCGCGATGCTGCGAAATCAACTCGAAGCATCGGTGCAGCTGAGTGAGTGCGCCGAGTCCCAGGAGATCGACTTTGAATATTTTCATGGCTTCAATGTCGTCCTTTTCCCACTGAATGACGGTACGGTTCGGCATGGTGGCATTTTCTACCGGTATCACTTCATGGATAGGACCGGTGGTGAAAACGAACCCTCCCGGGTGAATAGACAGATGTCGGGGAAAGTCGATAATGGCATTGGACAGTTCGGCCAGCAGACAATGAGTACGCAGCGACGGGTCCAGGCCGGCCCGGACAAAATCGTCCGGGGCGATTGAACCGTACGAGTTGAGCTGTTTCGAGAGCCGTTGCAGTTCGGATGCGGGAATATCCAGAACCGTTCCGACATCGCGAATTGCGGAGCGAATTCGATAGCGGATTACGACTGCTACCATGGCGGCTCGATCCCGGCCATATGCATCGTAGACATGTTGGATCACTTCTTCGCGTCGCTCGTGTTCAATATCCAGATCAATATCCGGGGGCGCATCGCGTTCGCGGGACAAAAACCTCTCGAACAGCAGATCCATGTCAATCGGATCAATCTGAGTGATTCCGAGGCAGAAGCACACTGCGGAATTCGCAGCCGACCCACGCCCCTGACACATGATGTCCTGCTGTTTGCACCACTCAACGATTCGATGCATAGTCAAAAAGTGGCTGGCATACTCCAATTCTTCGATCAGCTGAAGTTCCCGTTCAATCTGTTTGCTGATCGCTTCCGGCGGTCGGCCGGAATATCGCTGCAACGCACCACGGTGCGTAAGTTCTCGCAGGTATTCCACGACCGAGATTCGATCTGAATGGATCTCTTCGGGGTAGATGTAACGCACATCCTCCAGTCGAAAACTGCAGTTCCGAGCAATTTCGACAGTCGCTTGGACCGAAGCTGGGTCATCGTCGAAAATGTTCAGAAATTCATCTGCTCCGATCAGTTCATGAAGTGCGTTCGGCTTCAGCAGGTTTTCGCAGTTTGATAGGGATCGACGGTGCCGGATGCAGCTTAGCACATCCTGAACCGGACGATGGCTCGTACAGTGATACAGAATTTCCTGCCCGGCGACAGTACGAATTCCATAACGTTTTGCATGGTTTCTTATGCGCTTTTCGAGGATGGGATCTTTTGCTTCTTTGTGACGGCATATCATCATGAAGAATCGATTGCCGAATGCCTGTTTCATGATTTTTAAGTGACCTGTATCCTCGCGCTCTTGCAGAACTGCCATGCTTTCCGGCAGCCAAATCGCATACAGTCCTTCTGAATGAAGGCAGCACTCTTCGAGTGTCACTTCGCTTTCGCCTTTTTCGCACCGTCGTCGTCCAAGGGTGATAAGACTGCACAGACTGGCGTACCCTTGCAGGTTACAAACGAGCAGCAGAATGCTGGAAACCGGGGAATCTGGATTTTTTATCGTTATCTGAGATCCAACAATCAGATGCACCTTGTGTTCGCGTGCTGCCAGGTGTCCTTTTACAATGCCGTAGATTCCATCCCGGTCAGTCAGTGCAATAGCTTCAAGTCCCAGCTGCGCCGCTTTACTGACATATTGCTCAGGGAAACTCGCACCTTCCAGGAACGAGTAATTGCTTTTGCACCACAAAGGAGTATACAGAGACGCAGCGGACATGATTATTGAACGAATCCTCGTTCATACCATTGGCGGTTGATACAGTCGTAAAAAATCCACTGTGTGCAGCCGTCACGGGTCTCTACGAAATAATCGTTTCGGTGGATTCCGATTGGACGCCACCAGAAGCCGGTAGTGGAATAAGGTCCCCGCACTTTCTCCAGTGTCGCGCGCCGCGGTGTAGAAATGCGATTTGGGTCATCTAAAATTCGTCGCACCATAAAAGCATTGCCCTGATCTGCAGAAGCATGATTTCGCAGGCGGTCAAAATATTCCCATTCATAGGAATTTTCTGGCAGGTGCGCATTCAGACACCGCGCTCGCAGAACCTGTTCCGGACCGAATTCGGCGCAGATACGGGCGAGCGCACGATTAGCCGCGAGAAGATCGCGCTCGGACTTAACGATGTCCTGATACAGATCCATTTGGGGGCTGGGCAAAACGCCCGGAATGACATGAACGGAAATGCCGACAACTCCCTCATCCAGATTCATTGCATGAAGCCGCAATCGAAGCAGGTCTATGAGGGTAGTTTGGTCAAGCGTCGGTTTCGCTGTTCGCAGTTTTTCGTTGCATGCACCGCCGAAGTCTTTTGTCAATCGTAGATGAATTTCACTGACTCCTTCGGCAAGTTCTTTCATTTTTTCCAGCAGCGGATTCCATATGCGTCGAATGACTACCAGAATCTGTTCCACATCGCCTTCTGCGTATTCGAGATCGATTTGTGCAGAATAAGGTGCGGGAGGGCGAATTCCATGCACGGTTCCATCTTCTTCTTTTGCTTTGCGCATCAGATTGAACAATTCTTCTGAAAATCTGGACCTGACTTCCCATTCGGGCAGTTTCTGCAGATCGCCTACGGTGTGAATTCCTAGTTTGTCGAGTTCCATGAGCGGTCGTGAAGGAAGGTTCAATTTCTCAAGCGGTATTGAAAGCGCAGTTTCCATTTCCTCCGAGGTGGACTCAAGCAGGACTACGGATGCCGTCGAATGTACTGCGGCGCGAACTCCGAAACGAGTAAATCCGATGGCAACCTTTGCATGCAGTTGTTCGTGGTCCTGCAGGATACCCTGCAGGCGCTGAGCCCAGGCCTGCAAATTGGGTTCCAGACGATGCATTCCGCTGACATCAAGGTAATAAGCGCCCGGCAGCTCCGCTACAGGTTCGATTTTGGGACTGAATGTGCCGAGATGACGAATTACTTGTTGATGGACATATTCGATTTGTTGGGGGTGAGGGTACACTGCATGCAATTCGGGGCACAGAGCGATTGCATTTGCATAGGGCAGGCCTGGATAAATGCCTCGTTTCAATGCGGATCGGTCGACTGCCATGACGATCGAACGGGAATCGCTTCGATCGACTAGTGCGACAGGGAGTTGAAAATCCATCGACAACTCCCGCACCGATAACTGAAGCGGAAAATCTGGGATACAGACACAAGCAATGCATATTTTTGCAGGGGGTTCGACCATTGGGCTGGATAATCAGTAGTATCCATCGACACTTGCAAAGCGTGTTTGCCAGGTCCATCTTGTCCCCCGTCGCTTGTCTCGCAGAACATGGATGCGGCATAAAAAATCTCCATCCTTGATACGTTCGCGGGAGGTGTGAGCATGCAGCGATATCAGTGGTCCGATCGACTGGTCGGTGAATTGCTTTTCCGTGAGAAACAGGATGCAGGCGTTATGTTTTCGTGCCAACCCGTTGAGTTGCGCGAGCCGTGCAACCGGTACCGAGTGATTGCGACCGAGATCCAGCAGGACCAGTCGAAACGCACCGGAGCGGAGCAATGTTTCCGCCGCCCTTCCCATGTGTTGCGTATCGACCATGCGCAGTACTGGCAGGTTGCGCAAGTTGATCCCGTTTAATTCCGCATCGGGTGGGTAAAAAGTGCTCTGCAAAGACCCTATCCAGGCTATGTGACTGCCATTTTCCTGTGCATCGCGTAGCAGCAGAAATGCGAAACTGAGTGTGGCTATCGGATGCGGATCGGAAATCTCGACCAGTCTTCCTTCCACTTCCTTGAGGTTCCATTTGGGTTCCTTGTCTAGAAACGGCTGGGGGAGTTTCGATAATGGCAGCAGTGCGGGTTCAGCCATTGATTTCCTTACCGATCAGATAGACTCCTTCCAGATAACGTCGCACTTCGATCACCTTTCCAAGAATTACCAGATTTTCGGGATGTAGTGAAATTACCGGATAACCGTCGTTTCGAGGGTGCAGTTGAATTTTTTCTCCTGCGCGCCGGAACTCTTTAATGGTTGCCTCATCGTCAACCATCGCAACTACGATGTCGCCCGGGTGAATATCTGTTTGATGTCGAACCAGCACGATGTCTCCATGCAGAATTCCTGCGTCGACCATGCTGTCTCCTTTGACCCGAAGTGCGAACAGAGCGTTCTCATCCGAAGATGTTTGGACCGGGATATATCCTTCGATATCCTGCACTGCAATGTTGAACGGTCCAGCCGGCACGCTTCCGACGACTGGAGCCAGTGTGTTTGCACGAATTTTTGTGGGTAGTTGATATCCGCGCGCCTTGCCGGGTTCCTTAATCAGTCGGCCTTCGTTTACCAGGGTATCCAGATGGTTTTTCGCAGATTGCACTGCTCGCATCCTGAACTCTTTCTGAACTTCGCGTATGGTTGGAGGTCGGCCCTCCAGCAACCGTTTTCGCATGAACTGATAGATTTGATTTCTTGTTGCCCCAGGTTTTGTATAAGCCATGACTCAAAATCTGTTATTGAATTGGAAATATAATAACATACAAATGTCTGTTATAGGTATTAAAGCAAAGTTTTTCTTAGTTTTGTGGTTCAAGCACTGGTTTGAGAGTCAATGCCGAATAAGCACAATGAAGATACAGAACCTCACAAGGAAGTTTAATGACGCGTCGGACGTCGTGGAACTGTTTAGGAATAGGCTGGGGCTCGACCAGAGTAGTCGAGCGTTTGTAATGAACCAGGTGTTTACCTGTATAACCCGCCCCAAGCCAGTCGAGGAATCAGATTCGGCACACTGTAGAGGAGATTGAACCGATACTCGAATTCCGACGGATAACGTTACGCGTACTTGGGACTGAACGAACGATAAGAACTGTGCAGCACCGCGTTCATGGTGCAACGCCAATCAGCACTAAAGGTGCGGACGGGACGTCGCGGAGCGACGTAGCAGAGGATGCCCTCACGCTTCATCTTCGTGAAACGAAACCAGGCTGTACAAAGGAACAGGAGATAATTTTGCCCTTCCATCCAGGTCAACCAGTTCAATGATGACTGCGCATTCAATGGTTTCTCCGCCGAGCTGACTGATGAGTTCAACGGCTGCACACATCGTGCCCCCGGTCGCAATCAAATCATCAATGATGACCACCCGCGTGGCTTCGTCGAGTGCATCGACATGCATTTCCAGACTGTTCAAGCCATATTCCAGTTGGTAGTCGGTGCTGACGGTTTCGGCAGGCAGTTTCCCCGTTTTACGAACAGGAATGAGCGGAACGCCCAGCAAATAGGCTAATGTTGATCCAAACAGGAATCCGCGGGCATCCAGCGCGACCAATCCATCGAGTTCGGTATTTTGGTATCTTTGGTATAGGCGGTCAATGCCGAATCGGAAAGATTCCGGGTTTTGGAGTAACGGAGTGATGTCTCGAAAACGCACTCCGGATTTTGGATAGTCCACAATGGTTCGGATGCTGGATTTTAAGTCCATGGTCAAATTCCGATTTGTGGTTTCTTCTCCTTTTACGACCAGCTGCTCAGTTTGAATCGTGGGGCGAGCGGTTGGCGTTCATATCCTATGGAATAAGAATCAGATGCGAGAAATGGCACTCTCACATCTGATTCCCGATATCGAGTTATGTCCCCAGAACGTCGATTGTCGCCGCCCGCAGAATTGCGGCGAGTCTATCCAGTTCCGAATTTTCAATCACAATCGGTGGAGCGAGACAGAAAACATCGCCGCGGACGCGGCTGAACAATCCGCGCTCAATTGCCGCATTCAATATTTTATCGCCGACTTTTTGAGATGGATCGAAAGGTTCTTTTGTCGATTTATCCTTGACATATTCCACTCCGCAAAGCAGTCCGAGGCCGCGAACTTCTCCAACATGCGGATGATCGCCAATGGCGCTTGTGATATTGTCCATCAGTCGCTGCCCCTTATCTGCGGCTTGGGCGGAAAAATCCTCTCGTTGCACCAAATCAATCATCGCACACGCAACGGCGCTTCCGATTGGATGTGCACTATAGGTGTAGGCATGCATGAATGGCTCGCTGCTCGAATCCATGACACTGGCAATTGAATCGCTGATGCCAATTCCACCAAAAGGAAAATAACCGGACGTGATCGCTTTTGCGAACTGCACAATATCTGGCTGAATGTCCCAGTGTTCAAGAGCAAACATTTTTCCAGTTCTGCCGAATCCTGTAATGATTTCATCCGCGACAAAAAGCACATCGTACTGATCACAGATTTCTCGAATTCTGGGGAAGTAATCGTCCTGTGGCGGAATTAAGCCGCCGGATCCCTGCACAGGCTCGGCTATGAACATAGCCACCGTGTCAGCGCCTTCTTCCAGAATCTTTTTCTCCAATTCGTTCGCTGCTGCAATACCTTGACTCACACTTGAATCAGAAGATTCATATCGGTACGGATAGGGCGAAGGAATAAATAAAAATCCCGGAATTCTCGGTTCGAACATTGGCCAGTAAGCCGGAATTCCGGTGGCGCACATTGCTGCGAACGTAACGCCGTGATACCCCAGCATGCGCGAAATGACTTTGGTTTTGTCAGGCTTCCCCATCAACTTCCAGTAGTATCTGGACATTTTGATGGCTGAATCTGTTGCTTCCCCTCCGCCAGAAGTCAGATAAAATCGATTGATCTGTGGATAAGTGATTGATGCGAGTTTCCCTGCCAGTTCAATTGCTTTTTCGTTGGAACTGCCTATATAACCGGATGCGTAGGGCAGTTTCGCATACTGCTGTATTGCCGCGTCAATTAGTTCCTGAGCGCTATGACCGGCTGTGTTGTTCCACAACCCGGCAAGTCCGTCAATATACTCCTTGCCTTCGGTATCGACGAGAGTCGATCCATAGCCTTCTACCCAAATCTTCGCGTTGTTATGTGCTCCGCGAATGTGCAGGGGGTGGATTAAATGATTCTGGTCCGACGCCAGCATTTCTGCACCAATATTTGCCATTAACTCCTCCGAAATTTCAAAAAGTGTGCCCCGCCAATAAGGCGAGGCACATCATCAGATTATTCAATTACTATTCATCGTCACTTTGACTATTGCGATTGCACTTTCCCAGCCATAAACTTCGGGATCAAGTGCTGAACCTTCGCCACCTGCAATTCCAAGATGCCGACCTACGCTGCCTTCGGGTGAAACTCCTGCAATTCCAGACGCTTCACTATTGGCTTTGCCACCTGGGTCGGCAGGAATTCCAGGTGTATTCGGTGCGCCGCCACCAGTGATTTGCTCATCATTGCCTTCGGTTCCTGCATCGATGGCATAAAGATACTGTTGTCCTTCACGAAGCACAATGTCGTCCAGTGCGACGAAACCGTCATTGGTCGGCAAAATCATCGCAACCAAAGACAGACGTGTATTTTCCGGGGAAAGAGTGAATGTTGTAGATTGTCCTGGTCCTAACAGGCCCCCGTGCGGATTTCTGACTACTTCGCCACCTTCCGCTTCGTATATCGCAGCCAGTGGTTCAATATTGCCACCTTCTGCAACCGCCTGTAATTCCGCAGACGCGGCTTTATCATACTCAAACATGGTTTCTTGGCGAGTATCGTGACCAACTGCCAGAATGGGAGTGAGGTAAGCGCCCTGAGTAATATTCGTTACGACTACTTCAACCGATTTGGTTTTTTCCCAGCGTTCCCAAATTTTCCAATCGACATTCTTCATTCTTTCGCAACCAACCAGCGAAACGCTCATTAGAATTGCTAACCCAATTAATATTTTTTTCATGATGCCCTCATGTGACTAAGCCAAAATGCTTCGTAATTGATTCGTCCTTTTATAAACCCGTTTCTGAATTCTTATCAACTTTGAGGATTTTGTGAAGGAAGCATAAAACTGAGGTAAATATAACACGGCAAGGCGATGAGACGAGACTTCATTGCTACGGATTTTGCGGCTTCACGGTGTATTCGCTCAAGCGATATCGTATCCATTCCCGTATCAGGGAAGCAAGCGTGAAATTGCAAAATTCATACTCTCCTATTTCCCAACTGCTGTTCAATGTTTAGTTGAACCATTTTGTGAACCAGGTGCAATAACCATAGCTGCCATTTCACATGAGCTAGCTAAAAGATTGACACTCAATGACCTAAATAAACCACTAATGGACTTATAGGCTGAAATACTTGAGAGGAACCATAAGGTGCGCAGTTCATTGGAACGGAATTTTGGCTGCTTCGATCAGGGGTACCGGTTTGAGCATCACTGCATCTGTGCACAAGCGAAATTCAAAGCGTGTGCGACACTGGCAACTGCGGTGATGATGACCATGGTACTCGGACATGTTCGCGTCGGTGGGCAACCGCAAGTGCGTTCATTTGTTAAGCCGGTTGCAGTGCTCGATAGGGGCTGGCTTTCCGACTACCAGATAATTGCCATTCAAGTCGTCAGCCACACGGTGATGAGGATAGCGCTGGTCTGAAATTAGAGTTATTTTGTTTTTAGGAACGTTATTGAATGCGTCGAAATTCCAGTTTGAGTGACGCATTTTTAATCATCGAGAGGCCTTCCTTATCAAAATTAATTCCTTCAGACTAGAGTATTGACTGAGCATGAACTTACAGCACATATCCAATTCGCGAATGTCATAATATAGTGATATATTCGACTGTGGAAAGATTCTACGAAACTATACTTAAAAAATATATAGGAGTGATAATGAAAAAAATTATTCAAAGTTTGGTAGCCGGCGCGTTGTTGCTGGTTGGAGGCAATACTGCATTTGCTGCTTGCGGCGATGTTCAGATTGCGGCGATGAACTGGGCATCCGCTCAATTGATCGCAAATGTTGACAAATTGATCCTTGAAAAAGGTTACGGCTGTAGCGTTGAACTGGTACCAGGTGATACCATGCCATCGTTTACCTCCATGAATGAAAAACAGCGGCCGGACGTGTCTCCGGAGCTCTGGATCAATGCGGTACGAGAACCGCTTGGTAAAGCTATAGAAGCGGGCACCCTGCATTCGGTCATTGAGGGGCCGATCACGGGGCTTGGTGAAGGTTGGTGGATTCCACCGCATACCGCAAAAGCTCATCCTGAATTTAAAACTGTGTTGGACGTACTGGAGCGACCGGACTTATTTCCGGATGCCGAAGATCCTTCAAAAGGCGCTTTCATTGGCTGTCCAGCAGGTTGGGGCTGTCAGCTGACCAATATCAATCTGTTCCGTGGTTTCAAAATGGAAGAGAAAGGATGGAAATTGGTTGATCCAGGTTCGTCAGCAGGCTTGGATGGTTCAATGACCAAAGCAGTTGAACGCGGTGAAAACTGGTTCGGTTATTACTGGTCACCAACCTCCTTGATCGGTCGACACGGTATGGTGAAGCTTGATTTTGGCGTGCCCTACATTGGTGACGAACACTGGAACGGCTGCATTGTGAAGCCAGAGCAGGATTGTGCTGATCCACAGGCATCGGCTTGGACAGAATCTGAAGTTCACACTGTTGCGACCGATGAGTTCAAGCAATCAACGACTGCCGAAGTCTGGGCATACTTTGGAAGTCGCGTGTTCCCGGGTGAACTCATGAATGCTTTGCTGGCATATATGGACGCCAACCAAGTGGACGGAGCGGATGCTGCAGTGAAATTCGTAGAAGAAAATTCCGATGTTTGGGGCGCTTGGGTTTCCAGCAGTGCGAAAGAAATGATGATGTAGAAACTTCAATAGTTCCTAGATTTTCATTTTTGAAATCATTTTTAAAAAGCCCGTCTGAGTAATTCCGGCGGGCTTTTTGTTTACAAGTAGAGGCAGTCATGGAAAGTTTATTGAGGTTCCCCAGTATGGATCCGCAATCCATACGAGATTTGAAGAAAGCGATAGATGCGGGATTCCGCGGGTTTTCACGCGAGTTTGGCGAAGCAATTGAAAACTTTTTTGAACCTTTGCTGAGGTTTCTCGTTTGGTTTGAAAGACTATTGATCGAATCCCCTTGGCCGTTGATAATTTTGATTTTAGCTGCGCTCGCATGGTATGGATCGCGTAGCATGAAAGTTGTCGTCGGCTGCATCTTATCATTTATCGCAATTGGTTATCTTGGCATGTGGAAAGACACTATGTCCACGTTGGCGATCATCTCGGTTGCAACACTATTGTGTATTTCCATTGGCATTCCATTAGGAATTCTGATGGCCCGTTCAGATCGTTTACAGGCCGCTATTACGCCAGTTCTAGACATCATGCAGACGATTCCCGCCTTTGTTTACTTGGTGCCGGTTGTGATGCTGCTCGGAATTGGCAAGGTGCCTGGCTTAATCGCTGTGTGCATTTATGCCATTCCGCCAATCGTACGATTAACTAATCTTGGAATTCGGTTGGTGGAAAAAGAGGCTCTGGAGGCCGCCGACGCGTTCGGGGCCAGCTACAAGCAGAGGTTGTTCGGGGTGCAGATCCCACTTGCGCTTCCAAATATTTTCGCAGGTGTCAATCAGACAATCATGATGGCGCTCTCCATGGTGGTGATCGCGTCAATGATTGGCGTGGCAGGTCTCGGTGTACCAGTGTTACAGTCCATCGCAAATCAGTATCTGGCCTTGGGGCTGATGAACGGATTGGCCATTGTTGCGTTGGCGATCATTTTTGATCGGGTTTCGCAGAAGTTCGGTGAACGCATTCAAGATCATCGCAAGGCTTCGCATAAATGAGTGAAGCCAAAATCAGAATTGAGAATCTGTACAAAATCTTCGGCCCCAATCCGCAGTCGGTTTTGGGTGATGTTCAGCATGGCATGTCGAAGCAGGAACTGCTTGAGAATCACAGTCATGTTCTTGGATTGAAGGACATCAACATTAATGTTCCTGAAAGAGAAATTTCGGTGATTATGGGATTGTCGGGATCGGGCAAGTCTACCTTGATTCGCCATATCAACCGCTTGATCGAACCCACTTCGGGCCGAATTGTGATTGACGATCAGGACATTCTGGGAATGAGCAAGGATGAGTTGATTGAATTTCGAAGATTTCGAGCTTCCATGGTTTTTCAGAAATTTGGGTTGCACGTCCACAAGACTGTCGCGAGTAATGTCGCTTATGGTTTGACAATTCAGGGCACGCCGGAAGCGGAATCGAAAGAACGTAGCAAGAAGTGGTTGGATCGGGTAGGACTCTCCGGATTTGAGGATCACTATCCATCGCAACTGTCGGGTGGAATGCAGCAGCGCGTTGGTTTGGCGCGCGCACTGGCGACCGATGCGCAGATATTGTTGATGGATGAAGCCTTTTCCGCACTCGACCCGCTGATTCGTACGGACATGCAAGGCGTGCTCTTGAGTCTTCAGGAGGAACTACATAAAACCATTGTGTTCATCACACACGATTTGGATGAAGCGTTGCGTATTGGCGATACGATAGCTATTCTTCGCGACGGTGCTGTTATACAGCAAGGAACCCCGCAGGAAATAATTCTCCATCCGGTTGACGACTACATCTATGATTTTATTAAAGACATTAACAGAAGTCGCGTTATCCAAACCAAGTCAGTTATGACACCGGGTGAAGCCGTCGACAGCAGTCTCACTCTGTCACATGATCTAGTGCTTGAAGAGGCGATACAGTTGGTGACAGCGACAGAATCAATGCAAGGCAATGTCGTTGACGAAAATGGTGAAGTGATTGGGAGTGTCAGTCTCGAGCAGATCGTTGATGGCATCGCTCGCCCGGTCGCGGCCAGTGGGGATGATGTCCAATATCGATAAAGCTGTTAAATCTGGCTATTCTGCAGTTTAATTTTTTGTGGAAGTTGAGACGGAATAGTGCTAGTATTATCAACAGACCACACCAGTTCGGAGAAAGGTCACGGCAATGGTTCTACCCGTGAGCGAGAGCAGGTGATTTGGTTGGCAGATTAATATAAAATGAAAGTACGCACCGTACGCTAAATCGTTCTAGGATTGGACATATATGCTTGAGAATACTTCTGAGGAAATTCAAATAAGAATAGAAAAACTAAAAACGGAACACAGAGACCTTGACGACGTTCTAAAAAGATTGTCGGAGGATCGCAACGTTGATGAGTTGCAAATCCGACGTTTGAAGAAACGCAAACTGCAACTCAAGGATTCTATCGCGATATTGGAAAGTCAGGCATTGCCAGATATTTCTGCTTGATAAGTTAAAAACACCTGAATTGAAGGATTACCCCTTACAGTCTTAGTAGCGGTAGTAGTCCGCTTTGTAAGGGCCCTCCACAGGAACACCTATATATTTTGCCTGCACTTCAGTCAGGCGGGTTAGTTTTGCGCCAATTTTGTCCAAATGCAACTGCGCAACTTCTTCGTCAAGATTTTTTGGCAGTACATAGACTTCATTTTGGTATTTGTCGGGGTTGGTCCATAGTTCAATCTGGGCTAGTACCTGGTTAGTAAACGAATTTGACATCACAAAACTTGGGTGACCGGTTGCACATCCAAGATTGACAAGTCTGCCTTCCGCCAGCAATATCAACCTCTTACCGCAAGGGAAAATGACATGATCGACCTGAGGTTTTATGTTTTCCCATTCGAGTTCCCGAAGTGAAGCGATATCAATTTCTCCGTCGAAATGGCCGATATTGCAAACAATTGCCTGGTTTTTCATGGCAAGCATGTGATCCATCGTGATGACGTGCCAGTTACCGGTTGCGGTTACGAATATGTTTGCTAGCGGAGCTGCTTCTTCCATCGTTACAACTCGATAGCCTTCCATTGCGGCCTGTAACGCACAAATTGGGTCAATCTCGGTAATCAGAACGCTCGCTCCCTGCCCTCGCAAAGACTGTGCGCACCCTTTGCCAACATCGCCGTAGCCACACACAACAGCAATTTTCCCGGCGATCATGACATCGGTCGACCTTTTGATTCCGTCCAGCAATGATTCACGGCAACCATACAGATTGTCGAATTTGCTCTTGGTTACGGAATCATTAACGTTGAATGCAGGACACTTCAGTGTATTTGCTTCCATCATCTCATACAGTCGATGAACACCGGTTGTTGTTTCTTCTGTCAGGCCTCGCACATCGGACATCAGTTCAGGATGCTTTTCGTGCATGATTTGCGTTAAGTCACCGCCATCGTCAAGCAACATGTTGGGGCGCCAATTGTTAGGACCGAATATCGTCTGTTCAACACACCACCAGTATTCCTCTTCGGACTCTCCCTTCCAAGCGAATACCGGTGTCCCTGTCGTGGCAATCGCTGCGGCTGCATGGTCCTGAGTGGAGAATATATTGCAAGATGACCAACGAACATCAGCACCTAACTCCTGCAGTGTTTCGATGAGAACTGCTGTCTGAATCGTCATATGTAAACACCCAGCAATCTTTGCTCCACTGAGCGGCTTTTGACCAGAATATTTTTCTCGGGTAGCCATGAGACCTGGCATTTCGGTTTCGGCGATCGCAATTTCCTTGCGACCCCACTCGGCGAGCTTCAGGTCAGCGACTTTAAAATCTTCTGAGCCTGATTTCAGTGCTACTGGCATTTCTACTTCCTCTAGAAATTGAGATGAGGTTTGCGGTTTGGCGAGCTAACTTGCTGCTTGTTTCAAGGCGTCTACCTTGTCGGTGTTCTCCCAGGAAAACTCTTTTTCTGTGCGTCCAAAGTGACCATAAGCCGCGGTTTGCTGATAAATCGGTCGCAACAGATCAAGATTGCTGATAATCTGTTTTGGTCGAAGATCAAACACACTCTCAACGATGGTTGACAGCCTGTCGTCATCGATTCCAGGTTTTCCGGTACCAAAAGTATTAACCATCAAGGACACCGGTTTGGCTACTCCAATTGCATAGGCAATCTGTACTTCACACCGTTCCGCGAGTCCTGCTGCCACGATGTTTTTTGCTACGTATCGCGTCGCATACGTTGCAGAGCGATCAACTTTCGAAGGATCTTTACCTGAAAATGCTCCGCCACCATGCCGCGCCATACCGCCATAAGTGTCGACAATAATCTTACGACCGGTAAGACCGCAGTCTGCTTTCGGGCCGCCATAGATAAATTTTCCAGTGGGATTGATCAGAATACGATCTCGTGGAGGTAACATGCTTTCAGGAATAACGGGCTTGATGATTTCTTCAAATACGCCTTCTCGGACCTGCTCTGATGAGATATCTCCGTCATGCTGCGTTGAAAGTACGACCGTGTTGATAGAAACCGGACGGTCATTTTCGTAGACTACGCTCACTTGGGATTTTGCATCTGGACCTAGCCAGTTGAGGACGCCGTTTTTCCGAACTGTTGCCTGTTGTCGTACCAGTCTGTGTGCATAGGTGATCGGCCAAGGCATCAGCACATCGGTTTCGTTGCAGGCAAATCCGAACATCAGTCCTTGATCGCCTGCACCTTGTTCTGCGTCATCTCCTTCGCCCTCATTGACGCCTTGGGCGATATCCGGTGATTGCTTGTTCAACAAATTATGAATTCGGACAGTTTTGTAGTCGAATCCCCTTTCATCCGAATCGTAGCCAATTTTCTTAATGACATTGCGGACAATGGCGTCGTAGTCAGTATTATTGGCAGCTGTTGTTACTTCCCCGGCGATCAACGCATGGTGTTGAATTGCGGATTCTTCGCTGGAAGTACTGGTGGATTTCACTAACGTTTCACAAGCCACTCGGCTATTGATATCTTGGGTGAGCAGTGCATCAAGAATGGCATCGGAAATTTGATCTGCCATTTTATCGGGATGCCCTTCGGACACCGACTCCGATGTAAATATATAGTTGCCTGGCATTGAATTAGCGGAATAGAAGGTTGTAAGTGGAAAGTAATTGACAGGGAATTATACGCAATATAAGTTATCTCTCTCTTCACATTGACGTGCTAATTTCTGCTGGCCGATGCCGGTTTGTGAATATTGTCTAAGCAATCTCGTTCTTTGTCCCGTCAATCACTATCTTGAAGATTACTGGGGTGGGTTCAGCACCATTTGACAATCTTGCTATTGTTGATGGCGGATTCGAGACTGGAGGAATTGCTGGGGAATTACTTCTCCAAAGTTATTTCTGGCAGTGCGATGGGGTCATGTTATAGTTCTTTGATCTTGCGAGTAATTGTATTTCTTCCCCAGCCCAGTATGCGGGCAGCTTCCCCCCTGGAACCATCGCTAAATTTAAGAACTGTATCAAGCATGATTCGTTCAATTTCCTGTCGGACTTCGCCTTCCCCCTTTTTGAGATCGCTCTCCAGTAGAAGTTCAATCGCCAGACGAAGCGAGCGTTCCCACTCCGCATTCGCGCCTTGATTTTGAGCACTGTATCGACACTGTTCGATTTCCGGTGGCAGGTCGCGGGGAGTTAAAATTTTGGAGGGGCTCATGATCGTGACCGAACGGCAGAAATTTTCAATTTCCCGAATGTTTCCAGGCCATGAAAATGCTGTCAGACACTCCATGGTATTTTGAGTAACACTCTTCACTTCGACGTTCAACTGATTCGCGGCTTGCATTAGAAAAAAGTGGATCAGCTTTTCAATATCATTGCCGCGCTCGCGGACAGGTGCCAGCGCAATCCGAACGACGTTCAGTCGGTGATACAGATCGCTGCGAAAGACGTGCTTTTCCACCAGTTCTTCCAGCGGCTGGTTGGTTGCGGCGATGATGCGCACGTCAACCGAAATCTGATTTACACCGCCGACTCTGTAAAATTTTCCTTCAGACATCACCCTGAGCAGCCTGCTTTGCAGGTCGTGCGGCATGTCACCAATTTCATCAAGAAAAAGCGTACCGCGATCGGCCTGCTCAAATCTTCCAATACGTCGTTGATTGGCCCCGGTGAAGGCGCCTTTTTCATGGCCAAACAGTTCTGATTCGAGTAAATCTACTGGAATGGCTGCGGCATTGATTGCTACGAAAGGCTGGTTTTTTCTGACGCTATTTTCGAACAAGGCACGAGCGACAAGCTCCTTTCCGGTTCCAGATTCGCCAGTAATGAGTACGTTGAACTCTGAATTTGAAAGTCTACCGATGGCTCGAAACACCTCTTGCATTGGAGCAGATTCCCCAATCATGGTGGTGGATTCGATTTTTTTGGCTGAGGCTTCATCAAAATTGCCTTGCTGTTCATCTATCACCCGTTGAATCAATGTGACAGCGACATCAATATCGAAAGGTTTTGGCAAGTGTTCCCGTGCACCCCTCTGAAACGATTCGACGGTGGTGTCCAGGTCGGAATACGCGGTCATTACAATGACAGGCAGACCCGGTATGTTTTTTTGAACTTCGTCAAGAAACAACAATCCATCCATGCCTTGCATTCGAATGTCGGTGACGATGACTTTCGGGCGCTCTTCGCCAAATGAATCCAGTGCGGCATCGGCACTACAGAATGTTCTTGAGTCAATGCCACTCTTTTTCAACGCTTGGGCGAGAACCCAGCGAATGGACTGATCATCATCGATGATCCAAACCGGTTCCGAAGCTAGTTTCATGCCGCTACCGTGCCTGATTCTACGGTAGTTCGTTCTGCCAATTCCTGTTGATCCGAGAACTTCAGCAGAACCGTGAAGCAGGTTCGACCTGGAGTGCTTTCGCAAGTTACTATTCCACCGTGTCGGAGGATAATCTGATGAACGATTGAAAGGCCGAGTCCCTCGCCGTGTGGTTTTCCCGAGATCATGGGGTAGAAAATCTGATCAAGCATGTCTTCAGGAATTCCGGGGCCGTTATCCTCGATATCTATTCTTGCTGCATTCTGATAACGGACTTTCCTTAGGGTAACCTGACGTTGAACCCGTGTACGAAATGTGATCGTACCTGAATTACCGATCGCTTCCATCGCGTTTCGAGCAATATTGATGAAGACTTGAATCAACTGTTTCTGATCGCCGAGAACCGTGGGCAGGCTTGGATCGTAATCGCGAACGATCTGCAGGCCGTTCGCGCCTTCCGCGAGCGCGAGTTTACAGACATGCTCAAGCACTTCGTAGATGTTTATCTTGGATAGAAGAAGCGGAATCTGCGGGCCGGACATATCGTCCACCAGACCGCACAAACGATCAGTTTCCTTAACGATGATTTGAGTGTAATCCCTCATTTCCGAATTGTCATTGAGCTCCCGATCGAGCAGTTGCGCAGCTCCGCGAAGCCCGCCAAGAGGATTCTTGATTTCATGGGCGATCGCACGAATCACTGCTGTATTTGCGTTTTGACCGATTTTCATAGCATTCCCCAAAAACTGTTTTACAACAGTATGCACCTCATTGAATTCCAGTATCAGGCAGAATGACCCTTCTATGGACGCAGGGGTTAGAATGCAGTCTACAAGTTTTAATTGATGCTGTGCATCAACCAATTCGGTTTGACGCAAGGTGGTCGGTTGCGAAGTGTGCAAACACTTTTTCAGAACTTCAATGGTGCCCGGCTGCTCAAAGTAACTGAGAATGCTGTCTCCCAAAGCATAGTTTTCGCTGGAATCAAGTAGAGATTGAGCCGATGGATTGATCAGTACAATATTTAATTTGTCATCGCAAATGACAATCGCGGTACTCAACGCATAGAGAACTTGCGGAGATTCCCGGACCTGCTGGGCGAATCTGGACGACTTGGAATGCAAACTCGTTTGCAAAGTCATTGAACTGGTTTCTCCCTCCTTGGCAGAATACCGCTGGTTGTCCAATTCCCCTGCATCTAATCTTTCGAGATCTGGAAATCCTGTGAATCTGCCAGATCTCGAAGATCAAAGAGGATGTAGGTAAATGAACAATTAAATTATGTCTGTGGTTATCGCAGATGTTCCCTTGTACTTAACCGCTATAGTACATTTCAAACTCTAACGGATGCGTCACCAGCTGCATGGCTTTGACGTCTTCCGTCAATAGATCAATATACGAATCAATAGTATTGTCGGTGAAGACGTTTCCGGCTTTGAGAAAGTCTCGATCACTATCCAAAGCTGCCAGCGCTTCAGCCAGTGAAGCGGCGACATGCGGAATTGCTTTTTCATCCGCACTGGATAGTTCATATAAGTCAAGCTCGGTCGGCAGGCCCGGATCAAATTTGTTCTTGATGCCATCAAGTCCGGCCAACAGCATTGCTGAATATGCCAGATAAGGATTGGCCAAAGGATCTGGGAATCTAACTTCTACGCGTCTTCCAGCTTCCGGTGAAAACGGAATTCGGCAGGATGCCGATCGGTTGAAGGACGAATATTGCAGCAGAACTGGCGCCTCGAATCCTGGGACCAACCGCTTGTAACTGTTGGTGGACGGATTGGTGAAAGCATTCAGTGCTCTGGCATGCTTGAATATGCCGCCAATGTAGTAAAGTGCTTCCTGACTTAGCCCGCAGTGCATGTCGCCGACAAATAACGATTTTCCATCCTTGAACAGAGACTGATGGGTATGCATGCCTGATCCGTTGTCTCCAACCAGCGGCTTGGGCATGAAAGTAGCTGTCATTCCATGAGCCGCGGCGACATTCTTCACGCAGTATTTGTAACTCTGCGTTTGATCCGCCATTCTGACCAAGGTGTTGTACTTGATGCCGATTTCGGCCTGTCCAGCGGTACCGACTTCATGGTGATGCTTTTCCACGGTGACACCCATGTCCATCATGGCCTGACACATGGCGGCTCGCAGGTCGCTCATTGAATCAATCGGCGGCACTGGAAAATATCCGCCTTTTACGCCGGGTCTGTGCCCAAGATTCGGTCCTTCATCAAAATCCTGTGCACTATTCCAGGCACCTTCATAAGAATTGATTTCATAGAATACACTGTCCATTCCGCTGGCCCAGCGTACCCCATCAAAAACAAAGAACTCTGGTTCAGGTCCAAAATACGCGGTATCCGCGATGCCTGACTCAATAAGATACTTTTCCGCTTTCTGCCCGATGCTGCGTGGATCCTTTTCATACCAATCGCCTTTGATTGGATTGTAAATGCTGCAACGGATAATGACAGTGGTTTCCTGTGCAAAGGGATCGATAACGGCGGAATGCGGGTCCAGTCTCATTGCCATGTCTGACTCATTGATCGGCTGCCATCCGGCAATAGAAGAACCGTCAAACATAATGTCTTCTTCAAACAATTCTTCGGAAAAATTGGACACCGGCCATCCCAGGTGCTGCACCATACCTCTTGTATCGGTAAAGCGCATACTGACGAACTTGGCGTCGTTATCCTTGATAATTTTCATGACGTTCTCAACTGACATTAATACACCCTCCTGTAAATGAATTAGTTGAAAATAACTATCAAAATAACAGCAATTTTCGTGCCAAATATTTGCAGAGAATTGGCAATCCTGCACCTATAAAATGCACTAATTTAGTGCATTAGTGGAGATTATGCACCAAAATGATGATTATTGAGCGATGCGCTCGAATATTTTCGGGGTTACGTGACTTGAAGTCGGCTATGATGCGAACATCTGCTTCGGATTCGACGAGCTACGGAATGGCTTATTTGATTGCGCTTCGTAATCTCAACATTTCGGCAGAATTTTACAGTTGTACAAAGTCTATCGATTGAGCTTGCTTAGTCACACACCTGCAAGCGAACGATGGACTGGTTTCCCTGATTTTCCGCAAAAAGTACTTTGTGTCCGTGAATCCGGCACCAGGCCGGAATATCGACAAGCGCACCGGGGTCAGTACATACGACCTCAAGAACCTGGCCGCTAGTGAGGGCAGAAACCTGTTCCTGGGTACGAATCACTGGCATCGGACAAATCAGATTTGTGGCGTCCAGCGTTTGATCTACACGTACCATGGCTGCGGAATCTCTGCTGGTTTCATAGGAGAGACAGTCAGCATGCGTTCGTTGCCCTCCAGGTCGGTAAATTGAACCATTACCCGGTCGGCATTTCTTGAGCTGCCGAATCGGGCAATCAGCTGGGCTGCCATTTCCACATCTTCATCGGGAATTTGTCCATCGACGAGAGTCATCGGGCCGGAATGACTCGTAATTGTAAAATGCGCGAACTTGGAACGGTAGCCATTCAGATACTGGGTTTCACCCGAATCTCTGGCGATGATGAGCTTCCAGTCGGTCTTGGGGCGCAGGTGCCGTCCGACCTTGAGAAGCATGATGTCGTCGAGTTCATAGTTTCTATCGCTTCGGTGATCCCAAAAATCCTGCAGTTTTCGTGAATACGATTCGTCGGTTAGAAAACAGCATCCGCCGGCAGGTTGCGAGTATTCGCTGATGCCAAACTGCTCGGCGAGTTCCATCTGTTTTTTGCGGCTCCGTCCGGAGATTTCGTAGAGCTTGTCTCGCTCTATCCATCCGGCCCGCTCCGGCAAAGTTGGCGATAGTAGCTTTGCGCTTAACGGGCGAAGCAGTCTATCAAAGGCTCCCGATTCTCGTGCCACGACCGGAAAAGTGCTTCGCCGCTGCGACATCGGTCGCTGTCCGAGAACCTCGCCCGTGATAATGAAGTCAAATTCATTCACTTCCATCCACTCTTTAGCTTTGGCAACCATGAAACCCTTGCAGTCGAGACATGGATTGAGATTCGCGCCATATCCATGTTTTGGGTTGAGGACAATGTCTTTATAGGGTTCAATGGCTTCAACTATATGCAGTTTGATGCCGACCTGCTCGGCCGACCAAAGCGCATTGTTGCGCTTTTGTTTTTTTCGGTCCTTGTTGCGAATGGTGTGTGTATGTCCTTCGACGCAAAATCCGGTAAATATATTCAGCCCCTCGACGTGAATATCCTGTTCGAGCATAATTCGTGCAGCCAGCATTGAGTCCAGTCCGCCTGATATCAAGGCTACTGCTTTTCGTTTTATCGTCTTTGTCATTTTTGTGTAGAAGTGGAATGTGCGTGATGGATATTGTACTTCCTGAACTTGACATTTGCCTGTTGCTGTATCGGAAACTCAACAACAAGACCCCGTAAAATATTATCGAACATCAGGTCCAATGTGGACCGGGTAGGACGCACGATTGGGAGCACCGAGGGAGAGTCTGTGCCAATTTGTAAGTAATCACAAACTTGAAGTTGTGTTCACTGGATTTTTCCACTGTGCACAGGTGCGCTACCGTTCTGAAGATTCGGAATTGATTCAAGTCGCATTCAAACAAGCACCGTTCGAGGCGGCCGGTTCATGTCAGAAGCGGAAATCCTCGAACTTGATACAGCGCTTCATCAATCATCTGACGGTGGCAGGCGTTGACCTTCACTGTCCATTGCACCCTCGGATGAACTACTACTGTCCGAAGTCCCCGTGTTATCAACAGATGTCTCAGAGTTATCCACAGACCAGAAGGCTTGGCGAAAGGCTGTTTCGGCTTCTTCCTGACGGGCCTGTAGCGCCTCTAAGATGTGTTTCAGATATGGAGACATAATCTTGCTGGTAAGCTCCAGTGCCTCGTTTGCCCAATCTTCCCAGTCTCCGCCTGCTAGACCATCCTCAAGCGTCGCAGCAGCGATCTGCAAGATGCTTTTCTTGGCGATAGTGATCTGGCGACGCAGCTTCGCACGTTCCTGTCACTGCCGATTGATCAGGAAGGTACAGGGGGATCACCCACCCGTAAAAAAACGGAGGGCAGGGCAAATCCACGCATGTGGATTCGCACCTGTCTTGGAGGCGAAGCCGAAAGATGGGGAACACCAGGCAATCGCTCGTCTTGGCGTTGACCAGAGGACGCTCACCAGCCTCCCGGATAACTAAGTGATCGTTACTGAATGGCGGAGACGACAGGCTCTGTGGCGAAGCCGTAGGGCACGGCCCGAAGGGCAAGCCTAAGGATGAATCACTTATCAATTGAAATTTTGCGCTACATTGTTATAACTTTGTACAACAGTAACGAAAACTGAGAGATTACAATGGCAAATTCAACACTTGGCGTTCGCCTCAGTAAAGACACGCAACACCGTTTGGAAGCCTTGGGTAAATCCCGAAATAGAACTCCTCATTACCTGATGAAAGCTGCCGTAGAACGCTTTCTGGATGTCGAAGAAGCCCTGGAATCCGAGCGGCAACTGGTTAAATCACGTTGGGAAAAGTTCGAGGTGACTGGCGAAACCATAGACCATGTCGATGTGAAGGCTTGGGCAAAGAGCCTTGGTACATCTCGGCCTGAGTCTGCTTAATCCGAACTTCACCACAAGGATAAGGTGAAAGCGTAGTAAATACGCGGACTTTCGGAAAATCAACCTGTCATTCTTATGGAAACACCTGTAGTGGGGTCGACATTGAGTGCGGCGAGGATTTTACTCTGCAGCGGGGTTGGTTTGGTGACCGTTGTGAGGATGTCATCGGAAAGTCCGGGCAAGGTCACTTCATTCAGACACAGGGTGGCGAGGTCGGCAAGCAGCGTAGTCATGCTGTGAGCCGGATCCCCGCAGGAAGTCATTTTGGAACTGGCTTTTTGTGCTGCCTCCGGTGAGACCTTCGCCTGCTGAACCGGCGAGGAGCGGCTTGGCGGCTGTGGGTCGTCAAACAGAAACGGTTTGAGTCGCTGGCGCAAATGCCATTCCAGGTAGCAGGCGAGCATGCAAAGGAACACATGTCCGCGTACATGCGGTTCGCTATAGACATAAATTGGCCGCACCTCCAACCGGGTGGTCTTGATGGTGCGAAAGGCACGCTCGACAGTGGACAGAGATTTGTAAGCGGCCACTGCGTCATGGGCGTTGATGGCATCCGCCGGCAGCGAGGTTCGGATCACATAGAGGCCGTCGAGTTGAGCTTGGTTGTGGATTCGCTGCTGGTTTCGCGACCACAGCAGGTCGCTGTCGGTGACGGTGATGTCGAAGTGCTTTTCGACTTTACGACGATTGGCTTCGCGTCCGAGCCGCTTCATGGTGCGGTCGCGGTTGGCAGAATTTGGCTTGTGGCGGCGCGCTGAGGCGGCGATCTCGGCAAGGATTTTTTCAGTGGCGCGCAGCAGATCCTCGCGTTTTTGCGCCCGCTGTTGGCGAAGGCGCGGATTGAGGCACACCAGCAAACGCTCGCCGGGAAACTCGGCACTGACGATTTCCGCCACCTGGTCCGGCTGCAGTTCGCTGGCGCAAAGTCTGGTATCGATTTCACGATCTGTTTGATCTTTGAACAGCTTGCGGACGTCGGCGTTGCGAAGCGCCGAGATCCAATCCAGTGTGGCTGGCAGCAGATCCTCGCGGATGCGCGCCGAGGTAATCATGCCGCGGTCGCCGACCAGCGCTACTTTTTGAAGGTTGAATCGCTTGCGAATCTTGCTGATCTGTTTGGCCAGTGTGCTGGGGTCGGCACTGTTGCCGGGGAACACTTCAACCGCGACCGGACAGCCATCGGCGGCGCACAGCAAGCCATAGACGATCTGCATCTTGCCGCGTTTGCGATCTCGGTTGTAGCCGAATGACGCCAGCGCACAGCACTTGCCTTCGACATAGCTGGAGGTGACATCGTAGAGAATCAGCGTGCCGCCGCGCAAGTGGCGATTGGCGAGGCTTTTCTCGATCCACTTTTGCCGTTCTCCGAGCCAGTCAAGCATATCGAGTATTTCATTGCCGTGCACGGTATCGAGCTTGAGCAAAGTGCCCAGCGAGCTGTCGGCGGTTTCGGGCGAAAGCGCTCTGGCAGTAGCGAGTTTGGAGGCGGGCGAGATGATGCGGGCGATGATGGCCGCCAGTGCCAGGTCGCGCTGACGCGAGGCGGTTCGATGCAAAATACGCGGCAGTGCAATTTGCGAGGCCAAACTGAGCACAGCCGCGACATGTCCGTGCGGCAGCGAGCGTTGGACGGTGAATGCCTGGTCGAGGGAGCTGACGATGACGCCGCCTTTCAAAAGGATGCGGATGGCATCGACGATGAATGCAGGGGTTTTGGAGAGGTTGGCGAGGGTTTTGCGTTCGATGCGTTTACCGTTTCGTTTGGCGTAGCGCAGCAGAATCGCAGGTGGGCTGTTGCGGTTGGGAATGGATTCGATGTAAATAGCCATAGTTAAATTTATGAACATGGAAACATATACAGAGCAATTATAGTTTATTGGATAATAATAAACAAGAAACATAATGAATTAATACATGGAAACAAATATACACAGAAAAAAGCGGAAATGTCAAAAAACAATTCCGCTATAACAAAGCACTGGAATGAATTATTGAGGTTAAATCAAGATGAAGTTCAGCTTAATGGCGGTTGTCCGATGGCTACCATAGGCACTGGATGACCTTAAACGGTTGTATGAGTTTATCGAACCGCATAGTCCACAAGCAGCTGACCAGGCAGTCAATACGCTGATCGATGCAGCTGAGTCTCTGGCGGAATTTCCGGAAAAAGGAAGGCCTTGGAATTTAGAGCAAGACTTCCGGGAGTGCCGGTACGGTTCGGCGCGCGCGGGTAAGTAATCAGGTACCAAACTTTTGAAGATCAGGTAATTGTTGTTCCCGTATGGCATGCCTTAGAGGATCGGTAAGCCATAGTGATCTGAACAAATGAAATGGGTGAATAATATGTTGGGCCAATGATCGCATACTGAACTGTATCAGCGATTCTGTTATGATTCGATCTGCACTGAGTTACAACAGGGTTACCAGTGCCCGGTTGTGTTTGTTTGATTTTGAAGTTTATCCCATAATCGTTCAGTAAAAAGAAAGAGGACGCGACAGACTGTTATCGACCGTAGATCACTCTTTTATGCGTGGATTGGTTACCACCTGACTGTGTTGCGTCGCGGAGTTGACCTCTGTCTATATAGCACGGATCATCGTGAGGGCCTGCCCACCGGGGATCAAGCCCAAGTTTTGTTTATGTCGATAAGAATCGCTGCGAGGGTTCTCCACACGGGCTGTCAGCGTCCTCTTTGATGCATTGACTCTGTCTCCAGTCATTGAATTCATAGGTTGTCATCCACTGCGACGGCTGTCAAGTGGCTTTCGTACAGTTCGAACCGAATTCGGTGGAACGAGTTCAAAAGCGCGTTCACGAAAATCGAAGGCGACAGCATCTGGCTCCGTTCTGCAGGCGACGTGAGCGGCAGCGGTACGTTGCTGTTCTTCCATGTCATGATTCTCGACTGTGAAATCGATAGCGTATAATTACCAACATCAATTCCGGCAGTTTTCACCGAATACTGGCTGTTCTGTGTGCTGCAGAGAGAAATCAAGCTCCTCAAGCAGCCAGTTTATGCAATCCAATTAGCCACTTACGAATAATTTTCCTTTGAATTTCCAACAGATCATATTTGCTTTAAATCACTACTGGGCAGAGCAGGGTTGTGTAATTTTGCAACCCTATGACATGGAAGTCGGTGCTGGCACATTTCATCCTGCAACATTTTTAGCGGCGATTGGCCCGGAACCATCCAGTTCTGCCTATGTACAGCCGTCTCGGCGTCCTACGGATGGAAGATATGGCGAAAATCCGAATCGCATGCAACACTATTTCCAGTATCAGGTCGTGCTCAAGCCATCACCTGCAGATTTTCAGGAAATCTATATCGGGTCGCTGGTAAATCTGGGAATTGATCCACTTCACAACGACATCCGATTCGTCGAAGACGATTGGGAGTCTCCGACGCTTGGTGCTTGGGGGCTGGGCTGGGAAGTTTGGCTGAATGGCATGGAAATCACTCAAGTCACATATTTTCAGCAGGTTGGAGGACTTGAGTGCCGACCAGTAACGGGTGAAATCACTTATGGGCTCGAGAGAATTGCAATGTATGTTCAAGGCGTCGACAGTGTCTACGACCTGAGGTGGAACGACTCGCTGAGCTATGGAGATATCTATCTGCAGAATGAACAGGAACAATCGGCCTACAATTTTGAAAAAGCTGATACGGATGTGCTCTTGAATCAGTTTGTAAATTTCGAAAACCAATGCAACGAGCTTGTGGCACTTGGTTTGTCACTGCCCGCTTATGAGCAAGTGCTTCGAGCTTCGCATACATTTAATCTTTTAGATGCTCGACGCGTCATCGGCGTAACCGAACGAGCTCGCTACATCGGCAGAGTTCGCAACCTTGCGCGAAAGGTCGCTGAGACGTATTACGCAAGCCGGGAAGCCAAGGATTTTCCACGTCTATTACGCCGTGAAGAATCTGCCGTTACAGGGCTGCGTGCAGAGGATGTGCCTGCGTCCGATGTCTGGCCTGAAGCTCCGGCAACCCTGCTGTTGGAGATAGGTACCGAGGAGTTGCCGCCGGATGCAGTGAATCGTTTAAGTGCCGAGCTTGAACAAAACCTCAAGCAGGAGCTGTTGGTAGCCGGACTGATTGATTCGCTTGAGACCGATTCAAATTGGTATGCCACACCGCGACGCATTTCGGTTTCGGTTGAAAAGGTTAAACCACGTCGAGAAGATGCTGAGGTTATGAAGCGCGGGCCGCCGCTGCAGAGAGCGTACGATGATCGGGGCGTACCGAGTGCAGCGGCAGTTGGATTTGCGAATTCATGCGGCGTTGATGTCAGCAAACTAATCTCCATTGAAACGGAGAAAGGAAAGTTCGTAGCCTGTCGATTCACTGAACCCGGTCGTGAAGCTTATGAGTTGATTCCGAGTTGCGTTCAAAACGCTGTATCGGGATTATCTATTGCCAAGAAAATGCGCTGGGGAAATTCCGAGGGCGAATTTGTGCGTCCGGTGCACTGGGTTGTCCTACTGCACGGGAAGAGTGTCGTGCCATGCGACATTTTCTCTATTTCGTCTGCTTCTGAGAGCCGAGGACATCGGTTTCACTTTCCTGAACCAATCACGATTCGGGATGCGGACAGCTATCTCGAATTGCTGAATTCGACAGGCAAGGTCAAGGCCGACTGGGGCGTTCGCCGCCAGACCATACTAGAGCAGATTCGCCGATGCGAGAAGAGCGCAGGCGGTCTGGCGATGAATGATGAGAATCTATTGGATCAGGTAACCAATCTAGTCGAATGGCCCTTCGCTTTTTGCGGAGAATTCGATTCGGTTTTCCTGAATCTGCCGGACGAAGTACTGGTTTCTTCTATGCGTAGTCATCAGAAGTATTTTCCAGTGTTCGATGCAGGTGGTAAGTTGTTGCCAAGATTTATCGGGATTGCAAATATTGAACCTGCAAGCGAGAAAGTCGAGCGACGAATTGTCAAGGGAAACGAACGTGTATTGCATGCAAGACTGTCTGATGCAAAATTTTTCTGGGAACAAGACCGCAATACTACACTTGAGCAGAAAACCTCTTTGCTTCGGAATCTTATGTTTCATAAAGCTTTGGGTTCAGTGCTCAGCAAGTCGGTTCGAATGAGTGAACTGGCGTCGTATGTTGCCTCAAAACTCCGCGCCGATGGAACGGCGGCACATCGTTCGGCTGCTTTGTCGAAAGCAGACCTCGTTACTGAATTGGTCGGGGAGTTTCCGGACTTGCAGGGAAGCATGGGACGACGTTACGCAGAGATCGAAGGTGAATCATCTGCGGTTGCCACGGCAATAGGCGAGCACTATTCACCGCGTACTGCGAACGATGCACTGCCGCAATCGGAAGTCGGCAGAATTGTCGCAATCACCGACCGAATTGATTCTCTATTGGGATTGATGGCTGCTGGCGAGAAAGTAAAAGCAGATCGAGACCCTTTTTCGTTGCGGCGCATGGCTCTTGCCGTGCTGAGAATCATAATCGAGTGCGATGTTGATTTAGATCTGAATGCCTTGCTGCATGAATCAGCCAGAATTTACACAAAGCAAAACTCAGTAGCGCCCAGCGAGGTTGAAGTTGCTCCTGATGATGACACGGTAGCCAACGTGTTTGAGTTTATGCTGGAGAGACTTCGCAGCTACTATCTAGACCAAGGTTATTTGGCAGATGAATTTGCTGCGGTATATGAATTAAAGCCAGCGAGACCACTTGAATTTGACAAGCGACTTCGTGCAGTGCGTCAGTTTCGGGAGCTTGCGGAGTACGGTGACCTGATCGCTGCCAACAAGCGCATCAGCAATATTTTGCGCCAGAGTGGTGAGTTGAAAGGTGTGCAGGTGAAACCAGAATTGCTGATTGAGCAATCCGAACTGCAGTTGTATGAACAGGCGATGAATTTGAGTAAACAGATTATACCGTTGATTCGAGCCTCGGATCATGGTGAGATTCTGCGTAAGCTTGCAGTACTGCGCGATCCCATTGACAGTTTCTTCGATGATGTCATGGTAATGGCTGAGGACAAGCAAATTCGCCGAAATCGGGTTGCTCTGGTTGGGTTCGTAAGTCGGCTGTTTCGAGAAGTAGCAGAAATTTCATTACTACAGCCAGTGAAGGTGAACGGATGAATCGAGATTCGTATCAACAGATGTTGGAAGTCGTTCAGAGTTTCCACGACAAGCATGACATGGAAAATACCGGAGGACACGACCTCAGATTTCGGGTTGCATTGATGTGCGAAGAACTCGGAGAAGTGTCGGCGGCGATAACAAAAGGCAAGGGCAAGGATAGGTTGGCTGAAGAGTGTGCGGATTTGCTGATTCTGCTACTTGGGACCTCAATTGCTTCAGGATTTGACTTGAATGATGCATTCTGGCAGAAAATTGCACGAGTTTTGGAAAGAAAAGGAAAATTTGTGGATGGAACTCTGCGCATTTCAGACTTTGATTCGTAGTTTAATCTGCTGAACAAGCTGCATCAATTTTGGTTGATTTGGACCATGTCAATTTGAGAGCACAGAAGTGATTGGTACGCTACGTGCATTCGTTTTTTTTACCAGCATGGTCGTTGCTGCGCTGGTGTTTTGGCCGATTGCGGTTGCAGTTTATTTCTGCGAAGCGAAATTTCGTTCCCGGGTGATTGGACTATGGGCAAATTTCGTAATTTGGGCTTTGAGAGTCGTGTGCGGGCTTCACCATGAAGTTGAGGGCATGGAAAATTTACCTGCTACGCCTGCAGTTCTATTTTCCAAACACCAGTCCGCTTGGGAAACCATTGCATATCAGACCATATTTCCTCCGCAAGCCTGGGTGTTGAAACGGTCGTTACTGTACATTCCATTTTTCGGTTGGGGCTTGGCTGCTACCCATCCCATCAAAATTGACAGAGCTACAGAACGAAGAGCGCTTGATCAAGTCGTTCAGCAAGGAAAGAAAGTACTGCGAGAAGGGCGCTGGGTTGTCGTCTTTCCCGAGGGAACACGGATAGAACCTGGCCAGCACGGTACGTATTATGCAAGTGCATCTCTACTCGCGGTGCGCGCAGGTGTTCCGTTGGTACCGGTAGCGCACAATGCGGGTGATTTCTGGCGTCGAAGGGAGTTCATCAAACGCCCCGGAGTGATACGCGTTCGAATTGGGAAACCGATTCTTCCCGATAAGATGAAGCCGAAGGAGCTCAATCGAATTGCCGAGCAATGGATCCGCAAGACGATGCCGGAAATCAGTGCGTCTTATGCGAAAGATTCGGTTGCTGAAGACGGCGATTGAGTCGAAAGCAGCGTTGCGAGCTATTGCGTAGCGCTATTTTCCACGTTAATTTTTTGACACATGGATTCGGTCGGGAAGAAAATTTCAGCAGGTTCAATAGCTCGGATAGAGTACTTGCCACCTTCGAATTCATATAGCAAATCCGCGCTTGCGTCTTCGGTTTCCACGACTTCGGCGTTATCCAGGTCTACGCCAAAACCCGGTGTAAGGTAAATTGATTCTTGTCGAACCGGTGCGTTTCCGTCTCTAACACGCCCGAAACTGATCAGTTCGTCTATGACAAGAGGGGTGCGCTCTTCCCATGCGTTGTCCTGCCAGATGAAAAGCATTTTTCCGCTGAGGTTCTGATTCGTCCGAAATATTCCAATCCCCGCATTCTGGCGCCCATCTCGAAGTTTGAACAGACCGAGCTGATGTTGCAGATGCCCATCCCTGGTGATGGTGTTGTTCAAAGTGGAAACGTAGCGATCCGGCTCGATCAGAAAATTAGACATCATCAACTGGTCGAACTCGTCATACACGACACTGCAGTCAAAATAGTTGGACTGTAGCGGTGATACTGCGATAGACGCAAGCAGTGTTGAGGCGATGAGCAGAGGTCGGATCATGTATTCATCGGATGTTGCTGAAATATTTCCCGGGCTCTTGGATTGTGCAAGACTGAATTATGGGCAAGTCGCATATAGTTTTCGGGGCTTAAGTTTTGAGCTCTTAAATTTGCGTCAATACCGGTTTCTAGAAAATTCGTTTCATCAATCAGTCCGGCGAGAGAATTTTTCAAAGTCTTCCTTCGGTTACCAAACGCTAGACGAACCAACTCGGAAAAAGCGAAGGCAGTGACTGTATCCGGTTCTTCCAGTTGTTTTGGCTGCATATAAATCATGCTAGATTGTACTTCGGGAGGAGGGGAAAATGCAGTGGGTGGAACATCGAACACCGCTTCAACCTGCATCGTCATGGCAACGTTCACTGTCAGTCGGCCATATTTACGCGTTCCGCACTCAGCGGTCAGGCGATCAGCGACTTCACGCTGCACCATGAAACACATATCCTGTATGCAGCTCGCGTATTCCAGTAGCTTGAAAAGCAATGGCGTAGATATGGAATACGGCAAGTTCCCGACGATGCGAATTTTTTTATTCTCTGCACATAGTGAAGAATAGGAATATTTAAGTGCATCGGCGTGATGAATTTCAATGGAATCGGGGTGCAAATTCTTGCGCAGCGTGTGTGCAAGCTGCTCATCGATTTCTATCGCATGCAGGTGTGCGACTCGGTTGACGAGTTTTTCAGTGATTGCGCCTCGGCCAGGACCGATTTCGACCATAAAATCTTGCGGTGCAGGATTGATCAAGGCCACGATGTCGCCAATGACCTGCGGGTCAATCAAGAAGTGCTGCCCCAGTCGCTTTCTTCTTGAGTGGGAAGCCACAGGATTCATACTCGTACTAGTTCTCGTGCCATTTCAACAGCGCTTAACAGGCTGTTAATTTCGGCACTGCCAGTACCGGCAATTCCGTAAGCAGTTCCGTGATCGACAGAGGTCCGAATAATGGGCAGTCCGAGTGTGACATTCACCACTTCTCCGAATCCTGCATATTTGACCACCGGCAATCCCTGATCGTGGTACATCGATAGAATGGCATCGAATTTTTCTAGTTGATTCTGAACGAATATCGTATCTGCAGGTAGAGGTCCGACTGCATTAATTCCTTGCTTTTGAAGCATTTCGATGGCTGGAATTATTTTCTCAATTTCTTCATCTCCAAGCACTCCTCCTTCACCGGCATGCGGATTTAGCCCACAAACTCCGATGCGTGGAGACGCGATATCCAATCGGCTGCGAAGATCATTGTGCAATACTGAGGCGACTGCAGTGACTCTTTCGCAGGTAACGGCTTCGGCTACTTGGTTTAAAGGGATATGAGTCGTGACCAATGCGACTCGAAGCTCTCCGTCAGTCAAAAGCATTACCGGACATTTTGAGCCGGTCAGTTCGGCAAGGTATTCGGTATGTCCCATGAACGGGATTCCTGAGCGTGCGATGATTTCCTTGTTCACGGGTCCAGTGACCATAGCATCGAATTCCCGACTCAAGCATCCTTGCACTGCTCTGTCAAGCGTATTGAGAACATACCTGGCATTACTGGGATCGCCTTTACCGGGAACGACTGGCGAGTCGCAGTCGAAATGAAGGACTTCCATTTTGTCGGCCGGTTGGGATTCGGAGTCGTAACTGCAAAACGATATTTCGCACTGCAATAATTTCGATCGATCCTCCAACATGTTTCGGTCTGCGATGACTACAATTCTGTCCGTGGTCGACCGTTTGGACAGCAAGACCACAAGGTCCGGTCCGATTCCTGCCGGATCACCCGGCGTCAAGGCGAGCGTGCACGGCCTATCCTTGGAAAACATTAGTGCGGCAGCTCTCTACCAAGCAGTTTACGCAAGGCTATTGTGCGTGCCGTCGCAGAACGGCTGTTTGGCGGTATGTTTGCAGCCACAAAGATAATACTTTCCTTCCCTTGATATTTTTACTTGTTTAGGTTCAAATTCTGTATCTTTGTGAGACCCGTCGCAAAAGGGCTGGTTCTTGGACTGGCCGCATCTGCACCACCAGTATTCTCCGGTTTTCAGGGTAACTTCGTAAGGTTCTTTTTGTGCTATGTTTGGCTCCGCCATTTTCTAATTCCCCTTGCAGTTTGTATCAGACAATTCAATTTACAGGCGCGATTCGAGTGATTCTCTGCTATCGGCATCTGCCTTCTACTATTGTATAGTTTGGAATTGCATGATGTGGTTGCTAGATTCAACCCGCAATTGAGTGTGTGGTTAGCAATACAATATAGTTGAGGATTCTCGCATAACGATTTCAATTGGAACCGCGGTGACAAAGAAAGACCAATCTCGTAAATTTATTCCGGTATCCATTGCCGTATTGACAATCTCAGATTCCCGTACCGAAGAAAACGACAAATCCGGGGCACTGCTGATTAAGCGAGTTCGGAACGCGGGGCACCAATGTGTGGATAAGCAGATTGTTGTCGATGATATTCATCAGGTCAGGGCTCAGGTTTGCCAGTGGATCGTTACCCCAAAGATTCAGGTGATTCTGACAACCGGAGGTACCGGTGTAACAGGGCGAGACGGAACGCCGGAGGCGATTCGTCCTTTGCTGGACAAAGAAATCAGCGGATTTGGCGAGATGTTTCGGGTGTTATCCTATGAAAAGATTGCGACGTCGACATTGCAGTCAAGAGCATTTGCAGGAGTGGCGAACGCCACCTATATATTCTGTCTGCCGGGGTCGGCAGGCGCATGTGCAGATGCATGGGATATGTTGATCGAACACCAGTTGGATTATCGAAGTCGCCCCTGCAATCTGGTCGAACTAATGCCCAGACTGCAGGAACACCTGGTAAAGAAATAAACGGCAGGAAGAATTCCAGTTGGATACGACTAGCGGCAGGCTGCCGAGTTTATCAGTATCTGATAGACATGAACCACCCTAATCCGCAATTAGAAATCTGAGATCAATAGAAAAGCCTTGTACAATAAGGCTTTCATAAACAATCGAATTTCACCCAATGGGTGAAGCCCAAAAATATCTCAGAGGTACAAGGCTCATGTCGATTTTACCCCATAAAATTGGAATCAGCAAACGTATTTTAACCTCCCGCGCCGGTTTGATCGTCGTTGCACAGCTAATGCAGCGGCTTGGTCTGGAACAATTGGCGGATCGGCAATTGCCTGTAGCGGGCAGCAACCGCGGCTACCGTCAAGGCGCGATGTTCAATATTTTCATGTTGCTGTTTCATGAAGGCGGCAAATGTCTTGACGACGTAAGCCATTTGCAAAAAGAAAAGCCTTTGATGAAGCTATTGGGCTGCGGGAAGTTGCCTGGGGCCAAGACACTGGGCAATTGGTTGCGGCGCGCCGGGCGCAGTGATCAGGCGATGCAGGGATTGGTCAATCTCAACAAAACAATTCTTGCAGCAGGGCTTTACAACCGAACGCAGATTACCTTGGACATAGATGCTACGGTGATCGAATCGAACAAGCGTGCAGCTCGGTACACGTATAAAAAGCACCGTGGCTACACGCCGATGGTCGGGCACATCGCTGAAACCGACCAGGTGGTGGCGGTAGAGTTTCGAGAAGGCAATGAATCTCCGAACAAAGAGAATTTACAGTTCATCCAGCGCTGTGAGTCGGCATTGCCGGAGGGTGTGTCGGTATCGGATGTTCGCATTGATGCTGCCGGCTATCAAGCCGCGGTGATCAACTATGCGATGGACAGTGGCATGGGCTTTGCGATCCGTGCCAAGATGGATAGTGCGGTCAAAGAAACCATCTCTGAAATCAAAGATTGCGAATGGCGCCCATTGGTATATCGTGATGGCAGTGAATCGGACACAGAACAGGTTTGTCGCACGTTGCATGTGATGACAAAAACAGAAGCGTTTACGCTGATTGTGCAAAGAAAGCACATTGATGATGATGACAACTCACAGTTGGACATTTTGATCAACAGCGATGCTGAAACAGGGGTACGGGGTCGCAACATTTATCGTGCGATTGCAACCAACAAGGATGAGTTATCAGACCCCGAGGTGGTGCATTTTTATAACCAGCGTGGCGAGTCGAGCGAAAACAGAATCAAGGAGCTTCGCAGTGATTTCGCCGCCGCCAGATTGCCCTGTGGGGACTTTCATGCCAATGCAGCATGGCTGATGTTAAGCTCAATGGCCTATAACCTGTTTGCCTTGATGCGGATGGTATTGCCGCATTCGTTGTCAACTGCCCGTGCTCCTACAGTGCGTTTGCGTCTGTATGATGTCGCCGCACTGATCGTACGCCATGCCCGGCAATGGACAGTGAAAGTCAATGCCTGCCACCGCAAGGTGATGGATGAAGCGCTGGATCATATTCGAGGCTTTCCGCTGCTGTTATGAGCTGAGCGCCTCGGGTGGCGCTTTTTCGAACCGAGCTTGAATCCATTCCGACTCCGGAAGGGTTGCGCACCTTTGCACAGTGGCGAAAATGCCAGCGGACAATGCATCAGGTTGGCAATCTCCTGCAAATCCAGACAAATTCTTCGTGTTGCTCCTGTCTTCGATAATCGGAGCTGTAAAATCCAGTAAATTCGCTAAAATCTTGCTGATGTTAAGCGAATTCATTCTCTAATTTCGGATTTGGGAACCATTCTAAAAATTCTGCCTCCTGAGTTTTCGTTATAATTTTCCGTTTGATAGCAACTCACATCATGATGAAAGCTAGGATTTATCTATGAAATTTGAAAATTTCGGATCGGAAAGCAAGAGCTTTCCAATGCACTCGGTGGATTCCATTCAGTTAGGAACCAATGCATCTTCGAGTTCCAAGCTTCGAGGTATCTGGGCGCCCTGTCTCACTCCTATCAAAGACAACTACACAATTGATCAATTGAGGCTGAAAGACCATATTGATTGGCTGTTGTCGAATGGATGCAGAGGGATTGTGCTTTTTGGCACTACAGGAGAAGCCGCTTCTTTCTCGGCAGCGGAAAGGATGACAGCACTGGAAAAGCTCATCGCTTCTGGCGTTTCTCCCCGAAATTTGATAATTGGCAACGGGTTTTCAGCGATTACCGACACAGTTGCTGTGACTAGACATGCCATGGAGCTGGGTTGTGAATCAGTACTGATGGTTCCGCCGTTTTATTTCAAAGATCTTTCCTTGGAAGGTATCAGTACAAGCTTTCGCTATGTATTCGATGAGGTGAACTCCTCCAGGCTGAGGGTGGTTTTGTACCACTACCCCAAAATGAGCGCTGTTCCAATAACTCATGCACTGATCGATCAGTTGATTGAATCTTACGGCGAACTGATTGCCGGATTGAAGGATTCTTCGGGTGATTGGCAAAGTGTTGAAGGATTTATCCGGGCATATCCAAATTTATCCATCTTCCCTGGATCGGACATGTTGTTGCTCAAGGGACTGAAAATTGGCGCAGTTGGCACAATAACTGCAACGGCCGATATCAACCCTGCGGGAATTTGTAAGGTGTACGATTTGTGGTCAGTTGCAAAAAATGCAGAAGATGCGCAGAGTAAGGCAGAGCAAATTCGACAAATCGTATTTCGGTATCCACTTGCTGCAGCCCTCAAGTCGGTGCATTCAGCTTTTCGATCAGATCCAGACTGGAACAGGGTTCGCCCACCCTTGGTTGTGCTATCGGATGATCAACGTTTAAACTGAACTTCATCTTGATTTAACCTCAATAATTCATTCCAGTGCTTTGTTATAGCGGAATTGTTTTTTGACATTTCCGCTTTTTTCTGTGTATATTTGTTTCCATGTATTAATTCATTATGTTTCTTGTTTATTATTATCCAATAAACTATAATTGCTCTGTATATGTTTCCATGTTCATAAATTTAACTATGGCTATTTACATCGAATCCATTCCCAACCGCAACAGCCCACCTGCGATTCTGCTGCGCTACGCCAAACGAAACGGTAAACGCATCGAACGCAAAACCCTCGCCAACCTCTCCAAAACCCCTGCATTCATCGTCGATGCCATCCGCATCCTTTTGAAAGGCGGCGTCATCGTCAGCTCCCTCGACCAGGCATTCACCGTCCAACGCTCGCTGCCGCACGGACATGTCGCGGCTGTGCTCAGTTTGGCCTCGCAAATTGCACTGCCGCGTATTTTGCATCGAACCGCCTCGCGTCAGCGCGACCTGGCACTGGCGGCCATCATCGCCCGCATCATCTCGCCCGCCTCCAAACTCGCTACTGCCAGAGCGCTTTCGCCCGAAACCGCCGACAGCTCGCTGGGCACTTTGCTCAAGCTCGATACCGTGCACGGCAATGAAATACTCGATATGCTTGACTGGCTCGGAGAACGGCAAAAGTGGATCGAGAAAAGCCTCGCCAATCGCCACTTGCGCGGCGGCACGCTGATTCTCTACGATGTCACCTCCAGCTATGTCGAAGGCAAGTGCTGTGCGCTGGCGTCATTCGGCTACAACCGAGATCGCAAACGCGGCAAGATGCAGATCGTCTATGGCTTGCTGTGCGCCGCCGATGGCTGTCCGGTCGCGGTTGAAGTGTTCCCCGGCAACAGTGCCGACCCCAGCACACTGGCCAAACAGATCAGCAAGATTCGCAAGCGATTCAACCTTCAAAAAGTAGCGCTGGTCGGCGACCGCGGCATGATTACCTCGGCGCGCATCCGCGAGGATCTGCTGCCAGCCACACTGGATTGGATCTCGGCGCTTCGCAACGCCGACGTCCGCAAGCTGTTCAAAGATCAAACAGATCGTGAAATCGATACCAGACTTTGCGCCAGCGAACTGCAGCCGGACCAGGTGGCGGAAATCGTCAGTGCCGAGTTTCCCGGCGAGCGTTTGCTGGTGTGCCTCAATCCGCGCCTTCGCCAACAGCGGGCGCAAAAACGCGAGGATCTGCTGCGCGCCACTGAAAAAATCCTTGCCGAGATCGCCGCCTCAGCGCGCCGCCACAAGCCAAATTCTGCCAACCGCGACCGCACCATGAAGCGGCTCGGACGCGAAGCCAATCGTCGTAAAGTCGAAAAGCACTTCGACATCACCGTCACCGACAGCGACCTGCTGTGGTCGCGAAACCAGCAGCGAATCCACAACCAAGCTCAACTCGACGGCCTCTATGTGATCCGAACCTCGCTGCCGGCGGATGCCATCAACGCCCATGACGCAGTGGCCGCTTACAAATCTCTGTCCACTGTCGAGCGTGCCTTTCGCACCATCAAGACCACCCGGTTGGAGGTGCGGCCAATTTATGTCTATAGCGAACCGCATGTACGCGGACATGTGTTCCTTTGCATGCTCGCCTGCTACCTGGAATGGCATTTGCGCCAGCGACTCAAACCGTTTCTGTTTGACGACCCACAGCCGCCAAGCCGCTCCTCGCCGGTTCAGCAGGCGAAGGTCTCACCGGAGGCAGCACAAAAAGCCAGTTCCAAAATGACTTCCTGCGGGGATCCGGCTCACAGCATGACTACGCTGCTTGCCGACCTCGCCACCCTGTGTCTGAATGAAGTGACCTTGCCCGGACTTTCCGATGACATCCTCACAACGGTCACCAAACCAACCCCGCTGCAGAGTAAAATCCTCGCCGCACTCAATGTCGACCCCACTACAGGTGTTTCCATAAGAATGACAGGTTGATTTTCCGAAAGTCCGCGTATTTACTACGCTTTCACCTTATCCTTGTGGTGAAGTTCGGTTTAAAACTCATCGAGGCTTTGACACAAGTTGACTTTCAATTGAACGTTTAATCGCCCGCTTTCAAATTTGAGAATCCATCCAACCGAAATAATATTTCTGCATGTCCGTCTCAATAGAGATCAGCAGCAATGAAGGCTCTGATTCAGGCGATCTGAGCTGAGTCATCCACCTACATAAGACATTTCAACTTTCGGCAGCGCCACCGTGCTTTGCGATCGAAGCTCGGAATAGCGATCAGTTCGAGACTTCCATATATTCTGAATAATCGTCGTAAGCTGCTCTACATCGGCACCGTCTCGGATAGGTTTGCGAAGATCAAATCCACTGGTTGCAAACAAGCAGGTGAAAATTTTTCCTTCCGCTGTCAAACGGGCGCGGTTGCAGGTGCCGCAGAAAGGTTCGGTAACGGATGAAATGATGCCAATCTCACCTTTGCCGTCTTTATATCTCCAACGCTTGGCGACTTCGCCTCGGTAGGTAGGCGATACTGGGTAAATCGGAAATTCGCGGCGGATCGTATCTAGAATTTCAGTCGCTGGAATGACCTTGTCCATTTGCCAGTCATTGGTATTGCCGACATCCATGAATTCAATAAATCGCAGAATGACATCGGAATTGTGAAATTGCCGAACCATAGGCAGGATTTCGTCTTCGTTCATGCCTCTGGCGACTACCATGTTGACTTTGATGGGTGATATTCCGGCAGACTGCGCGTTTTCAATTCCGTCAAGTACTCGCTTGACTGGAAATTTAACATCATTGATCGATCCGAACACTTTGTTGTCTATCGCGTCAAGACTTATCGTGATACGTTGCAGTCCGGCTGAGTGCAACGTACGAGCTGCGGATGCGGTCAGCAACGACGCGTTTGTCGTCATGCTCAAGTCTTCGACTCCAGGAATCTCGGAAAGCAGCGAAATCAGATCTGGCAGATTTCGACGAATCATGGGTTCACCGCCGGTAATCCGCACTTTTTTCACGCCATTGGCTACGAATGCTCGGATCGAGCGATCAATTTCCTCGAAGGTGAGCAGTTCATCTCGATGCATGAAAGCATGGTTCGAGCCGAAGAATTCCTTCGGCATGCAATACACGCAACGGAAGTTGCACCGATCAGTAATCGAAACACGAATATCCCTGATCGGGCGAGCAAACTTGTCTTGGACAGGTTGAAGTAGTTTGGTGTTCACGGCTGGTTACTGCAAAGTTTCGAACTCCTCATTTTACCGCTTTCCGATTTTCTATGCCTTTGAATTGTCTTGTCTGAGTCCCTGCAGCATTGCGGCTGTGATATTAAGCCGGTTTGATGGGTTAGTAGCTGACTACATATATTGAACATGATTTCTCAGGTTGTATGATGCTGTACGCCTTTTGGCTCTATTGCATTAAAAAATCGGCATAGAAAGCGATAGGTTAATCCCCAGATTACCCGCGTGTCGTTGCCGGAAACCCGAATTCCCGGGAAAGTTCCGCTGTAACCGGTAGGGCGGTAGTCAGACGTGAAATTCTCCGGGTCAACCAGTGCTGATACTGGAATCCATACTGTATCGTGAACTTCCGAATTCGTTGAAATCGTCCCGCCACTGAGTAGTTCAAAAACATAACAGGAAACGACCAGACCATGTGCCGGACTTTCTTTTGGTGAAACAATGTCGTCGAGTTGCCCAACCAAACAGCTAGAGCAGAGCCTCAGTCCTACTTCTTCAAGTGTCTCTCGCTGAGTCGTCGCGAGCAGTGTAACGTCTCCCTGTTCTCGTCTGCCTCCTGGAAACGCCATCTGTCCAGACCATGGATCTTCGACGCGTCGTGCCCGTTCAATGAACAATACTTCTGCTCCCTGGTCGCCTTCTGTCAGTATCAGGCTGACAGCAGCACGGCGACGCTTGGAATCGTCGACAACCTCAGGTTGGTACGAAACCAACCCTTGTCGGATTTCAGACAACACCGTCATAAACGAAGGTCAAACATTGTCAAGATTCTTGCCTGCTATATCGTAGAAATGATACTAAGTATGTGCCAGCTCGGACAATTAGGATTGAAATTAGAATTTTATCGTCAAGTTAATGTGACTAATTTTTATTCGAATTCAATACGAATTGGGTTCAGTCTGATATATTGAATCTGAAATAGTCAGCAAAATGCAGTAATTTCACTTGCAAACATTAATGCAATGTAAGATATTTCAGAACTATTGTGACTATTTCAACAAATGCCCATTGCGTTCTTCGCGATGGGAATATTCTATTTTGGAGGAAAGAATTAAGATGAAATCACGCAAATTGATGGCGGTAATTGTAGCCGCATTTATTGCATTCGCTGGACTCACTTCAGCTCCCGTTTCTGCGGATAAGGTCCGATGGAAAATGGCGAGCTGGTTCGCATCCAGTTTGACACAACTTGGTACTCTCGGCGTACACTTTACCGAAAACCTTGATCGGGTATCGGGAGGCGAGATCCAGGTAAAATATTTTGAGCCTGGTGCTTTGGTTCCACCTAAGGAATGTTTTGATTCGGTCGCATCAGGTGCAATTGATGCTTGCTGGTCGACACCGGGTTATTGGTATGGAAAAAATACCGCACTTGCTTTGTTTGGAGCAGTCCCGTTCGGTCCAAGCGCTTCAGAGTATGGCGCATGGCTGTATTTCGGCGGTGGGCAGGACCTGCTGAATGAAATTTACCACAGACACGGATTGCAATCGTTGATTTGCGGAGTGATCGCACCGGAGGCTTCCGGTTGGTTTCGAGAGGAAATCAAAACAGTTGATGACTTGAAAGGGCTGAAGATGCGTTTCTTTGGTTTGGGTGCCAAAGTGATGGAAAGAATGGGGGTATCAACACAATTGATTGCAGGTGGAGATATTTTCCCGGCACTTGAGTTAGGCTCAATCGATGCGACCGAGTTTTCAATGCCAGCGATTGATTTGAAGCTGGGTTTCTACCAAATCGCAAAGCATTACTATTTCCCAGGATGGCATCAGCAATCCACGGTCTTTGAAATTTTGATGAATAAGGAGAAATGGGATTCTCTAAATGCTACACAGCAGGCGCAGTTCGAACTTGCCTGTGGTGACAACTTCCGATTCGGGTTGTTGGAAGGTGAGGCACTCCAGGTCCCCGCTTTGTTAGAACTAAAGGAAAAGGGTGTACAGATTCATCGCTGGTCCGACGACATTCTCGCCGCTTTGGAAGAGGCCTGGAATGCACATGTTGAAGAGGAGGTTGCTGCCAATCCCGATTTCGCAAGAGTTTGGGAATCTTATTCGAGTTTCCGGGAGGATTACTCAATTTGGCGGGAACTTGGATATCTGTAATATCTGAATTATCACTATAGAATAAATTAAACACTAGTATTTTGTAGTCGAGGGCGCGAAGCTATGCGCTTGTGCTTTCGACTACATTTTTTTATGCTTTTCATGCCGCTTTTCCATTTTTAGATAGAAATTTTCCATGAAAACAATTCTTCGCTTAGACGCCCTGTTCAATAACACAATTATTTTCATCGGGCGACTTGCAGCATGGACTTCGATCGGCCTGATCGTCGTGATTCTTTTTGATGTGGTTACGCGTAGGTTTCTGGTGCTTGGGTCGACCAAGCTTCAGGAGTTGGAATGGCACATTCATGCTGTGCTGTTCATGCTGTGCTTGGGTTATGCGTACCTCAAGGACTCGCACGTAAGAATCGATCTCTTACGTGAGCGGCTCAGCCGTCGCAAGCAACTTTGGATAGAACTGATCGGGTGTTTGTTTTTTCTGATTCCGTACTCGTTCCTCGTGATTTTCTACGGAGTCGACTGGTGGCATCGGTCATTCGCAATGAACGAATCGGCGCCGTCGGCCACAGGCCTGCCGTACCGATGGATCATCAAAGCAGTATTGCCGATTGGATTCCTACTGCTGTTCGCCAGTGGGATTAGCACTGCGTTTCGAAAAATCATTCAACTTTTCGGCCCCCCGGAGTTCGTCGAGATTGTCACCGAGTATGAAAGGAAAGTGGCGGTTCACCTTACCGAAGTTGAAATACCTGAAATCAAGTAGGCAATGTGATGCTGGATCTGTTCATTGACTACATGCCGCTGTTCATGTTTCTAGTGTTGGCGATATTGTTATTCAGCGGATATCCAGTCGCGGCGGTGCTGGGCGGTACCGCGCTCGGTTTCGGATATTTGGGCGTGTACTTGGATGTATTCGTTCCCATAGAATTCTTCAACATCGTTGGACGGATTTGGAGCGGAATCGCGGACAATCTAGTGCTGGTTGCAATTCCCATGTTCATATTCATGGGCACAACGCTGGAGAAAAGCGGTGTCGCTCGGGACTTGCTGTACTGCCTGCAAATCCTACTCCGCCGAGTTCCAGGTGGACTCGCATTGGCGGTAACCGCCATGGGAACGATCATGGCGGCCACTACCGGCATCATCGGAGCATCGGTGGTGATGATGACGCTTATGGCCTTGCCGGTCATGCTGCAGCGGCAGTACAACGTTCCGCTTGCTACCGGCACGATTGCCGCTTCAGGTACGCTTGGCATTCTGATCCCACCAAGCATCATGCTCGTGATCATGGCTGATTTGCTCGGTAGGTCGGTCGGCAATCTTTTCGTTGCAGCGGTATTTCCAGGATTGCTGCTCGCTTCAATTTACGCCATTTACGTACTGACGATTACCTCTATCAAGCCTTCACTTGCGCCGCCATTGCCGCCAGAACTCGGGCCACAGAATCGGCGAGACTTTTGGGTGATGATATTTCGTGGACTGATTCCACCTGTATTTCTGATAATTTTGGTACTCGGTTCAATTGTCGGCGGATGGGCGACTCCCACTGAAGCCTCCGGTGTGGGAGCTGCTGGTGCGTTACTGCTTGCCGCAATGAATCGAAGACTGAACTTCGAGGTTTTGCGATCGATCGTTGAACGATCAGCTTTGACCGGAGCAATGCTGTTCTTTATTTTCATTGGTGCAACGGCCTTTTCATATGTGTTTCGGTCACTAGGGGGCGACGATATAGTTATTGAGTTTGTTAAAAACTCTGGATATGGTCCTTGGGGAATTCTATTCTTACTCATGGGAATAGTATTTCTGCTTGGGTTCTTTTTTGACTGGATCGAGATTACTCTGATTGTGCTGCCTGTGTTTGCGCCAATTATCGCCTTACTTGATTTTGGCGACCATGTTGCAAAAATTGATCTTGTGTACTGGTTTGCGATTCTGATTGCTGTGAATCTACAAACGAGTTTTTTGACGCCGCCGTTCGGGTTTGCGCTTTTTTACATGAAAGGGGTAGCTCCGCCTGAAGTCAAGATCCAGCAGATTTATATAGGAATTATTCCTTACGTTTTGCTACAGTTGATCGGTGTGTCCCTGATTATGGCTTTTCCCGAAATCGCACTGTGGCTGCCGAACAAACTTCTTAACTGACAACAGAAATTGTGGGTTGAACTGCCGTGTCGAAAAGGAGCAAAGCAGTCGGGAAATCGGTCGGATTATTTGCCACCTGCCTGGTTGATCTTATAAGGCCTGAGATCGGGTTCTCAGCGGCTTCGCTGATCGCAGATGCAGGCTTCGAGGTGCAGGTTCCAAAATCTCAGACTTGCTGCGGGCAACCGCAGTTCAACAATGGTGACCTGGCCGGCACTAGAAAACTCGCCCGCCATTTTCTGAATACATTCGAAAGCTTTGACTATGTTGTTGTGCCTTCCGGTTCCTGTGCGGCGACCGTAAAAATCCATTATCCCGAAGTACTTGCAGGCGATTTGACACACGTATCTCGGGCTGCTGAGATGACAGCGAAAACCTATGAGCTGACCGAGTTTCTGACAGAAGTTGCAGATTATCAGATAGTCGCTGAATATTCCGCTACCTGCACCTATCATGACTCTTGTTCGGGATATCGAGAATTAGGTATCCGTACGCAACCTCGTATGTTGCTCGATCAAGTAGAAGGCTTGAAGATGACGGAGTGCAACGAATCGTCAGCGTGCTGTGGGTTCGGCGGCACGTTCTGTGTAAAATATCCGCAAATTTCCGCTCGAATCGCAGCGGAAAAAGCTGAGAATGTCGAGCGTAGTGGAGCCGATACACTGCTTGGAGGCGATTTAGGCTGCCTGATGAATATTGCTGGAACTTTGCGTCGCCGCGGAAGCCAAATTCAAGTCCGGCACGTCGCTGAAGTGTTGGCGGGGCTTGGAAATGCACCTGCTATCGGACAGCCTCAAAAGTAACTGCTGGTTTATCTTATGGAAGTTACCTCTCCGCAATTCAAAAGTCGCGCCAGAACAGCGCTGCTAGACCAGGAACTACAGGCTGCGTTGCAGAAATCGCGAGGCGGTTTTGTAGACAAGCGTCAATTTGCAGTCAATGAACTGCCAGAGTTTGAACAACTGCGCGAGCGCGCAGTTGCAATCAAAAATCATGTGTTGGTTCGTTTGGATGAGTATTTGGAGCAGTTTGAACAAAGCGTATCCGCGGCGGGCGGCCAGGTTCACTGGGCCAGCACTCCCGAACAAGGTGTGGAAATCATCACTGAGTTATGCCGTCGGGCAAACGCCAAGTGCGTTACCAAAGGCAAGTCCATGATCGGTGAGGAAATGAGCTTGAATGACGCGCTGGAAAGCGAAGGAATTGAAGTCGTTGAAACTGATCTCGGTGAATATATCATTCAACTCGCCAAAGAATATCCAAGCCACATCATTGCTCCTGCGATTCATAAAACCCGAACTCAGATTACTGAACTGTTTCACGAACATCATGCAAAATACGGGTTGACCGAGCGCGTCGAAGAAGTGGCGACAATCGTGAATGAAGCGAGAACAGTGCTGCGCGAGCAGTTTGTTAAGGCTGATGTCGGAATTACGGGCGCGAATTTTCTACTTGCGGAATCCGGCTCCTCAGTGTTGGTGACCAATGAAGGCAACGGCGATTTGACGAGTTCCCTGCCTCGAGTACATATCGTTACAGCTTCTATAGAAAAAGTCCTGCCTTCATACGACGATTTGTCTGTGTTTCTTCGCATTCTCGCAAGAAGTGCCACTGGTCAGGAAATGTCATCCTATACCAGCATCTACAGTGGACCTGCACATTCAAATGATATGGACGGGCCGAGTGAATATCACGTTGTACTGCTGGATAATGGTCGCTCGAAAATGCTGCAGGGAGAATTTTGGGAAATGCTACGCTGCATTCGCTGTGGAGCCTGCATGAATCACTGTCCGGTGTATCAGTCCATTGGCGGACATGCTTACGGTTGGGTTTATCCGGGTCCGATGGGATCAGTCTGGACGCCTTTGCTGGTCGGATTGCAGAATGCTGCAAACCTGCCGAACGCATGTACGTTGAACGGCCGTTGTGAAGAAGTTTGTCCGGTGAAGATTCCTCTGCCGAAATTGTTGCGTACACTGAGGACACAGATATTCGAGCGTGGAATGATCGACTGGAAATCTCGTATCGGGCTTGCAATGTGGGGTTGGATGGCGCGAAATCCGCTGCTGTTTCGGTGTTGGGTGAACCTGGGGTCGATCTTCTTGAGCAAACTGGGGAGCAAGAAAGGCTCCTTCCATCATCTTCCTTTTGCTGGCGGCTGGACTGAGGAAAGGGATTTTCCTGCACCATCTGGCCGAAGCTTCGTCTCTCAATGGCATTCAGGCAAAGATCACTAGCGTCATGTAGATTCACGAGCACTGTCAGACTTTGTATTTAGGTCTTTCAGCAATACTCCATGGTCGCAATTTGTGGGTTATTGCCACAAGCCAAGAATTAGTTAACTTCTGTTAATTCAATCTAATTTCGTGGATTTACAATGTATGAATAAATTGGCAATTTTCGCGAATGTAATGGTAAATAAAAATGGACTACAAATTCAACACTGTTAACGAGCCAAAAATAGTGCGACGTAGCATATTGATTGGGATTTGTGCAAGCGTTATTGCCTTTGGCAACAATTTAACTGCTTCCGCGGAATCCATTAAACCCGTACATGCGATCGCAATGCATGGCGAACCGAAGTACGGCCCCGATTTCCAGCACTTTGATTACGTAAATCCACACGCTTCAAAAGGTGGAGTGTTGCGCTCGACAGCAAGAGGTACATTCGACAGCTTCAACGCCTACATCCCAATCGGAAATCCAACCGGGACCGGTTCGACTGAAACTTTGCTTACTTCCAGCGACGATGAACCTTTCACAGAATATGGATTGATTGCCGAGTCTATTGAAGTTCCAGAAGATCGTTCCTGGGTGATTTTCAATTTACGGCCGGAGGCGCGCTGGCATGATGGAATGCCAATTACCGCGGAGGATGTAGCATGGTCTTTCAAAACACTTACAACCAAAGGCCACCCTCGGTACAGGCACTACTACTCCAGCGTTGATGGAGTACAGATTGTCAGCGAACGACGCGTAAAATTCACATTTTCAGAAATTGAAAACAGAGAACTACCTCTGATTGTGGGGCAATTGCCAATTCTACCGAAGCACTATTGGGAAGAGCGGGACTTCGAGAAAACGACTCTGGAACCGCCCTTGGGAAGCGGCCCTTATCGAATCAAGGACTTCGAGCCGGGACGTTATATCGTTCTGGAACGGGTTGAAGACTATTGGGGAGCGGATTTGCCAGTCAAGCGTGGCCTGCATAATTTCGATATCCTGCGTACCGACTTCTATCGCGATGACACTGCGATTCGGCTGGCTTTGAAGTCAGGTGATATCGATATAAGACAGGAGAATCAGGCAAAAGCGTGGGCAGCTGATTACGATGTTCCAGCTGTCGAAAATGGATGGTTGAAAAAAGAACTTATCAAGCATCAGCTTTCGACTGGCATGCAGGGTTTCGTTATGAATACCAGGAGGGCGCAATTTTCCGATCCCAAAGTACGCGAAGCGCTCAGCTATGCATTCGACTTTGAGTGGACAAACAAACAGCTCTTCTACGGACAGTATGAGCGTACAGAAAGTTATTTTTCGAATTCAGAGCTGGCTTCAACCGGGCTGCCTGAAGGCGCGGAATTGGAAATTCTGAACCGATACCGTGACCGGTTGCAACTTGAAGTGTTCACTGAACCTTACCAAGCCCCGAAAACCGACGGTAGCGGCAGATCGCGCCAAAATTTGAAGATTGCGCGTGAGCTGCTTGCGCAAGCCGGTTGGAAGGTTCAGGATCTCAAGCTGATTCATGAAAAGACTGGTGAGCGCATGAGTTTCGAGATATTGCTGGTAAGCCAGGCATTTGAGAGAATTGTGATTCCATTTACAGAAAACCTCAAGCGGCTCGGAATTGAGGCCCGAGTGCGGCTGGTCGATCAAAGCCAGTACCTGAACCGAATCCGCGCTCAGGATTTTGACATGATTATCAGTGGATGGGGGCAATCGGAATCTCCGGGCAACGAACAGAGAGGCTATTGGGGGTCATACGCTGCCGATCAGCCGGGTTCCAGCAACTATGCAGGCATTAAAGATCCAGTAATCGACGAGTTGATCGAACTTGTCATCCAAGCACCTGACCGGGAGTCTCTGGTGATTCGAACGCGGGCACTGGACCGCGTTTTGCTGTCAGGCCACTACGTAATACCAAATTGGCATATCCAGGGAGATCGAATTCTGTACTGGGAGAAATTTTCCCGGCCCAAGGTTCCTACCAGAAGGGGCGTACTGTTCGACCGATGGTGGTATGACGAAGCTAAAGCACAAAGTCTTGCAGAAGCAATGGGCGATGATTAGCCCTCGATAAAGACTGAATAATTGTCCATTTGAGGGAACTGGCACTGAAAGTTGACAATGGCACTTTCAGGAAATCCATCAAGAAATTTTTAATGCAACTCGGTACACAAGATCAGTCATGACCGCTTACATCATTCGGCGAATTCTGCTCATGATACCGACTCTCTTTGCGATCATGCTCATCAATTTCGCGGTGATCCATATTGCTCCGGGAGGTCCAGTCGAGCAGGTCATCGCTGAACTCAGCGGTATTGGCGGGGAAATCACAGAACGCGTTTCGAGATCAGGATCCGGTGAAACACTCGAACAGGGACGTTCACAGAGCGGTGCGCTCGGAAGGCAGAGTGGCTCCAGCAAATATCGCGGTGCACAGGGTCTTGATCCCGAGTTCATTGCTGAACTTGAACAGCGTTTCGGATTTGACAAGCCGTTGCATGTTCGTTTTTATCAGACCATCAAGAACTATATATTCTTCGATTTCGGGGAGAGTTTTTTCAAAGATCAGTCCGTTACGGATCTGGTTCTCGACAAAATGCCAGTGTCAATTTCACTTGGCCTATGGACTACGCTGTTTGTTTATTTGATCTCCATTCCGCTTGGCATTGTAAAGGCAACGAGAGACGGAACCCGGTTCGATGGTTGGACTACTGTTGCATTGATTGTAGGTACGGCGATCCCAGGATTTCTATTCGCAGTGTTCTTGCTGGTGGTGTTTGCCGGAGGAAGCTATCTGGACTGGTTTCCTCTCAGCGGACTTACTTCTGGCAATTGGGATGAGTTGTCCTGGATGCAAAAGATTGCAGACTATTTCTGGCATATTACTTTGCCGGTCATTGCCATGGTAATTGGCGGCTTTGCCGGTCTTGCAATGTTGACCAAAAATTCTTTTCTGGATCAGGTCAGCCAGCAGTACGTACTGACTGCACGTGCCAAGGGGTTAGCGGAACGTCGCGTACTCTACGGTCATGTTTTTCGCAACGCAATGCTGATCGTAATTGCAGGATTTCCAAGCGCTTTCATCAGTATCTTGTTTACCGGCTCTTTACTGATAGAAATTATTTTCTCGCTAGATGGGTTGGGTTTGCTTGGATTCGAAGCCGCCTTCAATCGCGACTATCCGGTGATGTTCGCCACCCTGTATTTTTTCTCTCTACTCGGACTTGTGATGAATCTAGTGGGTGATCTGACGTATACGATAATCGATCCGCGCATTGACTTTGAATCGAGAGAGACTTCGTGACATGTCCATAGAGTTCAATTCGAACATTCAGCCCAGATTTCTAGGCATGGAAATCAGCCCTCTTGCCAGACGAAGACTCGACAGCTTTCGCGCTCACCGGCGTGGATATTGGTCGATGTGGATTTTCCTAGTGCTGTTCGGAATGTCGCTGTTTTCAGAATTCATCGCTAACGACAAACCCTTTTTGGCAGTGTACAAGGGAGAATTTTATTATCCGATCTTTCAGTCGTATCCTGAAACTGCATTTGGCGGCGAATTTGAAACAGCGGCTGACTACAAGGATCCTTATGTCCAGGAACTGATAGAGAATGAAGGCTGGATGGTATGGCCGCTGATTCGCTACAACCATAGAACTGTCGCGTGGGGGCTTAATTCACCAGCACCCTCTTCACCAGACCGAGAGCACTGGCTAGGTACCGATGATCAGGCCAGGGACGTGGTTGCGCGAACCCTATATGGTTTTCGAATATCTGTTCTATTCGGGTTTACACTGACAATTATCAGCGCAATCGTCGGCGTTGCTGCCGGCGCAGTACAAGGCTATTTTGGAGGTTGGCCCGATCTTCTGTTTCAGCGCTTTATTGAAGTTTGGGCAGGGTTGCCGACGTTGTACCTGCTCATTATTCTGGCGAGTGTTGTCGAACCAAACTTTTGGTGGCTGTTAGGTCTATTGCTGCTATTTTCCTGGATGGGATTTGTTGGCGTGGTAAGAGCAGAGTTTCTACGGGCGCGAAATTTCGACTATGTGCGAGCGGCTCACGCACTGGGAGTAAAGCACTCCAGGATCATTTTTCAGCATGTTCTTCCGAATGCGATGGTGGCTACGATGACCTTCGTGCCATTTACTCTGGCAGGGTCTGTTACAGTACTGACTTCACTGGATTTTCTGGGCATCGGGCTACCGCCTGGGTCGGCTTCACTCGGTGAATTGCTGGCACAGGGAAAGGCTAACCTGCAGGCTCCCTGGCTTGGTCTGACAGGGTTCTTCGTTATTCTAATCATGCTCAGCTTGCTCATGTTCATAGGTGAGGCGGTTCGAGCTGCCTTTGATCCCCGAAAAACTGTGCAATGAACGAAAATCAGACTCTACCACCTTTACTTGAAGTGCAGGATTTGTCAGTCTCTTTCAAGACTGTAGCCGAGCGCAGCGATGCGGTTCGGAACGTATCCTTCGATGTTCATTCCGGTGAAACCGTTGCGATCGTTGGCGAGAGCGGTTCCGGTAAATCTGTTACCGCGTTGTCAATTATGCAGCTTCTTCCGTATCCGTCAGCATTTCACCCGAGCGGTAGTATCCGCTATAACGGTCAGGAATTGGTCTACGCTTCACAGCAGGTTCTGCAGGAATATCGCGGCGACCGAATCGGCATGATTTTTCAGGAACCGCAAACATCCTTGAATCCGCTGCATACGATTTCCAGACAAATTAGCGAAACGCTCATTGTTCATAAAGGGATGAGCAAGTCTGATGCGATAGGCAGATCGCTTGAACTTCTTGAAATGGTGCGCATTCGAAACGCTCGCGAGCGTCTTCATGACTATCCGCATCAACTGTCTGGGGGACAGCGACAGAGAGTCATGATCGCCATGGCACTTGCCAACGAGCCCGGTTTGCTGATTGCCGATGAGCCGACGACTGCTTTGGATGTGACAATTCAAGCAGAAATTTTGAAACTGCTGCGTGACCTGCAGCAAGAAATGGGTATGTCTCTGTTACTGATCAGTCACGATTTAAACGTGGTTCGAAAACTAGCGAATCGAATCTGTGTCATGCGCCAGGGTGAGTTTGTAGAAACCGGCAGCAGGTCGGAGATATTCGAAAATCCGCAACATCCCTATACCAAGATGCTGCTCGAAGCAGAACCGTCAGGACGTTCCGGCGAACCTCTGCCTGAGGCTCCGGTGGTAGTTGATTCGGAGTCTGTACGAGTGTGGTTTCCAGTGCGGCGAGGAGTGCTGCGAAGAACCATCGGTCATATAAAGGCGGTGAATGATGTTAGCGTAACGGTGCAAGAAGGTGAAACGATTGGAATAGTCGGTGAATCCGGGTCAGGAAAAACTACTTTTGCACTAGCGTTGCTAAGATTGATCAGCAGTGAAGGTATGATTCGATTTGAAGGCAGGGAAATCCAGGGTAGACAAACTAAAGAATTGCGCGAGCTACGTCGCAAAATGCAGGTTGTGTTTCAAGATCCGTACAGTAGCCTCAGTCCAAGAATGACAGTGTCTGAAATTATTGCTGAGGGGCTTCGGGTGCATGAGAAAGACATGAGCAAGCTGGAACGAGAACAAAAGGTCATCGAAGTGCTGAAAGAAGTTGAGCTTGACCCGCAAACTCGCCACCGCTATCCGCACGAATTTTCTGGAGGTCAGCGGCAACGCATTGCAATTGCAAGGGCAGTCATACTGAAACCGAAGTTCATTGTTCTCGATGAACCCACCTCTGCTCTAGATCGCTCGGTTCAGGCACAGATAATTGAACTTCTCAGAAATCTCCAACGAAGTCATGCACTAGCCTACATGTTCATCAGTCATGATCTGGCAGTAGTACGAGCGATGGCGAGCATGGTTGTCGTTCTGCGTGAAGGACGCGTAGTTGAGCAAGGCAAAACTGAGCAAATTTACAACAATCCCCAAGACGATTACACGAAAGCCTTGATTGCAGCGGCAGTAGATCTGGAACTCAGTGAGGAACAATCCGACTGGGTGGCAGAATAAGATTCTGCAATTTTTGATAATCATGGTATGGCTTGATTTAGTCACAACAATTTTACAAATTTCATCCAATTCAATTAATCAGGGCGAATTTTTGTTCAGTTCAACTGTATGATATGAAATAAATAGCGTCTGATACTGGACTTTTCTGATTGATTCGTGTATGGTTCAGCCAACTGAAGTTGAACTGAAACGGTGAGAGATGAATTTGTCGGAGTTGGTCATCGTACCGGTCAGACGCGACGAGGAGGAGAAATTCCTTGCGCTGATGCGGCAGCATCACTATCTTGGCGCCCCGCACAAGATCGGTGAGAGCGCGTTTTATGCCGCGGTTTTGCAGGGCCGATGGGTTGCGCTGAGTTCATTTTATGCGGCGGCCCTGAAAAGCCGCGCCCGAGATGAGTGGCTCGGCTGGTACCCAAGAGACCGTGGCGCAAGACTGCACCTGATCACCAACCAGAGCAGATTCCTCATTCTGGAGCCGATTGCGAATCTCGCATCCCGCACTTTATCGTTGCTGGCCAAGCGTGTCGTCAAGGACTGGCCGGTGCGATTCGGACACCCGGTGCTGCTGATGGAGACTTTCGTTGACCCGCAGCGCTTTGCCGGAACCTGTTATCGCGCGGAGAACTGGATACAGATCGGGCAGACGGCCGGCTATCGGCGACAACGCCGCGGCTACCGACAAGGCTCATCACCGAAGCTGATGTTTGTGCGCCCGCTTCGGTCAGATGCGCGCCGGTTGCTCGGTGGCGCACATCTTGATTCCCACTATTTCCCGAAAGGAGTTTGCAGGAAAATGTATACGGACGCGGATTTCAAGTCATTGCTGGATTATTTCTCACACATTGAGGACCCGCGCGGGCGTCGCGGGCGGCGCTATCGCCTCGGGACACTGCTGGCCATTGCGGCGGCAGCCACAGTTTGCGGTGCGCGCGGCTATCAGGAGATGGGCGAATGGGTACAGGCGCAGTCAGAAAAGGTGCTTCGTCATTTCAGGGTTGGATTGCGGCGTGGCAAAGTCCAGCGTCCAAGCGTGTATTGCATCCGCGAGGCGCTGGTCAGAACCGACCCCGGGCAGTTCGATGACGCGCTTCGCAAATGGTGCATATCGATTGACGGCTGCGATGAGGCGATTGCGATCGATGGCAAGACGATGAAAGGAGCGGTTGACGGGAACAATCGCCAGATTCATGTGCTGGGCGCCTGTGGGCATCAAAGTCGCATGCATCTGGCAAAAAAAAAGATGAGGCTTGACTCGGACGGGAGTGAGGAGCAAAAGTACACCAACGAGATCGGCGCGTGCATCCCGTTGCTGAAATCGATTGATGACCTCAATGGCAAAGTGATCACCGCTGATGCGCTGTTGACGCAGCATGCGATTGCGAGCTATATTCTCAGCCGGGGCGGGCACTATATGTTTATTCTCAAGAACAACCAGAAAGATCTCACTGGCGAGGTGAGTATTCATTTTACCGATCTGCTTCGACTCAGACCGGATACTGAAGCTGACTTTGTCACCCGCACCGGTGACGCGACCGATGCAGGGAAAAAGGTGCCCAAGGTCCAGCATGGACGTCATGAGATCCGCGAAATCCGGGTCAGCGACAATGCCGAACTGATGGCGTATCTGAATCGCGAGTCGAAATTTCCGGACATCGCGCAGATATTCCGCATTCGTCGCACGATTGACCACTACCGGCGTGGCGAGGTAACCAAGACGACGCAGGAAACCGTTGTCGGGATCACCTCACTGCAAGCCGCTCAGGCTGATCCGAAGACTTTGCTGGGGCTCAACCGCGGCCATTGGACCATTGAATCGAATCATCGCATTTTGGACGACTCAAACACCTGGCACGAGGATCACCTTCTGATTCGCACCGGGCATGGACCGGAAAACGTCACGGCACTTCGCCGATTTGCGATCTCGGTGATCAGACGGCACGCAGAATCAGTTGCGCCGACGATGCGCAAATTGCGCACCAACGCACGTTTGCTCCTGGATTATCTGGGCCTGGCCGGGAACACGCGACGCAGGGGTCGGCGTTCGCCGATCACCGGGGCCGTATGTCGATAACCCACCGAATTGTGATTGCGAAAAATCGTTGTTCGGCAACAGCCGAAACAGGAAAAATCCGTACTCCCATAGGACAGTTCACTGAAAGAATACTGAAAATCGGTTGCGGCATCACCTGAAGCGGTTCAAATCAGGCACAGTGCATGGTTTCATGCCAGTGGCCTGAACATACTTGTGATCCATAGGCTAAAATCACGAGTCGATGGCGTTCGGTTAGCGTGACAAAAAATTTGCCTTGTTCAATTAATTGCTTCCCTCGTAAATGCAATCTAATGTAGAATGTAATGGGCATCTGCTATCAAATCCAAGATAATCAATTAGAAGGTATAGTGATTAGGCAGATAATGTCCTCGTTAACGACAATTTGACATTCATAAATATAAATATAAGAATTTGATTTTCACAATACATTTTTAGGAGTGAGAACAGAGCTATACCCGAAAGTAGTGCGTGGGGTGAATTCACGCGGCTACCTGGTTGTCAAACTGCTTTGTCTCAATCCCGTCTTTGAATTGTATACCTTCTATCACTTTCCCAAGTTGCCGGAATCCTCGCAACCTGCGCCAGTTGTGTTGCGCACAAATACCCAGCTTGAACATCATGCACAGCATCCCCTTTCGGTTTAAGCACCCTTTAGAGCGACGCGTGCGATGACGGATCGTCGCAAACGTCGATTCAATCGGGTTGGTGGTACGCAAGCTCTGCCAGTGCACCGCCGGAAAATCGTAAAATGCCAGCAACTCTTCGCGATCTTTCTCTAAACACTGAGTCGCTTTCGGATACTTGTCCTGGTATGTGTCGATGAATTGATCAAACGCACGCTGTGCATCGGCTTGAGTTTCGGCCATCCAGATCTCGCGCATTGCCTCCTTCGCTTTCGCCTGTACCGACTTCGGAAGCGCATTTAACACATTCGCGCTCTTGTGCACCCAACAGCGCTGGTGACGGGTGTCCGGATAAATCTCATCGAGCGCTGACCAAAACCCCAGCGCACCGTCGCCAACCGCTAGCTTCGGCACATTCATCCCACGTGCTTTCAGATCCAGCAATACCTCGCGCCAGCTCTGCGTAGACTCGCGAACCCCGTCTTCGATCGTCAAAAACTTCTTCTCGCCTTGATCATTCACGCCGATCACCACCAGCGAACACAACTTGACATCCTCGCTGCGCAATCCGCTGTATATCCCATCCACCCACAGGTATACCCATCGCTCCTTGCTCAAATCTCGCACCATCCACTGATCACGCTCTTCTTCCCACTCGGCTTTCAGTCGCGACACCACCGCAGCGGAAAATCCTTTGGCTTCGTGCCCCAGCAACACGCCAAGCACATCGCCCATCTCACCGCTGCTGATCCCTTTCAGATACAGCCATGGCACAAACGCCTCCAACGTGCGTGTCTTTCGCACATAGGGCGGAATCAGGCAGGAGCGAAACGTCACCGGCTCTCCAGTGGTCGAACGCACCTTGGGAATCTTCACCGTCACCGCACCAATGCCCGTCTGAATCTGGCGTTGCCGATGGTAACCGCTTCGAACGACCGCCCGATGACCGCTTTCGGTATGCTGGCCAGCATACTTCGCCATAAGCTCGTCTAATTCGGCCTCAACCCCCAGTGCGATCAGCTGACGGGCTCCGGCTCGAATCAAATCTGTGAGTGGATCTTCAAAAAGTTCTCGATTTTCAAATGAAATTACGTTATCCTTATTCATAGTGGCGTACCTTTCTGGTTTTTTGTAAAAAATGTTTTCATTTACATGTTAAACCAGATACGCCACTTTTTTTTCAAACCTCCCACGCACTACTTTCGGGTATAGCTCGTGAGAACATGGATGACCAATTATCAGCACTCGTGGTAATTTTTACCGAGTTCTACTATTGGCTTACGGTTGTTATCATGTTCCTGATTCACATTGGGTTCTGCATGTATGAGGTTGGTGCTTCTCGCCAGAAGAACCACATGCATACGCTATTGAAGAATACGATGTTGATTCCATTGGTAACAATTACTTTTTTCTTTTTCGGTTGGTGGATTTATTTCGCCTTCCCAAACGGCCCGGGAATTACTGGCGGCTTAGTCGAATCACCACATGCTGAACCTTGGAGTCAGCTCATGGGCACTCACATGGGTGCTGGAGCCGATGGATGGGAACGCATCAATGGTGTATTCTGGGCAGCGTTCCTCTTATTCTCATGGACTGCGGCTTCAATCGTTTCTGGTTCCGTCATTGAGCGAATACAGTCGGGAGCATTCTGGATTCTGGCAGTTGCAATTGGATCCGTATTCTGGATCATTGATGCTTCTTGGGGCTGGCATTCAGGAGGCTGGATGGTTCAGTTGCTTGGCTACCACGATGCATACGCCTCTGGCGTTATTCATGCTATTGCAGGTGGATTTGCACTCGGAATTCTGGTTGTTCTCGGTCCGAGGATCGGGAAATTTGCTGCAGACGGTACGCCTCGCAATATCAACCCAAGGAACCCATGGCTGGTTACGATTGGATTGTTTCTTATCTATACCGGTTTTTGGGGATTCTATGTTGCCTGCAACGTTCCGATCTGGGATGTACAGGCCGGTGATGGTGAATTTTTCTCAGCTACCAACATTTATTTGGGCCCAACGACATTGAGTGCCATTACGGTCAATTTCCTGATGTCCCTGTCTGGTGGTTTGCTCGCTGGATACTGGGTTTCAAAGGGTGATGCGTTCTGGACTTATTCGTCGGGACTTGCTGGAATTATCGCAGCCTCTGCGGGTAACGATCTGTACCACCCGATTCAGGCAATGTTCATCGCTATCGTTGGTGTAATCTTCATGTATAAGCTGCACTATTACGTAGAGCGACGATTCAAGATTGACGATGCTGTGGGTGCCGTAGCAGTGCATGGTTATGCAGGATTCTTCGGCGTCGTGATCGCAGGGTTCATGCTCTGGGGTTATCCATCGTCGCCTGATACAAGCTTTCAAGTGATCAATCCTATTGGACAGTTCATCGGAGCGATCATTATGTTTGGAGTTTTGGGATTCATCCCAGGCTACGTCATCGCGAAGGTTTTGAATTCACTCGGCATATTGCGAATACCCAAATCGGTTGAAATTGCTGGGCTTGACACCTATGGGCAAGAGGCCATGGACGCTGAAGAACAAGCGATCATGGATGCAGAAGCCGCTGCCAAAGGCAGTTAAACTTAATAACCTGGAGGTAAATTAAGATGATGACAGGATCATTTACGGATTGGGCGGGAACAATCGCCGATATCGGTCCGGTATATCCTTTTGTAGGGACTGAGTGGCTGCTGGTATTGGCTGGAGTGGTTTTCTGGGGTGCTTGGCACATTTGTCAATTGATGAGTGAAGCCAATAAGCTGAAGAAAGAAGACGAACACTTTCGCTCTGGAGGCGGTTAGTCTGTTAATCGACAAACGTTAGTGACTGTCGAAAAATAGTTGCTAGATGTGTCGAAAAAGTTGTAACCCCATCCGGTATTTTTACCGGATGGGGTTTATTTTTGGAATTATTGGCCTGCCAACCAAATGCAGGTCAATAATTTTCGGTTACGAAATCTACTCCACTGTCACTGCTTCAGTCAATTTGTGGGATTGATCACTATGTTCTTTTAGATTCAAGATATTGAATAACCCATTTTGAATCAGAGTCACTCGGAAACACTGGATAGTGGACTGCTTCAACCGAACCATTATCAGAAATCATCGTGACTCGCTTCATCAGTGTATTTCCATCCACACTGAAAGTTGGGATTTTCATCGCTCTACAAAATTCAAGATTACTATCGCTGATTACTTGAAAGGGAAGATGCAGGCGTTCTGCCATTTCTTGCTGATATTCATATGTCTGCGTGCTCATACCATATACTTCAGCACCCAGTTCAGATAGTTCTGCATGATGATCTCTAAATGAACAACTCTGAGGCGTGCAACCTCGTGCGCCTGGAATTTCATCCCAACCCTCTGGAAGCGGAACGCCTGGTTTGCCTGTCATTGGATAACAATAGATCACAACCCCGCCTTCAATTTGTGAAAGATTTACATTTTCTCCAGTAGTGGATTTCAAAAAGATGTCTGGAAACCGCATTCCCACCAAATGGTCACAAGCACCATCATCTATCGGAACAGGAAGATTTGACGGTAACTCTTCATAGCTATTCTGCACTGATTTCTCCTCTTCGGTATTGTCCATCAACAATGACTAGACTGAGTGGTCCATTTTCTAATTTATATCGTGTATTCAATCTATTTCCCCTCAATCTCTTTTTCTTCAAGATTGAAAAGAAATGGTGCAATGGAAGGAATTGTTGGTGCTCAGAGTATGGGCGAACCCAGAGTGTGTGGGGGTTCTTAGAGTTGCAGTGAAACAGAGGTAATAATCAACGTCAGAACCCGTACGTTGGAAACTACTCCACGGTTACAGATTTTGCTAGGTTTCTTGGATTATCAACATCATTCCCCTTTGTGACTGCCACGTGATAGGCGAGCAGTTGCAGAGCTATCGTGTGAATGATGGGAGAGGTGAATGGCCCTGACTTGACAACTTCAATTACTTCAATCAATTCGTCTGACTTGATAGGGGTTCCTGAATCAGAAAAAACAAACAGCTTGCCGCCTCTTGCACGAACTTCCTGAATATTTGCTTTCAGTTTAGCCAACAGATGATTGTTGGGCGCTACGGCGATCGTCGGCGTCTTTGCATCAATCAGCGCCAGCGGACCATGTTTCAATTCTCCAGCGGGATATGCATCAGCATGAATGTAGGAAATTTCTTTCAGTTTCAGCGCTCCTTCCAGCGCAATCGGATAGTGAGTTCCACGGCCTAGAAATAAGGTGTGTTCCTTGTCAGCAAAGTAATCTGATAATTCAGCAATATCTTTGTCCATTTGAAGAAGCGCTTCAATTCGAGATGGCAAGGCTCGAAGCTCACTAACAATCTCGGCTTCTTCATCCACAGTCATTCCTCTTCTCTTCGCAAGCGCAATCATCAGTAGCAGCAATGAAACCAGTTGTGTGGTAAATGCCTTGGTAGAAGCGACGGAAATTTCCGGTCCTGCACGTGTGTGCAAAACCAGATCTGTCACGCGGGTCATTTGACTGAATGGAGAATTGCAGATTGCTAAGGAATACTTGTAGCCAAGTTTCGATGCTTGATTCAGTGCTGCCAGTGTATCTGCGGTTTCACCTGATTGAGATATTGCGACAACCAACGCATTGTCGGGTACAACAGGATTTCGATATCGGAATTCGCTGGCAATCTCTGCTTCACAAGGTATTCCCATTGACTCCAGCCAAATTCTTGCAACCATTCCGGCATAGTAGCTTGTTCCACAAGCAAGAATTCTCACTGCTTCCACTTGATTAAATATTTCGACTGCTTCCTCACCGAAAGTTTCAATTTCCAGCATGCAATTGTTCGTAATTCGCTCTTCAAGCGTGTTTGCAACCGCGGAGCCTTGCTCAAAAATCTCCTTTTGCATGTAGTGGGAGTAATGTGCCAGATCAACGAGCTTTGGCTGAATTAGGATGGACTCATCTTTTCGTTTTACTTCTTCACCGAATTGATCGATGATGTTGGTTTCCGATACACCCGAAATTTCTGCGATATCGCCATTCTCCAGCACAATTATGGATTTTGCAATCTTGGCTAGCGCAATTGCATCAGAAGCGATGAAAGTTTCATTATCACCGAACCCAATCAGTAGTGGACAACCGCGCTTGGCAACGATGATTTTCCCGGGTTCGGAAATACACAGGGCGGCGAAAGCATAAGAACCGATGAGTCGTTTTACTGTTTCCTTGACTGCATCCAGGAATCCCAAACCGTCAGCCAGAAATTTCATCAATTCATGCAGAATGACTTCGGTATCCGTTGCAGAATCGTAAATACTTCCTTCCTGAAGATGCTGATGTCGCAATTCTTCGTAATTTTCAATGATTCCATTGCAGACGACAGCCACTCGGCCACTGCTGATGAGTGGATGTGCGTTGGCTTCGTTCGCAGGGCCGTGCGTGGCCCAGCGGGTATGTCCGATTCCAGTCGTGCCGGAAATTGAACTTCCATTCTGAATCGAATGAACTAATTTTTCCACTTTACCTACGCATCTTTCCCGATCGAACTCGCCATTGGAATTGATCACTGCAATGCCAGCGGAATCATAACCTCGATATTCCATTATGCGCATGCTGTCTACCAGGGTAGGTACGATGTCACGGTTGGAAACTGCGCCGATAATTCCACACATAATTTGATTGGTAACTGGAAGTGTCTATAAAGTTGAGATTTTTGGCACTCTGACAGTTCGGAGAACTTGTATCCTCTCTTATAGAATGCAGTTATTTTATTCTAGAAATCAGTCGATTAGCGGGAACGACTCTGGTATTTGATCGTTCAACTGCCGCTTGACCCGACTCCACATCTTTAGTGATTGTGGATCCGGCTCCGATCACCGTTTTGTTGCCAATTTCGAGAGGCGCAACAAGTGATACGTTGGAACCAATAAATACATCATTGCCGATTCTCGTTCGGTGCTTGTTCTGGCCGTCGTAGTTACAGGTAATCGAACCGGCACCAAAATTTACATTCTTTCCAATTTCGGAATCACCGATATATGCAAGGTGATTGACCTTGGATCCTTCGCCAATTTCGGAATTCTTGATTTCGACAAAATTCCCGACTCTACAATTTTTGCCAATTTTTGTACCTGGTCGAATTCTGGCGTACGGCCCGATCGTACACCCTTCTTCAATCTTTGCTCCCTCAATTACGCAATTCGGCAGGATGGTGACGCCGTCACCCAGATTGGAATTTCGAATGACATTATTGGCTTCAATCACTACATTATTTTCAAGATTTACAGTGCCTTCCAGAACAACGTTCACATCGATTTGGCAGTCTTTGCCGGCTCTACATTCCCCACGTAAATCAAATCTTGCAGGGTCGGCAATCTGTACGCCTGAATGCATTAAATCTTTTGCTTTGTTCAATTGAACGATCCTTTCAAGTTGAGCCTGGTCAAATCTATTGTTAATTCCTAAAGATTCACACCTGTGCAGGGTTTTCCCTGTTGAAACCTCAATTCCATCTGATACAGCAAAATCGATGATGTCGGTCAGGTAATATTCTCTCTGATTATTGTGATTGTCCAGTCGTGTCAGCCATCCTTTCAACAAGCTTGTCGGAGCGGCAAGCGGTCCCACGTTCACTTCCATAATTTTACGCTCGTTTTCATTGGTATCCTTGTGTTCTACAATCTTTTGCAGTTTGCCATCATCGTTTCTCTTGATTCTCCCATAGCCTGTCGGGTCTTTCAGCTCGGTTGTGAGCAGCGCGAGCCTATTTCCCTTGGCCAGTTCAGTCAGCCTTGATATGGTCTTTGGGTCAATTAACGGATTGTCGCCATACAGGATGCATACGACTGAGTTGGGTATCACGTGGGGAATTGCCTGTAAGGCAGCATGCCCGGTACCAAGGGCTTCTGCCTGCAATACCCAGTTAATGTCTTCCTGTGCAAACGTTTTTGGAATTTCTTGGCCATTTGCGCCGTAAACGACATGAATTCTGTCAAAACCCACATTCCTCGCGCAATCGACGATGTAGTGGAGCATAGGTTTGCCGCCGATCTGCTGCAAAGATTTCGGCTTGTCGGAGTGCATTCGCACTCCCTGTCCTCCTGCGAGTATGATGACTTCGGATTTGGTCAATCCATGCCCCATTCAATTCTTCGGTTTGAATTCGATCGAAACCGAACAGGTTGTCAAGTCAGCGACGGGTTTGTCTCAGTTTCTGAAGAGCGCGCAACTGTGCCGTTGCCTGGATGAGTTCCGCTTTTGCCTTGGCGAGATCCATCTTGGAAGTCTTGTCTTGCAGATCGCGTTCCGCCTTCTGTTGAGCTTCCAACGCTTGCGCTTCATCCAGATCGGCAGCTCTGACAGCTGTATCGGAAAGTACGGTTACTTGGTTCGGCTGAACTTCGAGCAATCCACCGGAAATGAAGAAAAACTGTTCATCACCGTTCTCTTGTTGGACGCGCACCTCTCCCGGCTTCAATCGCGTAAGCAACGGAGCATGCTGCGGGGCAATACCGACTTCCCCCATTTCCGCAGGCGCGAAAACCATGACTCCAGTACCTGTCCAGATGGCCTCTTCAGCGCTAACGATTTCTACTTGAATTGTAGCCATGATATTTATTCAGTTGATTGATCGAACTCGGCTATGCCGCCTTCTTGTGTGCTTCGACGACTTCTTCAATCGGACCGACCATATAGAAAGCCTGCTCGGGTATGTCGTCATAATCACCGTTTACAATTCCTTGGAATCCTTTGATTGTATCAGCCAGTGATACGTACTTTCCTGTGCTACCCGTAAATGTTTCGGCAACAAAAAATGGCTGTGACAGAAAGCGCTGGATTTTTCGTGCTCTGGAGACCGCCAACTTGTCGTCTTCCGAAAGTTCATCCATACCTAAAATCGCGATGATGTCTCGCAATTCCTTATATCGTTGCAGTGTTCCCTGAACGGTACGAGCTGTATCGTAATGCTCTTGTCCTACCACGAGTGGGTCCAACTGCCGGCTGGTTGAATCGAGCGGATCGACTGCCGGGTATATGCCTAATTCTGCAATCTGTCTGGATAGAACCAAGGTTGCATCTAAGTGAGCAAACGTAGTTGCTGGCGATGGATCAGTCAGATCGTCGGCTGGAACATAAACCGCCTGAAAGGAAGTGATCGAACCGGTTCTGGTGGAAGTAATTCTTTCCTGAAGTATTCCCATCTCCGCAGCAAGCGTTGGCTGATATCCGACTGCCGACGGCATTCGGCCCAGCAGTGCGGATACTTCTACTCCAGCCAGCGTGTAACGGTAAATGTTGTCGATGAACAATAGCACGTCTCTGCCTTCATCGCGGAAAAATTCGGATATCGTCAGCCCCGCGAGCGCTACACGGAGGCGGTTGCCGGGTGGCTCGTTCATTTGGCCGTAAACCAGTGAGACCTTGTTGAGTACATCCGCTTCCTTCATTTCATGGTAGAAGTCATTTCCTTCACGGGTTCGCTCACCAACTCCTGCGAAAACTGAATAACCAGCGTGTTCGATTGCGATATTGCGGATCAGTTCCATCAGCGTGACGGTTTTGCCGACTCCTGCACCACCGAACAATCCAATTTTTCCGCCCTTTGCAATTGGCATGATTAGATCAATGACCTTAATGCCAGTTTCAAGGATTTCCACGGCTGTCGCCTGATCGGTAAATTCGGGCGGCTTGCGGTGAATTGCCCAATGATTTTCAGATTCGACCGGTCCAGCTTCATCTACGGGCTCGCCAAGTACATTCATGATGCGCCCCAGCGTCGGCTCGCCGACAGGAACCTTGATGGGCTCGCCGGTATTGGTTACCTCAAGTCCGCGCTGCAGTCCGTCGCTGGATCCCATGGCGATGGTTCGAACGACACCATCTCCCATCTGCTGCTGCACTTCCAGCGTAAGACCGGTTTGCTCTACTTTGAGTGCGTTATAGATTTTTGGAACCTCTGCTCGTGGAAACTCCACGTCCACGACTGCTCCAATGATCTCGACAATTTTCCCTTGTGTCATGATTGCCTCTTGTTTACTGGTATTTATTTCTCAAGCACCACACGGATGCTAGTTTGACTTCGTTCGTTAATACTAGACCGCAGCCGCACCGCCTACGATTTCGGAAATTTCCTGTGTGATCGCCGCCTGTCTCGCCTTGTTGTAAATCAGGTTCAACTCGTCAATCAGATCTCCGGCGTTGTCGGTTGCAGCTTTCATTGCCACCATTCGAGCCGATTGCTCGCAGGCGATATTTTCGATAACCGCCTGATAAACGATAGATTCGAGGTAACGCTTCATCAACGAGTCCACCACTTCATGCGATTCCGGTTCATACAGGTAGTCCCAATGGTGCGATAGGTTCTGATCCGGTTCATCAACTTTAATCGGCAAAATCTGATCAATCAACGGACTCTGTGTCATGGTGTTCACAAAGTGGTTGCTGAGCAGATAAAGTCGGTCAATCTTTCCTTCCTCATAGGCATCCAGCATTATTTTGACGGCTCCAATCAGTTCGACGATCTGTGGCGCATCGCCTAGATGGGATGCCTGACAGAGGATGTTTGCCCCCAATCGTCGAAAAAATCCAAGTCCCTTGTTGCCGATGATGGCGAATTCGGCTGAAACTCCTTTACCTTCCCAATCTGAAATGGAGTTGAGAGCTGATCGAAACAGGTTGATGTTGAGACCGCCACAAAGACCGCGATCGGTGCTGACTACGATATATCCGACAGTCGATGTTTCTCTTTCCACCGCATAGGGATGCTTGTATTCGAGGTTGGCGTGCCATAGGTGTGCGATCACCCTTCGGATGGATTCGGCATAGGGGCGGGCGGCTCGCATACGCTCCTGCGCCCGGCGCATCTTGCTGGCAGCAACCATTTCCATCGCAGAGGTGATTTTCTGCGTATTCTGGATGCTACGAATCTTGGTACGAATTTCTTTTGCGCCTGCCATGGTTTAATTCAATTTTTTGAGATTTTGATGTGGCTCGTGATCAGATTACCAGGTGCCGTTCTTGACAAAATCGTCAAGCGCATCTTTCATCGTGCTGGCAACCTCATCGTTGTATTCCGGGTTTGCATTGATTGCCTCAAGCAGATCAGAATAATTTGATTTCAAGTAAGACTGCATTGCCTGCTCAAAACCGACGATCTGGGGAACCTCGATAGCATCGAGATAACCTTCATTTGCCGCGTACAGTGCGAACGCCATTGCTGCTACAGACAATGGCTCGTACTGTGGCTGTTTCATGATTTCGGTAACTCGTTGCCCTCGTTCCAACTGCTTGCGGGTTGTTTCGTCAAGATCAGAGGCAAACTGTGAAAACGCTGCGAGTTCACGATATTGAGCCAAGGCAAGACGAATACCGCCACCGAGTTTCTTGACGATAGGCGTCTGTGCTGCTCCACCAACTCTTGATACTGATAGACCTGCATTGATTGCTGGGCGAATGTTTGCATTAAACAGGTCGCTCTCCAAGTAAATTTGTCCGTCGGTAATTGAGATTACGTTGGTGGGGACAAATGCCGAAACATCGCCTGCTTGTGTTTCAATTATCGGCAGCGCAGTCAGAGAACCGGTACGTCCTTTCACTTTCCCTTCGGTGAGGGCTTCAACATAGTCTGCATTGATTCGAGAAGCCCGTTCCAGCAGTCGTGAATGAAGATAGAAGACATCGCCTGGATAGGCTTCGCGTCCCGGCGGACGTCGCAGCAACAGCGAAACCTGACGATAGGCCCATGCCTGCTTGGTGAGATCGTCGTAGACGATCAGGGCGTCTTGGCCGTTGTCGCGGAAATATTCACCCATAGTACAGCCGGAGTAAGGTGCGATGTACTGCATGGCGGCGCTTTCGGCAGCTGACGCTGACACGAGAATCGTGTGATCCATCGCGCCGTGTTCCTCAAGTTTGCGTACCACGTTTGCGATACTTGAAAGTTTCTGGCCTATCGCAACATAAATGCACTTGATACCGGTGTCTTTCTGATTGATGATGGTGTCGATTGCAACCGCGGTTTTCCCGGTTTGTCTGTCGCCGATGATCAGTTCTCGCTGACCACGACCGACCGGTACCATGGAATCGATTGATTTTAATCCGGTTTGAACGGGTTCAGACACAGATTGACGAGAAATGACACCGGGCGCCACTTTCTCGATTGGCGCTGAGCCGCTGGATTCAATCGGACCCTTGCCGTCAATCGGGCGTCCGAGTGAATCGACAACCCGGCCCAACAATCCTTCGCCGATTGGGACTTCGAGAATTCGACCGGTACACCTGACCGTGTCGCCTTCTGTTATGTGTTCGTAGTCACCGAGAATCACCGCACCGACTGAATCACGCTCAAGGTTCAGGGCGAGTCCAAAAGTATCGCCCGGAAACTCCAGCATTTCTCCTTGCAGTGCATCTGCAAGTCCGTGAATACGGACGATTCCGTCCGTAAGCATTACTACGGTTCCTTCGCTTCTTGCCTGTGCAGTTACGTCAAAGTCCGCAATTCGAGCCTTGATCAGCTCGCTGATTTCGGATGGATTTAATTGCATCGCCATTTGTTTCTTCCTCTGGTTTCAATAATGGCAGTTACGCTGTCTATGTGTATGGAGTGACGGTTGTCACACACCAAGAGCGCTGGAGAGTTTTTCCAGTCGAGCTCGGATGGAGCCGTCAATCACCCAATCGCCGGCGCGAATAACCGCACCACCAATCAGGTTTTCGTCAAGTTTGCTAGATAGTCTCACCTTGCGCCCGAGCCGGGTCTCGAGTGCAGCGATCAGTTTGCCTCGCTGTTCATCATCAATTTCGTATGCGGTTTCAAGTTCCGCTTCAATGATGCCTTCTGCCTCCGCGCGCAAATTTTCGTACTGACTTGCGATCAGCGGCGCGGTCGGCAGCCGTCTATAGTGACTCAGAGTTCTCACAAAGTTCCGCGATTGCTCATCAAAAGCGTCAGCACCAATTTCGAGAACGATATCCAGTACCTGTTCTCGAGTAACACGCGGGTCACTGATCAGGGTTTGCAACTCCGACAGGCTGACGATTTCGCTCAAAGTCTCAAGGCTTTCGGACCATTCGTCGAAGCGTCCAGACTCCTTGGCGATTTCAAATACTGCCTGTGCGTACGGTCGTGCAATGTTGGAGAGTTCGCTCACGGTCTCGGTAGCCCTTGGTTAAAGGTTGTCAGCCAGGTCGGAAAGCATTTTCTCATGCGTTTTCGCATCGACTTCCTGGGCGAGAATCTTTTCCGCACCGGAGATCGCCAACTGGGCGACCTGCACTCGCAGCTGTTCTCGGGTACGGTTGGCTTCCATCTCGATTTCCCCACGTGCTGCATTGAGAATTCGCTCTCCTTCGGTCCGAGCTTCGCTTTTTGCATCAGCGACAACTTCAGTACCGCGTTTTTCAGCACGAGAGATTATCTCCTGCGCCTGTGACTTCGCTTCTTCGACGAGTTCGTTAGCATCCATTTGGCCTTTCTCTCGCTCGCGTTGCCCCTGTTCGGCTGCGGCGAGTCCGTCCGAAATGGTTTTGCGTCTTTCATTCAGCGCGTTCATAATCGGCGGCCAAATGAATTTCATGCAGAACCAGACGAAAATGATGAACGTAACCGTCTGTCCAATTAACGTCAGATTAATATTCATAGTATTGCGCTACACCAGTTGGTTTATACCGGTCAGACTGCGACCGGTCTGCGTCACGCGACTGCGAACAGAATGTAGAATGCGATACCGACACCGATCATCGGAACCGCATCGACGAGTCCCATCATGATGAAGAACTGAACGCGCAGCATTGGCAGCAGTTCGGGTTGTCTCGCGATTGCTTCGATAAATCGAGCGGCGAGAATTCCAATTCCGATTGCGGCTCCGACTGCGCCCATACCGAGCAGAACGGCACCAGCGATAAAATACAATGCTGCTTCCATAATGTTATCTCCGATCTAGCAAACCATTGTGACTGAAATTAGTTTAGTGTTGGTGATGAGCCATGTCCATATAGACAATGGTCAGTACCATAAATATAAATGCCTGTAACAGTACAATTAAAACATGAAACACAGCCCATGCCCATTGTAAAAATCCGCCCGCAATTCCGAGTACCCATCCGGTACTGAACAGAAGGGCGATCAGAATGAAAATCATCTCGCCTGCATATAAATTCCCGAACAATCGCAGAGAGTGTGACAGCGGCTTTGCCAATAGACCGATGCCTTCCAGGAACAAATTGACTGGCATCATATATTTGCCGAAAGGCTGTAGTGTCAACTCGCCAAGAAACCCGCTAACGCCTTTGTTCTTGATGTTGAAGTAAATCATCAAAACGAACACTGACAATGCCATTGCGAAGGTGATGTTCGGATCGGTTGTCGGGACCACTTTCATATATTCGATACCGAGCAGTTTTGCCAGCTCGGGAATCCAGTCGACCGGCACCAGATCCATCAGATTCATCAACAGAATCCAGACGAACAGTGTGAGTGCGAGCGGGGCGATCAGGTCATTCTTACCGGAAAACGAACCACGTACATTATCTTCAATAAAATCTACGATCCACTCAATGAAGTTCTGAAGCTTTCCGGGCGTGCCACTGGTAACGCGTACTGCAACAAGACGGAACACGATCAGGAACAGTGCGCCGAGAAAAATTGACCAGAACATGCTGTCAAGGTGAATCGCGATGAACCCCATGTCGGCGGCTTCCTGTGCGCTATGCGCGATCGACCAGCCATGTTCAGGATGATTTCCGAACGTCAGGTTCTGGAGATGGTGTTTGATATAGCCTGATGCGGTCAGGACGTCGTTGCTAGCCATAAATGTACGAATAACCGATCAGTTGAATTTCAGCGTCTAGCCAATTCGCAACCCGGCTTCAATCCATCCAGCAAACATGGCGACCGTAAACACGGAGAACATGGCGATTGGATCTATGGGATTGATCAACCAGAAAAATGTGGCAAATATGATGCCGGTAATGGCGATTTTTACGAATTCGGTGCGTAGCATTATGCCAAATATACGAGGGTCAAGTTGATGAACTGCACGATTTTTACCGAATACGCGCCAAATTGAATATGCGCTGGGGAGCAGGCAGGCGATGCCGCCCAAGAGAGCTGAATAGAGTGAAACAATGCCACCAAAGGCGAAGATCATCGTGCCGATCAGGGTGACAATGGTTTGGGTGACAAGAATTCTACCGGTTCCTGCTTGGAACGGTAAATTAAAGCGTGTCATACCTGAGTTTTGAATTAATTCAGCCAAGGCATATCGATATTCTAATCGACCGAATGAAGTTTTCAGTCATGCAAATAAAAGCAAAGCCGAAAATATGAACCGACTCTGCACTACGGCAAATGGTAACAGAAAATAATATACCAATTTTTTTGTGTGAGTGGCTTTGATGTTGCATGAAATTGCAATTATTTTTGAATTTTCGGAACCTGTATTCCACACAAATTGATGCGGAACTATTGTAGAACGTTACAGTAGATTTACGATCAAGAAATGAAGTCTATGGAGTTATTGCATACGAGAGAACGAGCTGTTTCCATTGATTGCTCTTCTTCCCACTGACGATACAGATAGAATGCAGAGAAATTCAACTGTTTTCAAGATGTTTCGAATTAACGATGCAGTTGAATACTAGTCAGGAATGAATTTCATACTCCCATACGCCCTAAATATCAGTGGTTCATCAAGTTATGACTATTTTATGTATAATCGTAAAACAGTAATTACTAATTTACGTTATATGCAGATAATGGACATCAATAGATATCTATCCAACGAGTTCACAGGGCATTATCAAAATAATCGGCAGATGTTGTTTCTTTCAGGTCCTAGGCAGGTCGGTAAAACCACCTTTGCCAAGATGATCGGAAACTCTTTTGCTCGATACCAGTATCTTAATTGGGACAATCAGTCTGATCGAAAAACCATCCTGGAAGGGCCACAAATAATCGCTGACAAGCTCGGAGTGGAGCGACTTGCCGATGATCTGCCACTTTGTGTGTTCGATGAATTACACAAGTATCAACACTGGCGGAATCTTCTAAAGGGATTTTTTGATCAATATGAATCTGTTACCAAAGTGCTGATAACCGGCAGCGCATCTCTTCAAGTGTTCAGGCGCGGTGGAGACAGTTTAATGGGGCGTTACTTTCCTTACACTCTACATCCGCTTTCAGTACCGGAGTGCAATAATCAATCTACGGTGCATCTGGTCAACCGAGAACCTCGAAAAATCGATGATGAGCATTGGGAAACTCTGTGGCGTTTTGGGGGATTTCCGGAACCGTATATCAAATGCAATCAGCGATTCTACGGTCGCTGGAGCTCCTTGCGCACCGAACATCTTCTGCGCGAAGACTTGCGTGAACTCACTCGAATTCAGGAACTCGGTCAGCTCGAAATGCTGGCCGAATACCTGCGACAACAAGTCGGCCAGCTAACTAGTTATTCCTACCTTGCCAAGAGTGTTCGCGTATCAGTGGACACTGTCAGGCGATGGATTTCTACTTTGGAGTCGCTTTACTTCTGTTTTACAGTGAGACCTTGGTACAGCAATGTGGCAAGGGCATTACGCAAGGAGCCGAAGTATTATCTGTGGGATTGGTCACAAGTTGAAGATTCAGGTGCTCGTGCCGAGAATTTTGTTGCAAGCGCTTTACTCAAAGCTGTTCACTGGTGGACTGAAACCGGTCAAGGTGAGTTCGGTCTATATTTCGTTCGCGACAAGCAGAAACGTGAAGTTGATTTCTTAGTAACGCGTGACAATTCTCCTTGGTTTTTGGTAGAAGTAAAGAGCAGCGAAAGAACGAAGCTTTCCAGTTCACTGGCATATTTTCAGCGGCAAACTCAGACGCCACATGCTTTTCAGGTTGCATTCGACATGGAATTTGTGGAACGAGATTGTTTCGAATTTCACCAGCCAATTATCGTGCCGGTGAAAACATTTCTCGCTCAGTTGATTTGATTTGGAATCAACAGCGGGCAAATCTATCTTGGATCTCAACACCGATGTTTATTTTCACTAGCCTCGGAAAATTCTCACAGTATTGACTATATGCTCCAAAATATTCTTTACTTGGTGTCCTGTGTGAATGAGAAGCGAGATAGAATCGAAAAATTTCAAGCAAATGTTGACTCCAAAGAGTAGCCGTGGTTCACCCAGATGGCGAATTAATTCCGTAATAGATATAGTTGATTTACATGCCACTTGTGATTCGTCATTCGTAGAAGCAGAAAGTATTGACCGACTTCAAACCGCATAAAATCAAGAGTTAAGTCAGCACCTGGACGTATTAACCACGTAATGAGTCGATTCACGGCAAACTCCATGAGCGACGACGCACCTCGAATCAAAAGTTGGATTCTTTTTCACTCTTGGAACAGCCGCATTTTCGCAAGCTAGCTATTTCATAGATCTATTACCAATTGGAACGAAATTACCCCAGATTTCAGTTGCAGAAGATGGCGAGATTAAGCCAAAATCTGGCCGCATCTCGGGTGTTGCTTGAAAGACTCCAAATGTTGGTGCAAATTTCGATCATTTGAGGCTCGGACCGATTGCCATGAGTTCGGTAGCAGCCTGAAGAGGCGACAATCCCTCATATAGTATGCGATACATGCACTCAGTCATTGGCATGAAAACGTCCATCTTTTTACCGATTTGGTAAGTTTCCCGCGTGGATTGAATGCCTTCGACCTCCTGGCCGATTTCCTCAACTATCTCGTCTATGGGTTTACCTTGTCCCAAACCGAGCCCCAGCCTGCGGTTTCGCGACAGATCGCCAGAACAGGTTAAAACCAAATCTCCAAGTCCGGATAGCCCCATCATTGTCTCGGCACTGCCGCCTAGAGCGACATTCAGGCGGTTCATTTCGGCAAGTCCGCGTGTGATGAGCAAAGCGCGGGCATTGATGCCAAAGCCGAGACCATCTGAGATTCCTGCCGCGATCGCGATTACATTCTTGGTTGCGCCACCAACCTGAACGCCGATGATATCCGAAGTTGTATAAACCAAAATGTTTTCGCTACGAAAAAGATCGGCGATAGATTCGATTCTCTCACTCGACTTTGACGCCAGATCAAAGCCGGCAGGAATTCCTCTCACAACCTCATATGCGAAACTTGGACCTGAAATAGCCGATGTAACTGCCGCGTCTCCGAGTACACGCTCTGCGACATGACTCAAGAGTTCGCCAGTTTTCGGAGCGAATCCCTTTGTTCCCCACACAATTGTTGGAGTGTTGCTTGAATCCATTCTGTCAAGGTGAGATGTGACATTCAGGAGTGCAGTCTCAAAAACTCGGCTTGGGACTGCTAGTACAACAGTCGAACAATCGGTCATAGCGGATTCCAGCGCTCGATATCCAACCAGATTCTCGGGCAATTTACAATCGGGTAGATACCGGTTGTTACAATGTGTGGCATTGATATCGTCAATTACTGAGGTATCAATATCCCAAATTCGTACGTCGTGACCATTGCGAGCAAGCCAAGCACCGATTGCTGTTCCCCAAGAGCCGCTACCAACGACTGTAATGGAGGTTGTTCGCGGATTAGGTGAGTTCATTGCTTGAATTTGTCAGAATTAGCATCAAGATAACTTTACACATTATCATATACATTGTGCTTGATTGGTAAGATTGTGTCAAACACTGTCCCGATATGTTGGCAACCGAAAAACAAGTGCATTCGCAATTCTTTTGATTGTTGTTTTGAAACGCTTTTAGAGACGAATTTCTATCACTTGAAAATCAAAATTGAACTCGCTGCGTGAATGAAGCACCTAACCAGCAGTGATGTAAATGAGGATGTTTTGTCGAATGCTTCAAGTTTCAACAATTACTAAATTTATGAATCAATAGATCGTGCGATTATCCCTTTCTTACAAACTTGTTTTACTGGTATCTCTGTTAGTTGGAACAGTCGGTATTTGTTTCGCAACAGACATACTACGACTTTCTACGACGACGAGTACAGAGAATTCCGGATTAATTGAAAAACTGGTTCCCGTGTTCGAAGCGAAACATGACGTCAGCGTTCACACAATTGTGGGCGGTACAGGACGTGCTCTTAATCACGCCAGAAATGGCGATGTGGACATCATTCTGGTACATGCAAAAAATTCGGAACTGGAATTGGTTGAGAGCAGGTTCGGTGTGAATCGCCAGGAAATTATGTATAACGAGTTTATTATCGTAGGCCCTGAAAGCGATCCGGCCAGAATCAATGGAATGAAAAATATGCAGGAAGCCTTAGCGAATATTGCAAACACACGCTCGGCATTCGTGTCCAGAGGAGACGATTCGGGAACGCATAAGAAAGAGCTGAGATTGTGGAACCAGGCTGGTATAAAACCGGAAGGTGACTGGTATAAAGAAGTGGGTCTCGGAATGGGGAAAGCGTTGCAAATTGCTGATGAACTCAATGCTTATGTTCTTGCGGACAAAGGTACTTGGCTATTCATGCGTGATCGATTGTCACTTCCGATTCATGTAGAAGGAGCACTAGATGGGAGGAATGTGTATGGTGCCATTGCCGTCAATCCTGAAGTTCACCCTCACGTTAATTATGAAGATGCAATGAACCTGATTAACTGGCTGAAGTCCAATGAAGCCAAAAATATCATTTCAACTTACAGGGTAAATGGCGAGCAGCTGTTCTATATCATTGAATGACTGAGGATATTCTCATTGAATTGTCGGATTTGTTTTCCATAATTTTTCTTCTTTTGCCTGCATCGTTTTTCAGACTCTAGGTAGTGCCCATGGACAGTCTGATCATTGCAAGCGCTCAAGCACTGAAACTGCTTTTCACGGGTGATGCGGCCATCTGGGAAATCGTCGGTATATCGTTTTTCGTTTCCTTCCGTGCAATTCTTTTCATCACTCCGCTGGCATTGCTGGTGGCATTTGCACTGGCTTTCGGTAACTTTCCAGGCAGACGACCGCTAATCACCATTGTGAATTCCATGGTAGCGCTTCCGGCTGTCGTTGTAGGGTTGCTGCTATACATAATGCTTTATAGTTCGGGACCGTTCGGAGGCTGGCGATTGTTGTTTACGCAAAGCGCGATGGTTATTGGACAGATGATTCTGGCATTTCCACTTCTTGTCGCCATGACTCACGTCGCTTTTCAAGGCGTGGATTTGAAGGCTTGGCAAACTGCACGAACTTTGGGTGCTGGTCCGTTGCGAGCAATGTTTACCATCATGCGGGAAGTTCGATTCGGACTAATCGCAGCCATTGTCACCGCGTTCGGTCGCGTAGTATCCGAAGTTGGGTGTTCAATCATGGTTGGTGGCAACATTCTGCATCACACTCGAAACATTCCTACAGCGATCGCGCTTGAGACCTCGAAAGGGAATTTTGAGCAGGGGATTGCGTTGGGAGCCGTATTGATCACACTTGCGCTTGCCTTGAATTTCTCGGTGGCGACGGTGCGAGGTCGCGATATGGCGCGTAACTAATAATTTCAGTGGTGTCATGCAACAATTCAACGAACTGATTACATTGAAGAACGTCCGAAAGACTTTGCTAAAACGCACAGTTTTGGATGTTGATGAATTTATCGTTCGTCGGGGCGAATGCGTCGTCATTCATGGCGAAAACGGCGCGGGAAAGAGCACGCTTCTTAAAATTCTTGCGGGCCTGATTGCCCCGGACACTGGCACAGTGGCACTGAACGGAAGGGAGATGTCGTGGAGGCAGGCATTTCAAAACTTCCGTAAGTCGGTTGTTTATCTTCATCAGACACCTTACTTGTTTGATCGTTCTGTTGCAGAAAATGTCGCATACGGCCTTCGTGTACGAGGGCGCAATCGAACCGATACTGACAAAAACGTAAAAAGTGCACTTGAATGGGCCGGACTATTGTCGCTCGCACACCGAAATGCGCGAGATCTTTCCGGTGGCGAACAGCAACGTGTTGCATTGACTCGTGCAAGGATACTGGCGCCCAAGCTGTTACTTCTGGATGAGCCGACAGCCGCAATGGATCAATTTTCTCGCGATCAGACTTTTGCCTTGATTCGTAGTCTTGCAGATGACGGTACGACTGTGTACATTGCAACTCATGAATCTGCTGAATCGTATAAGCCTGATCGGACCGTCGAGATGGAACAAGGAAGGTTTGTGTTGCAGTCATGAGCTTAGACCATGTTTCAATAGGTGCACAAGTCACAGGTGTCATTCTGGCAGGTGGACAAGCACGCAGAATGGGGGGTATCGACAAAGGCCTCGTTCAGCTTGCCGGGAGTCCGATGTGCAGAATTGTCATTGACTTGTTATCGCCACAGGTATCCGAAGTACTGATCAATGCCAATCGAAATCTGGAAAGTTACGGTAGATTCGGCGTACCTGTCATTGAGGACGATATTCAAGGATTTTTAGGTCCGCTCGCAGGTCTTGTCAGTGCGATGAAAGTGGCAAAAACACCTTGGGTTATCACAGTACCTTGTGATGGACCGTTTCTAAATCGAGATTACGTTGACCGAATGATGGCTCCGGCTGACAACAGTATTGATATCGTCGTCGCCAAAGATGCGGAACGTCTGCAACCGACGTTCATGTTGGCGAAAACTGAACTGTACAGTGATTTGCTATCTTTTCTCAATGCCGGCGAGAGGAAGATTGACAAATGGTTTGTTAATCATCAATATGCAACTGCCGATTTCTCTGATTCGCCGGATTGTTTCTTGAATATCAACACGTCGGAAGATTGTGAACGTGCAGAAAGTCTATTGGCTGAAAAATGTAAGGAAGGACTGCCGATTATTGGATTTGCGGCTTATAGCGGAACCGGTAAAACAACCTTAGTCAGCAGAGTCATTCCAATTTTGCGCGAGCATGGGTTGAGAATTGGAGTCATCAAACATGCACACCACAGTTTCGTGATTGACAGGCCGGGCAAGGACAGTTATGAACTACGCAAAGCTGGAGCGCAGCAGGTTCTGATTGCGTCCAAGCAGAGAATTGCGTGGGTGATGGAGAAAGAAGACCACAGCGAGCCGGTTCTACGAGAAATGCTGGCTCAGTTTTCGCATCAAAATCTGGACCTTGTCATTGTCGAGGGCTTCAAGCATGAACCGTTTACGAAAATTGAAGTGTATCGCTCTTCACTCAAGCATGCACTGCTTGCCACAAATGATGCACATGTCATTGCAGTGGCGACAGATAGGCCGGAACTTATTGATTTGGACGTTGTGGCTCTAAACCTCAGTGATTATGAAGCAATCTCACAGTTCATCATTGACCGGATGCATAGCGGCTCGCTTACAACTCTACCAGTAACGTAATCTATAGTAGGTTCACAACGTGCACAACCTTGAAAATTCTTCGTCGTAAATTCGCCAATTCCACCATTTGAGATCAAGCCCATCAAGAAAAGTAACTCCTCAGGCAGTCCTTTATTTCACACCGGGTTCCGATTCTGCTTACGGTAGGCAAAAAATAATGTAATTTCCACTATTTGTTTCTGAATCAATAATATCAATGACTTACGATTCAGCACCTATTCATTCAAATGTAAATATCTATCAATTTTTCCTATATTGATAGATATTGATAGGTTTCTATCAATAAATTCTTTCCGAAAGGTACGTAAAATTTTTGATTCCAGATTGTCAATTATTCCCTGCGGTCCCATTCACTTACAAAAAATGTCGACGAAGTAATGCGAAAAATACCTATTGCGCCAAAGTACTCGGATTTACTCTGCAAATACAGCAGTGAACCAGAAGTTTTGTTAGAGCTGTTGACAATCCCAATTCCAGAATATCGGAAATTACACAATATTAACTCTCTTGATGGTATGATAATGTCTATGCCGAAAAACTTGCTTCACAGGTGCAAGAGATGTAAGAATATATTGGTTACATCTAATATTTAGATATGTGGACACGGCAGATTTCCATTCGCATGAAAGTATTTTCATAACAAATTGTGAATCGGAATTTTACCGTTCAATTCACTACGAAGTAGCATAGCAATCCGCAAATTTCTTTGTCAAACACTGCCGTACCATTCAAACTTCCAGACTCGCTAGAAAATAAGTCTCTAGTTATTCACGGGGATTGTCTAGAAGAATTGGCAAGAATTAAAGCGGATTCTGTTGACCTAATCGTTACCTCCCCACCTTATGCTGACGCCAGGAATAAAACATACGGTGGAATCCGACCTGACAATTACGTGTCTTGGATGTTGCCAATTACGCTGGAACTGTCGCGAGTTCTTAAGCCTACTGGCACGTTCATTTTGAATATCAAGGAACGTGTTGTAAATGGCGAAAGACATACTTACGTAATAGAGTTGATTTTGGAATTGCGCAAACAGGGTTGGCTGTGGACGGAGGAGTTCATTTGGCACAAGAAAAACTGTTACCCGGGGAAGTGGCCTAATCGTTTTCGAGACAGTTGGGAGCGATTGCTACAATTTAATCGCCAACGAAATTTTGCTATGTACCAAGAGAATGTGATGGTGCCAATGGGTAATTGGGCAGATCAACGCTTGGCACGTCTTAGTGATACTGATTTAATACGAGATGAATCGGCTGCTGGCAGTGGATTTGGCAAGAATGTATCCAACTGGCTCGGACGTACCAAAGCCTATCCTACAAATGTTTTGCACATGGCTACAGAATGTGGCAATCGTAATCATAGTGCGGTATTCCCCGAACAGCTCCCAATGTGGTTTATAAAATTGTTTACTCAGCCAAGGGACATGGTGCTTGATCCTTTCATGGGCAGTGGAACTACATTGATTGCAGCGAGTCAGTTGCGCCGCCGGTCTATCGGAATTGAGATTAATAAACTCTATTGCGAGCAAGCTGAAAAACGTTTGAATGATCTCTGACGAGAAAAACAGCAAATCAGAGTCTGCTGGTGTACCGTCCACCTCGGCAGCTAAATTCGCAGATAAAGAAATTGATTTGGCTCAATTGCGCGAATTTATTCATGATGAATTGCATCGGTTTCAAGAATCAAAACTAAACAAGCTGAATGGATTAGATTTGGTTAAGATCATTAGGAGAAAGAATCCGTATCTGTTTCGTTATAAGAATTTCGAAGCACTTGAAGACCTAGTACAGGCTCTAGTGGATGCGACTCTCTCTTCAAGTGATGAAACACTATTTGGTGTCATTCTGGAAAAAGTAGCAATAAAAGTTTGTGAGCAGTCGTTTGGAGGAAGAAAATCAATGGTAGAAGGGATAGATTTGGAGTTTGATCGGGATGATATTCGGTACATTGTAAGCATTAAATCGGGACCCAATTGGGGGAATTCTGACCAGAAGAAACGGATGAAGCAACATTTTACACAGGCTCGCAGAATATTCCAACAAGGTGGAAATACACAAATGGTCCGCGCAATTGAAGGTTGTTGTTATGGACGGACATCCAGAAATTTTATCCAAGGAGATTATGATAAATTGTGTGGTCGGGAATTTTGGCATTTGATCTCCGGTAGTCGAGTTATGTATCAAGTTGTAATGGATTTAATTGCAGACGCTTCAAAGGACAATGGCAGAACTTATAAACATGAGTACGACGAGACAATAATGCGAATTACGGAAGAATTGTTTTCAATTTATATGGATTTGAACGGTGATATAGATTGGAGCAAGATTTTGGAGAAAAACTCAACTGGTATATCCCCGAACTATATTTGTTGAATCCAAATGGAATTTGTGATTCTGATTCCTCCCTCCAAGTGGTGCAGTCAGTTTGAGAATTATTTCGCTGTAGAATTGCCAAGCAATCCTACTTCATGCGGCCGAGAAACCCCATTAACCGATCTGGATAGTCGGTTGTAATTCCGTCAACACCAGCATCACACAGAAACTGAAACCTCTCTAAACTGAACTTCATCTTGATTTAACCTCAATAATTCATTCCAGTGCTTTGTTATAGCGGAATTGTTTTTTGACATTTCCGCTTTTTTCTGTGTATATTTGTTTCCATGTATTAATTCATTATGTTTCTTGTTTATTATTATCCAATAAACTATAATTGCTCTGTATATGTTTCCATGTTCATAAATTTAACTATGGCTATTTACATCGAATCCATTCCCAACCGCAACAGCCCACCTGCGATTCTGCTGCGCTACGCCAAACGAAACGGTAAACGCATCGAACGCAAAACCCTCGCCAACCTCTCCAAAACCCCTGCATTCATCGTCGATGCCATCCGCATCCTTTTGAAAGGCGGCGTCATCGTCAGCTCCCTCGACCAGGCATTCACCGTCCAACGCTCGCTGCCGCACGGACATGTCGCGGCTGTGCTCAGTTTGGCCTCGCAAATTGCACTGCCGCGTATTTTGCATCGAACCGCCTCGCGTCAGCGCGACCTGGCACTGGCGGCCATCATCGCCCGCATCATCTCGCCCGCCTCCAAACTCGCTACTGCCAGAGCGCTTTCGCCCGAAACCGCCGACAGCTCGCTGGGCACTTTGCTCAAGCTCGATACCGTGCACGGCAATGAAATACTCGATATGCTTGACTGGCTCGGAGAACGGCAAAAGTGGATCGAGAAAAGCCTCGCCAATCGCCACTTGCGCGGCGGCACGCTGATTCTCTACGATGTCACCTCCAGCTATGTCGAAGGCAAGTGCTGTGCGCTGGCGTCATTCGGCTACAACCGAGATCGCAAACGCGGCAAGATGCAGATCGTCTATGGCTTGCTGTGCGCCGCCGATGGCTGTCCGGTCGCGGTTGAAGTGTTCCCCGGCAACAGTGCCGACCCCAGCACACTGGCCAAACAGATCAGCAAGATTCGCAAGCGATTCAACCTTCAAAAAGTAGCGCTGGTCGGCGACCGCGGCATGATTACCTCGGCGCGCATCCGCGAGGATCTGCTGCCAGCCACACTGGATTGGATCTCGGCGCTTCGCAACGCCGACGTCCGCAAGCTGTTCAAAGATCAAACAGATCGTGAAATCGATACCAGACTTTGCGCCAGCGAACTGCAGCCGGACCAGGTGGCGGAAATCGTCAGTGCCGAGTTTCCCGGCGAGCGTTTGCTGGTGTGCCTCAATCCGCGCCTTCGCCAACAGCGGGCGCAAAAACGCGAGGATCTGCTGCGCGCCACTGAAAAAATCCTTGCCGAGATCGCCGCCTCAGCGCGCCGCCACAAGCCAAATTCTGCCAACCGCGACCGCACCATGAAGCGGCTCGGACGCGAAGCCAATCGTCGTAAAGTCGAAAAGCACTTCGACATCACCGTCACCGACAGCGACCTGCTGTGGTCGCGAAACCAGCAGCGAATCCACAACCAAGCTCAACTCGACGGCCTCTATGTGATCCGAACCTCGCTGCTGGCGGATGCCATCAACGCCCATGACGCAGTGGCCGCTTACAAATCTCTGTCCACTGTCGAGCGTGCCTTTCGCACCATCAAGACCACCCGGTTGGAGGTGCGGCCAATTTATGTCTATAGCGAACCGCATGTACGCGGACATGTGTTCCTTTGCATGCTCGCCTGCTACCTGGAATGGCATTTGCGCCAGCGACTCAAACCGTTTCTGTTTGACGACCCACAGCCGCCAAGCCGCTCCTCGCCGGTTCAGCAGGCGAAGGTCTCACCGGAGGCAGCACAAAAAGCCAGTTCCAAAATGACTTCCTGCGGGGATCCGGCTCACAGCATGACTACGCTGCTTGCCGACCTCGCCACCCTGTGTCTGAATGAAGTGACCTTGCCCGGACTTTCCGATGACATCCTCACAACGGTCACCAAACCAACCCCGCTGCAGAGTAAAATCCTCGCCGCACTCAATGTCGACCCCACTACAGGTGTTTCCATAAGAATGACAGGTTGATTTTCCGAAAGTCCGCGTATTTACTACGCTTTCACCTTATCCTTGTGGTGAAGTTCGGTCTAAATCGTTTGCAGTCTAGGCGTACACCTTCAGTCCCAATTGGTGCGCTTCATCAACCAATTTTGCTGTAAGTATGTCATGATTGCTGCTCCAAGCATTGCCGCCCACCGCTTGAATCATCTGCGGTACGGAGTTGCCATAATCGGATTAAAGAATTCCGATGGTCCATGCGCCTTCATGACTGTCTGAAACGATGTCGAATTTTTGCGGTAGGGCAGTCAGGTGCCACAGTTTCAAATGGGGTGCCCACATGTGCACCCTGCCTCAGTGGAATGGATTTACTCTGGGAGCAAGTCGTTTAGGTACTCGGTCGTCTGAGCTATGCGCACCAGCTGGATAAATTCTCTGCGGTAACCGAAACGATCATCACCAAGCGCATCATTCGCCAGTGCGATGACTTCTTTATATCCGTAGTCGCCTGTGTATCGTCCGCCGCGCAGGAGTTCACCAAAGGCCGCTACCGCCGTGGCGAAACGCACGTCACGCGGCGCCGTATTTACCGTATCGAAATAGTTAGCGACAGTCACCGGCTGCGTGACCAAAGTGCTTGAATGGGCATCAGGGAGCTTGTAGCGGATCTTCAGAAATGCGAATTCGTCATCGAAGTTGCTGCTCAACTCTGATTCTGTGCTCTGATAGCGGCTCGGAGGAATGTGACCTGCGTCCGTGTTTGCTAGCGTCAACTCGTAAATGGCGGTCACCGAATGGCCCGCACCGACCTCGCCCGCATCGACCTTGTCGTTGCGGAAGTCCTCACGTTCAAGCATGCGGGTCTCGTAGCCAATTAACCGATACTCGCTGACCGTCGAAGAATTAAACTCCACTTGAATCTTCACATCCTTTGCGATCGGCACAAGCGTCGAAGTCACTTGCTCAACAAACACTTTGCGTGCCTCCGAAATTGAATCAATGTATGCGGCATTGCCATTGCCGTTTTGGGCGAGATGCTGCATCAGATCGTCATTGTAGTTGTCCATCCCAAATCCCAGAACTGATAGAAACACCCCGCTTGATCGTTTGCGCGAAATAAATTCCTCAAGCTCATCAACATCGGTGATGCCGACGTTGAAATCACCGTCGGTTGCAAGAATCACCCGGTTGATGCCGTCTGATACCATGTGTTGCTCAGCGAGTCGATAAGCTAGACGAATTCCATCGCCGCCCGCGGTCGAACCGCCCGCGTAAAGACGTTCAAGTCTGTCCAGAATTTTGTTTCGTTCCGAGACCGGTGTCGGTTCCAGGACCACGCCGGCTGAACCGGCGTAGGTAACGATCGCAACTCGGTCGTCCGGTGCCAACGTGGACAGCAATAGTTTGAACGAGCGAATCAGCAACGGTAGCTTGTTCGACTGGTCCATTGATCCAGAGGTGTCAATCAGAAATACCAGATTTGCCGGCGGTACTTCGCTATGGTCCAGTTCGAACCCCTTGATGCCGATGTGCATCAACCGGGATGCATCGTTCCAAGGTGTTGGCATCAGAGAGACATGTGCGGCAAATGGCTGGTTACGCGTCTCAGGCGGTGCGTAATCGTAGGCGAAGTAGTTGATAAGTTCTTCAGTACGCACTACATCCTTTGGTGGAAAATAGCCCTCGTTTAGATTTGCACGTATGAATGCGTATGAAGCGGTGTCGGCATCAACTGAGAATGTGGACATCGGTTCTTCGGTGACGAGCTTTACGGGATTGGAAGAAAATTTCGTGAATCGAACTCGACTTTGAAATTTATCAAGGCGCACAGATCGCTCCATTGACATCGATCGTTCCATTGACATCATTAGGCCCCCGGACGGTTCCATCTCCATTGACATCATCTGTTCATTTGATTCCCTCACAGACATTTTCTCTTGAGACATTCTTTGTCCCCGCGCTTTCGATGTTTCGTTTGGGGCAAAAACTTCACGTTGCGGACTTGCAGTCTCCGCTGAAATCAGGGATTGTGTAGAATCAGTCGTATCGGTATTCCCGGACATAAGAAAATCGACAGATTCATTATCGAGATTCCGAACTTGAAGATTCAAAGGCGTCGTCACGACAAACTGAAAGTAAATAATGCCAACTACGAGAGCGACCGCACTGCCGACGAGTGCGAAAGAAGAACGTGAAAAGTGCATAATTAGCCTCCGTAGCCATGAATTAAATGCGCTGAGATTCAACGCTTTACCCATATGACGGTTATCGACGCTACTTCCTTTGGTATGATGGTTGAATTGCTCCATGGCGGTGGAAATGGCCCGTTCGCGAACCTCTGGCGGTGCCTGAGGGACTGTGTTGTGGAATGCGGACTTCAGCATCGCAAAGTAATCGTTCGATTTGCTGCAGTCTCGTTCGCGACATTCGAAGTGTTCCTTGGCCGTGCGAATTGCCTGATCACGAACGCCTACAGGCGCCTGCGGCGCATTGGCGCGAAGTGCTGCTTTCAGTCTCGCAAGCTCGTCATTCATCGCTCAGCCATCTCGGTTGCGGCAATTGCGCGCAGTTGTCTGCGCACCTCGTGCATTCGCCAAGATACAGTCTTTTCCGGAATTTGAAGCACCTTCCCTGCTTCTGCATGGGTCAATTCTTCTTCGAGCACGAGAAACACGGTGTTGCGCAATTTATTCGATAATTGTCCCAGAGCTTTTTGAAGCCAGACCGAATCATCCGTTTCTGAACCATTATCGGTGCGAGAAAGAGCTTCTATTTCAGCGTAGTTTCGTTCAATGCGTTCGCGAACCGATTTATCGCGCAATGCATCATAGGCGGCATTTACAACGATCCGATAGAGCCACGTAGTGAATTGGCTATTGCTGCGAAAAGTGGCAAGCTTGCCATGCAGTTTCAAACACACCTCTTGCGCAACATCCGCCGCCAACTCGGCTTCGCCGAACAATACGCGGGCACTGACTCGGTAAATACGGTCATAGTGACGTTCGAGCAATGCAGCGAATGCTTCCGCATCGCCTGCGGCGGCCCGGAAGGCCAGTGAATTATCAGAAGTGTAATCCATGCATATACGCGTTTACATCAAGACGACAACTTTTTACTATTTTATTGTTTGACGAACAGGACGCGTGAATCCTTTGGTTGATCGTTGACATCTCGTTCATGGCTCTGATGTACGTGCAAGCTCAAAAACGTCTGAATGACTGCTCATCCGTGAGGTGAGAAAAATCCTGTCTGCGAATTCTGTTCTGCTAGATTGCACTTGTGAAATGGAGGATGGCATTGAAAAGTACATGTCCCCCAATTTCTATTTGGCGAACCCCTATTTTCAAGCCAGAACGCTGAATCCCTAATCGGTTTGGGAATGCAAACGCCGCAGAATTGCCAAGCAATCCTACTTCATGTGGCCGAGAAACCCCATTAACCGATCTGGATAGTCGGTTGTGATTCCGTCAACACCAGCATCACACAGAAACTGAAACCTCTCTAAATCGTTTGCAGTCCAGGCGTACACTTCCAGTCCCAATTCGTGCGCTTCATCAACCAGTTCTGCTGTAAGTATGTCATGATTGCTGCTCCAAGCATTGCCGCCCACCGCTTGAATCATCTGCGGTATGGAGTTGCCATAATCGGACAAAAGACTTCCGTTGGTCCACGCGCCTCCATGAATGTCTGAAACGGTGTTGAGTCTTTGCATTTGGGCAGTCAGGTACCACAGTTTCAAATGGGGTGCCAGTTTGTCGATTCGATGAAGAACGCTCCAGTCAAATGAGTGAACAATTGAATGCGAAGCAATATCAAGTCGCTGAATCTCTGTAACGATGGTGTCTACGTAGACTTTCAGTTCAAGCGTTGATGTCGGTACAACCGGGGTGCGCTTTGCCTCTATGCAGATCGTTGTTTCTGAACCGTGTTCCCTTATCAGCTGCACGATTTCCTCAAGGGTCGGAATTTGGCATCCGTCTACAGGTTGCTGGTGAGGAAACTGCTTCTCATATTGGGAACCAGGCCTGATGCGCCCTATATCGTAGCTTCGCAGTTCGTTCAATGTGAGTTGGCAGATTTTCTCTCCCGTTCGTTCGAGCCATTGGCCAGTGCTGTCACGGGTAATGTAGTAATTCAGCGCGTAATCATGGTACGCGACGACTTGCCGGTCGGCAGTCACTCCAATATCCACTTCAATACCGTCCACGCCGAGCTCAAGCGCTCTTGCTATTCCCGCGAGGCTTAGCTCCGGGAAAAGTCCTCTTGCGCCACGATGTCCAATTACCTTGACAGTCAAATATCTAAATTTCTGATCTGTTCAGTTGTAGATTTTAAATTGGGGATTATAAAGATATCTAACGTCGGTGAAGCCTGAAAACTAACCGGCGATTAAACCACATAATAACTACAACAACGCGGAGCAGCGTACATCAACACTTGACACTTGACAGGGAAGAGCAAACTTAAAGTACAAAGACAACTAAGACAAAATGTGGAAATCGTTATTAGATTGCTTGGAAAAACGCGTTCAGATAACTCCAGAATGAGTGTTCAGATAAATTCAGAATTACCGTGCACCTTAGCATTTGGTCGCAGATCACTCCCGTGGAAAGCTCGACGCTGTGGGAATACAGCCTTCGGAACACGGTATTGGACTTCGATCGCAGCACAAAGAAACTGCCGAGCTGATGCTGTCGGTACAGGCGTGTGAATTCAAGGTAGGCTCAGTCCATGACATACACATCATGCAGTTTTCAGTCGGAGATATGGATGAATGCTGGGATATTGCCGTGCAAATCCAGCAAGGTATGGAGTTTGACAGCCGCTTTGGTTTTGCGAACCCAGCCCATGGGAACAACGACAAGCAAGGGTCTATGGTGGAGGAATTCAACACATAGACCGTATTGTCGAGCTCCAGGCAATAATGGTTATCATCGCCGTAGAGCCGATGTGCAATGTGAATCAGTGTTGTGCGAAGTCTGCGTAGTCGCACCAGTCGCGCTCATGATAGAGTTTGTTCGCCTGTACCCGCAAACAGGTTTCGATGTCGCGCAGACTTTCTCGATAGGTCAGCTGAGCAAATTCCGTGCAGCGAAATTGGTCTGAACTTCGAAACGACTTGACCCAGCGGCTGCCGTTGTAGCGTTGGACACAGCGATTGAAAATTGGCCATGGCAAATAATCCGTGATCTGAGAAAAACGAATTCGCCGCTGCAAATAGTTCCGTATTTTCCTGTTGTGGATTGAACTGTTCTGGTGCGTTGGTAGACCAGCGAGATGTGCTGACGTTGCGAACACTCCTAAAACAGTGTTTAAATCAATAATAACAACAAGATACATACACTTTTCAGATTTTTTTTGGGACAGCAGTGATATTGGGGCAATTTTGATTGAATAATGCCTCCAAAATGATCATTATTCAATCGAACTCAACACTTGGTTCTGAAGTTTCGTCCAATTACTGGTCAAAAAGTCGATATCTTAACTATACATTCTGCAATATGTCCCAAATATACAATTAATTAGATGAACTCCCTGCGAACCTTAAAAGAACCGTTTTATCTACTTTTGCACTGGTAATTGTGCATTGAGTAGGAGACGAATTTAACGTGAAAGATTTCGGGGAGAATTTCTATGAAAACCTTAAGTTTCCATATTACAGGACTGTACAGTTTAGTGGCGGCCAGTTTGCTTGCTTTGGGCGTCATCAGCTTTTCAGCATCGGCAGCAGATTTTACACTTGTTGAAGAAGGTAAGCTTACGGTCGCCTTCAACGGTGACATGCCGGGTACCGGTTATCAGGATGGAAAGCTGATCGGTGTGGATGGCGAAATCATGCAATTGGTCGCTGACAAGCTGGGACTCAAAGTTGTGCCGGCATTGATGGAGTGGTCGGCAGAGATCGCATCTCTAAAGGCTGGGCGTGTCGATGTCATGCATGGCATGATGGGTTGGCGAGGGTCGCGGGCCGAGGTAATGACATTGTCGGACCCAATTTACTACTTCCGCGCTACTATTGCGCAGAAGTCCGATAGCAACCTATGCAAAATCCAAGAGCTTGAAAACAAAACAGTTGCGACAATTACGGGCTTTTCTTGGGTAGATGAACTGAAAACGATACCTGGTCTTACACTGAAGCTGTACGACACTTCAGATGCAGCCATGCGCGATCTAATAACAGGCCGTGTCGATGCTTTACTGGCCGACCCGCCGCTGGTTCAGTTTGCCATCAGCACAAACCCGGACTGGGGCGTTCACCAGGTAGCATTTTGCGAAGGTGAAAACCCGGATTATCCTCAGTTGACTCAGGCTGGCAACACAATCTTTGCCGCTAACAAGGATAATCCCGGACTGATTGATGCCATCAACGAAGTCATTGCCGAACTCTGGGCAGATTGCTCTATCAGAAAGATTGCAGCAAAATATGGCATGGGCGATGATCATTGGTTTGATCCCGGTCCATCAAATCAGCGCGCTGGTGTTGACCGACCAGAAGGTTGGAAGCAGCCAAGTTGCTAATAGTCTTGTAAATACTTTTTTAACTTTACTGGTGGGGAAAGATGAAAACTAACCCCACCAGCTTTTCAAATTCATTTTAGTGGCAACGATAATGAACGACCAGCTTCTGATTGTCGAAGATCTTCATAAATCATTCGGTTCACTCAACGTTTTAAAGGGAATCAACCTCGAATTGAAGCGAGGAGAAAAGATTGCTCTAATTGGCCCCTCCGGCTGTGGCAAATCGACTTGCTTGAGGTGCGTGAATTATCTAGAGGTTCCAAATGCGGGACACATATATCTCGACGGAGAACTGTTCGGTGAAAAGAAGACAGGTGAAGAATTCACTAGCATGTCGGAAAAAGAATTGTCGCGCCAACGTGCAACCATAGGCATGGTTTTTCAAGGATTCTTTTTATGGCCACATTTAACGGTACGTAACAATGTCGCAATTGCACAGATCAAGGTCAATGGCATGGCAAAAAGTGAAGCACATGATTTAGCCGAACAGATGCTGAAAAAGGTGCACATGGAACACAAGCTCGATGAATATCCAGAACGACTATCTGGTGGACAGCAACAGCGTGTTGCTATCGCTCGTGCCTTGGCCCAACGCCCCAAACTGCTATTGTTCGACGAGCCCACCTCTGCGCTTGATCCGGAACTTGTAGGTGAAGTTTTAAACACGATTCAGGAACTTGCGGCTGAAGGTCGCTCGATGATGCTCGTGACTCATGAAATCGCATTTGCCCGAGAGGTTGCAGATCGAATTGTCTTTATGGATGACGGTGGAATTGCGGAACAGGGTCCAGCAAAGCAGGTCATCGACAATCCGACACATGAACGACTGAAATCATTTTTAGGACAGATGCTGGACCGTCATTGACCAGTGATGTAACTTCAGTGGCAATATGGCGATGATTCTGTCCGAAAAAATACAATTGTATGCTGTCACTTTGCTCAAGGGAGCAGGCTATACGATCAGTATTACAGTTCTGACCTTCTGCTTTGCCATTGTCATCGGTTTAGTGTTCGGCGCGATCAAGGCATACGGCGATCGACGTAGGGGTGCGCCAAAAAATTTTACAACAGAGTTGGTAATCTTTGTGATTCAGCGGCTAGCGCTGTGGTCGATCAATATTTTTGTTGAGGTATTTCGTGGACTGCCGGCTCTCGCCGTGTTATTCATCCTGTATTTCGGACTGGCATATGCCGGTTTGAAGCTTGACCCATTTACCGCTGCCGTTTTCGGACTTAGTTTAATTGGTGGCGCAATGCTGACGGAAGTATTTCGTGCAGGATTTGGAGCCATTCATGCTGGACAACGCGAAGCTGCTCTTGCGGTTGGAATGACACCGATGGGTGCTCTGAGAGACATTATCCTGCCGCAAACATGGCGAGTGACCTTGCCACCCTTGGCCAACTACGCCATCGGATTGCTGAAAGATACGGCAATCGTTTCAGCAATTGCTGCGCCTGAGATCATGTTCTTTGCGCGTAATCTGGTAACGCGAACCTTTGATACCGAAATTATCTATATTCTTGTGGCAATAATCTACTTTTGCCTGAGTTTTCCGCTGGCACGACTAGCTGATCGCTTTGAGAAACAAGCCAGGCAAATGTGAAATGATTGAGTTCCTAGCTGTTTACAACCAGAACTGGCATAGCTGGTGGCCCCAGATCCATTCGGCAATCTACGTTACGTTGGGGTTGACGGTGTGTTCCTACATTCTGGCAGTTGCGGTCGGTATGGTGGTTGCACTCGGTCGGATGAGCAACTCGAAAACTTTGCAATGGATCAGTAAAGCCTACGTCGAATTCACGCGTGGCGTTCCAACTTTGGTAATTTTGTTTCTGATCTATTTCGGTTTACCTGGGCTCGGAATTGTTCTCGATGCATTCTGGGCCGGTGTCATCGGTTTGGGGTTTAGCATGGGGGGATACATCGCGGAGGTCTTTCGCTCTGGGTTTCAAGCTATACATTCGGGGCAGCGTGAAGCAGCCTTGGCGGTAGGCATGACTCCTTTAAAATCGTTCCTGAACATAATGTTGCCTCTAGCGGTTCGGATCGTACTGCCGCCGATGCTGAATATGTTGATCCTGTTGCTGAAGGACAGCTCGCTATGCGCGCTCATCACAACACCTGAGTTGATGTTGACCGCTAAAGACATAGCGTCAATGTCGTTCCTGCCGATGCACCTTTACCTTCTTGTAGGTGTTATCTATCTTGCTCTGTCACTGCCCATGTCGTTTATTGCACGATTGGTCGAGGCAAGAATGTGGCGAGGTATGCGAAATATATAATTTCAAAAAAAGTACGAATTGTTGATCAAAGTCGACTACTTAATCGATAACACTACTGTCCCAACGTTAACTTGAAATGTCGTACTAATGTATTGTTTTTATGTATTTAATTGCCGTTTATGGGGTGTCACAGGCTTGAAAATTCCAAGCAGTTCCGTCGACGCCTGTGCCAACTGTAAGACTCAAATTTTTAATTTTGCAGACCTTGAGTTTGACTCTGTTTGAGAAAACTCCATTATTTCAACTACTTAGTCAAACGCATTACACAATCGAACCGACCGAATCATCTAAACAATTGATTTTATTCAATTAAACGTTGGGACAGTAGTGAATCGATAACCAAAATTTTCGCCATTTTGCGTATCGCGTGATGATACAGCCTTAGTCTTGCCAAGTTACAATACCCTACCCAACAGATCCGTGGTTCACCAGTTTTATCAGTGTGCTAATAGCGTTTCTGATTCGTCGGGTGACGACCAAAAGTCTCGTCGCCTGCTGCGTCTGTAGTTTTTTGGGCTGAGACCGTTCTTCCGTTTGAACCAGCGGGCGAAATGGGCGCAATCGGAGAATCCGCATTCATAAGCAATTTGAGTAATTGTTCTTGAGCTGTTTAGCAACCGCCAACGGGCGTGCTCGAGCCGCATGTCACGGTATAGCTCCTGAGGAGTCTTACCGACATGAGTTTGAAATGCCCGATCAAGTTGGCGTCGGCTGATTGACAGGCATTGAGCTAGATTCTCACTTGAGATGGGTTCACTCATGCTTTGATTCATCAATCTGATGGCTTCTTCCACTCGCCAGTCACCGCAGGTTTGAAGTTCCCCAAAAGGCAGTTTTCCAATGTGGCGTGCATCTCGATGTTTATCAATAACTAGTTCGAACAAAGCCTTACTGCCGCGGTTGATACCACAATGTTGTGTCAGGATTTCGATGGCTAAATCAATTGCCGCCGTGCCGCCTGGGCAAGTTATTCGATTATTTTCGGAGACGTACATTTCATTGACAATCGGAATTACCAATGGATAGCGTTCAAGCAGTTCATTCTTATGAACGGCATGAACAGCGCATCTTATCTCGTCCATAAGCCCAGCTTCGGCTAGTGCAAAACTCCCGGTACACAATCCCACAAGCGGAACACCGATTTCAGAGGCCTCACGTAGGAACTCGAATGTTTCAGGACGATGCTGATCGAAGACCGCGAGCCTGCCGCCTACGACAATAATATAGTCGTAGTTTTGGGGATCGTCGAAGGTTTTCCACGGTGCAACCTCTACCCCGCAACTTGATTTTACTGGTTCAAGCGTTGGACCGATACAGGTCCAGTGACAGTAAACCTGGCGACTTAAGTCGCGTTCGTCCGCGCAATGACGGACGGAGTCTATAAAGCCAGCAAATGGTAGCAATGTAAACTCTGGCGAGAGGATAAAAGCGAAGCGAACGTCGGGTTCAATTTGAGTAATTTCACACGAAGAAAAATTACGTACAGATTCTAATCCACCCGCATCAGGCATTCCAATGCCCTCCCATCAAAAATATATTCAGCAATACGTTTAAATCATTATAGAAAAGCAACATAACAAATGGAACAGGTGGCGTCGCATTCTATCAAAATATTCCAACATTATGGTTCCATGATACCCAGATCTTTCGGCGGGTCCTAGTTTAAGCAGCATACTCGCCTTGAAATACACAATTTCACTAATATGAATTTGTGCTGTAAAAGGTTTGTCTCATCTTTGTTGAATTTGCAGGGCTGTCAGCACACTTGCTGCCAGTGCGACACACGCGCAAGATGCTTGACAGATCAGATGGCAAATTTGACCAGCCAAACGACTATTTTATGCGGGACACGTGCAACCCCCATAGCGGCTACATCTAAATTGCGACTTCAGTAATCGATTGTGACTCGGCATTCAACGGTGGAGCCAATCGGTCTGCGCAGGAGTGGCTTGAAATTATCGTCCTTTGTTGAAACTCGATTCGCCAAATGACCCGTCTGATGAAGTTCATCATCAAACGCAATCAGTATTCTATAGTTTGTCAATTTGGAACTTTTCTGTAAAGATATCTTTGAGCTGGTCATTGCCGTGTCGGTTCGAACACTGAAATACTTCCTGCAATCGCGACAATGAAATGGTATGGGTCTTTTGTTTTTTTCTCACTGTAGTATGGGGAGAATCACAATGCGGACAGGTCCTTTGTGGTCCCTATCTCCAGCGTTCAAACCACTATTCAGATTTCTGTTCGTTGGGAAATAATTCGAACAGTTCAATTACTGAAATACCCTCTCTGTGATGTTTGCCGGATGCGTTGTATGTCATATCTATGTATTTATTTTAATTCATTTAACTTCACGATGATGGTAGCAGATTTAGACTCATATGCCCCAAAAATGTGTAGTTATCTTTATAATCTCCTTTAAATTCAATCCAGATACAATCACGCTCCTTGAAATGAGGATGATCAATCCTGCATCAATCGAATTTTAGACGAAAGTATTGGGTGAACAGTATATGAATCAGTCTGACGGCCTCGAATATCTCCGGACGAACGGCATCAATCTCTATCATGTATTTGATACATCTTCTATTGCTGACCTGTTAGTACCAGCGGTGCCGGATCTTCGATTGGAAGACTATCCAAGTGCGGTTTTGATTGCCAATGCAGGCTATGAACTGTGGCACTCGTTAGAGTCATTTGGAATGCATGGAAATGATCCAGTCGACAATTTCAGCCTCCATTTGGCGACAACATACGCCAAAGACTATCTAAATTCAGAAACAATGATTCTCTATCCTTCGAGCTACCCAATTTCACTGCGAGCTATCGGAGAGCGAACCGGCTGGAGTTACACCACTCCCATGGGCATCAGCATACATCCGAAATTCGGGACTTGGTTTGCATATCGCTCCATTTTCCTGCTGGAGAAGCAACTGCCTGCAACCAGGTCAGATCAAGCCGATCATCCTTGTCACACCTGTTTGGATAAACCCTGTCAGACGGTTTGTCCGTCAGGCGCGGTAAGGGAGATTGGCGCCTTCGGACTGGATGAATGTGCGCGATTCCGCATTCAGGATTCTTCCCCTTGTGCTTACAGTTGCTTCTCCCGAATAGCATGCCCGGTCGGTTCTGAATATCGTTATGTACCCGATCAAATGAAATATCATTACAAACGCTCAAGAGAGTCCATGGCTCGTTATTACAGCTTGAACCCCGAAATTTCATAGAGGATTTGAAGTCGCATGTATTTTGAAGAGTTTAATGTTGGAGACAAATTCAGTAGTGGCGGCGTTACCTTTACTGAAAGCGAGATTATCAGATTCGCGCTTCAATATGACCCGCAGCCTTTCCATATTAATGTCGAAGCTGCAACCAATTCTCAATTCAAAGGATTGATCGCCAGCGGTTTTCAGACGCTGGCTCTGGTATTCCGAATGTACATCCAGGAAGGAATGCTGAAACAGGGGATGGGGTCTCCCGGCATGGATGAATTGCGTTGGTTGCTGCCGGTACGACCCGGCGACACATTGCACATGGAAGTGGAAGTTCTCAGTACGAAATCATCATCCTCTAGAACGGATCGTGGCTATGTCGAAAAATTGTGCACGGTGGTCAATCAGAAATCGGAAAAGGTTTTGACAGTTCGTGTAACGCAAATAATTCGCCGTCGTAAATCAGATTGACTGGTTCCTTGAGTAAACCGATCTAGCGACTTGAGAGACGCAGACTGATAGGACCGGATCCGTGCGCGCCGCACTTCTGAAAGAATACGGCAAACCCCTGGCACTTGAGCAAATTGATTGTCCTTCGCCCGGAGCAAATCAAGTACTAATACGAAACCGAGTGTGCGGCATCTGTCGAACCGATTTGCACATTGTTGACGGAGAACTGCACGCACCGACTCTTCCTATTGTTCCAGGTCACCAGATTGTTGGTGAAGTCATCGAATCTAGAGCACCAGGTTTCTATCCCGGACAGCGAGTCGGCGTACCGTGGTTGGGATGGACTTGTGGGACCTGCAGGTACTGTCGAGAAGGACAGGAAAACCTCTGCGAAAATGCCCGATTTACCGGTTATCACCTGAACGGTGGATTTGCGGACTACTGTGTAGTCGATGCACGTTTCTGTTTCCCGCTGAATCAGAATTCCGGTTTGAGCGATTTGAATTTGGCTCCGCTGCTGTGTGCAGGGCTGATCGGTTATCGCGCATTTCGTATGGCCGTGAATACCAATGGAACTGACAGTACCCAAACAATCGGATTTTATGGTTTCGGTTCCGCAGCACGCATTCTGCTACAGCTCGTACGGCATGAAAACTGCGATGTCTATGCAATAACCAGGACTGGTGATGTCGAAAGGCAGAAAGTTGCCCGTAGGCTCGGAGCGATTTGGGCGGGAGGATCGGATGAGGATATGCCGGCGGTGCTCGACGCAGCCATCATCTTTGCACCAACAGGTCCACTTGTGCCGATCGCCTTGAAAGCAGTCAGAAAGGGTGGCAGTGTAATCTGTGCAGGAATTCACATGAGTGATATTCCGTCATTTCCTTATGAGTATCTTTGGGGAGAACGCATAATTCGGTCAGTAGCGAATCTGACGCGAAAGGATGGTGAGGAGTTTCTGAAACGCGCCGCTGAAATACCCATTAAACCAACGGTTGTATCTTATCTGTTGAAGGACATAAACGCCGCCCTGGATGATCTCAGGCGTGGCCGCATAGACGGCACAGGTGTGATTGATTTACAAGCAGATTAACTCTGCTTTTTGGAGCCGCCCCTGCAAAGAGGAGAATCAGCAACGGTTTGACCGCTTGCGTGCCACTCCTCTGGTGTCATCGCTTGGATGGATAGCGCGTGTACCGGTCCTGCAATCTGTTCCGCCAATAATTCGTTGATCGTGCGATGTCGAAAAACCAGGGATTGGTCACGGAAGTTTTCTGAAACGGCAACTACCTTGAAGTGGGTTTCAGAATTTGCAGGTACACTGTGCATACCGCTTTCATTGACTACTTCAAGATGAACTGGATTGAGTGCTTCAGTCAGTGTTTGTCGTATTTGATTTTGAACGATCATATCACTAGTAAATTATAGTGCAAGCACAGCATGTACACCTGCCGACAATAGAATTCTCAAGAATTAAATCTTGACAATTTCAATTACAATGTAAAGTTCACTTTATTCCAAGACAGCATTTCAGCCGAGAAATGGGCTTCTGAAACCAGCAAGGAGACAAAAATGTTCAGGAAGACCGACACAATCGAAAATTACGATGGGCCGCTATGGGAAGCAATCAAGAATGAGGAAGTTCGTCAAGAAGAGCATATCGAACTGATCGCTTCCGAAAACTACACTAGTGCGCGAGTTCTACAGGCTCAGGGTTCGGTACTCACGAACAAGTATGCCGAAGGTTATCCAGGCCGGCGCTATTACGGTGGTTGCGAGTTCGTCGATGTGGCGGAAAATCTGGCGATTGAAAGAGCAAAACAGCTATTTGATGCAGACTATGTAAATGTCCAGCCGCATTCCGGCTCGCAGGCAAATTCTGCAGTCTACATGGCACTGGTTGAGCCACATGACACGGTGCTTGGGATGAGTTTGGACCATGGCGGTCACTTGACGCATGGCGCTAAAGTCAATTTTTCTGGAAAAATCTATAACTCAGTTCTGTACGGAGTCGATTCAGAAGGCATCGTCGACTACGCACAGGTCAGCGAACTTGCGGATGAACACAAGCCCAAAATGATTGTTGCGGGATTCTCGGCCTACTCCAGAATTATGGATTGGGACCGTTTTCGCGAGATTGCCGATCGTGTCGGTGCCTACCTGTTCGTGGACATGGCCCATGTAGCCGGACTGGTTGCAGCCGGTTTGTACCCGAATCCGGTATCGATTGCGGATGTCACTACCACAACGACACATAAAACTCTGCGCGGCCCGAGAGGCGGATTGATACTTGCACGCAAGAACGAGGAAATTCAGAAGAAACTCGCTTCAGCAGTGTTCCCGGGCGGACAAGGCGGGCCGATGATGCATGTTATTGCTGGTAAGGCGGTTGCGTTCAAGGAAGCTCTCGAACCCGAATTCAAAGCATACCAGCAGCAGGTGCTGGATAATGCCCGAGCTATGGCTGCCGTTTTTATGGAACGAGGTTACAAGGTCGTCTCTGGCGGTACCGATGACCATCTGTTTCTGCTTGATCTGATTGGTAGGGATGTGACTGGCAAAGATGCTGCTGCGGCACTCGGAGAAGCCAATATTACCGTTAATAAGAATACTGTTCCGAACGACCCTCGTTCTCCTTTTGTCACCAGCGGCCTGCGAATCGGTTCTCCGGCCTCGACCACCCGTGGTTTCAAGGAAGAGGAGATGCGGACCTTGACTCACTGGATGTGCGACATTCTTGATGATGTTCAAAATGAATCAGTCATCAACGACATCAAGAGTAAAGTAAAGGAATTGTGTAGTCGGTTTCCAGTCTATAGCTAATACAATTGCACTGACTTCAATTTCAACGGTCAGGCAGTGAAGAAGTACTCTATCTTCAGTTTGGCCCGGCATGCACTCAGCCAGCACTCGAACTGGCAGCGTGCGTGGCGAGACCCTGAGCCGAAACAATCTTATGATGTAGTTATCGTCGGCGGTGGCGGACATGGTCTTGCTACTGCTTACTATCTCGCAGCCGAGCACGGCATCACCAATGTTGCAGTAGTCGAAAAAGGCTGGATTGGAGGCGGGAATACCGGTAGGAATACAACCATCGTTCGATCCAACTATCTGTGGGATGAAGCCGCACATCTTTATGAAAAATCCCTGGTGTTGTGGGAGTCGCTATCGCAGGAGCTGAACTTCAACGTCATGTTCAGCCAGCGCGGCGTGATGAATCTTGGCCACAACCTGCAGGATATGCGAGACATTTACAGGCGATCCAACGCCAATCGTTTGAACGGAATCGACAGTCAGGTTCTTTATCCGCAGGACATCAAGAAGCTCATTCCAGTCATCAACACTTCGCCGAACGCCAGATATCCAATTTTGGGTGCGTCGTTTCAACCTCGTGGTGGGATCGCTCGCCATGATGCCGTTGCGTGGGGATTTGCGAGAGCAGCGGATAGCAGGGGAGTCGATATTTTGCAGAACTGTGAGGTGACTGGAATTCGTAGAACGAATGGCGTAGTAGAAGGAGTCGAAACTACTCGTGGCTTTATTCGCGCCGACAAGGTAGGAGTCGTTGCAGCAGGGCATTCAAGTGTGCTTGCGGAAATGGCCGGAATCAGAATGCCGATTGAAAGTCACCCGCTGCAGGCACTGGTATCCGAACCCATAAAGCCTATTTTGCATACCGTTGTGATGTCGAATGCCGTGCATGGATATATCAGTCAGTCTGACAAGGGCGAATTGGTTATTGGGGCGGGAGTCGATTCCTATCTTGGTTATGGTCAACGCGGCAGCTTTTCTACCATTGAAGGCAATGTTGCTGCAATTGTCGAGCTGTTTCCGATTTTCTCTCGTGTGCGAATGCTCAGACACTGGGGGGGTATCGTTGACGTATGCCCCGATGCGTGCCCCATTATTGGGAAAACCCCTGTAGATGGCTTGTTTTTCAATTGTGGCTGGGGCACTGGCGGATTCAAGGCCACTCCAGGATCAGGCTGGGTATTTGCGCATACGATCGCACGCAACGAGCCCCACAGTTTGAATGCACCATTCGGACTTGACCGATTCATTTCGGGTGCGCTGATTGACGAGCATGGGGCTGCCGGTGTTGCCCACTAAATTTCATCCAAGCAGGCAAGACAAATTATGCTTTTGATCCACTGTCCCTGGTGCGGTTTGCGAGAACAGGATGAGTTCACTTATGGAGGTGAGGCGCATATCGTTCGCCCCACGAAGCCGGACGATCTTTCAGACGTCGAGTGGGCCGACTATCTTTTCATGCGCGAAAACATCAAAGGTGACCAACACGAGCAGTGGTTTCACAGTGCTGGATGCCGGCGTTGGTTCAACGCCCAGCGAAATACAGTTACCTATAAATTTGCTTGCAGCTACAAGCCGACTGATCCAATTCCGGAGGATTCGCAGTGAATCAACCGTACCGGCTCGCGAATGGCGGTCGAATCAATCGCACCAAGCCCATCACCTTTCGTTTCAACAAGAAACAATATAGAGGTTTTGAAGGAGATACTGTCGCTTCAGCTTTGCTTGCCAATGGTGTCCACTTGGTCGCCCGCAGCTTTAAGTATCACAGACCTCGAGGAATCATGGGTGCTGGTGCGGAAGAACCGAATGCCTTGCTTCAGATTGAATCGGGATCAGGTTCGGTGCCTAACCCGCGTGCTACTCAGACGGAGATTTACGAGGGGCTCGAAGTATCAAGCGTAAACTGCTGGCCAAGCCTATCTTTTGATATCGCATCAGTGATGGGGTGGTTTTCGCCAGTTATTCCTGCTGGATTCTATTACAAGACTTTCATGTATCCCCGAAAAGGATGGATGCTGTATGAAAAAGTAATCCGCAGAGCAGCCGGATTCGGCAAAGTTCAGTCGGATGCTGACCCGGATCGTTATGACAAAGTAAATGCATGGTGTGATGTTCTGGTTGCTGGCGGTGGCCCAGCGGGATTAGCAGCAGCTTTGAGTGCTGCTCGTGCCGGAGCGCGTGTGATTATCGCGGACGAAAATCATGAATTCGGCGGCGGATTTCTGCGAACTGGTTGTGACGATGATCGAAAGTGGCTAGAGCGTGTTTTGACGGAACTTGCAGAGTATCCGGATGTTCGTCTGTTCACACGCACCACAGTCGTTGGATACTACGACAGCAACTTCCTGGTTCTGAATGAACGGGTGACCGATCATCTAGCTGATGCGTCGTCTGACTGTGCTCGAGAACGAAATTGGCGAGTCCGTGCGAAACAGGTCGTATTGGCTACCGGCGCAATTGAGCGGCCGCTGGTTTTCGGTAACAACGACCTGCCAGGTGTAATGTTGTCCTCCGCGGTTTCGGTGTATGTCAACCGATTTGGTGTGAAGCCAGGCAATCGGGCAGTGATTTTTACCAACAACGACAGCGCCTATAGAACTGCTCTGGACATGCTGGATGCGGACATTCAGATTGAAGCCCTGATTGATGTCCGTTCCCGGGGGGCCACCGTTTATTCTGAAATGCTTGCTACTCGTGGTGTAAAAATCTTTGCCCAGTCAGCTGTTGTTTGTGCGAAAGGACGAAAACGAGTTACCGCAGTGGAAGTCATGGAACTTTCGAACGATCTTGAGTCGATTACTGGTACCAAGAGAGTTTACAACTGTGACCTGCTCGCAGTCTCTGGTGGTTGGAGTCCTGCTGTTCATTTACACGCGCAGTCTGGCGCGAGACCTTGGTTCGATTCAAATAAAGCCTGCTTCGTACCAGGAGATTCAGTTCAAATAGAACAATCAGTAGGTGCCGCCAACGCGGTGTTTTCGGCTGAGCCGGCAATCCAAGAAGGTTTTGAAGCAGGTGTTGCCGCTGCCTGTTTAGCCGGGTATGAAGCGGTCGAAGGCCAGAAGAATGGAGAGGATTTGGGTCGACGTTCGGAGGAATATGACATACAGCCGCTTTGGCGAGTGCCGAGCGCAAATGCCCGGGAAACATCGAAACAGTTTGTCGATTTTCAGAACGATACAACGGCAAAGGACATTGAAATTGCGGCGCGGGAAGGCTATCAGTCCATTGAGCATCTAAAGAGATACACTTTGCTCGGGTTTGGTACAGATCAAGGGAAACTGGGAAATATCAATGGTATGGCAATCTTGTCCAAGGCTTTGGGGCAGGAGATGTCCGAGACTGGCACGACGACTTTCCGTCCGTTTTATACACCGGTTACATTCGGGGCAATTGCGGGAAGAGAACTGGGCTCAGAATTTTTTGATCCGGTACGCAAGACTGCGATGCATGAATGGCATGTCACGCACAGCGCAGAATTTGAGAATGTCGGTCAGTGGAAAAGACCGTGGTACTATCCCAAGTCAGGCGAAACCATGCAGCAAGCAGTCGACCGAGAGTGCTTGGCAGCAAGAAATCAGGTCGCGATGCTGGATGCATCGACCCTAGGCAAAATCGAAATCTACGGACCGGATGCAGTTGATTTCTTGAATTTGGTGTACACCAACTCCTGGTCGAAGCTGACTACAGGCTCTTGTCGCTATGGATTGATGCTTGGAGAAGACGGCATGGTCATGGATGATGGAGTCACGGCGAAACTTGGAGAAAATCATTACTACATGACGACAACAACCGGCGGAGCGGCTCATGTGTTGACATGGATGGAACAGTGGCGGCAGACCGAGTGGCCGTGGATGAAGGTGTATTTCACCTCAGTAACAGAACAGTGGGCGGTCATTTCGATTTCCGGGCCGAAAGCTCGTCAACTATTGCAAAGGGTAGCGCCTGATCTGAAGGCATCAAATGAGGAGTTTCCTTTCATGACTTTCAGAGAAGCCATGGTAGCAGGCGTACCAGGCCGAATATTTCGTATCAGTTTCAGCGGAGAACTCGCTTATGAGCTCAATGTGCCAGCAATTTACGGCATGCATGTGTGGAAACAAGTGTATGAAGCCGGTCAGGAATTCGAAATTTCACCCTATGGCACCGAAACGATGCATGTTCTACGAGCCGAAAAGGGATTCATCATTGTGGGTCAGGATACGGACGGTTCCATGACTCCCATTGACCTTGGAATGAACTGGATTGTCTCCAAGCAGAAAGATTGTCTTGGCAAACGATCGCTAAGTCGGTCCGATTGCATGAGAGAAGATCGGAAGCAGCTCATTGGGCTTCTTACTGATGATCCGAATAAAGTATTGCCTGAAGGCGGTCAGCTAGTGGAAGCGACGTCAAATGCCTATCCGGTTCCCATGATTGGACACGTTACGTCTAGTTATTGGAGTGCTTGCTTGGGCCGGTCAATCGCATTAGCAGTCGTAAAAGGCGGGCATTCGCGTATGGGAGCTCGCATTTACTCGACGCTGATGACAGGAGAATCGATTCCGGCTACGATTTGCAGTCCGGTATTCTATGACTCTCAAGGGGAGCGACAGAATGTCTAGACAAATTCAGGAACTGTCGCCTTTGTCCGATATTCCCAGTGACAATTCTCCAGATGTAAGCTTCAAACAGGTGAAGCTGTCCGAACTTGCATTTTTGGGACATTTCAATATTCGTATTCAGCCAGATAATGAGCTAGTTTTGAAAGAGTTCAAACAATCGCTTGGATTTGATGTCCCGCGTGAACCGAATACATTCGTGGTACACGACGACATCTTGTGCGCGTGGCTCGGGCCGGATGAGTGGCTCGTGATTTCCCCACAGCACCGTAGCGAGGAGATACGAATGATTCTCGGTAGAGTCACCTCTGAAGGATTTTCTACCTGCGTGGATCAATCCAGTGCTCAAACGATCATCAGAGTTGAAGGGCGCAAGGCGACTGGTCTACTTAGTCGAGGAATTGCGATTGATTTGCATCCACGAGTTTTTAAATCCAGCCAGTGTGCGCAAACTGTGCTTGCTAGAACTGCGGTCACAATATTGAAGCAAGAAGCCGACGAAACAACTCTGGATGTGATCGTGAGACTAAGTTTTGCAGGCTATCTGTGGCGTTGGCTTGTAGATGCCGGCCAAGAAGCCGAGTTTCGTGAGTAAATAATTTTCTCGAAAGCTTGATACGCAGGCGGTGCTGAAAATCAGTGCATATTTTCAAGCATGAAAACCGGCGCGATCCAGGATCTGTGGAATTTTATCTTCCCACCCGATCGCCATGATGTGCAGGCCGCCTGCAACTTGTCGTAGTTCTCTTACCAGGTCGGCGGATATTTGAATGCTTGTTTCTGCGATGCGTTCCTTGTCTTTACCTTGTTCAGCAATTTTTTCGATTACATGATCGGGGATGTTGATTCCGGGTACCCGATCGTTCATGTACTGTGCCATCTTGATGGATTTGATCGGAATGACACCGGCCAGGACCGGAACTTCAACCTTACCCGCTTTATCTAAAAATCCAACAAACTCACCTATGTTATATACGGCTTGGGTTTGAAGAAATGAAGCACCAGCCTCGATTTTTCGATGCATGTTTTCAATTTCGGCTTCTGGGTCCGAAGCTCCTGGATTGACAACGGCCCCAACGCAGAAATCTGGAGTTCCTTTCAAAGCATTGCCGGTTAAGTCCGTCCCCGATTTCAAGGCATTGACGGCTTCAAGGAGTTGCGAGGCAAATAAGTCGAAAACAGGTTTTGCATCCGGATGATCACCGTATTTTGGTGGGTCACCTCCCATGAAAACCAGATTTGGCACTCCGAGAGCAGCCGCTCCCAGCATGCCTGCTTGAATTGCGATTCGATTCTTGTCTCGTGAGGTCATTTGCACGATTGGTTCGATGCCTCGGTCGAGCAATAGATGTGCGACCGCAGTAGGTTCCATGGCCATTCTCGCAGAGTGAGACTCGGTCAGATTGAAAGCGTGTACAAGATTTCTCAGCAGTTCTGCTTTTTCAAACAGTGGTACAAGATCGGTGCCTTTGGGTGGAGTGAGTTCACAAGTAATTACAAAATCGCCCGCATCAATCCTTTGTTTCAATGTCTCCTTTGCCAAAAATTTCTCCTCCTGTGAATATGGCATGTTAATATGCCAAGCCAAATAAATTAACAAATGGCACTAGTATATGAGTATATATGAGTAAGGTTCTGTGAATTGGGGCGGCGATTTTTGTACCGTTCACATACTTCGAATCAACAGAATGAATTCAGCTTGGAGCGGATCGAGTTTAATGGTGTTCATGTATGGCATATGACGATAAATTTGTAAGAGGTCTTGAGTGGTTGTGGGGAGAAGGATTCCTCTCACCAGGAGGGACGGCTGAAGTTTACGAAATTCTGAAACGTACTGTCGTTCGTGGAAAGACGGTGTTGGATGTAGGCTGCGGAATTGGAGGAATAGATCGTTTGCTGGTCACTGATTACGGTGCAGAAAAGGTTATTGGGATTGACGTTATTGATCGCCTGATTGCTCGAGCCGAACACGAAGCTGTGGAAGCCGGTTTGACAAAGTCGATTGCATACCGCTTAGTCGAATCAGGGGAGCTGGACTTTGAAGATGAATCGATTGACATCGTGTTTTCCAAAGATTCGATTATTCATATCGAGGACAAACAAAATTTTTACGAAGAAATATTTCGCATCTTGAAATTCGGCGGTGAATTTGTCGGAAGTGACTGGCTAGGCAGTGAAACCACGATTCAATCACAACGAGTGAGTGACTGGCTTGATTACTCCAAATTGGATTTTCACTTTTGTACGGCTGAACAGATGATGAAGTTACTGGAGCAGGCTGGGTTTGCCTCAGTAAGCACTCGCGATCGCAACAAGTGGTATCGTTCGATTGTGCGAGATGAAATATCCAAGGTAAGCGGAGAAAACCGGTTGAAGTTTATAGAATTATTTGGTGAAGAGATGGCAGAATCACGACTGGTGAGTTCCACACTCAAGATGGCGGTTGTAGATGCTGGAGAGCTTCGCCCGACGATTTTTCAAGCAATCAAAATTAAGCTCTGATCAATGTTCAATCGAGTCTGACTTACTCTCCAAGCGCAATTCCTTCCCGCCGAGGGTCTGCGCCTCCTCGCATAACTCCGTTTTCAATTTGAATGCCGTGAAGCCCGCTCGTCAAGCTGCGTACTCGGGTCTGATGTCCTAAACTGTCCAACTGAGATTGCAGCATTTGTGCCGTAGTTCCTTCTTCAAGGTCGGTTGTACCGTTCCGGTTTACAACATTCCCCAAATCGATTGCTGTCTGAATATCCATATCCCAATCCAAGACTGCAATTAGTGTCTTGACTAAGTATCCGATAATTTGACTGCCACCCGGTGACCCCACTACGAGTCGAAGTGAACCATCTAAGTTGAATACAAGAGTGGGAGCCATTGAACTGCGTGGTCTTTTTCCAGGTTCTACACGATTCGCTATTTGCATGCCATCCTTTTCGGGAACAAATGAAAAATCGGTCAATTCATTGTTGAGCAGAAACCCGTGAGCCATCAAGTGGGAACCGAATGGCCCTTCAATGCTGCCTGTCATTGACACTGCATTGCCTTCGGAGTCCACAATTGAAATGTGGCTTGTACCTGAACGACTCACATCGTGGTCGTTTGCGTAACTGACAGCTGGAGGTCCAGGTGGTAGCCCGTGATTTGCGGGTGTGTCCAATGTAGAATCCAGTTTGATCAGCCTGGAGCGGTTAGCGAGATACGTTGGATCAAGCAAACCTTCAGTAGGAACTTCGACAAAATCGGAGTCGGCCATATAACGATTTCTATCTGCAAACGCAAGTTTCGATGCTTCCGCAATGAGGTGCCAACTGATTGGATTGCTAGCACCCAAAGATTTCAGGTCATAGTATTCCAGTAGCCCGAGTATCTGACCGACTGTCAATGCGCCCGAGCTTGGCGGCCCCATTCCGCATATGCGATAAATTCGATATGGGTGACAAATTGGCGGTCGGCGGATTGCTTGATATTCTGAAAGGTCCGATAATGCAAGTAACCCACTCCTATAGGGTGCATGCCGAATTGTCTCAACGATATCTTCAGCAATTGCACCTCTGTAGAATGCTTCAGGCCCATGTTGTGCAATCTCAATTAAAGTTTCTGCGAAAGCGTAGTTAGTACGAATATCTCCAGCTGTAAGCGGTGAGCCGTTCGGAAAGTAGTATTCTTTAGTTTCAGCAAACGTCTTCAGTCGGTCTGCGCGTTCGCCGGCAAGCATCGAAGCAAGCCGATGACCGACAGTGAATCCATCCCGCGCGAGCTTGATAGCTGGTTCAAACAACTCCGCCCAAGGAATTTCCCCATGTTCTTTGTGGGCCTGAGCCAGCATTGCCACAGTACCTGGCACGCCGACAGAGCGTCCACCTAAAACAGCATCGAAAAACTTCATTGGTTCGCTTTCCGGTGTCAGGAACAGGTCAGAGGTCACCTCCGCAGGCGCAGTTTCTCGTCCATCGTAAGAGAGGACTTCTTGAGTCGAGGCTTTATAGAACAGCATGAAACCACCACCGCCAATTCCAGAGCTCTGCGGTTCAACCAGATTTAGTACCATTTGTACTGCAATCGCTGCGTCAACTGCATTTCCACCTCGACGGAGTATGTCGAGTCCAGCTTCAGTTGCCTTTGGATGGGCAGCAGAAACCATATATCGAGGTGGTACTTGGGATGTTGGTTCTGTTGCTACCGCAACAACGGTTCCAGATAACACAAGGACGACAGCTACTATCCAGGAGAGTGCCGAATTGATAATTTGGTTTTGTAGATTCACAGTTATGAAAATATCGTGACGAAGCGATTCGAGATCAAATTTCTAAGACAGAATTTGAAGACGGAATGAATTGCCTGTCCGTCTAGTTCGCAGTTCCAGGCATCAAACAGGCACTACGTTAACTGGCACGACTGTTACAGTGTTGAAATCTGACCGTTCACTGCTGCCACGGAACGGCATCATCAAACATTGAGTGTGCCGGCACTCAGCTTACCAATAAATCAGTTCGACTATCGTCAAAACGACATTTTAGTGGTTAGAAAAAATGTCCTGCCTCTCAGGGAATCCAATGTTGAAACCGCACCATCTGCACCAGGTCTAGTAGGATCAATGGCCGGACCGCGGTCGCCGACATTCAAAATTCCAGTAGTAAGGTCTACGTTTTCCTTGCCAAATGCATTTTCCCATCGTAACATAACATCGTGTCCTATCCACGACTTGTAACGATAGGTTTCTCGCGGATTCCAGAAACCTGATACGAAAGATACATTCCAGCTCGCTGTCAAATTGTTTCTGTTCGCGAGAAGCGTTGCATGAACTCGCTCACTCGGTGTATCGTCTGGATTTGGTACGCCAGCCACGTATGACTTGGGTTGCATCAGGTGAAGCCAACGAACTTCAAAATCCATGTCTGCCCAATCAGTTTGCCAGTCGGTCTGTGCGCGAACATTGACCCCGGAGACAACTGATGCTCCGCTGTTGAATAAAGGGCTGCTGATTTTCGAGATTCGATTGCCATCACCCAATATGACATCTGCGTTTTCTGGTAATTGCCCACTCTTTTTCAAGTCGACAATCATCTGAGCTGGCAATGACACTGGCGTTTTTGATAGCTTGATTCGAAACCAGTCTGCGCTAAGCGAAAACATATTTAAATTTTTGACAAATCCAAGGCTCACACTTTCGGAATCATCAGGTTTCAGGTCCGGATTGCTTGTATTTTCGCGTTGAACCTGATACTCAACACAGTCATCATTCGGGTCGCCGAGATTAATCGTATCGCAAATGTATGGATAGTCCAGTGATTTCTCATGATGCAACGCATACAGACTGGGCGGACTCCCGCCTTTGCTCCAGGAACCTCGGACGGCTAGATTCTCATTGAAGCGAAAGCGGCTTGAGATTTGCTGAGAGAACTTTGCACCGATATCATGGTAGTCGTCATGTCGTCCGGCAATCACGACATCCCAATTTTGACGGAGAGGCAATAACATCTCGGCATACGCGGACTTTCGGCGAATATTGCCTGCGTATGAATTGCCAGCGGACCCGATTATTACGTCGGACTCGATTACAAGAGGATTGTTTTCTACATCCCTATAATCGTAAATATTCCGATTATCCTCATCGACAAACTCGGCTCCTGCTACCCAAAGAGAATCGCCTCCGTCAAGTTTGAATGCGGTTCCATTTAGGGTTGCGTTGATTTTCTTGTGGTTCGTGATGTAATCTTTGGTCAGATGAAGCCCAGTATCGCGAATTGCATTTAGATGATCTGAGTTTTGCGATAGTGGATTCTCTAGATCATAGTGCCCTGCTGTGATCGCATCCATTAACGCGTTTTCGCTCACGTAGGTACCAGCCTTCTGGATGTTGTCATGACGATAGTATCGAATTTGTGTGTCATAGTTGATACCACTCACGAATTGTCCTTTCAAGCCGAGCGCGAGATCATAATTTTCTATGTCTACTCGCGTGTCGCGGTTGCCGTGCCTTAAAAAGCGATGAGCCACAAAAATGCTCCCATCCGTGGGTAAAGTTATGCCACTTCTTTCATGCAGTGGCAATACTTCGTCCACTATCGAGTTGCCATTCGGCAGCTCGGTGTCGTTTGGTAACTCAATAGTGCCGACTGAGGGCGCCATACGAGACATGTAGTCGGTATTTGACCATCGGGCATCGACATACATATCAGATGCCTCGCCGAATGGGTGTTCGAAGTTTAAAAACACGCTCTCTCGATTACGCCAACCCCAACTCCACTGATAATTACCGTACGGAAATCCACAACCTGAGCCTTGTATGCCTCTAGGCCGTTCGAGTACGCCGGTGTATAGGTCATCTGGGCAATCGCCTAGATTACGTGCAATCAAAGTATTGCCGGCACTGGTGGTGACGGGAATGAGTACTGTATTTCCGCCGAATGAGACATTCGATGTAGTAGCGAACGAACCGTCCTCTGTCCATATGGAGCGGGTATGATCACGATCAGCGTCACGAATGTTGTCTCTGTAAAAAGCGTCTACACCTATCGTAAGATGACCTGCTCCGATTGCACCTCCCCATAAACTACTTACGTGCTCTGCATCTGCTCCTAGATCCGTCGGACGATCACCGTGCAACTGGACTTCGATTCCTTCAAAGTCGCGTCTAAGAATGATATTGATCGCGCCAGCGATGGAACCGCTGCTGTGAAAGACGGACGCGCTTCCGCCAAAAACCTCAATTCGTTCAATGGCTGAAATAGGCAGGGAGTTGAGGTTGTAAGTTGTGTCGGAAATTGGATGGCCGTTCACAAGCAGTGCAGCTCGACCGCTCCCGAGGATGTATGGTCGTGCAAAACCAAAACTATTGTAAAGCCTACGACTTGCCAGAAGGTCTGAGACATTCGTCATTCCAGACAGTTCAATATCTGATCGGTCAATCACGCTGACAGGGTGCGTCGAGTTGCTATCTATCCTGGACATTTGCACGTCTCCCTGGCTGTTCTTATCAGCCGCTTCGACTGACTGCAATACCACCGATGAAGATGCTGCCAATGTCAAGGCGATAATAATCTGGAGCAGACGTTGCGTGAAACGCTTGCAGATAGAAACATGTGCAACTCGAGTATATGTCATTGTGTTCATTCGATATTCTTTCATGTTGTGTTAATCCAGCCACACCGGATGATCTGGATTGGTGCAACTAGCAAAAGGCTAGTCTGAGTCATTGCAGTTAATTTTAATGTTGATCCAAGGCGCAATGATGTGTGTTTACATTTTGATCTCATGTCTATAAAGCAGTTCAAGCCGGACATTCTTGAATCGGCAGTGCATAATTGTAGTGTAGGTTGAAGCCAAGCAAATTCTGGAACAGGGCGCCGCCACTACGCAGCAATGAAAGCCCGATGACCCGAAATACATGCCAGCAACAACCTATCGGCGCTGGACATTTTACTGTTATGCCCTGTTCTAAGCTACTGCTTTGCTTCAACATCAATAGAGGAAAGAATTTTTCGTAATTTTCATGAGTTTACACGCAATTATTTACGAGGCATTTTTTGGAAACGTAAGTCATTGATTTTTTGCGCAAAATCCAGAGCTTGAACTTTCGTTTACCCCACAAAATCGCCTGAAAACAGGGTTTTTGGGCACTTTTCAGCCTTCAAGGCCAATTTTTACCCCACTTCAATCCCCCTCGTGCAAGGGCTGAAACAAGCCTGGGTCAAAGTGCTTTTTCGTTCATAATATGTTGTTTTAATTGATAAATAATGCCATGAGCCAGCCTCTTTCAAGTATAATACTGTTAAATATTAATCGGCAGCACTCAATCCAAAGGAGGTCGAACTCATGGCACCGGTTCATTATGATTTATTTTGGCAAGACTATTTCGACTATTGCGAACTGGATCGACTGCGAGGCATCTTTGCCCAGATTGACCTCACCGAGGTGAGCCGCGAAATTCGTCGTCACCGCAATGGCAAAGGCAGACAGGACTGGCCGATCGAAGCCATGCTGCAAGCGGTATTGGCCATGATCGTGCTGCAGCACCGAAGCGTCGCTTCCTTTCGCCGCGAACTGATGCGCAATCCCACTTTGATGATTGCTTTGGGCTTTGAGCTCAAGGCGGCCGCCAACGGCGAGCCCAAGCCTGTGGCTCGCTACCGGGTGCCATCCGATGGTGCCTTTAGTCGCTTTAAGCAAACGCTCATCGAGGTGGATGAAGCCACCGGTTGCGTTCAAGCGCTGTTTGAAGCCCAGCGTCACAAGCTGACTGACCTGTTGCCGGACTTCGGTCAACGGGTCGGTTACGATGGCAAAGCGATCCAGTCTCATTCCACCGGCCGCAAGCTGGCTCACCGGGTGGACCCGCTCAGCGGCGAGTGTCTGACCTCCGACCCGGATGCGACTTGGGGCTGCCATAAACAGTTCGGCACCGATTCGAATGGCAAAGAGGTTCAGACCAACAAGCGATGGTACGGTTACGAGTTGCATCTATTGGGCGATGTAAATTACGAGTTGCCCATTGGGTTTACGCTGGCACCGGCCCACGAATCCGAGCATCCGCACTGTGAAACTTTGGTGTCGGAGTTTATCGGTTCAGCATTGTCCAAGCGCTGTGAAAGCTTTGTTGCCGACCGCGGTCTGGACAGCAACTCGTTAAGAAAGCGGTTGTTCGAGGCGGATATCCTGTCGGTCATTGCCAATCGCAACCTGTGGCAGGATGAAAACCTGGACCCGGACCAGCTTCGGGTTGCCACCCGTTGCCTGGATGAAAACAAGTTTGACACTCTGCTTCGAACCGAACATGGCGATCTTTACTGCAAGTGTCCGGAAAGCGAGCAAATCCGGCCGATGCATTATCAGGGCTACGAAAAAAAGCGCGGCACGCTCAAGTGGGCCTGTCCGGCTGCGGTCAATGATTTCCAGTGCCAGGGTCGAGACGAGTGTTATCGTCTGGGCAACGTCACCGCCGGTGCCAAGACCCGAGTGGTGCGCGTCAAAGTGGATCCGGATCATCTGCGAGATTTTGGTGAATTGCCGCATTCCACACTCAAATGGAAGCGCCTGTATAAACAAAGAAGCGCACTGGAGCGGATCAATTCCAGGATTGCCGACAGTTTTTTGATGCACAATCACTATCTGCGCGGACAACGGCGCATGGCGCTGAGAATCTCCATGTCGATGACGGTGATGCTGGCGGCGGCTTGTTTTGCCATCGAGGCCGGACAACCGCAAAACATGCGCTCGCTGGTCAAGCCGCTGGCCGCCTGACCTCGCCCCTTGGCGGGGCCTTCCAACCGAGCGATACAGGTTCTGCGTTGGCGGGCGGTTCGGTGCGCCCGAATTTCGTCAAGCTCGGCAAACTCAACCGTCTCTTGCTGTGCAAACACCCGAATCGAGGGAAAATGACGTTGTGATTTGAAAATTCTCTATTTACACCCCTAATCCGCAATTAGAAATCTGAGATCAATAGAAAAGCCTTGTACAATAAGGCTTTCATAAACAATCGAATTTCACCCAATGGGTGAAGCCCAAAAATATCTCAGAGGTACAAGGCTCATGTCGATTTCACCCCATAAAATTGGAATCAGCAAACGTATTTTAACCTCCCGCGCCGGTTTGATCGTCGTTGCACAGCTAATGCAGCGTCTTGGTCTGGAACAATTGGCGGATCGGCAATTGCCTGTAGCGGGCAGCAACCGCGGCTACCGTCAAGGCGCGATGTTCAATATTTTCATGTTGCTGTTTCATGAAGGCGGCAAATGTCTTGACGACGTAAGCCATTTGCAAAAAGAAAAGCCTTTGATGAAGCTATTGGGCTGCGGGAAGTTGCCTGGGGCCAAGACACTGGGCAATTGGTTGCGGCGCGCCGGGCGCAGTGATCAGGCGATGCAGGGATTGGTCAATCTCAACAAAACAATTCTTGCAGCAGGGCTTTACAACCGAACGCAGATTACCTTGGACATAGATGCTACGGTGATCGAATCGAACAAGCGTGCAGCTCGGTACACGTATAAAAAGCACCGTGGCTACACGCCGATGGTCGGGCACATCGCTGAAACCGACCAGGTGGTGGCGGTAGAGTTTCGAGAAGGCAATGAATCTCCGAACAAAGAGAATTTACAGTTCATCCAGCGCTGTGAGTCGGCATTGCCGGAGGGTGTGTCGGTATCGGATGTTCGCATTGATGCTGCCGGCTATCAAGCCGCGGTGATCAACTATGCGATGGACAGTGGCATGGGTTTTGCGATCCGTGCCAAGATGGATAGTGCGGTCAAAGAAACCATCTCTGAAATCAAAGATTGCGAATGGCGCCCATTGGTATATCGTGATGGCAGTGAATCGGACACAGAACAGGTTTGTCGCACGTTGCATGTGATGACAAAAACAGAAGCGTTTACGCTGATTGTGCAAAGAAAGCACATTGATGATGATGACAACTCACAGTTGGACATTTTGATCAACAGCGATGCTGAAACAGGGGTACGGGGTCGCAACATTTATCGTGCGATTGCAACCAACAAGGATGAGTTATCAGACCCCGAGGTGGTGCATTTTTATAACCAGCGTGGCGAGTCGAGCGAAAACAGAATCAAGGAGCTTCGCAGTGATTTCGCCGCCGCCAGATTGCCCTGTGGGGACTTTCATGCCAATGCAGCATGGCTGATGTTAAGCTCAATGGCCTATAACCTGTTTGCCTTGATGCGGATGGTATTGCCGCATTCGTTGTCAACTGCCCGTGCTCCTACAGTGCGTTTGCGTCTGTATGATGTCGCCGCACTGATCGTACGCCATGCCCGGCAATGGACAGTGAAAGTCAATGCCTGCCACCGCAAGGTGATGGATGAAGCGCTGGATCATATTCGAGGCTTTCCGCTGCTGTTATGAGCTGAGCGCCTCGGGTGGCGCTTTTTCGAACCGAGCTTGAATCCATTCCGACTCCGGAAGGGTTGCGCACCTTTGCACAGTGGCGAAAATGCCAGCGGACAATGCATCAGGTTGGCAATCTCCTGCAAATCCAGACAAATTCTTCGTGTTGCTCCTGTCTTCGATAATCGGAGCTGTAAAATCCAGTAAATTCGCTAAAATCTTGCTGATGTTAAGCGAATTCATTCTCTAATTTCGGATTTGGGTACACCTTAAGGCATGAATGAATAAAAATATTGAATATAATCTATTCCTTGTGGTTTTTATTTCAAGCGATATGGATTGTCAAAGTGAGCAAGGATATGCGGGTTGCATGTCATCCTAAAGCATTGCCGCAACACAGTTTCAATTCTGGTCTGTTACACAGGCTAGGTTGTATTCTGCCAGCCGAATAGTTGAAAGTATTTCTCAAACCCTGTGTGGGGAAAACTAGCGAAGAGCAGTTGGAGCCAATTCCTCTGTTGTTGAATGTTGTAAGTGCCTTGCTTTCGGCACTGCCTTAATAGAACTGAGAAGTTGTGAACAATTGAATTCATTTCCAATAGCATGAAACTTTTATTTTTGAGAAAGAATGCACATACTATTTGCCGATAAATTTCCCCAGAAGCAGTTGCAGCAGATTCAGAATTTCGGGCACGAAACCCGCTATCAACCGGATTTGCAAGCAGAAGATTTGCCTGGTGTCATCACAGAAGCCAATGCACTGGTCGTTCGCAGTACAAGAGTGGAAAAAGCTGCGATTGAAACTGCGATTGATCTGCGGATCATTATCCGTGCAGGTGCGGGCACCAATACGATTGACAAGGCATTCGCTGCAGAGCGAAATGTTTCAGTTTGCAATGTCCCAGGTAAAAATGCCGTCGCAGTTGCAGAACTCACGATGGGACTCTTGCTCTCCATTGATCGCAACATTCCGGATAACGTCCAAGAACTGCGCGAAGGCCATTGGAATAAAAAGGTATATTCATCAGCACAAGGTCTGATGGGACGCACTATCGGCATAGTTGGAGCCGGTGCCATCGGTATGGCAGTTGCTGAACGTGCACATGCTTTTGGCTTGAATATACTAATGGTTGAAAAGCCGGGTCGATCTGAAAGCTTGCTCAAAAGAATGGCTTCACTCGGTATAAGCACAGTAGAAGGACTGGAACAACTCGCTGCTCGAAGCGACATAGTTACCGTTCATGTTCCAGCCGCAGACAGCACCCGCAATATGATCGATGAAGGGTTTCTTTCGCGAATGCGTGAAGGAGCATTTTTGCTGAATACTTCGCGCGGCGACGTGGTTGATGAAAAGGCATTGCTGCATGCCATGGATACGAAGTCCATTCGGGCCGGGTTAGATGTCTATGCAAACGAGCCTGCTGCTTCAGCTGGTGACTTTGATTCGGAACTCGCTAAACATCCAAACGTTTACGGGACTCACCATATCGGTGCGTCAACAAACCAGGCTCAAAACGCGGTTGCGGAGGGCGTGGTTGAAATCATTGATGCGTTCAAGGAAGGCATCACCATCAATCGTGTGAATTAACAAATTTTATTAACCCTTAGCGCCGATTAGGAGGTGTCCACTTGAACGATCGCGTCTATAACTTTTGTCCAGGGCCATGTATGCTACCCGTGGAGGTCTTGGAGGAAACTCAGTCAGAACTGGTAAATTATAAAAATTCGGGGATGTCACTCATCGAGTGTAGTCATCGCGGTCCCCACTATGATGAAGTTCACAACGAAGCAGTAGGGCTCGTCAAGGAACTGCTGCGCGTTCCGGACGAATTTGGAATTCTGTTTCTTCAGGGCGGAGCGACATTGCAGTTCGCAATGACAGCCATGAATTTACTCGCACCTTCGCAAAAGGCAGCCATTGTACATAGCGGACACTGGGCAAATCTTGCGATGAAGGACAGTCAGGTTTACGGTAACGTGTATATCGCTTGGGATGGTACAGACGATCAGTTTAGTCGCACACCCAGCGAGAATGAAATCGAACTGCAACCGGATACTCGCTACCTCCATATCACGACTAACGAAACCATCGGTGGTGTTCGACTGTACGATTGGCCAGACTTGGGTGTTCCTTTGGTCGGCGATATGTCTTCCGATTACTTTTCCAGACACATTCCTTGGAATCTCATGGACGTTGCATACGGCGGTGCCCAGAAGAATCTGGGACCATCAGGACTTACACTCGTGATCGTGCGAAAGTCGGTGCTTGAGACGCACCCGCGGGATCTTCCCACCTACCTTGACTACCGAGTTCACTATGCTACTAACTCTCGTTTTAACACGCCGGCAATTTTCCCGATTTATGTCGCGGGAAAAGTGCTCAAGTGGTACAAAGATAAAGGCGGAGTGGATGAATTTGAAAAATTGTCCATAGCAAGATGTGCACACCTGTATGGAATGATTGACGCCAGCAATGGGTTTTACAATTGCCCGGTTGAAGGTGAGAGCAGGTCTCGCATGAATGTTGTATTCCGTTTGCCGAATGAAGGTTTGGAATCGAAGTTTCTGGCGGATGCCGAACTGCAGGGTCTTGTGAATCTTACGGGTCATCGAAGTGTCGGTGGAATTCGCGCAAGCATTTACAATTCCATGCCTATGGAAGGAGTGGAAAAACTGGCGAATTTCATGGATAATTTTCGCGCTTCACACTCCTAATCTCTAATATTTTGCCTCTCAGGACAATTCCTGATGCCTAAAATCAGAAAATTCGACGGCTATCTGGTAGAGCCTAAACGAGCAGCGAGCGTGGTGACGCCAGCATATGATGCCATGCTACCATCTGAGCGGCGAGAATTTGCTGGATTACACCCAGGAAACTATGTCAACGTCATGCGCTCACTCGAAGAGTTTGATGGTTCAGGTCCGACGCTTGAGGAAATTCTCCACCACAATCAATCTCACCTAAATCAACTGCTGGAGAATGGTGCATTCTTGAACACAACGTCTCCGGCATACTATCTCTACAAACTGCAGGCCGGACAACATGAGCAGATCGGTGTTATCGCCGATATCCCGGTCAATGAATACACGCAAGGGCGACTGAAAAAGCACGAAGATACCCAACTCGAAAAGGAAAGCATGTTAACGCGCTATCAGGAGAACGTCGGCGTGACATCCAGTCCGATTTGCGTAGCCTATGCAGACCGAAGTGACATTGATGATGTGGTAGAACAGGTAACGCAGGACGAGTCATACTTAAAATTTACAGCTTGGGATGATGTTGCTCAGACAGTCTGGAAAGTGAGTGATTCAGCTCTGTCTGCACAACTTGAGCAAGGGTTTGCTGATATTGAATATACCTACCTGACCGATGGTCATCACCGCTGTGCGTCAGGTGCGAGATTCGCTGAAATTGTAAAACAGCGTGCTGCAGGAGTTGATGAGTGCCCGAATGCGGATCATCTGCTAGTTGCTTTGTTTCCAGATAGTCAGTTGCGGATATTTTCCTATTTTCGTTGCGTTCGCGACCTCAATGGCATGGATGAATCCGAATTGATTGCTGCGATTGCGGCAACTGGCATTGAAGTCCAGCAGAAAGATACCCGTGACTTGGATGCCTTGCTCCCCATGCGATCCAGGGACATCACCATGATTGTTGACGACTCGGTTTATGGCTTACGCATTCCTGCTGCAATGGTTCCATCCGACAATCCGGCTGGATCACTTGACGTTTCGATACTGCAAGAAAGAATTCTGGCATCGGTGCTTGGAATTCACAACGCTCGTTCCGACGAAAGGCTTAGCTATGCGCCAGGAGTCGAGGGCATTACAGGATTGATGGAAAGATGTAAAAAAGGCTGGCGACTGGGATTTGCGTGCGTGAACACAACCATTCAAGAAGTGATGGAAGTTGCCGATGCAGGTCAGGTAATGCCGCCGAAATCAACCTGGTTCGATCCGAAACTCAGGGCCGGAATCTTTCTTCGTTACTGCTGAAAGCAAAAACAACCCATCGGTTGCCTTGCCAGTAATGAAGATTCTTAGTTTTCTAGTGATCGTTGTGGGAATTTTGGTCCACGGTTGACGGACCTTTGCCACGAAACAAGAACATGATTACGATGCTTATGGCAATCGGCAGAATAATCAGCGTTATTAATAAAGACTCACTCATATCAGTTTAACGTCCTTGCTCAGGTTGAAAATTACTTTAAGCAGTTGCGTCGCTAAGACACTTTTCGAAGCGTCTGCGGTAGTTCAAGATTGGGTTTGGTGTAATCTCGGTCATGTTCAAGAGCCGGAATCATTCGCCGAGCATTCTTTACTTCTTCCATGTCGACTTCGGCGATTATATAGCCTCTGTCTTCTCCGCCATCCGCGAGTATTCTCCCCCATGGGTCAATAATCAATGAGTGGCCGTACGTTTTCGCTCTGCCATGATCTCCATATTGACAGGGTGCCACGACATAGGCGCCAGTCTCAATGGCTCGACTTCTAAGCATGACATGCCAGTGCGCTTGTCCGGTTGTTCGAGTAAAAGCGGCAGGTACAGAAATTACATCTGCCCCGGCATGTGCTAGCGAACGGTATAAATGCGGGAAGCGCAAATCATAGCAAACCGTCAGTCCCAACTCGCCCCAAGGTAAGCTTGCAGTAACCGCTTTGTTGCCGGGAGAGAATACGTCTGATTCTCGATAGACTTCTCCATTCGGGAGATTTACATCGAACATGTGGATCTTGTCGTATCGAACCTCGATTTCTCCTCGTGGATTCAAAAGTATCGATCGATTTCGTTTCTTCCCCTGAGAATCGTAAATGGCTATCGAACCCAGCAGTATCCAGACTTGCAATTTGAGTGACAGCTCTTGAAAAGCTGCCAAAGTTGGATGTTCGGATTCCCGGAATGGCGCTACATCCAGACCCTTCTCGTTAAGGTTCAAATATGAAAAGAATTCGGGCAGACAGATTAGATCAGCTCCAGCATCGTAAGCTTCTCGAGACAGAACTTCACAATCCTGAATGGTTTGACTCAGATTGTCTGTGGCACAATTCTGGATACAGGCGATATTGAATTTCATCGAGTGTTCTTTTGACGCACGGTTTATGTTATTCAGCAGTAATTGCTATTTTAGCAAAAACAAGAATTTTGAGGATGAGCGAAGTCAATTCATTCAATTTCAGGTGAAAATTTCTCTAAAAACACCACATTCGCACATTGCTGCAATACAGTTTTCGTTATAATTGGTGAGACGACAAACGATACTGTCGAAAACCCTGTCGTCTCGACATTGCAGACACTTCATTCGCAGGGATGTAACTACCCAGTATGTCAACAGCCAGACGCAGCTTGAATATCTCTCGCTGGGAGTTATTTTGTACCTGTTGCACTGTCCAATAGCAGCATGCGCCTTGTGTCAACTTGATCACCATTTTAATGGGCGAACATAGTTGACAGAAACAATTCCACTAACAATCACAATGATCTGGGTCCTGGCGCTGCTGGGCGTCACGATCCTCCTTTTTGTTACAGAAGTCTTCCGAGTTGATGTTGTCGCAATTCTGATTATGGTCATCATTGGCCTGTCAAGTCTAGTCCCGGATTTTAGTGGCCTGGTGCCTATGAGCAGACTATTTGATGGATTTTCCAGCAACGCGGTTATTTCAATTATTGCGGTCATGATATTGGGAGCCGGGCTGGACAAAACCGGTGGCTTGAATCGCCTGGCAGCTAGAATTCTCCAGATTGCCGGGAATGCGGAACGACGCATCATGGTTCTGATTTCGGGAACAGCCGGCTTGATTTCGGGATTTATGCAGAACATCGGAGCGGCCGCATTGTTCTTGCCAGTAGCTGACCGCATATCCAAGCGCAGCGGAGTTTCACCGACTCGTCTTCTATTGCCGATGGGATATTGCGCTATTCTCGGAGGTACGCTGACTATGGTGGGTTCAAGCCCATTGATTCTGCTAAACGACTTGATAATCTTTGCCAATCCGCAGCTTCCACCACATGTCTCTCAGCTGGAAACCTTTTCGCTTTTTGCCGTGACGCCAATTGGTGTGGTGCTGTTGCTCGTTGGTGGATGCTATTTTTACTTTTTCGGTAAATACGTACTTCCCGCAGGTACTGTCAAATCTCTGGAAACGGGTGCTGTTGCGAGCTATGTGCAAGATGTCTACGGAATTACCGGTCAAGTTTATGAACTGTCAGTAAACAGTAACAGTTCGATCATTGGCCGAACAATCGGAGAATTAGAAGATGAAGGCGGTTACGATGAGCGGATTATCGCGATCAATGTCGGTGGTAAACTCGTAGTGGAGCCGGAACGAAATACAGAAATCGTCCCCAACTGCGACATTGCCATCATGGGGCGCTATGAGCAGATTGTGGCTAACGCAGAAACCTACAATCTAATTTTGAAAAACGAGATTAGGGTATTTCAAGACGCGTTTAACCCATCTACGTCCGGCATTGCGGAGGTCGTCATTCCACCTTCATCCTTGGCGATCGGAAAAACCATGGGTGATCTGGGTTATCGAAGAAATTACCACGTTACACTGCTGGCGCTGTATCGAGATGAAAAACCGGTGCGCGAGAATCTCATTGATGTTCCGATGAAGGCCGGAGACACGCTTATTGTGCATAGTTTGTGGCGAGATTTACAGCGATTCGTGAGCTCACTTGATTTTGTCGCTGTAACGGATTTTCCGCGAGAAGACTTCAGGCCCAAAAAGTTCAAGTATGCGATGGTGATTTTCCTGTTGACTCTTGGACTCGTTCTTTTTACCGATTTGAGACTTTCAGCGGCCCTGCTAACCGGAGCAGTTCTGATGATTATTTCGGGAGTCATCAAAATTGAAGAAGCGTATCATGCTATCGGATGGCAGAGCGTCTTTCTCCTCGCTAGTTTGATTCCGCTTGGAATCGCGGTTGAACTGAGTGGAACCGCTTTGTGGATCGCTCAGCAGTTCGTGCACTTGTTGGCTGGCACCCCGGATTTTCTGATTCTATTCGCTCTGGCAATTCTTACAACAGTATTCACACTGGTAATGTCCAATGTAGGCGCAACGGTCTTGTTGGTACCGATCGCAATCAATATTGCGGTTGAAATCGGTGCGAATCCTTCAGTGTTTGCGCTGACTGTGGCACTTGCTACTTCCAATTCATTTTTGATCCCTACGCATCAGGTCAACGCATTGATCCAAGGTCCAGGTGGCTATCGAGTGGCTGACTTCGTACGCGCTGGAAGTGGCATGACACTCGTATTTCTTGTGGTCGTCATTTTGATGGTGAACCTTCTGTTCGGCATCTGACAATCAACACAGTCGGACCCGGTTCAACAAGAATCTGTCAATGGGCAGTTTGTATGTGTGACAATTGCGCGACAATACAACATAATATACGAGTGCAGCAGAAACGAAGTTTCTTCGTGGAATTCAAGAATCTGCGTTCTGCAAACTTGGTTCGATCACAAATATTACTATTCTGAACATGACTCCGAGAAGAGCAAGACGCTTAGGAATGGCCGGATTGATAGTTGTAGGGATGTCTATCGCTCTTGCACTGATGTTGAATGCGTTCCAGAGCAATCTGTTGTATTTCATCAGTCCGAGCGAGGTGAAAGCTGGAGACGCGCCCATCGGAAAACAGTTTCGCATAGGCGGACTGGTTGTCGAGGGAAGTATTAACCGGCCTGGTAACGACATGCTGGTGAAGTTCAAAGTTACAGACACGATAAGCACAGTACCAGTCCAATATACCGGTATTCTTCCGGATCTTTTCCGCGAGGGTCAAGGCGTAGTCGCCAGGGGAAGACTCGACTCACAGGGAAACTTCCAGGCGGACGAGGTGCTTGCCAAGCACGACGAAAACTATATGCCTCCTGAAGTCGCCGATGCCTTGAAGGCTGCCCAGACTCTTCAAACGGAATAGATATCAACCGAACATGATTCCGGAACTTGGCCAATTCTGTTTAATTCTTGCACTGTGCATGGCGTTTGCTCAGGCTGCTTTGCCGATAACAGGGACACTATTGAGAGCGCCATCGTTGCTCGCCAGTGCCAGATACGCAGCCAGAGCACAGCTCTTGTTACTTCTGCTGTCTTTTTTCTGCCTGACTTATGCATTTATTACTTATGATTTTTCCGTTGTATATGTCGCCCAGAACTCGAACACGGAACTGCCACTTATATATCGAATATCAGCAGTCTGGGGTGCGCATGAAGGTTCACTACTATTGTGGGTGTTGATGCTGGCTGGCTGGACCGCGGCACTGTCTTGGTTTAGTCGCGAGGTTCCGGCAGATTTTCTAGCAAAGGTACTTGCAGTTCTCGGCGTAGTCAGCGTTGGTTTTCTGCTGTTTCTGATATTAACTTCAAATCCGTTCAATCGACTCATTCCGGCCGTAGCCGACGGCAAGGAATTGAATCCATTACTGCAGGATTTCGGACTGGTGGTCCATCCGCCAATGCTGTACATGGGTTATGTCGGATTTTCCGTTGCGTTTGCATTTGCCGTGGCAGCATTGATCAGCGGGCGACTGGATGCAGCCTGGGCGCGTTGGTCGAAACCCTGGACAAATATGGCCTGGATTTTTTTGACTCTTGGGATTGCACTCGGCAGTTGGTGGGCTTATTACGAACTCGGCTGGGGCGGATGGTGGTTCTGGGATCCGGTGGAAAACGCCTCGTTCATGCCGTGGTTGGTTGGTACTGCGCTGATACATTCTCTTTCAGCAACTGAAAAACGCGGTCTATTCAAATCGTGGACCGTATTGCTTGCAATGCTGGCCTTTTCACTGAGTTTGATTGGTGCATTTTTAGTGCGTTCTGGTGTGCTGACTTCCGTACACACCTTTGCCAATGATCCAACCCGCGGTGTATTTCTTCTTATATTGATTTGTCTTGTGATCGGCGGTTCACTTGCGATTTATGGATATAGAGCCTCCAGTATTCGTTCAAGCGGGACCTTTTCCGTTGTTTCACGCGAAGCTGGCATTCTCCTCAACAATGTATTTTTAGTGACTGCTGCTGCGACCATTTTGCTGGGCACGCTGTACCCGCTTTTTCTGGATGCTCTGGGACTCGGAAAAGTTTCAGTGGGTCCACCGTATTTCAATTCTGTATTCATCCCATTGACGCTGCCGCTTGCCGCGCTCGCCGGAATCGGTGCTTTGACGCGCTGGAAACGCGATCAATTCAGCCGCTTGATGGGTAGTCTTTGGCCGATGCTGGTGTTTAGCCTCGTACTGGGATTGGGATTGCCGTTTTTGAGTGAGGGTCCGTATCAATGGCTGGCTGCAGTCGGCTTGACATTGGCACTATGGACGGCATCTTCCACTGTTTTCGGATTGCTGGATCGAGTCAAGCGTCGTCCACAGAAAATACGCGCGCTGATGAATCTGCCTCGCGGTATCTGGGGGATGTCGGTCGCCCATTTCGGAATTGCAGTGTTCGTTGTTGGAGTAACCATGGTCAGCACTTATGAAAAAGAACAAGATTTGCGCATGGTGCCTGGCGATACCTATGAATTGGGCGGAGTCACCTTTCTTTTTGAAGGCGTAGTGAATAAGACGAAGGACAACTACATTTCTTCTTTCGGTACCGTTAAAGCAAGTCGCGAAGGCAAGCACATTGCAACCGTGTTTCCCGAAAAACGCACCTACGCGACTCAAACCAACCCTCTGACAGAAGCGGGAATTCGGCCCGGTTTTATCCGCGACCTTTATGTTTCAATCGGTGAGCCTCTGGACACCAATGGTGCATGGAGCTTGAGAATACATATCAAGCCGTTCATACGCTGGATTTGGGGTGGTGCAATTTTGATGGCAATTGGTGGATTCCTAGCCGCAACCGACCAGCGGTTGAGGAGTCCGAGCACAAGACGGGAGCAAATCGCGGCGACCGCGGAAGTTGCCTCTGAGGCATGAGCTTAGTGCAATCGTTTTTCGCTCGACCGAAATTCCTGATTCCACTGATCGTATTTCTGTCGGTGGCTGGATTCTTTGCAGCTGGACTCAAGCTTGACTCCACTCGCGTGCCCTCTCCTTTAGTTGGGAAAAGCGCACCGTCATTTAATTTGCCACTGCTTCATCTTGAACAGGCTTCTTTCAGGCCTGAAGACATGAAAGGGCAAGCTTGGCTGTTGAACGTATGGGCCAGTTGGTGTGTTGCATGCAGAGAAGAGCATGAGGTGCTTTTTGAGTTGAAGGATCGCGGAATACCGATTGTCGGCCTGAATTACCAGGATGAACCTGACGATGCGCTTCGTTGGTTGCAAGATTTGGGAAACCCGTATCTGGTTACGCCTATAGCAGACAAGCAAGGTGCGGCGGCGATTGACTGGGGCGTATACGGGGTTCCTGAAACTTTCGTGATCGACCGTTCCGGAGTCATTGTCTACAAACATATCGGCCCGATTACGTATAACGACGTCACTAGTGTCATTCTGCCGTTGATCGAGGATTCAAAGAGTTGAAGATATTCCTTATCACCTCGATTCTGATTCTGCTATCAGTGCAGCAATTGCATGCTGCAGAAGTGATGCTTGAATTCGACTCCCCCGAGCAGGAGACGAGATTTGAGGAGCTGTTGGAAGAACTGCGATGCATGGTATGCCAAAACCAGACCCTTGCGGACTCAAACGCGCGTTTGGCACGAGACTTGCGAGAACGTACGTACAACATGGTTCGTAGCGGCAAATCCAATAACGAAATCATCGAACATATGGTTGAGCGCTTTGGAGATTTTGTTCTGTATCGACCGCCCTTGAAGAAAACGACCGTACTATTGTGGTTTGGTCCCGCCATATTCTTGATTATTGCAGTTTCTACATTCTGGCTATATTCGCACCGTACAAGAAGAAGACCGATTTCCGATTTGAGTCCTGTCGAGCGTCAGAAAGCGCAACGCTTACTGGACGAGTGACCATTCGGACAGCATGAGCGTCCTTTTCTTTCTGATCGCAACCGTGCTTGTGTGCGTTGCCGTGGGGTCGCTTGTACGAGTAATCCTGCGAGAGCCGATTTCCCAGGAAGTTGCCCGCGAACAAAAGAATATAGAAGTAGCCAGGCAACGGCTAGAGGAGCTCAGACAGAGAATCGCTGTCGGCGAGATAGAATCAGTCGATGCCGAGACCCTGCAGGAAGAGATTGAACGCGGGCTATTGATCGATCTGGATGAAACGAATGGTGAAGAAGGTTTACAGATTCACAGCAACCGAGATAAAGTCAACCGATGGACTGCTGTTGCCGTTGCTTCGGTGATTCCGATTGCCGCTGGTGCGCTGTATCTTGTGCTCGGCCAGCCATCAGTCATTTCCAATCCGCCAGTCGCAAATACGCAAATAGCGGACGGCGGTCTACTGGACAATGAAACAAATCTCGAAGCACAGGCGTTTGAAGAAAAGACGCAGGAAGTGATGAGACGACTGGCGGAACAACCCGATGATGCTCTGGGCTGGGATACTCTGGCGAGGCTGTTCGTTGCTCAGGAAAGATTTGCAGAGGCAGCTGGCGCCCTTAAAAAATTTCGGGAACTGGCTGGAGATAGTGCTGATGTACTGGTGCGCGAAGCTAACGCACGTGCGTTTGCAAACAATGGAGAGTTGCGGGGCGAACCGGAATCGTTAATCGATCGCGCACTGGAATTGGATCCGCAGCATTTTGGAGCACTGTTTCTAGCAGGCTTTGCTGTAGCTCTTCGGCAAGATTATCAAAGTGCACTGGATTATTGGCGCAAAGCAGTACAACTGAGTCCAAATGAGGATGTACGTTCTGAAATCAGACGTTTAATATCAGGCGCAGAAGCCGAAATTGCCAGTACTAGCAGTTCTTCCGGTGATGGGGCGTCAACAGTGGCTGCAGGCCAATCAGTACGCGTCAGTGTTTCTGTCGAACCGGCCATATTGGAACAGGTCGATCCTCAGGATTCAGTGTTTATATTTGCCAGGGCGATGCAGGGCCCTGCCGTGCCGCTGGCAGTTGTCAAACGGCAAGTGAAAGACCTGCCGCTTGTCATTGAACTGGATGACAACTCGGCGATGGTTCCAAATATGACAATTTCGGCTTTTGATAAAATTTCCATAGTCGCTCGAATTTCGCGGTCCGGCACCGCTCAAGCGGCAAGTGGAGATTTCTTTGGTGAGACCGGGGCAATTGAACCAAAAATAACGAGTGAGGTTGCCGTTACAATTTCAGAACAAATACTATGACAGACATTATTGAAAGTGCCTGAATGACTGCTTGATTTCAGAAATTTGTAAGGAACAAATGCTGTTCAAAGAGTGTCAAAAGAAACATATAATTATTTAGAGTATTGAATATGCTATTGATTACCGTTGCGCATTGTGGGAAGGAAATCTACTTTTACGTGTGAAGGAATCAGGCGCTTAAAATTTGCATGATTGGGAGCAAAGTCATGAAAAGTAAAATTTATCTGTCAACAGTTTTATTTGGACTCACTGTCGTTGCAGGGAGTGCAGTTGTGATTGCTGCTTCACCACCCTCCATAAACGGAGAGGCGCGGGTTATTTCAACCACGGAGCGATATGTTACTGTGCAAGAAGTAAGGCCAACGAAAGAATGTCGGGAAGTTCAAGTCAGCAGGTCGGGTTCGACTTCTTCGCATACCTCTGAAATTCTAGGTGCCCTTCTCGGTGGAGCGATTGGAAAGGAACTTGATGACAGCAGCGATGCTGGGGCTGTTCTTGGCGGAATTCTGGGCGCGTCAATTGCCAGCGATCTGGAAAAGAAAAATGCCCAGAACAAGGGTTCTAGTGGAACAGAAATACAGTGTGCGACAGTTAACAGAGAAGTTGAAGTACGCAGGGCGGATGGTTATGACGTTACCTACGAATATGATGGACATCTGTTCACCTATAAAATGAACAACTATCCAGGTACCACAATTCCGGTTCGGGTATTTGTACTTCCAGTTCAATAGGTAAATCGACTGTCGATACTGGTCGGTCACAGACGAGTTCTATCGAGGAAGCTATTTACAGTTGCATGCCGACTTTCCGGCCCTCGTAGGTTGCAGCCGGTGTTTGTCTGGGCGACAGACAATCTCCGATCACATGAATTTCGAACGACTGTTCCCCGGCCAGTTCGTTTTTAAGTTCATTTACGGGTACGTTCACCGTAGCAAGCACAAGGCTGTCGAATTCTTTTTCGACCTCTGATCCATCCAGCAAGTCCTTAATTCCAGCCTGATTTCCGTTCCACTCAGTTACCACTGATTCACAGTAGAATCGAGTTCCGGCTTTGCGCAGTCGTTCCCGCAGCGCGAGGTCAGCGCCAGTTCGTGTGATTTCCCGTCCGACAACCGGGTAGGGCGTTACGATTGAGAGTTCGTGTCCTTTTTCAACCATTTGAAGTGCAGTTCCCCCAGCTTTCCAGGTTCCTACGTCATCAAGCAACAGTACGGACTTGCCCAACTTTGCAGAGCGGTTCATGACGTCCTCCACATCCCAGACATTTTCACAGTCGATACCTGGTAACGTGTCGCGAGTCGGTATGCCACGCTGATATCCGGTTTGTGATGGAATTGAACCCGTTGCAAGTACTACAGCATCTGCCTCGAACGCAATCACATCTTCGGAGAAGAAAGGCGAATTGAACAGAACTTCGACTCCAGTTCGATTGAGCTGTCTCTCAAACCACGCAATAAAGTCAAGAATTTGTCCTCTTCTCGGCTGCTGTCCGGCTAGTCGAAACTGACCCCCAAGCTCTCCGGAAGCCTCAACCAAAGTGACATCATGTCCGCGTTCTGCCGCAACCCGAGCCGCTTCGCAACCTGCAGGGCCGCCACCGACAACCAGTATTTTTCGGCTGACTTTCGCATTTGTGAATCGATCTCCGCCCCACTCGAACTCACGTCCGGCTGATGGATTGATCAGGCAGCTAATCCAGTAATCCTTGTATCTACGCCCCCAGCACATTTGATTGCAGGACAGACAAGGTCTGATGTCATCAGCACGGCCCTGCATAGCTTTGTTTGCCAGATGAGGGTCTGCGATTTGCCCTCTGACAATGCTGACCATGTCTGCACTTCCAGAGCCGATAACGTAATCTGCGGTCTCTGGAGTCCGTATGTGACTTTCAGCCTGAACTTTTGAATAGGTAACTGCCTCGCGGATTTTTGCTGCAAATGGAACACCCAGTTGATCTTCGTGCAATGCATTCGGTATGATCATTGTGTGGTTGTAATACCCTCCAGTTCCTATGGTTACATAGTCAAAGAGACCGCGTTCGTCATGGTAACGAACAATATCCTGCATGGCATCAAGTGGCAGCACGTCAGACTCGACAGGGTCATAGCTAGTGCAGACGCCGATAATGAAATCAGGCCCGACTGCTTCGCGAATTGCTGCAAGCAAGTCTACCGAAAACCTCATTCTTTTCTCGAAAGAACCGCCATAAGAATCGTTTCTTCGATTTGTAAATGGCGACCAGAACTGCTCGATAATTGCGTTGTAAGCAGCCATCAGTTCGCATCCGTCGAATCCTGCTTGTTGTGCTCGAGCAGCAGCCCGCGCGAACGAGTCGATTACCTCTACAATTTGATTGTGCGTTATTGCGACGCTGCCGTCGTGATCATGCATGGAAGGCATACCGGACGGCGACCAGTTCGGTGCGAAAGAGTTATCCCAGTCTCCGTGCGCTCCAACATGGTACAGTTGCTGAATCATCACGGTTTCATACTCGTGGCAGCTGTCTGTGATTTTGCGAAAGTGCGGAATTATGCTGTCGTCTCCCTGACGAAAATTTCCGCGAGTCAGGATGGCTGTACGATGAACTGGAACGGGTTCTACCACAATCATGGCTGCTCCCCCAATCGCTCTTTCCAAGTAATAGCCATGGTGACGTTCCATTGGGAGTCCGTCAACTGCCATGTTGGCAGTATGCGCGCCAAAATTCAATCGATGCTTGAGTGTCTTGTGTCCCAGGGTGAGCGGACTGAAAAGATGTTTAAAGTGAGGCTGCCCGGTTATTTCTGAATTCACGGGTATTCAGACCTCCAAGTCTAGTTGTGAGAATTAGGATCGAACGGCTTATTTTCTTTTTCTTGTAAAGATTTTTACCAACGGCAACAGTAGGAGAATTATCGCACAAACCATGATCCCTGCGGAAATAGGCCGTTCAAAGAAAATTGCTGGCGAACCATGCGCAATAATCAGTGACTGTCGCATGGAAGTTTCGGCAAGCGGTCCCAAAACAATTGCGAGCACTGCGGGCGCCATCGGATAGTCGAGTTTTCTCATCAGATAGCCGACCACGCCGAATAGAAGCATGAGCCAGACGTCGTGCATGTCGAGAGTGGGCGCATAACCGCCCACGATGCAAAGTATGAAGATGGTGGGCGCGAGGATGGTGAACGGTATTCTGAGTACCCAGATAAATGCCGGAATAAATGCCAGGTTGATCAATAGTGCGAACAGGTTGGCTGCATAAAGACTAGCGATCAGCCCCCAGACAAATTCGGTCTGGTCGATGAACAGTCTGGGTCCGGGCTCAAGTCCCCAAATGACCATGCCCCCCAGCAGAATTGCTGTAGTCGGTGAGCCTGGAATTCCAAGAGTCAGCATCGGCAGCATGGAACCGGTACTGGCAGAATTATTCGCAGCTTCGGGTGCGGCGACACCTTTGACGTTGCCTTTGCCGAAGCTTTCTGGATTTTTGTCCATCGTTTTTGCCACGCCGTATGCCATCAGCGATCCGGGAGTGGCTCCAGCGGCTGGCAGAATACCGACGAAAAATCCGAGAAATGATCCCATCAACATGGCCATGATCGAATCCTTCAATCGAATGAAGCTGGTGATAAACTTCTTGAACGAGAGTTCGAGGGTCGATACCTCTACTTCACCTTTGTTGGTTTCAAGCGTCCAGAGAATTTCTCCGATTCCGTAGATCCCGATAGCGAGTACTAGGAAATTCACACCGTGAAAAAATCCTGGAATATCGAAAAAGATCAGCCGTGGGTCACCGCTGACAATATCAAGTCCGACTGCACTGAGAACCAGTCCAATCAGGATTGAGAAAAATGTCTTTGGGATGTCATCACCGCCGAGTCCAATGAACGTTGCAAATGCAAGCAGCATCAGTGCAAATTCTTCCGGTGCACCAAATCGCAACGCTACCTCTGCTAGAGGCGGTGCGAACATTGTAAAAAGAATCACGGAAATTGATCCACCGACGAAAGATGCTGTAGCAGCAGCAATCAAAGCTTGATCAGCGAATCCTGCCTTGGCCATCGGTCGACCGTCAAAGGTTGTTGCAACCGCGGTGGAAGCACCCGGTATTCCTAGCATGATTGAACTGATTGCACCGCCATACATCGCCCCGTAATAGATGGCTCCGAGGAAGATTACCGCAGAAGTTGGGGGTACCAGAAACGTCATCGGCAGCAGAATCGCAACTCCATTCACCGAGCCAAGTCCTGGCATGGCTCCGATGAAAAGCCCAATGATGACGCCAACTAGAATCATAGCCAGATTGAGAGGTTCTAGAGCGACGGCAAAGCCGTCTAACAGAAGACTGAGAGTTTCCACTTTTTACAGGAAAATATCGTACAACGGATAGAAAAGAGGTTCGGTTAACCCTTTTGGTAACGTTATGGTAAGTGCGATCTCAAAAAAGAAAAATGTCACAACAGGAAACATCACTGCTAGCGTAATGGTCAGCGGCCATGGATGGCGACCGATATATTTCATATAGAAGATCAGAAGGAGTGGTATTGCACCATAGACGCCGACGAGATAGATTGATCCAACCATGACCGTAAGGGAAATTGCGCCAGTCAAAAATATCACGAGCGTTTCGCGGTCCATGTAGGGGGTATCGCCGTGTGTGTCAAAGTATCCGCGGAACCAGCGAACAATTATCCAAATACAACACACTAGCATTCCAGCGGAAAGCCAGAATGGAAAAGCCCCACCGCCTGGACCCTCTCGAGGGATCCAGCCGATGGGGAGTTCAGCACTCTTCCACATCAATCCGATAGAGGCAATGCCCATAACTACGGCCATTACCAATTCAGCTTTACGCATTCGTACTACCGGACCGACTTAGGCTAGTCGGATTTAAATCTCTCCGATTTCTTTCAGCATAACTTCGTGAATGGCACGTTCTACCATCCAGTACTCCATCAATGCATCGCCGCTCAAGAAATCGCCATACAGGCTTTTCTTGCTTCTGTATTCCTGCCATTCTTCGGTCTGGAACACTTTCTGGAACAGGTCCTGGTAGTAGGCTGCAGCTTCAGCAGACATTCCGGGAGGTCCAACAACGCTTCTTTGCATGTAATAGACGAATTCGTTGCCAAGTTCGCCGAAAGTCGGCGCGTCTGGGAACACTTCCAATCTATTGTCTGTAAAAGCTCCAAGCGGTACTGTGTTGCCAGCTTCATAGAAACCCAACTGCTCAGACGGATTGTTCACGGTGGAATTCGCATTGTTACCTGCAAGTTCTTTGGCAACACGGCCGCCGCCCTTGAATGGAACGTAGGTCATATCGAGACCATAGGATCGGTTCAAGAAGTCAGTAATTAACTGATCTTCCTGCCCTTTGCCGGTGCCGGCCATAATCCAGTCTTCACCAGCTGCCTTGGCTGCCGCCACAAACTCGTCTACATTGGTAATGCCGCTGTCTTTGTTGACCCACAGCAGAAATGTATCTTCCGCCATTCTTCCAATTGGAGTGAACGTCGAGATATCAATTCCCAGGTTCGGTTGACGCAGAGGCGTTGTGTAGAAACTGTTCAAGGTAACCATCACGGTGTGGTCCTTTGCCGCGCCTGAGGTATTATTCATGTGAACCAGAGCTTCCGCTCCAGAACCGCCGGGTTTGTTGATCGGCACCAAGGGCTTGCTAGACAAATCATGTTTCTCGATGACGGATTGCATCAATCGAGCCATTTTGTCAGCACCACCGCCTTTACCGGCCATGATTACAAAGTCAACCGGCTTTTTCGGATCAAATTCAGCGACTGCAACTTGAACCTGCGTGACTGATAGAAGCACCAGTGCCAACATGCTCAAGGCCGCCAAAATTGACTTCTTGATTTGAGTCATATCACTTTCTCCATTTTAAAAATTAGATGAAACTCTAATATAGCATTTTTATCGGAACGTCAAAATTGCATATTGCATACAAAATGCCATAACTTTTTAGCTAGACCAAATAAAATATTGAAAGAAAAGTTATAGACTCAGTTAGACGCGGTCGGAATTTTGAATGGATTAGGCAGGATTTAACTCCAGTGTACGCCAATTCTGTTGCTACATGAGAATGTAGCTGTGAATTCTGTCGACTGGAAAATTCGTAAAGAAATATCGGTTTCGATTTGATCAGCCTGTAATTACAGGTTTGCCTATCAGTCAAGTTGAGTATATTTATTGCGAAGTATTTTCTAGTTGCTGAGAATGATCTTCAATTTCTAAGTGAACGGGGTAACAGAATGAATTTTGATTTTCGCAGCGATACCGTAACCAAACCGACAGATGCCATGCGCGCTGCGATGCAGCATGCGGAAGTTGGCGATGACGTCTATGGAGAAGACCCGACAGTCAATCGATTGCAGGACGTCATGGCGGAGAAGCTTGGAATGGAAGCTGGACTATTCGTTACCAGCGGTACGCAGGCGAATTTACTAGCTCTGCTGGCGCACTGCAGCCGAGGAGATGAGTATATAGTGGGTCAGGTTGCTCACACCTACAAATATGAAGGTGGTGGCGGTGCAGTGCTAGGTGGCATCCAACCTCAGCCTCTGGATTTTGAAGAAAACGGAACAATAGATTTGGATGTGGCTCGGAGTTTTATCAAACCCGATAATGATCACTTTGCCAACACCCGTCTATTCTGTCTGGAAAACACGATTGCTGGCAAAGCGCTGCCGATGAAGTATCTCGATGATGCTGCTCAATTTGTGAATTCAAATGGTCTGGCGTTTCATCTTGATGGCGCACGCGTCTTCAATGCGGCTGTATTTCACGGAGTTGACGTTGTTGATATTACCGAACGGTTTGACACAGTGTCGTGCTGTTTTTCAAAGGGACTAGGTGCCCCCCTGGGCTCGATTTTGTGTGGCGACCGTGAAACCATTCGTAGCGCTCGACGTTGGCGAAAACTAGTCGGAGGCGGAATGCGTCAGAGCGGAGTGGTTGCTGCGGCAGCTTTGTTCGCAGTTAAAAATCACGTAGCAAGATTGGCAGAAGATCACCATAACGCAAAGTGGATTGCAGAACAGTTGTCTTCGATTGATGAGATTGATGTTGAGTTTCACGAGAATCAAACCAACATGGTATTCGTATCGGCAGATCGCAAGCAGATCGATGAACTGGCTCAGTTTCTTCGTGGTAGCGAAATCATTGTCACTCCCGGCTCACCGATGCGCCTGGTGACCCATCTTGATGTTGACCGGGTAGCTGCATCGCTGCTGGTAGATGGAATCAAAGAGTTTTTCTCTCGCTGATTTTGGCAGACATCGCTCCTAACTCGTGGTCAGGTAAATCAATTTGCAAGGATCAAGTAATCAGATTTTCACTCTTCAAGTTTAAGTCGCTGATCGACAGAATCAGCTACGACACATAAAATCTCGAACATCATAGTTGCTCCTACCAAGGCGGTATTACCCGAAGGATCAAACGGTGGAGCTACTTCGACAACATCGCCGCCTATAAGATTCAGCCCCTGAAGAGAACGAATCATCATCTGCGCTTCGAGAGTGGTAAACCCTCCGACTTCTGGCGTTCCGGTGCCTGGCGCATAGACCGGATCCAGCCCGTCTACATCGAAACTGATATAAGTCGGGCCGTCGCCGACGATGTTTCGCGCTTCCTCCATGATTGACTTCCACCCCCTTTCTGCAAATTCTTCCATGTAAACCACTCGCATACCGGTATCGTGACTGAATTTCCAGATATCCAGATCATTCAGACTGCCGCGGATTCCGATCTGAATGGTTCGCTTTGGATCCAGCAATCCTTCCTCTACCGCTCTTCTGAAAGGGGCGCCGTGATGAAACTTAGAGCCGAGATAGTCATCCCCGGTATCGCAGTGGGCATCGAAATGTACCATGCCGACCGTGTGTTCACACGCAATTGCACGATAGATCGGAAGGGTGACCGAGTGATCACCGCCCGCAGAAACAGGCACAATACCGCGTTTATGAATCTGACTGAAATAGTATTCGATTTCATCCAGACTTTCTTCAAGGTGAAATGGCTTCTGAATCCAGGCGTCTCCCAAGTCTGCGATGTTGCAAAGGTCGTAAGGGCAGATTCCAGACGACTGATTCTTGCGTCTCATCAGACTCGACTGGTTTCTGATTTCTCGGGGACCGTGTCTGGCGCCGGTACGATTGGTAACGCCACCATCAAAAGGAACTCCCACCAAACCTATATCGACATTGTCCCAACTTTCCGAATGCGGTGCACGCATAAATGTGGATATTCCGGTGTAGCGAGGACGCTGCATCGGATCATTAAAGGCTTCGTATTCGTACATATTGCCGATTCTCCTGAAAATTTGTGAACTGTCCTAGCGTTATTGTATGGAAGGCAGGATAACTCCTGCTGACATATTTGCGACAGTTTTCACTTCCGGCTGAAACCATGGTTTCAATTTATCAGCCATTTCTGCGTTCACATTGCAGAATCTTGAGATTAGCCAACCCATTGCAACCTCGGCTGCACGTCTTGAACCGTCGTCGATCTTCAATGCAAACCCGAGTGGATTCGAGTCGACAGTCATCCCTGTGTACATGCCTTCTGCTCCCATTTTGATTAGCACTCTTCCGTGTGTGGCCAAGGGAACCACTGTACAGAAACGATTTTCGCCGCCGACAAGTTCCGGAAATTCCGCCATTGCCGAACAAATTCGGTGAGCCGAGCTCTGACGGGCAATGGAGTCGAAATTACCGGAGGCGAGTTTCCCGAAGGCTGATGCAATGCCGTGTAGAGAGATACCAACTACGGGAATGCCACAGCCATCCGTGCCGAATGGTCGTGCTTGCAACGGTTCCTCAGTCAGTTCCTGAAGCACCTTCAGGACGTCTTGCTGGACTGGATGCGAACGCTTGATATAGCCTTTAATTGGTTCATCGTTGTGCTTGGCAACAGTAATGAATCCTGCATGTTTTCCAGAACAGTTATTGTGTAGAGAATTCGCTTCAATTCCTTCGCGAATCATTTCAATTTGAGTGTGGTGATGAGAGGGATATTGCACACCGCACTCAAGCACGGACTCATCCAATCCGATTTTCTCCAACCACCTACGCACTCCGTCTACATGTGTAGATTCTCCAGAATGCGAAGCGCAGGCAAGCGCAATTTGTTCGTTTCCTAGTTTGTAGCGCTCTAAAGCACCGGATTCTGCTAGCACGATGGCCTGCAGTGGTTTGATTGCTGATCTCGCATAAATAGGACGATTTACATCACCGAATGCTGCGACCGTATCACCTTGTGCATTCATCACGATGGCAGCGCCTCGATGGAAACTCTCAACCATATCGCCGCGAATGACTTCGACTAGAACTGGATTGGTTGAGTCCATCAAATCTGTTCCCCGACGGTTGTATTCGATCGATCTCGTCGAACTTACCGTCATTTCGTATATGATTGCTGTTTGATTATACCGAATCGAAAAAGGTGCACACTTCATGGCCGTACTCCTAGTCGAATGTAATGAAACGCTGAAATTTTTGTCACTGAATCGACCTGAACGCGCAAATTCACTGAGTGCAGAGTTGGTTGAGGCTTTGACCGATACGTTCAGTGAGTCATGCACTGACGGCACTCGAACGTTAGTTATTCGGGGAAACGGCAATTCTTTTTGTTCAGGTTTTGATCTTAGCAACTTGGAAAGCGAGAGCGAAGTAGCAGATCGAATTCTCAAGGTTGAGACAATGCTCCAGGCAGTGCATCACGCACCGTTTCTAACTGTTGCACTTGTACATTCCATGGCATTCGGAGCGGGAGCTGACCTCGTGTGTTCGTGTAACATTCGAATTGCGGAAGCTGGCAGTCGATTCTGCATGCCGGGGCTGAATTTTGGAATTGTGCTCGGAACTAGGCGTCTTGCACATCGGATTGGAACGGATAATGCAATCAACGTGTTGATCAATACTCGAGTATTCGATGCTTCAGAAGCGCTGAAGATGGGTTTCCTAACGCAGATTGCGAGTCAGGAAGAATGGTCGGAACAGATCGAATTTGCAAAGCAAGCGGGAGCGGCAATCGCGAGCGAGCATGTGAAACAAATGCTGAGAGTCGCGGTTCCCGATACCCGCTCGGAAGACATGGCGGATTTGATTGAGTCAGTCAACGTGCCTGGTTTGGTCGATCGAATCACAAGTTACAGAAAATCACTGCGCAAACGCTCCGGCAAATAGCCAGCTAAAATTTGGTGAGAATGATGATTCAGTTTTTCAGTTATGTGGGACCGCTTCGAGCGATGCTCTATTTACTGGTGCTGATGCTGACAGTTTCTGCTCTATTTTCATTCGGAGAGACACACAAGTCCGGACTGATGATGTTCCCGACTCTGATTGCGCCTACGCTGGTTCCGATGCTCTTTTTTATAATTCCACTAGACATGACCATGTGCAAAATTATGATGTCGGATAAAAGTAAGAAATCGCGTAATCGCTACAAGAACATAATTTGGTTGGACCTGGCAGCTCTGGCAATTCTGTTCGTTGCTTGGCTTCCCTTTTACAAAGGTCTGTTGTTGCTCTAAGCGCTCTCATGACGAGGAAGATTGAATAGGGCGGGCAAGTCCTTCGACAATTTCCGTATTGGGAGTATGTAGGAAAACCTCAGAAGAAATGAGAATTTTCCAGCTACGACTTGATCCGCCTAGAATGATATTCTCTCGCTGCATGACTGCACTGTCCACCCATAGAGGCAGACTATCCGGTAATCCGATCGCAGTGACCCCTCCAACCGTCATTCCTGTAATCCGTTGAGTTTCTTCTGCACCTGCGAACGATACTTTCCTCGCGCCAAGTTTCTTTCTAACGACGTGATTTACATCCAGACGGCAATTTGCCAATACCACGCAAGCAGCAAACTTTTCTTCGCCCGACTTCGACTTAACGACAATCGTGTTTGCAGAGTCTTCCACTGCGTACCCATAGTGTTCAATGAAAACTTGAGTATCTGCTAGATCCGGATCACATGGCATTAATTCATAAGGAATTGCCAATTCGTCCAGATGCTGACGGAGCTTTACGGTCTGCGGGTCGGTCACTTGGAGGCAAATGTGTTTTTCTGTGCTAGAAAATATAGGCTGATACCGAAAATTATAAGTGGCACGGAAAGTACCTGTCCCATTGTCCCCCAGTCGGAAATGATGAATCCTGGAACTGCATCGGGTTCGCGAAACAACTCCACGAATATTCGAAATGCCCCATAACAGGTCAGAAATAACCCTGTGACAGCTCCTGTTGCTTTGGGTTTTGAGGAATAAAGCCATAGTATTGCAAATAGTGCGACTCCCTCCAAAGCAGCTTCATATAGTTGTGAAGGGTGTCTTGCAAGCTGTAGGGGATCAACTGGAAAAATCATGCCCCAAGCCACTTCGGTCGGTCGTCCCCATAGTTCTTGATTGATGAAGTTTGCAATTCGCCCGAAGAAAAAACCGATGGCACAGAGCGGACTTGCAAAATCTGCCAATCGAATAAATGACACTTTGAAACTACGGCTGAAAATGAGACCGCCAGCGGCGGCACCCAATAATCCGCCGTGAAAGGACATGCCACCCTCCCAAATTTTGAATATATCAATCGGATTCGTGATGTAATGGAGGAAATGGTAAAACAATGAAAATCCGATTCGTCCACCGAGGATTGCGCCAAGGGCGATATAGAGAATCAGGTCAGTGACCTGAGTTTTGGAAATCGGAGATAATGAAGTAGAGGCTCTGACCCTGCCCAGCACTATAGCGCCGACTATGCCAGCGAAATAAGCAACTCCATACCACCGAATCTGCAGAATTCCAAGATCAAGCGCAACTGGATCAATTTCTGGATATGTAATCATTCGATTTTGACAGTCAGTAATTGAAGTATTTGTTGAATTACCTGAAAATGGCGGTAGAGATGCCTTTTTCAATTTTTAGTATACATTCGATCTTGGCTCGGTTTTGTGCGAGAGCAGTGCCGGATATCAAATCATCAAGGTTTACAAATGAATGAAGGAACACTCAGTCCGAATAGACTGATCAACGAAACAAGTCCCTATCTACTTCAGCATGCCTACAATCCTGTTGACTGGTATCCTTGGGGTCCAGAGGCACTGGAAAGAGCAAGAAATGAAAATCGACTGATTCTCCTGTCAATCGGCTACTCCGCATGTCATTGGTGCCATGTGATGGAGCGAGAGTCATTCGAGGACGAAGAAATTGCCGAAATCATGAATGAAAACTATATTTGCATCAAGGTTGATCGGGAAGAACGTCCAGACCTCGACAAGGTCTACCAAACTGCACATCAGATGTTCAATCAACGTGCTGGAGGATGGCCACTGACAGCGTTCCTCACTCCAGACGAACACACCCCGGTGTATGTCGGTACCTATTTCCCCGATACACCGCGCGCTGGAATGCCATCTTTTGGCTCTCTTCTTGAAAATGTCGCAGAGCAGTATCAGGAAAAGAAACAGCATCTTGCGCAACACAACAAGGTTATAAAAGACGCCTTTGCGCGTCTAAGAACAGTGGCAAGCAATAGCGAACTACCGCTAGAGGAATCACTCATGGAGTCCGCGGTTCAGGAACTTTTTCAGCAGTATGACCCTGTTTATGGAGGTTTCGGTGATGCACCGAAGTTTCCACATCCTACCCAATTAATACTATTGCTGGCGTTTGGACGACGGCGGCAAGCCAGCGCAGCAAAAAAGGAAAGAGCCATCGACATTACAGTGCATACGCTGGAGGCAATGGCAAATGGCGGTTTGCGTGATCAAATTGGTGGAGGATTCTGCCGATATTCAGTGGATGCGAAGTGGGAAATCCCTCATTTTGAGAAGATGCTGTATGACAATGCACAGTTGCTTCCAGTCTACGTTGACGCGGGAATTTTGAACAATCGCCAGGATTTTCTCGATATTGCAGTACAGACAGGCGAATGGGTAGTGCGGGAAATGCAATCCGAAAACGGCGGGTATTATTCCACAATTGATGCGGATTCTGAGGGTGAAGAAGGGAAATTCTACGTTTGGACAGTTGAGGAACTGAAAGAAGAGCTTTCCTATGAAGAATTTAAAGTTGTAGACATTCGCTATGGACTTCGAGGTGAACCGAATTTTGAGGACAATTGGCACTTGAGAGTGGCCAATCCGCTCAGTGTCGTTGCTGAGCGATCTGGAATACCGAGTTCGGAAATTCCGATATTACTTGAAAGTGCCCGTCAAAAGTTGTTTTCAGTTCGCAGCAGACGAATTCCGCCCGATCGGGATGAAAAAATTCTCGCGTCATGGAACGGTCTCATGATCAAATCGATGGCCAGGGCTGGCAGACTGCTCAAGCGACCGGACTTCATCGACTCAGCAGCGCGCTCGCTCGAATTTGTACATACTCAAATGTGGAAAAATGGCAGATTGCTTGCAACAGCCAAAGACAATAGAGCGCATTTGAACGCGTATCTTGATGATTATGCATTCTTGGCGGATGGTATTCTCGAACTATTGCAGGCTAGGTGGAGCAATTCTGACCTGAATTTTGCAATGGAACTGTTAGATGTTCTACTGGATCAATTCACAGACCCGACGACGGGTGCATTTCACTTTACCTCGGATGATCACGAAACATTGCTTCATCGCGCCGTACCAACTCATGACGAGGCGACTCCCTCCGGTAACGGAATTGCTGCACAGGTTCTAGCCAAGGCAGCTTATTTGCTAGGTGAAAATCGATACATGGACGCAGCGACAAAAACCATGCATGCACTTCACCCGGCAGCACTGCACCTGCCGTCGGCATTTGGTACCAGCGTAATTGCAATTGAGGAAACAATCAATCCAAGTCCGATTGTGGTGATTCGAGGCAAACTTGACAATATTAACGAATGGTCGGATGCTTGTAGTGAAGTTGCTCCGCTAAACACGATGGTTTTTCCAATCCCGTTGGACGCAGGTAAAGAACTTGCAGGACTGCTGAAAGAAAAGTCCGGCGGTATCGATGTGGTTGCGTATCTTTGCAGTGGATTCACCTGTTCTGCGCCGTGTAGTTCACTTGAAGAACTGAAAAAAATAATCGGGAATGTCTAGTGCATCGAATTGTCATAGTGAGTGTTCCTGATTCACATTCAATTGGAAGAGACGATTCGTCGAATCAACAGCAGTAGCAAAAATGAACTGACTGCGATTACCATGACGATCACAAAGCCATTCGCGCCCCAGGTTGTCATAGCAAATCCGGCGGATCCAGGCGCCAACGTGCCGGCAACTCCCCACATCACGCCGAATGCGGCGTTTCCAGCCGCGAGCTGCGCTCCACGAAATCGTTGCCCCATAATTGCCAGTGCAACTGTGTAAATTCCGGCAATTGCTCCACCCCAAACGAGCATGACTGGCCACACGATAATATGAGTATCTATGATAAACGGCAGTGACAATGCACCGAGCAATACAACCAGCGCACAGGCAAATATCAGAGTATAGCGATTGACTTTATCCGCAAGCCAGCCAATGAGGGGCTGTGCCGCCATCGACCCAACTGCCAAGACAGTAAGATACAGTGCCGCAACTTTTTCCGTCACTCCATTTTGAAGGGAGTAGACCGGCAGGAGAGTGATGAGTGCTGCCTCTTCGAAAGCCATGAGGGCAGCGGCGCAAACAAGCGTTGGCGCCCACAGCATGAATCGCCACACGTGAGAAGCATGTCCGCCAGAAAAATCCGGTGAGGTACCTCGCGTCCATCGCAGCGGAATTAAACTGAACGCAATCACGATGAACGCAACAAGAAACGGCAGTGAACCTTCAGCACCAAATAAAACGATGAAAAGCGGGGCCAGGGCAAAGGATGAGCTCAGTGTCAGTGTGTATAGCCCCAGTACTTGACCACGTGAACGATCTTCTGCTATTTCGTTGATCCAGGTTTCACTCACGACAAACAGTACAGAGCCTGCCGCACCCATGAGGAAACGACTGATGAACCACACAAACACGTTGTCAATGAACATCATCACCAGAATCAAAATCAGGTCTACACAAATGGAAAGGAATACCAATCGGCTTAAATTGACCGTACGCATAATCAGCGGTATGACGGGTGAGGCGATGACTGCGGAGAAGAACGGCGTCGCACCCATGATCCCGATCCATGAGGGTGGAAATCCACGCGACTCCATTTGCAAGCTGATCAGCGGATGGAGAAACCCAATGGTCAATCCATAAATGGAAATAACACAAATGATGGAGAGAAGAATCCTTCGATGAGTAGGATCCGGCATAATATAGCGAATGTAATTATTCACTATACTGCGATCGAGATTCCGCCTCGTCGATCATCGCCAAACCCCGCAACTTCAGAGTCTGTGTGCTTTGCTGTGTGCACTCCACCAAAAAATACATCGCGCTTATTGAAACGAGTACTGCTGTCGAAAGCCTGCAAGACAGATTCCAATTCAGAGTTCTTAAAAATATCTTCGACAAATGCTTCGTTCTGATGAAAGTGGACACGAGGTGCTCGGACTGCGTCTTCCACTGACATTCTAAAATCAATCAAATTTACCAGTACCTGCTGGATTGCCGATGGGATTCGGTTCGAGCCCCCGCTGCCGATTGCGATCAAACCACTATCCGGCGCACATGCTACGGAGGGTGACATCATTGAGCTGAGCCGTGAATTCGACGGCCAACCGGTCAATCCTCCCGGATTGACGTCATGTTCCCCCAGCATATTGTTCAGCATAATTGAAGTGCCGGAAATCATTGTTCCGCACCCTTCACCATTGCTTACAGATACTGATGCGGCATTTCGGTGCCGATCAATTACAGAAATGTGAGTGGTTCCACGATTTGCCTGTGCGTGATTCAGAATATTCTGCTTATACAGTTCGTACAGATTTGCATCAAATTCGGTAGTGGAGTCTGAAAATTCTCCGTTCAGAGTGCTGCAAGCTGCAATGGTATTCAGCACTTCGGAAAGATGTTGGGAAGAACCAGGTTGAAATTGTGCAAGTTTCTTACGGTTTAATCGGGACAGTCCCAGTGCGATCAATATTCCGCCGTTGGAAGGTGCTGGATTCAAAAGTACGGAATGGTTTCCGTAATCTACCTCGAGTGGTTTACGCAGTTCAACTTGATAGTTTGCCATGTCTTCATAAGTGACAACACCACCGGATTGCGATATGCAGTTGACTGCTTTGGCGATTTCACCCCGATAAAACAAGTCGTCTCCTTCTATCGCAAGGGATTCAAGCAAATCGTTGTAGTTCGGGAAAAACATTGTTTCTCCCGTTTCCACTGTGAAGCCCGGGTTGCGTGTACTCTCAAATATCTCTCTTGAGGCTTCAGCTAGGTAAATCGGAGTCAGGATTCTGAATATATGTGCCTGCATTTCAGTGACTTCGATGCCTTCTTTCAACATCTGAAGCGCTGGCTGCACCAACTCTTTCATGGGCATTGATGAATAGTGTTTCGCAATTTCAAAGATGCCCTTAACATAGCCGGGGACTGCACTGGTGCCGCAGCCAATGATGAATTCCTGCTGAGTGCTTCCGAAGTCGCATAAGAAGGAACGCGAGTCTATCGCATCCAGATTCTTGTGCCGACTTGGTGTTTGAACGAAAAAATCAAACAATATGGGGGTACTGTCATTGGGCACGGCCATCAAAAATCCGCCTCCGCCTAAGGAAGCGAGAGCCGGTTCAACGATACATGCAGTATGCATCGCGGCGATTGCAGCATCAAAGGCGTTTCCGCCAGCTTTCAAAATTTCAGCTGCCGCTTCAGCGGTTTTCGGATGTCCGGCGGCAACGATTCCTTTGTTCATATGTAGCCTGTGTCAAGATGCAAGAATTCCAAGGTAAGTGATAACATAGCAAATTATGTGTAATTACCATCAAGCAGATTCAAGAATTACAAATGGCAAGTCAAATTAGAATACCGGAGAACGGTGAAAAAATAACGATTCAAGGTGGCACGTTGAACGTGCCAGAAAACCCCATTATCGGATATGTCGAGGGCGATGGCATAGGACCTGACATTACTCGCGCATCCATGCGCGTGTGGAATGCAGCCGTTGAACTCGCTTACGGCAACAGTCGCAAGATTCACTGGTGTGAGCTTTTCATGGGTGAAAAAGCAGGTAGTCTCTATGATGGGAATTATTTTCCTGATGAGACACTCGAAGCCATTGAGGATTTGGTTGTCGCGATAAAGGGACCCTTGTCTACACCAGTCGGTGGCGGATTTCGCTCACTGAATGTTTCTCTTCGCCAGTCTCTGGATTTATATGCATGTATTCGCCCAGTGAAATATTTTACAGGAGTTCCTTCACCCATGCGGCGCCCTGAAGAAGTGGATGTAGTCATATTCAGGGAGAACACGGAAGATGTCTATTCCGGCATTGAATTTCCAAGCGGTTCGCCGGAAAATGAAAAATTGGCAAAATTTCTGCGCGAGGAAATGGATGTAAATTTCGAAGAAGGCGCTGGACTTGGAATCAAGCCAGTCAGCGAAGTGCGTACTAAGAGACTGGTTCGAAAAGCAATTCAGTATGCCCTAGATTCCGGTCGACAGAGCGTAACACTGGTGCACAAGGGTAACATCATGAAGTATACCGAAGGTGCATTTCGCTCCTGGGGATATGAATTGGCACGCGAAGAATTTGCTGATGTTACGGTTACTGAAGACCAGGTTTGGGAAATGCACGACGGTGAAGCACCCGAGGGCAAGGTAGTGATCAAAGACCGAATCGCCGATATCATGTTTCAATTGATGCAGTTGCGGCCGGCAGAATTCGATGTTATCGCAACCACCAACTTGAACGGCGACTATCTGTCCGATGCTGTTGCGGCGGAAGTAGGCGGTATCGGCATTGCTCCAGGTGCTAACATCGCAGACCATGTCGCGGTATTTGAGGCAACTCATGGTACAGCGCCGAAGTATGCTAATCAGGACAAGGTAAATCCTTCATCACTTTTACTGTCTGGCGTCATGCTGCTTGAATATATCCGCTGGCAGGAAGCTGCCGATCTTATCACCGAGACGTTTCCAAAAGTGATTCGTCAGGGTAAAGTCACTTACGATTTCGCGAGGTTGATGGAAAACGCAACAGAGGTTTCGACAAGCGAGTTTGCCTCTGCGCTCATTCAGGAGATGAAAAGCTGAAGCCTGCGTCAACCTACAGTGGTGTGAAAATAGGCATGTAAATTCCGTAAATTGAACATTGGACTTGCTACAGTGTCGCCAGACTTCGCCAGACTGGTTGATCCGCAAGACTACTCGGCGCAGCGGAATTTAGGGTCAGCCGCTCTCCAGAAATACCAGCTGGCAACGCTTCGATAAGGTTTCCAGATTTCACCATGTTCCATGAGTTCCTGTGGACTGGGCAAGTCATCTTGCCCATATGCGACCATATATCCGCGTCGAACTCCAAGGTCAGTAACTGGCAAAATATCTGGGCGTCCCAGGTTAAAGATCAACAACATCTCGACCGTCCAAGGACCAATTCCGCGAACAATTGTGAACGCGTCTATCAACTCCTTGTCTTGCATTTTATCAATTGCCGTTGGGGATGGCAGCACGCCCTGAATTTCCTTTTCTGCAAGGTCTTTGACCGCTCGAATTTTGGCATGTGACAGTCCGCACGCACGCAAACGGTCATTATCGGTGTTCAGCAGTTCACGTGGCTGGGGAAATGAGCCGTTGTACAGGGCCAGAACCCGATCGAGAATGCTACCGGCGGCGTGGCCTGATAGCTGCTGATAGACGATGGATCGTATCAACGCTTCAAACGGCGTCATGCCTTTTCGGAATTCTAGACGATATTCGCCAATTTCGGCAATCAGGTTGTAAAGAGTAGGATCAACCTTCCGAAAATGTTGAATCGCTGACTTGGCACTGTATGGATAGTCAGTGGCTTCATTTGATGACCATACCATCAGTTAGTTTCTACTTCTGAGAGTTTCGGGGCCAGTCGAATTTCGATACGACGATTGGATGCCCGACCTTCTTCTGTGTCATTTGAAGCAATCGGCTGCAAAGCTCCAAATCCGACAATACGTAGTTTGTCTTCAGGAACACCCTGTTGGGTAAGGAAGTTAGCGGCAGCGGCTGCACGGGCGGCAGACAATTCCCAGTTGGTCGGGTAGAATCGAGCAAGATTTCCAGCAATCAGTTTATTGTCTGTGTGACCCTCAATACTCATGATTCTATCGGGATAGTCTTGATATTTTTGAGCAATATCCCTAAGTGTTTCCAAACCTTGTGTACTCAATTTAGCTGATCCGGAGTCAAAGATGACATCTGATTCTAGCCTGATCATTGAAAATTTCGAAACAAGTAAGGCCATCTCAGTCTTATTTTCGACGATGGATTGATGCAGAGTTGAAGACACTTCAGACAAGTTCTCTTGCAGCTCTTGGCGTTCCATTTCCAGATTTTCAGATTTAACTTCAGTTTCTCGCATATTGGCTCGATGACGTCTGAGGTGTTTGCTCGCATATCTCAATCGAATTTCAAGATATCTTGCGCGTCTTTTAGATGAATCCAACTGTAGCGCCAATCTGTCGACTTCGTTTTGAGTTGTTTGAAACTGATTTTTCAAATTGCTTACAGATTCTTTTAGCGATGCCACCACTTCAATATTTAACACATCAAGATTTGCTGCGAGTTCTGAGGTCTCTTCAGTCGAGGTTTGAGTCGCAGTATCTGCAGTTTCAGTCTGAGCGGTTTGTTCAGGCGCTGATTCTCCCGTCGTAGTGTCCCTGACTGCAGTCTCAGTCTGACTTGCGCTTTGCGACAGGTACTTGAGTTGAGTTGTCAGATGATCGACTTTGGCAAGCAATTGAAAGCGTTCATCTTGCAAACCGCTTACAGATTGATTCAGATTTTTAACTGTTTGTTCTAGATTCAGTACTTGCTGATCTGCCCGGGAGCTTTCTGCTACCACATCTGCTGGAGTTGTTTCCACGGAGGTGTCGGCAACTTCTGAAACCTCACTGCCTGAATCAGTTGCCGGCTGTAAATTATCCATGGTGTCATTTGACATCTCTAAGACTTGTTCCAACCGTTCAGTCAGTTGGACAATTTTCTCACTCTGTTCCTGTTGTCCCTGGAGTGCTATTTCCAGCTCGGCATTATTCTTGTCGAGCTGTTCTGAAAGTCTGATTGCTTCTTCTTCTTGAATCTTCTCCAACTGATCAAGTAATTGTTGGCGATCATTTTGCAGGTTGTCTACAGATTCTTTCAGAATTTTAACCAATTCCAGTTCTTGCTGATCCGCCCGGGAGCTTTCTGCTACCGCATCTGCTGGAATTGTTTCCATGGAAGTGTCAGAAACTTCTGAAACCTCACCGCCTGAATCAGTTGCGGGCTGCAAATCATCCATGGTGTCATTTTGCATCTCTACGACTTGATCCAACCGCTCAGTTAGTTGGACGATTGCTTCACTCTGTTTCTGTCGATCCTGAAGCGCCTTTTCCAGCTCAGCATTATTCTTGTCGAGCTGTTCTGAAAATCTGATTGCTTCTTCTTCTTGAATCCTCTTCAATTGATCAACTTGGGCAAGCAATTGCAGACGCTCATTTTGCAGACCGCTTACAGATTCTTTCAGTGATGCCACCAATTCACCATTTAACTCATCAAGACTTGCTGAGATCTCTTCAGACGATGTTTGGGTCGCAGTTTCTGTAGTGCCAGTTTGAGCGGTCTGCTCCGGTGCTGACTCTCCCATCGTCGCTGTATCACTGATTGCAGTTTCGGACTGGCGCGCAATTTGCGACAAAATTTCGAGCTGCGCTGTCAGATCATTGACTTGGGCAAGCAATTGCTGATCTGCCCGGGCGCTATCTGCTGCTGTTGCTTCTTGTGTCTCATTCAAAGCTTCGTTCAAGGTGTTCAGTGCCCGGTTTTCCTGAATCAAACTCTCGTGATCAGCTGTCAGCAAGTCGAACTGAGTCATTAATTCGCTCAACTGCTCATTGGTTTGAGGGAGTTGGTGTTGAACCGAGGTCGTTGATTCCGGTTCTTTTGGTGCAGGAGATGAAAGGTAGAGTATCCAGCCAGCGGCTGTGGCGATTCCCAGAACTGCCATGAGAATCCACGTTAAAGATTTTGGTTGCACAGCTTAATCTCTCTGGTTAAAAGGTTGTAGAACTCAATTTCCTACTCAAATCCAGAAATTAACAATCCTATCAGACGGTTTTCCTAAGTATATTTTAGCGTAGCACCGTGTTTCGCGGTTAAAAATCAGTATTTATCAACAATTTATACTGTTTTATCGAAGATTTGCTGAATTTTGATGGTGCGTAGCCGCTTTTTAGCTGCAACATCCCACACATCAACTTCGCTATTCATTTGTTTGTAGTCATCTAGCGCAGTCAGCTTCGATTGCCCTGAAATGACCGATTTGAGGGCAATCAGCACTCCTTGATGTGCAACGATTCCCAGCTGTTCGTTCGGCTTCGATTTCGCTATCTCGCCAAGAAAATCTTTTGCCCGTACCATTACGTCTGCGATTGACTCGCCGCCTGGTGCCGGTAGAGTGAAATTCCGACTGCACCAATATTCATACTCGTGCTTGCCGATTTCTTGTGAAATTTCATCTTCATAACGACCGTCATAGTCTCCTAGATTGATCTCGATAAGACGTTCGTCGATGAAAATCGGAGTGACGTGATTGGAGATGATTGTTGCGGTCTCAGTCGCTCGCACAAGAGGGGAGGTATATATCTTTGGAAGGTGAATCGTTTCCAGTCGTAGCAGTTCCCGAATTTTGGAAGCTTGTTCTCGACCTGCGATATTCATAGGGACATCAACTCGTCCCTGCCATCGTCGTTGTGCGTTGTAGTCAGTCTGGCCGTGTCGGATCAGAAATAATTCCACTAGTGAATTTCTACGGTTTCGGCAGGTGAAGTAAAGTATAAAGTTGCGAACATTATCATGGATTGAGTAGTCTAACTTACCAATTGATTCATCAGAAAGGCTGAATTGCCAGTCAGGCGATAAAGATATGAAAAAAATTCTGATTCTTGCGATTGTTGCAGGTTTGATTGTAGTTTATTTTGTTTTTGATCTAGGTCAGTATCTTGACTTGGATTATTTCAAACAGCAACAGGAACGAATCATGGCGTACCGGGAATCATTTCCGATGCGCACTGCGGCGATTTTCTTTATTGCTTACATCTTGGTAACTGGGCTGTCATTACCAGGAGCCGCAATTGCAACACTGGTCGGCGGAGCAATTTTCGGATTGTTATGGGGAACCGTGCTCGTTTCATTTGCATCGGTGATTGGTGCTTCCTGTGCATTCTTGGTGTCACGCCATATTCTTCGAGACACTATTCAAAGCCGCTACGGAGATCGCCTGCGAACAATTAACGAAGGATGTGAGAAGGATGGCGCTGTGTATCTGTTTACCTTGCGAATGGTGCCGCTGTTTCCTTTTTTCCTAATAAATCTGCTGATGGGGCTTACCCCCATGCGTTTGGGCATGTTCTTCATTGTCAGCCAGATCGGGATGCTTCCAGGAACCATCGTATATGTGAATGCAGGTACGCAGATTGCGAAAATCGACTCGCTCGGGTCCATTCTTTCACCGGCATTGATTGCTTCATTCGTGTTGCTTGGAATTTTTCCTCTCATTTCAAAGAAAATCATTGATGCCTTCAAAGCCAGAAAGGCTTTGGGCAAATATAAAAAACCCAAGAAATTTGAATTCAATACCGTCGTAATCGGTGCCGGTTCCGCAGGGCTGGTAGCAGCTTACATCGCAGCGGCTGTCAAGGCGAAAGTCGCATTGATCGAAAAAGCGAAAATGGGTGGTGATTGTCTAAATACCGGCTGCGTTCCATCAAAGGCAATTATTCGAACTGCAAAGTTTTTGTCCCATCAGAAGCGTAGCAAGGAATTCGGAGTTCATTCAGCCAGCGCCGAGTTTGATTTTAAGGAAGTCATGGATCGAGTCCGAAGCATCATTGGCGTAATTCAACACCATGATTCCGTAGAGAGGTATACCGGGCTTGGCGTTGACTGTTTTGCCGGACACGCAACAATCGAGTCGCCTTACTGCGTAGATGTCGATGGAAAGAAACTGACCACCCGTAGCATTGTCATTGCTTCCGGTGCTGAGCCTGCTGTTCCGCCTTTGCCGGGCATTGATGATGTCAATTACTACACTTCGGATACGATCTGGGAAATCGACGAGCTGCCGAAACGGCTGCTGGTTTTGGGAGGTGGGCCGATCGGCTGCGAATTGTCACAGGCGTTCGTTCGGCTCGGATCAAACGTCACTCAGGTGCAGAGACTTCCGAGAATCATGCCGAGAGAAGATGCAGAATATTCCGAAATGGTTCTTAAACAGTTTATCGAAGATGGCGTGGATGTACGTTTGGAACATCTGGCGAAAGAATTCATCACGGAAAACGGTGCAAATGTACTGGTCTGCGAGCACAATGGAGAGGAAGTGCAAATTGAATTTGACACATTACTCGTTGCTGTTGGACGTCGAGCGAGAATCAGTGGATTTGGAATTGATCAGCTTGGCATTGAATTGTCAAGCAACAGGACCATTGAAATTAACGAATTTTTGGAAACCAACTTCCCCAATATCTATGCGGTTGGAGATGTCGCAGGCCCTTATCAATTCACGCACTTTGGTGCGTATCAGGCGACCTCAGCTGCAACTAATGCCTTGCTCAGACCGTTTTATCGCCGTCGTGTCGACTACTCTGTGATTCCATGGGCAACTTTTACGGAACCAGAAGTGGCGCGAGTTGGCCTGAACGAGCAGGAAGCAAAACAAAAGGGAATTGATTATGAAGCAACGGTTTACGACTTCAAAGATCTGTCACGGGCGATTGCGGATAGTGAAGCGAGGGGGGAGATCAAGGTCCTGACGCCTCCCGGCAAAGACAAAATTTTAGGCGTAACGATTGCTGGTGAACATGCTGGCGACCTAATCTCAGAATTCATTCTTGCGATGCAGTGCGGAATTGGTTTGAATAAGATATTGGGTACCATTCACATCTACCCGACTTTAGCGGAATCGGTGCGATTCGTAGCCGGAAACTGGAAACGCAAGCAAGTCTCGGAGAGAACGATGAAGATCTTGCGAGGTTTCAACAAGTGGCGACGCGGATGAAGGGATCAAGCGCGTTGCTTTTGATACGAATGTATCAGTCTTCCGTATAAACGGTATAGAGCTGGTAATAGTGTCCTTTGCGGCGCATCAGTTCCTGATGTGTTCCATCCTCGACAATTCGCCCTTCATGCAAAACCACAATTCGGTCTACTTTTTCGATTGAAGAAAGCCGATGGGCGACTATGATCACGGTTCGCCCTTCGCCCAATGCATCAAGCGCACGGCGAACCTGGTATTCCGAATTTGTGTCCAGCGATGAAGTCGCTTCATCAAAAATCAGAATCGGTGCATCCTTGATAAAAGCTCGTGCAATCGCAATGCGCTGCTTTTGGCCACCTGACAATCGTATCCCTCTGTCACCCACAACGGTCTGGAATCCGTCGGGAAGCTTTTCGATAAATTCCAATGCATAAGCCGATTCTGCAGCTTGCCGAATCGTCTCCTCACTCGAGTTGTTCAAATTTCCATAGGCGATATTGGTTGCAATCGTATCGTTGAACAAAAAGATGTCCTGATTGACGAATGCGATTAGATCGCGAATTTCCGAAAGTTTGTATTCGCGTATGTCGGTCCCGTCTATCAGAATCTGTCCGTCCTGCAGTTCATACATTCTCGGAATCAACGAAGTCAGTGTGCTCTTGCCGCTACCGGAGGCGCCGACCAAAGCAATGGTTTGGTACGGTTCGATTTCAAGAGAAACCTGATTGAGGGAACTCACCTTTGAATTCGCATAGCTGAATGAGATGTTCTTGAACTCCATGCGTCCCTGCATGGCCTGACGGTCTATGTTTTTATCACCGCTTTCAATCTCTGGTTGTTGATCAATCAGGAAAAACACGCGCTCCGAAGCGGCCAGTCCTGCTTGCAATGTTTCGTTGACGCGCAGCAGTCGTTTCATGGACGAGGATATTAACGCCAGCGCGGCCATGAACGAAACGAATCCGCCAACTGTCAGCGGGTTCGTCAGGTCTCGCATCAAGCTGAAATACACTGCGCCGGCGATTGCCAAGGTCGAAATGAATTCAGCGCTCGGGATAGCGATCTCTCTGGCGATCGTCTGCTTGAGTTTCAGTCTGCGAACCTGGTTCGCCAGGTCACCGAGTCGTTCGCTTTCAAAACGCTCGGTCTGGTACAACTTGACGAGGCGATGATAGCTGGTTACTTCCTGAAGATGATGCAGAAAGATGGCCCCCATCTGCATTGAATCGCGATGCAGTTTGCGAAGCCGTTTGGCTACTGCACGTACCAAGGCGGCGATTATCGGCGTAGAAATCACAATTATCAGACTGAGTGCCCAGTCCAAAATAAAAATCCACACCAGAAGGCCAATGATGGTCAGTGATTCCCGTATGACGGTGATCAGAACGCTGGATGCCGCTTGCGTCAACGCATTGACATCTCCGGAGATACGGGCGATGATCTGAGCGGTCGAGTTTTGATCGTAAAAGCGTGTCGGCAAATTGAGCATGCGATCAACCATTTGAATCTGAATGTCGTAAACAACCCGCCCCATTACCCAATTCATGCAAACAGCATTCACATAGCTGGCAATACCTCGTATTGCGAACAGCACAATGAGAACAAGCGGCGTCCAGAAAATATAGAACGGGTCGCGATCAACAAAACTTCCGTCCAGCAAAGGTTTCATCAGAACCGCCACGGCCGGAGTCGTCAAAGCGTATAAGGCGACGAACAGCAGACCAAGCAGGAAATACCATTTGTAGACGAGTACATAATTCAGCAGACGTCGGTATAACCGCAAATCGCTGAGCAAAGTAGTATTGGAAGGTTGGCTTTGCACTATTTGATTCTTTTCGACAGCAGTTCCGTTCAGACAGTTGTCACCGTGTTAACTCGGCCTGAGTGGTGTGGAATGCAAGGCTGCTGGAGCGATTGGCCGCAAATTCCACTGCGAGAAACATTTCAAATTCAAAATTGGAGACTTCCTGTGAGTTGAATTGTTGTACTGCGAACGACACTGGCGATTTGAATGAAACCTATTAGGTGCGTGCCTTAGTGATGAACTAAGTTGCGAAATTCCGTGAAATCCAGTAGAATTTGCATTCCAACATGGGTCAATGGGAACTGATACCTGTTGTTCTGTTGATTTTGCGCGATGTGTTAAACTGTGCATTGCGATGTTTTCCTTATCTGCATCAAAATCAATTTTGCAGCAAATTTTGCTGTATCTACGGTGCAGTTTCTGCAATTAAATTATATAATTTCCGCTTTTGCTAAAACGTGCGGAAGCAGGTGGCAAAAGAGAAATATTTTATCTGGATGGAACATGGATACAATTTCAGCAAAAGCCAAAGATATAAATCGCGAGTGGTTGCTCGTTGATGCGTCTGATAAGGTTCTGGGTCGTTTGGCATCGGAGGTTGCAATACGCCTTCGAGGAAAGCACAAGCCCATTTATACACCACATGTAGATACCGGTGACTATGTGGTGATCATCAATGCTGAGAAGGTTGTTCTGACTGGCAATAAAGAAAATGCCAAGGTATACCATCGGCACTCCGGGCGCCCAGGCGGATTGAAGACGGTGTCGCTCAGCACCATGCGAGAGACTCATCCAACCCGAATCATTGAAATAGCCGTGCGAGGCATGATGCCGAAAGGACCGCTAGGTCGAGCAATGATGTTAAAACTGAAAGTTTATGCCGGAGCGAATCAGCCTCATGAGGCTCAGTCTCCGAAACCCCTAAATTTCTAGAGAATTCATAATGGCAGTATCCAGTGAAGTGTATTACGGAACGGGTCGAAGGAAATCTTCAACGGCTCGTGTTTATTTGACCAAAGGCAAAGGGAGCATCATTGCGAATGATCGGCCGATCGAGGAGTATTTTGGTCGTGAAACCGCCCGCATGGTCATCCGCCAACCCCTGGCTCAGCTCGACATGCTGAATTCCATTGATGTTCGAGCGAATGTTACAGGTGGCGGGCAGAGCGGACAGGCAGGTGCCATTCAGCTGGGTATTGCTCGTGCACTGCTACACTATGACGAATCGAATCGTGCTGCACTTCGTAAAGGGGGATTTCTCACCCGCGACGCACGGGAAGTGGAAAGAAAGAAAGTAGGTCTACACAAGGCGAGAAAAAGGCCTCAATACTCCAAACGATAAAACCGTTCTATTGTGTTTTCACCCGGTTGAAAGATCAGAATTCTAAAAACTGGGGAATCGTCTAACGGCAGGACAACGGACTCTGACTCCGTCAATCCAGGTTCGAATCCTGGTTCCCCAGCCAATCCTTTGCTCTTGTCAGCATACTGAATAGCGGAATGCTATTCGCGTATTCCGTAGCCGCGTTCCAGCAACACCATGCATATCGTGAACAAAATTGCGATAAAAAGGCCGATCACCGTAAACGATACCCAGATCCCTACATCGCTTGATCCTAGAAATGCATATCGAGCGACATTGATGACATAGAGTAACGGGTTGGCGAGCGACACGGTCTGCCAGAATTGTGGAAGCATTTGTACGGAATAGAATACGCCGCCTAGATAGATCAGCGGAGTGAGCACGAAATTTGGAATGATGGATACATCATCAAATTTGCGGGCGAACATTCCATTAAGCATTCCGCCCAGCGAAAAGACCAAAGCAGTCAAAATGAAAATGACAATTGTAATCACGGGAGACACGATACTGACGTTGGCAAATAAAGTGGAAACCGCAAGAACAATAACTCCCACTACAATTCCTCTGCAAATCCCGCCAGTCATATATCCGATCAGGATTACGTAATTCGGCACTGGGGACACCATGATCTCTTCAATGAAGCGCTGAAACTTCGAAGAAAAAAATGATGATGCTACGTTTGTATAGGCTCCAGTGATTATCGACATCATTACCAGCCCTGGAACGATGAAATCAATATAAGTGTGTCCTTGCATTGGCCCGATTCTTGGACCAATCAGGTTGCCGAAAATCAGGAAGTACAGACAAGTCGTGATGACCGGCGGTATCAGCGTCTGTGTCCATATCCGAATGAACCTAGTGACTTCTTTGCGCATCAGCGTGTAGAGTGCGACAGAATTGTATTCGACGTTGTTCATGAAGAATTTATGGATTCCATGGAGGCGGCTTCGATTTTTAGTAGCTCGATAAACAGTGTTTCGAGTCGATTGGATTTGTTACGAATGCTGGTCGTGCATATGCCGAGTTGTGTTAACTGATCAAACACTGCATTGATGTTGCTGCCGCGTGGAATGTCGATTTCGATGGTGGAGTTGTTGATCAGACGCAGGGTGTGATCGAATTTTTGTGGAACATCATTGATCGGTCTCTCCAATTCCAGAATATAAGTCTCCTGTTGCAAATGTGTAAACAGAGACTTCATGTCTATGTCCAGAATCAACTCTCCAAGTTCGATTACACCAACGTTTCTGCAGAGCTTTTCTGCTTCCTCAAGGTAGTGCGTGGTCAGAATTATGGTAATGCCCTGCCGGTTGAGCTGCTCCATGAATTCCCACATGGAAAGCCGTGTTTCAAAATCAATGCCGGCCGTCGGTTCGTCTAATATTAGTAATCTCGGCTCGTGCATCAACGCCCGTGCGATCATCAACCTGCGTTTCATACCTCCGGACAATCGTCGTGACGCGTTATTTCGATGCTCCCACAGACCGAGTTTTGAAAGATACTTCTCCGCCTGCTGTTCCGCAACGGAACGTCGGACACCGTAGTAACCAGCGTGATTGATAACGATATTCCAAGGCGTTTCAAACTGATTGAAATTGATTTCCTGTGGAACTAGCCCGATGTGTGACTTTGCACGTCCAAACTCCTTGTCAATATCGATTCCAAAAATATATGCTTTGCCGGCAGACTTGGTCACTAGCGAACAGGTGATGCCAATCGTCGTTGATTTGCCAGCCCCGTTGCGTCCGAGCAAAGCATAAAAATCACCCTCGTCGACGTCAAAGGTGACATTCTTCAAGGCTACTCTGCCGTTTTTATAGGTTTTTGAGAGCCCGACTACCGATAGTGCTTTATGCGGGTCAGATGATGCATTCACTGAGATGAATTTTGATTGAAAATTGATGTGTGTTCCGAAGTACGAATTGTCATTATAATGTTGAGTACTGTGTAAACGACACTACGTTATCTGTAAAACCATAGTGCATATGTAACCAAATGGAAGATTCTTCATATCTAGGTATTTCCCAGAGTGCTGCCCAACGCGTCAGCCAACTGATGTCGGGTTCAGAAATTGGCCTGCGCGTCTATGTGGAAGGCGGTGGCTGTTCAGGATTTCAATACGGATTTCAACTGGAATTCGAGCAGCAGGATGATGATTTCGTAGTTGAGGAGAACGGAATTACATTGCTCATTGATTCACTCAGCATCCAGTACCTGATGGGAGCTGAAGTTGATTATCTAGATGATTTAATGGGCGCGAGATTCTTAATAAACAACCCCAATGCATCCACAACCTGTGGTTGCGGTTCATCGTTCTCCGTATAGCATTTCATCGGTTGCGCGGAAGTTTCGTAAGCCGGATTCATTCTTGATTTCCTGAGTCGAACATGATCAATTCGACCGCTCTGTTCCTGAGCGGTGTTATCGGCTTCTGCTTTTTTGTCGGTATATTGATTGGAATCTGTGGAGTCGGCGGTATTCTGATCATTCCCTTCCTAGTCTATATCGTCGGTATTGAAATTCACACGGTAATTCCAGCCTGTATGGCTGGATTTTCCTTCAGTGCCATTTTCGCGGTTTACTCCTATGCCCGCAGAGGGTCAATTCGATGGGACAAAGCGATTTATCTAGCCATTGGGGCGGCACCCGGTGCCTATCTAGGATCAATCACGGTTTTGGCACTCTCATCGTTCGTTCTTGAAATCATCGTCGTTATCCTTGTTTTCGTTTCTGGCATTCGCTCTCTGAAACAGGCATCTGCAGTCAAAAGCGGTACCGGTTTGGACAGCGTTCCCAATTTGGCGCTGATCGCATTGGGACTGTTCGTTGGATATGGATCCTCGGTCAGTGGAACCGGAGGGCCGCTGTTGCTCGTGCCCTCACTGTTGTTGTTGAACTATCCGGTTATGGCTGCAGTGGGACTGAGTATGGCGATACAGATTCCGATCACGCCATTCGCCACGCTTGGCCATGTCCTACACGGTAGTGTCGACTGGGTGCTGGCTGTGCCAATTGGGATTGGCGTGGCTTCAGGTGTATTGATTGGAGCGGTGATCGCCCACAGGATATCCGCAGTTGCCATGCAGCGGGTAGTCGCGATCGCTTTGCTGTTCAGCGGAGCGATGATCGTGTCCCGGTTCATCGTGTAGATCAAACTCAATCAGGCCAACATGGAAGTCGGCAGAACTTACAGTTGATTTATGACTTTTTCTTCTCCTGGAGACAGATGAATCTGCAGGCTCCTGGTAAATTCAATACCGGTCGTCGGTTCGTCCAATATTAGTAATCTCGGCTCGTGCATCAACGCCCGTGCGACAATCAAGCTGCGTTTCATACCTCCGGACAATCGTCGTGACGCGTTATTTCGATGCTCCCACAGGCCGAGTTTTGAAAGATACTTCTCCGCCTGCTGTTGCGCAACGGAACGTCGGACACCGTAGTAGCCAGCGTGATTGATTGCGATATTCCAAGGCGTTTCAAACTGATTGAAATTGATTTCCTGTGAAACTAGCCCGATGTGTGACTATGCACGTCCAAACTTCTTGTCAATATCGATTCCAAAAATATATGCTTTGCCAGCAGACTTGGTCACTAGAGAACAGGTGATACCAATCGTCGTTGATTTGCCCGCCCCATTTCGTCCGAGCAAAGCATAGAAATCACCCTTGTCGACGTCAAAGGTGACATTCTTCAAGGCTACCCTGCCGTTTCTATATGTTTTTGAGAGCCCGACTACCGATAGTGCTTTATGCGGCTCAGATGATGCATTGACTGAGGTGAAATTAGATTGATAATTGATGTGTGTTCCGAAGTGCAAATTGTCATTATAATGTTGAGTACTGTGTAAACGACACTACGTTATCTGTAAAACCATAGTGCATATGTAACCCAGTGGAAGATTCTTCATATCTAGGTATTTCCCAGAGTGCTGCCCAACGCGTCAGCCAACTGATGTCGGGTTCAGACATCGGCCTGCGCGTCTATGTGGAAGGCGGTGGTTGTTCAGGATTTCAATATGGAATTCAACTGGAATCCGAGCAGCAGGATGATGAATTCGTAATTGAGGAGAACGGAATTACATTGCTTATTGATTCACTCAGCATCCAGTACCTGATGGGAGCTGAAGTCGACTATCTGGATGATTTAATGGGTGCGAGATTCTTAATACACAACCCCAATACGTCCACAACCTGTGGTTGCGGCTCATCGTTCTCCGTTTAGCGTGTCGTCTGCTACGAGGAAGCTCCGCAAGCCGGAATGATTCTTGATTTCCTGAGTCGAACATGATCAATTCGACCGCTCTGTTCCTGAGCGGTGTTATCGGCTTCTGCTTTTTTGTCGGTGTATTGATCGGAATCTGTGGAGTCGGCGGTATTCTGATCATTCCCTTCCTGGTCTATGTCGTCGGCATTGAAATTCACACGGTAATTCCAGCCTGTATGGCTGGATTTTCCTTCAGTGGCATTTTCGCGGTCTACTCCTATGCCCGCAAAGGGTCAATTCGATGGGACAAAGCGATTTATCTAGCCATTGGTGCGGCACCCGGTGCCTATCTAGGATCAATCACGGTATTGGCCCTTTCATCATCCGTTCTTGAAATCATCGTCGTTATCCTTGTTTTCGTTTCTGGCATTCGCTCTCTGAAACAGACACCTGCAATTAAAAACGGTACCGGTTTGGACAGTGTTTCCAATTTGGCGCTGATCGCATTGGGGCTGTTCGTTGGATATGGATCCTCGGTCAGTGGAACCGGGGGAGCGCTGTTGCTCGTGCCCTCACTGTTGTTGCTGAACTATCCGGTTTTGGTTGCAGTGGGACTGAGTATGGCGATGCAGATTCTGATCGCGCCGTTCGCCACGCTCGGCCATGTTCTGCACGGCAGTGTCGATTGGATGCTGGCTGTTCCAATTGGGATTGGAGTGGCTTCAGGTGTATTGATTGGAGCGGTGATCGCCCACAACATATCCGCAGTTGCCATGCAGCGGGCAGTCGCGATCGCTTTGCTGTTCAGCGGAGCGATGATCGTGTCCCGGTTCGTCGTGTAGATCAATCTCAATCAGGTCAACATGGAAGTCGGCAGAACTTACAGTTGATTTATGGCTTTTACTTCTCCTGGAGACAGATGAATCTGCAGGGTCTTGGTAAATTTTCCAGCCTCCCATTTTTGAAGGAGGTAAGCGCCTGGCAAGATGTCAGACCAGACAACCGTCCTCGGATCATGAACGACGGCATAGTAGGGATTCGGAGGCACGAAAATCCAGCCATGCATGAAGGGATGCAAATCGCAACGCACAAAGAGCATTCCGGTTGCAGTCATCGTCTTGCGCACTGTGATGCTCTTGAGGGGTGTCGCAACATTGAAAACAGTATCATCTCCGTCAATGATATGGGTATTGTGCAAAATAGGATCATTGTTTACGATTTCTATGGTGCTGCCGGCTGAAATGAGTTGAAAGGCTGGAGCGAACTGACTGTTTTGAATGGTAATCTGGCTGACATTTGAATTTTTCGGAACAGGGGTAAGCGAGGGCGGAGTTCGCTCCAGAAACACCACAGTTGGCGCATTGGCAACTGAATCTACTCGAATTTCCAGTTGTGCTTGATTCGGGTTTGGGCTGAGCAGCGGCAGACCGAACTGAAAACGATAGAAGACAATTGATGCCAATGCAACCAGTACTATCCCTGAAGCGAATATCCAGCGAAGTTTGACTGACTTTGTGAAAACCTGCTTTGTGCTGGATGAATTCTGCCTGAGGGAGCTTTTCTTTAACTGGTATTCTTTTACCCGCTGAACGATCAAACGGTACAACAGACGCAACATTGAACTGTAGAATATCCTGATGAAAGAAGCGAAAATGTTTGTAGTTGGAGTATATCAATGACAGACTGTACTACACATACCTTCCTATGTGACTGGAAATGAATAAATTGCCACTTCCGTTTTACCTACCGCAGGGCGATGAAGTTGAGGTTTTTCAATCCGCTTATCGACGCAATCTGGCGGTATTGCTGAAAGGTCCGACAGGTTGCGGAAAAACCAGATTTGTCAGACACATGGCGGCGCAACTGAATCGAGAACTCTTTACAGTTGCATGTCACGACGAACTGTCAGCGACTGATCTGCTGGGACGTTACTTGATCAAGGATGATCAAACCGTCTGGCAAGATGGCCCTCTGACACGAGCGGTTCGAGAAGGAGGCATCTGTTATCTGGATGAAGTTGTTGAAGCGCGCAAGGACACGACAGTTATTCTGCATCCTCTGTGTGATGACCGTCGAACGCTGTATCTGGATAAAACAGGCGAAATTCTCAAAGCGCCTCCGGAATTCATGCTGGTCGTTTCCTTCAATCCAGGTTATCAGAACCTGTTCAAAAACCTCAAGCAGAGCACACGTCAACGTTTTGTATCGCTGACTTTCAATTTCCCCGAACCTGATCAGGAAGTTGAAATTGTGACTGCCGAATCAGGTGTCGGTGCAGATGTTGCCAAACGGCTAGTTGAGTTGGGCAGACGTCTAAGAGAGATAGAGGGACATGACATTGAGGAAACCGCCTCGACGCGTTTGCTCGTCCATGCAGCGCACATGATTGACGACGGACTCAGTCCGAGGCAAGCTTGTGAAGCGGCATTAATTGACTCGCTTACCGACGACCTTATCATCCGAGATGGTTTACTGGAAATTGTAAATGTCTTTTTTGCGGAACAATAGCTACGTTCTAGATGGCGTCGCTGTAATTTGGTACAGTTTGCTGTTCGGCTTGGCCGGCAGATTGCGTCATGCCCAGTCTGCCGTTGTCGGCAAAGATATGTGGCGTGGCCTTGATTTGTACTACCATGCCATGGGCGGAAAGCTGGACCGAAAAGTCAAAGATGATCCGCATATGGACAATTCAACTCGTATTTCAACGCACGGAGGAATTGATCTTCAGGCTTGGTCGGAGCCGGGTATTTTGCATCTTCCTCGACGAATCAATCGTTTTCCCACGCGTGAACTAAACCGGGAACTCTACTATTGGCTTGCGGCATTTCTTGCTGTTGACGAGCCCTGTCCGGGAATTGAAAAGTTGCCACCCGGAGTTCGACATATACTGCAGGGCATTTCAACCACGACCCGCCTGATTGAGTCGTTTCCCGCACTGAAATCCAGATACGAACGACTATGCGCACAAGAACTGTCACAACGCCGCACTGCCTATCCTGATCCGGTATCGAATGCCCGAAATCGTTCACTGGCGCTGGAGTCTGCAATTCGAGCTGCGATCGGAAGCGGGTCTCCTTGCCGGGATGATTCTCTCAACGAAATGATCGAACAGGCCAGGAAAAGTGAACGGGTAACTCCAGCTCCTGAATGGCTTGGAAGAACTGTGCCTTTTTTGCCGGTTCCGATATGGTCATACAGAACAGCACCCATTTCCAAGTTGCGTCTGCCTTGGTTTCGAAGCACTAGAAAACATCAAGAGAGCAATCCGTTACGATCTGTAGCGAAGGCAAAATTTGATCCGGAGTTCCTACCGGTGCAGAAAGAAAACTTGCCGGTAATACCCGATCAGTTCACGTATCCGGAATGGAACTGCTTTAAGAATTCTTATATGAACAACTGGTGTCGCTTGACTGAACAAAAGCCCAAAGGAGGGTATCGGGTTGAGCTTGATACACAGTTCTCCGAACTGGTTCATCGCGTACAGCGCCGATTTCAACTGCTTCGTCAGGAACCCCAATGGAGTCGCTATCTTGAAGATGGTGAAGACTTGGACATAGATGCGTTTGTCACTTCGGTCGGAGACCGAAGGGGATGTGGTCTACAGGATTCTGGATTCTATCGTGAAAAAGTTCAGCAATACAGAGACATGTCGGTCATCGTATTGATGGACGCATCACGTTCAACGGAAGCGTGGGTCGATAAATTCCGAGTGATCGACATCGCCAAGCAGTCACTGGCAGTATTGGCTGAGGTTCTGGATGCGACTGGAGATGAGTTTGCTCTGTACAGTTTTTCGAGTGACAGCCGAATTCGGGTTCGATGCGATCGAATTAAGACTTTTGAACAGTCTTATGACGACGCGGTGCTACGAAGCTTGTTGGAAGTCAAACCGCAAAATTACACTCGCTTGGGGCCCGTAGTTCGGCATCTAGGAGCAAAGCTGCATGGACGCAGTTCCAGACAGAAATTGCTTTTGATTTTGAGTGACGGAAAACCACATGACCCGACGGACCGCTATGAAGGCAGGTATGCACTTGAAGATACGCGAAAGGCACTCATGGAGCAAAGAGCGAGGAATGTAGAGTGCTTTGGCCTGACGATTGATCAGCAAGGTCCACGCTATTTGAACCATCTGTTTGGTAGCGGGCACTATGCTGTATTTTCGCACCTGCACTCATTGCCAGACCTATTACCGAATCTATATGCTCGGTTGACTGATTTGAAAATTCATTGAAATATATTTGGTGAAGACTCAACATCAATATATGATGTTACTCAGCATCTTCGAATTATGTTGGTCGAGCCCGTCGCAATTCTCGCGAAGTCTCACCGAAGCAGAATTTGAAAATGCGCACCATGTGTGCACAATCAGCGAAACCACACTCGTAGGGTATTTCTGTTATAGAACGGTTGCTGTTCAGCAATCGCCACCGTGCATGCTGAAGACGTATTTCGCGCCAGAGACTGGCTGGTTTTGAGAAATCTCTGTTGAGTTGACTCACACTGGTTTCTAGTTGTTTCGCTAAACAAAAGTTGATGTGGGATTTTCGAGTGTCCGTTGCATCAGCTTGACTGCTTGCTCAACTCTCCAATTGCCGCAATTCAAAAGTTCTTCAAATGGAAGACGTGGTACATGATTCGCGACACGGTGTTCATCCACAATCATGTCAGCTAATCCTTTAAACACCCTTGCCTTACCACTATGACGCATTACCAATTCGACAGCTACATCGATTGCTGCAGTTCCACTAGGACAAGTTATGGCATTTTCATCGAAGATAAATACTTCATGTGTGGTTACCTTTTTACGCTTGGATATCGCTCAACAAACTCCTCATGATGACGAAAATGGATTGCACAGCGTCTGTCGTCCAAAAGCCCTGCTTCAGCCATTGCAAAGCAGTCGGTGCAAAGTCCGACAACTGGAACACCTAGCTGACCAGCGTAACGGAGAAGTTCAAACGTTTCGGGCGCATGTTGGTGGAATTCCCCTAATCCGCAATTAGAAATCTGAGATCAATAGAAAAGCCTTGTACAATAAGGCTTTCATAAACAATCGAATTTCACCCAATGGGTGAAGCCCAAAAATATCTCAGAGGTACAAGGCTCATGTCGATTTTACCCCATAAAATTGGAATCAGCAAACGTATTTTAACCTCCCGCGCCGGTTTGATCGTCGTTGCACAGCTAATGCAGCGGCTTGGTCTGGAACAATTGGCGGATCGGCAATTGCCTGTAGCGGGCAGCAACCGCGGCTACCGTCAAGGCGCGATGTTCAATATTTTCATGTTGCTGTTTCATGAAGGCGGCAAATGTCTTGACGACGTAAGCCATTTGCAAAAAGAAAAGCCTTTGATGAAGCTATTGGGCTGCGGGAAGTTGCCTGGGGCCAAGACACTGGGCAATTGGTTGCGGCGCGCCGGGCGCAGTGATCAGGCGATGCAGGGATTGGTCAATCTCAAAAAACAATTCTTGCAGCAGGGCTTTACAACCGAACGCAGATTACCTTGGACATAGATGCTACGGTGATCGAATCGAACAAGCGTGCAGCTCGGTACACGTATAAAAAGCACCGTGGCTACACGCCGATGGTCGGGCACATCGCTGAAACCGACCAGGTGGTGGCGGTAGAGTTTCGAGAAGGCAATGAATCTCCGAACAAAGAGAATTTACAGTTCATCCAGCGCTGTGAGTCGGCATTGCCGGAGGGTGTGTCGGTATCGGATGTTCGCATTGATGCTGCCGGCTATCAAGCCGCGGTGATCAACTATGCGATGGACAGTGGCATGGGTTTTGCGATCCGTGCCAAGATGGATAGTGCGGTCAAAGAAACCATCTCTGAAATCAAAGATTGCGAATGGCGCCCATTGGTATATCGTGATGGCAGTGAATCGGACACAGAACAGGTTTGTCGCACGTTGCATGTGATGACAAAAACAGAAGCGTTTACGCTGATTGTGCAAAGAAAGCACATTGATGATGATGACAACTCACAGTTGGACATTTTGATCAACAGCGATGCTGAAACAGGGGTACGGGGTCGCAACATTTATCGTGCGATTGCAACCAACAAGGATGAGTTATCAGACCCCGAGGTGGTGCATTTTTATAACCAGCGTGGCGAGTCGAGCGAAAACAGAATCAAGGAGCTTCGCAGTGATTTCGCCGCCGCCAGATTGCCCTGTGGGGACTTTCATGCCAATGCAGCATGGCTGATGTTAAGCTCAATGGCCTATAACCTGTTTGCCTTGATGCGGATGGTATTGCCGCATTCGTTGTCAACTGCCCGTGCTCCTACAGTGCGTTTGCGTCTGTATGATGTCGCCGCACTGATCGTACGCCATGCCCGGCAATGGACAGTGAAAGTCAATGCCTGCCACCGCAAGGTGATGGATGAAGCGCTGGATCATATTCGAGGCTTTCCGCTGCTGTTATGAGCTGAGCGCCTCGGGTGGCGCTTTTTCGAACCGAGCTTGAATCCATTCCGACTCCGGAAGGGTTGCGCACCTTTGCACAGTGGCGAAAATGCCAGCGGACAATGCATCAGGTTGGCAATCTCCTGCAAATCCAGACAAATTCTTCGTGTTGCTCCTGTCTTCGATAATCGGAGCTGTAAAATCCAGTAAATTCGCTAAAATCTTGCTGATGTTAAGCGAATTCATTCTCTAATTTCGGATTTGGGGAATTCCGACATGAGCCCACCGATTATTACGATGTAATAGAATTTGTCCGGTTAACTATATATTTCCCACGGTAGTATTTCCGCACCACAACTAGACTGAATAGGAGCGAGATTCTTGCCAAGAATGCTCCAATGGCAATATATTTGCCGACTTCGGTTTCCTTCATCTGCCGAATGCCGAACCGTGTCTAGGAAACCGACAAAAGCGTAATTTTGGGGAAAGGATAAAGCCGAAATTTACGTCTGGCTTCACTGAATTCAAATTAAGCTGAGCAACTGTGTATTGTTTAGTACTCTGTTCCATAAACTGTAATTTCATTCAATTTTCTGCGCCATTCATTCTATCATGCCAATTTGTTTTCGCGTAACTTTACAAATTAATATATTTTTGAGTTTGACGATTCGAAATATCTCATTCTAATTCGGCGGCAGTGAGCATTTCATTGGTCCCGATACCAGCTCGACTAATAAGATTAAAGAGGCAAGATAGTATGCGACTGGAAAAGTCCTTGAGTATTGTTGGTGCGCATGCAGAAGGCGAAGTTGGTCGTGTGGTAACTGCAGGTGTCAGTGATGTTCCGGGAACCACAATGATGGACAAAATGCGGTACTTGGCGGAAGTAGACGACTCTTTGGTACGGTTCACTCTATTTGAACCACGTGGGTGTTCACAAATGTCGGTAAATTTACTGCTTCCGCCAACAAATCCGTGTGCCGATGCTGGATTTATTCCCTTACAGCCTGACGGACCTCACGCGATGTCAGGCTCGAACGCAATGTGCGTGACCACTGTACTTTTGGAAACAGGTATAGTGCCGATGATCGAACCCAAAACGAAGATTATCCTTGATACTCCTTCAGGCCTGGTACCTACATTGGCTACGTGTAAAGATGGGAAATGTGTAAGCGTTTCAGTCGATGTTGTCCCAAGTTTTGTTGAGCACTCTGACTATCCGCTGAAGGTTACTGGCTTAGGAACCATTAACGTGGATGTTGCCTTTGGTAGCTGTTACTTTGTTCTTGTCGATGCCGAGGAACTGGGTTTTTCGATTGTTCCTGACGAGGCGCGAAATTTAGTGGAGTTGGGAAATAGAATCCGACAGGCGGCTTGTGAGCAAATTGTGGTTTGCCATCCCGAATTGGAAGAAATGAACGAGATAGAATACGTACTGTTCTGTGCGGGGAGTGGCGATAAAATTCGCAATGGCAACATAATGTATCCAGGACGTATGGATCGTTCACCGTGCGGTACAGGAACAGCGGCGAGACTAGCTGTTCTTCACGCAAAGGGGCAAATCTCGGTCAATGAAGAGATAGAATCGAATTCGATTATCGATAGTGTATTCAATGCTCGAATTATCGGTACTACTATGGTGGGAGATAGGAACGCGGTCCTACCCCAAATAAGTGGCAGAGCTTGGATTTACGGTTCATTTTTACTTGGTGTCGATCCTACTGATCCATATCCGCTCGGCTATACGCTTACAGATACTTGGGGGCCTGAACCGCTGAATTGACGTCCAATGATGAATTGAATCAAGTGAAGAAAGGAACGAACTGTTTGCTATTCAATCCATGGCAATGTATCGAAGCCGAAGAGAAAAACGTTATTGAAATGGCGGAGCAGGGCGACGCCCTGGCGCAAATTGATTTGGGTAACCGGTATCTCTTCAGCAAGAAGGGGGTTGGGAGAAATTTTAAACTAGCATTCTCCTTGTTAACAGATTCTGCCCATAGTGGGTACGTTGTTGCTCAGTACAACCTTGGCAGATTGTATCCTCATGGATTAGGAACGGACAAGGACCTGGAGCAGGCCTCTCGTCGGTTTCGGCTAGCGGCCGATGCAGGGTATCTTCGTATCTTCCGGCCAGGAAGCAATTGGCGACACTAATGTCACTCGGCGGGCGTGACGCCAGTCGGTGCTCTAACCTATCGATTTCTCGCGCTTCACAGGGGTAAAAGTTCCACTCCGTACCACACCACGGTGCTGGCCTGCAACATCCGTTGCGCGGTCTCGCTGGCAGGTGTTTCAGCCTTTATCGCCGCCGCGAGGGTGTGAGGAGAGGGCAGTCTCGCCGAAATCGAGCATCCCCCCATTGATCCATGGAGGTCGGGAGCAGCTTGTGGAGAGCTACCGCCGTCAAATCGCAGGATTCCAATAGAACGTCGGGAATCTTTGTGACCTAAAGCCCAATCCCCATCGCTGCGAGTGCTTTCATACGCTCTTGACCGAGAGTTTAGCGTGCTTGCCTGCGTCCAACCTGCGCGTCGAAGCATATGGGTAGCTCGCCAGAGTTACCGGCCACAGCGCTCGAAATTCGATCGAACAAGCTTGCATCACAGAATCTGAAACGCGATTAAGAATTGAACGACATTATCTGGTCGCGCGTTTCAAGTACGGTAAGTGTATCTATTAAAGGGGATTATCAAGAATAGTTAACAAGTGATAAATTATTTTAACCCCCCTGTTTTTGGGAATAATTTACTCGCTTAATTCGTTGATTAATCTACAATTGGAAAATAATTACCAGTATTGATTGTTTGTCAACTGTTCTTGATAATCCCCTTATTGAAGTGCTCCGATTTGCGCTAGTGTGAACCAGAAATTGCCGACGCCCTCAATACTGAGAACGCTGAACTTGTTCGAAATTTTTATATTGTTTTGTTGATACATCAAAAGAATTAATTCCTCATTCCGTGCCCTTTAATCCAGTGAAATTGCAGAAATTTTGGCTTCAAATAATAAATACAAATCTTATCTCAATGACTGAGTCCACAACTTGAACATGTTGAGCCTCTTATGAATACGAAAAATCTATTGGATCAGACTATCACTGCCTGTTGCGTTGTAATTTTTCTTTTTGGAGTATTGCTGACGCAATCAGTATCTGCTAACGGCATTGTCATGCTGGTCGGTGATGTTCTACCACTGAATAATCAGATTGTCTGGCGAAATCTAGTAAAAATTGCAGGCAAAAAAGAAGGGGAGAATCTGGTTATCGGGGCTGCACACTCCCGCACTAAGCTATACGGGGAGTTTGCATTGCGCTCCTATCAACGCTATGGAGATTCTGCCGAACTATTGCCTATAGCTGAGGTGTTTCAGGAGTTTTCGACTGATTATCAGTATGTCACAGAAGATCAAAATGTAACCGACCGAGTTCGTGCCTCTCGCTCTGTTTTTTTTGTTGGAGGAGCCCCTCAACGCCTATCGAAAGTTTTGTTTGATAAAAATCGAGAATCGACAGCATTGGCAGTTGCCATTCAGGAAGCATACCAGTCGGGAAGCCTAATCGTTGGAGGTATTCCGGGGCGAGCAGTTGCATCAACGGATTTAGATGCAATCGAAGTAATAACGGATGGAGTAATATCTGAGGATCAGATGTTCCCCGGACTGTCGCTTATGGAACAGGACTGGTATGTCGATCAGCACTTTTTCGGCAAAGGACGCTTTGCTGCAACAATGGTCGCCATGCAACAACTCGGCATCGAGAAGGGCATTGGCGTGGGACTGGATACGGCTGCAGTCATTTACAACAACACGGTTGAAGTGCTCGGCAATCGAGGTGTCGTAACCGTTGATTTGTCGAACGCTACCTTTGATGTGTCGAGGGATGGTGCGATGATTCGGGGTGTGAAACTGAATTATCTGGAAAACGGTGATCGAATCGATATGACTACAATGATTACGACGCCTTACAGCAAGAAATCGAACGATTTTGAAATTGTTCCGAAGTTCAATGCGAGCAGTAGTTCAGTGAAGGATACTTTTGTATCATCCCAGGAAATGTTTCGGTCCGGAGAGTTTGTACGTCTGATGTTTAAAGCGCTAGATTCAAAAACAGGACAGTCGCTGGGCTATGCACTGCACCATGGGGACAGGATGGGGTTTCAATTTCGATTCTATACCGGTCCTGATAGCCGAGGATGGTTGATGACTGAAACCGGTGAAGATACATTTTCCCTCATAAACGTTTATCTCGATATAGAACCGTTAGGTTGAAATTTAACATCATACTTGAACCAGAATATTCAGGACGAGAGTGAAATGAGTACGCACAAACACGCCCATCCCCCTGCAGAGGTGGAAATCAAGGTAAAAGCATTAGAATCGTTGCTGGTTGAAAAAGGTTTGGTTGATCCGGCAGCACTAGATGAGTTGATTGATATCTATGAACATCGAGTCGGTCCCCAAAACGGAGCGAAAGTGGTTGCTCGTGCATGGGTTGACCCAGACTACCGACGTAGACTGCTGAATAACGCGACTGAAGCGATCAAAGAGTTCGGCTTTGAAGGTCGGCAGGGTGAAGACATGATTGTGGTTGAAAACACACCATCTATTCACAACATGGTTGTTTGCACGCTGTGTTCTTGTTACCCGTGGCCCGTGTTGGGTCTACCGCCTGTATGGTACAAGTCATCTCCATACCGGGCGCGAGCAGTGTCAGAGCCGAGAAGCGTACTCGACGAATTTGGTGTTCATCTGGAAGAGGATGTTGAAATTCGAGTCTGGGACAGCACCGCCGAAGTACGCTATCTGGTGATACCGATGCGCCCCCAAGATACAGAGAACATGACCGAAGATGAACTCGCCAGTCTGGTCACGCGAGATTCCATGATTGGAACAGGAATTGCAAACTCACCCGATACAGTCGAATGAAAGGCGCACACGATCTCGGCGGCAAGTCTGACTTCGGCAAGATCAATCCAGAGCCGAATGAACCAATTTTTCACAGCACGTGGGAAAGACGTGCGTTCGCGATTACAGTTGCGACAGGCTTTCTGGGTCAGTGGAATCTTGATATGTCTCGTTATGCAAGGGAGCAGATGGATGACGATGAATATCTTGCCACAAGCTACTACGAACACTGGATTCACGGTCTAGAAACTTTGCTGATTGAAAAGGGCTTGCTGACCCAAGAGGAAATTCAGCAGCGCATCGATGAATTGAAATCTGAAGGTGTGGCACAGTGAATATGTTGGAAGCGGACAAGGTGTGGGAATCGCTGCACCGCGGGAGCAGTGCCAGAATGCCAGATGAAGCAGTTGCCAGATTCAAGACCGGGGATAAAGTTCTTGTTAAGAAGATGAATCATCCCGGACACATTCGTTTGCCGGAGTACGTCCAAGGATGCCGGGGAACAATCGAGGCAGATCAAGGCTCCTTCATTTACCCCGATCAACATGCGAATGGTATCAAGGAAGCCCAACATTTGTACAGCGTTCGATTTGAAAGCGAACATCTGTGGGGTGCGGAGTGCTGTGATTCTCAGAGTGCTGTGTTTGTGGACTTGTTTGAATCCTATCTCAAATTAGAATGAACACTGAAAATTCATCACTGGCATTGTTTCTACAGGAAGGCGAAGAACCGGTTTTTGCCGCACCTTGGGAAGCACACGCTTTCGCTTTAGCCGTCCAGTTGTACGAACGAGGTTTATTCAGCTGGACCGAATGGAGTCAGTGCCTGGCTGAAGCCATCCATTCAAATGCTGCTGACGAAGTGTCCTACTACGCGAACTGGTTACAAGCATTGGAGAAAGTGTTAACAGATAAGGGAATCGTTGATGCTGACGAATATATGCAGGGAGTCCGGCAACTTCTGGTTGATTCGGCTGCCTCTGATCATTGAACTGCCGATTCCGGCTGCTATCGATTCAAAATTGTGGGTCCAGCCTGTTTGGTAGTTTCCATCAATTCAATGGTTTCGACTGAATTCAGCACAAATATTGCAACGATTACAAAAACTGCAAGAAGGATGATCGGCAGAATGATCCTCAGGAAAAAATTCATGATCAAATCAAATGAACTGTCAATCGAAGAGGTTAAACGGATATCCGATAATTAAACTGTTTCGTCTTTGTCGCCACTGCGCATCAAGTATCGCCGCCAGGCAACAACAATCATAACGATGAAAGGAATCAAGATACAGGCTAGAAACACAAAATACAGGAACCACGGCACGCCCAGCGACATTTGCACATAGACGTAAGGACTGATTTGAGCGGCGCATGGCAACGACAGCGATATCGCGATGACTGCCGCGGTCACCGGAAATATGTTTGGTGGCAATCGCACTTACCCGGAATTCTCGTCTAGCAGCTCGTCAATCTCCCAAGACAGGAGCCCTAATTCCGTCTGCCCCGGAAAAATACTGCGAATCTTGCCCTTTCCGTCAACCAGAAATGTCCATGGTTCACCTTTGACACCCCACTCGACCCACACCGAATTATCTTTATATCCGTCTATGTGGAGAAATGCGAATCGGTCACCGTATTGTTCCTGCATGACAGCAACTCGGACAATCTGATCAACGCACATGGTGCAGTGCTGCGGCGTCCCGAACACCGCCAGGAATGGTTTTTCGTCACTGATTAGCTGTGAAATTTTCCATTTGTATAGCGGCACCTTGGTACCCATTGTGGATACTTCGTACCACTGGTTCTGATCTACGACTGTCAAATTATCGCTCTTCGGTGCCAAATCGCCGACTTTGAGTTTTGCACCGACACTGGAATCTTCACTGCACGCGGTCAGTGCGAGAATAACAACTGTAGTCAGGACTGTAAATTTTTGCTTGATTGTTTGCATCGCTCTCGGTTAAAATAACTTAGTGTTACTAGTATATTCAGTGTTTCAGAAAAATCCATGCAAGAATTACCATTACTGACGATTATTGCTCTAAGTGTTTTCGGACTCGGCGGCGCGGTCGCACTGGCCATTGTGCCATGGGCGTGCATCGGTACCGGGCTATTCGAAAAAGACAAGAAATATCAATCAGGCCCCTCAGACTGATCACACCTGATTTCGGCTCAACAAATTCTATTCGAAATTTGTTTCCGTCGACTTGAGTGCAAGCAGGTACTCTGCCAATGAATCAAGGTCGTTTTCCGGCAGATGGTCGTAAGGCAGCATTTTCAGTCGGTACGGCTTTGCGCTTACACCGCCCCACGGTGACTTCAAGTATCGAATCAGCCATTCTTTGGTTCGTTTGCTCCCCACTCCATCGAGGCTTGGACCGTATGAGGCGCCATTCCCGAAAATTTCGTGACACGACAGACATCCTTCTCTGCGATAGATGATTTCCCCTTGCAGGGTGCCGGGGGTCTGCTGGTAAGTGAATCGGACGGGTGGCGGTTTCAGATAGATGGCGCTGCCTACGACCACTGCAAATGCAATAATCAGCACGGAACCAGCTATGACAATCCACTCACCTAAGGTGAATTTTATACCTGCCACCGGTTCAGTCAACTATAACGGTCGTCGTCGCCTTCTGTAAATATCTGATCCTTTATATCTTCGTCAAACTGGTTGTTATTGTAAGCCCAGTAGATGACAATGACGATTGCAATCAGCATGACTAAGCCGGATGCAGCCCAGATAAAAGGGATCAATGATTCAGCATTCAAGATTTAAGCCTCGTTGAAAAAGAATTTACCGTGTCATGAATCAGGTGGAATTACCTTTCTTGGGTAATTCGGTGAGTTCGGATTGGCTCGAAGTCCGGATAAAAACGCGGTCAGTTTTACCCGGTCTCCATCGGTCAAGAGTCGAAAATCTGGTCCGAAGTTTCCATAGTGTGCGGTGCCAGCCACCAATGTGCCGGGATCCGTAAGATACTGATGTAGCCACTCTGCTGTTCTTCGAGTGCCTTCGCCATCTAAAACAGGCGCTACGCCTACTTCACCAGTGCCCATCGCCCTATGACAGCTGTTGCAACCCATTTTACGATATACCAGATGTCCCTCCAGACCGGTTTCATCCCATTCGTAATAATTTCGTGGGGGAGGTCGGTCTTCCAAGGTAATCTGCTGATAGCCCTTGGCTACCGCAGCAATGACAACGATACCTGCAAATACGAACATGATTTTTTCACCTCGTTTCACAGTTACCTCATCTGAACATTGTTGAGTTAAAACACTACGTGAAATAATAATTCCGAAGCAGCATATGCGACAACCAGAGCAATGCCGACAACACCTAAGGACAGGACGATTCGCTCAGCTCGCTTGAGACCCTTTAAAGGTCCGATCACAAAGCGGGACATGATTACGTACACAAATACTCCAATGATGATCAGCGCAAATATCAGCGCTGATATTTGATCCGTAAATCCCACTTGTCGGGCAATGACAGATTACTGTGATCCCTCTTCATCGTTGGATTTCTTGCTGCCCCGCTCTTGCCATTTCTGAATGTTGATATACCAGATGACTCCGGCAATGCAGGTCAGAACGATGATAATCTGGAAAAGAACCATGTAGTAGCCCCAGTCCCACCAGGGTTGCTGGCCTGTTGCGCTTACAAACGATGTGGTTACCGTATCGTATCGCTGGCCGAATCCAGGCCACGGCATCGTCCACAGGAATGCTTGAAATACCGTCACTGCAACGATCAACACTAGCCACCAGGGAATTTTTCCATTTCCCTCCTTTATACCGTCATATTCTTCATCGCCGAAGCGTCCGAATACTTCGCCTTTATCTTCAAGTTCGTTACGATCTGCCATGTCGTGCAGTCTCCAATTGTTTTTACTTCAGTGTCTCTAAGAACGCGATGATTGCATCCAGCTCATCATCCGTAAGATGCTTGAAAGCTGGCATAATCGAACCGGGTGTTACCGCTCTGGGATCTCGATGATGAACATAGTGCCAGGCCTTGACACGGTTGCGGCTTGCAATATGCAGCAGGTCCGGAGCCTTTCGGTCGGAACCGAACAGGCTGGGCGCTTCTCCCTGAACGTCACCCGCTTCCGGTGGAGCGCCAAAGTATGCCCAGTCCTGCGTCTGTTCCGGCAACAGGGTATGGCACCACCAGCAGCCTTCCCGAATGAAGATTTTCTTGCCCTTGCCGGCAAGTGTGGGCGCATCGTTTCCGGTCATCCATGGATCATGAATGGACCAGGCGCTATGTCCCATGATCGCTTCTTTTTCAATGGCCAGCTGAGTCTGCGGAATCTCGTTCATATACGTCGAGCCGCCGATGATGGTTATCGCAATCGATGAGAATATCACCAGAACAACAAGAACCGCACCCATTACATACTTTGGCATAGCTTTTATCCTTGAGCGTTAGCGTTATTCGGTTATCCTGCCGCTGGTGCCGGCACTGGTCGACCACCAGAGGTTGATTCGGGTGCAACCTTTTTGCCAAATTTAGCCGTCATCCACATGTTGTAGAGGAAGATTGGCTGAGCAAAGATGATCAAGCTGCCGAACAGTACTCGACCGACCATGTATGGATGCGTAGCGATAACCGATTGAATGTAGGGTATCTCGTAAACTTTGGCAGCGCCTTGCACCAGACCTGCCGCAGTAAGTACTGACCAGAATCCCAAAAATCCGATGGCCATCATCCAGAAATGCAGACGTGCGAGTTTTTCACTGTACAGCTCCCGCTTCAGCAGTTTCGGCAATCCGTAATAGATCGCGCCAATCTCGATGAAACTCGAAAATCCAAGCAGTGCAAGATGTGCGTGCGCAACAATCCAGTGCGTTCCGTGAATGTACCAGTTCAATGAACGTGTTTGCTGGAATGCGCCCTGAATATTCAATGGAATGGCAAACAATACACCAGTCAGCGCCCACTGCAGGGGAATATTCTTGGTATACATCCACCACTTGTCTTTCATCGTCATCAGCATGTTGACGACAAATGCCAACGCAGGAATCATGATCAGAACTCCGGAGACCGAAGCAAATGATTTCAGCCATTCAGGAATCGGTGCACCCATCAAGTGATGTGCACCTGGTGTCGAATAGAAAGCAGCGATAGACCAAAAGTGAAGGTGACCAATTTTGTGGCTGTAGAGTGTATTCCCCGAAATTTTCGGAATGATGTAGTAAGCAATCGCCGCCGATACAGGCGTGATCCACAATCCCAGAATATTGTGTGCGTGCCACCAGGTCATATAGGCTTCCGCCAGTCCGGTAACTGGGAACAAGTCGGGAACCGCACCGATGAAATAACTAAGCAGGATGAACAGCAGAGCTGCACCGAAAAACCACATTGTGACATACAGTCCCTGGGTCTGGCGATTCAGCATCGTCATCCAGATGTTGACTGCAAGCGGGACGAAGATGAACAATATAACGTAAATATCCAGCGGCCAAATCAGGTCCTGATATTCGCGACCCGACGTCATGCCGTTGATCAATGTGAAAAAGACTGCGACCATGCCGATGTTCCAGGCCCAGCAATTCCACAGACCCAATCTCTCGCTCCATAGTTTGGTTTTACACAGAGCAGGTGCCATATAGCACATCGCACCCGCAAACGCCATGGATATCCAGCCGAATATTACAAAGTGCACGTGCACCGGACGAATTCGCCCAAAGTGCAACCAGGGAATATCGTTCGGGAATACATCGGGCCAGGCAAGCCTCATTGATGTCAGCAATGCCAGAAAAACTCCGATGTTGAACATGACAATCGATGAGAAAAAGAAGTGCTTTGCCGCAGTTCCTTCCGCGTAATCGTTGCGAGTGAGTAGATTAGTTATCATTATTCCGTTCTCCGATTGGAGGTATTGCTGTCAGATGCGCTATTTGCCTTGTTTGATCATGACGGAGTTCATATACCAGAAACTCAGTGCTGATACTACTCCCGTGCCAATTGAAATTACGAATCCCCAAACTAGCAGACCTGTCCACTCTTCATGACTGCGCATTCCGATCAAAGGCAGGAAAGCTAACTGAAATACGGTGCCGAGACCGACGCCCACGATGAAGCCGTTATACAGAAAATTAAGTAACCGGTGCATCTAGTGACCTCCGCTCCGCTTGAAAACTGTTAGAAAAATATTCGTGATAAACAGCCAGTATCCAAATCCCATCAGAATGGCTGTCGTGATGATGACGATATGATGGATGGGGCCGACTGCATCCAGTGCCTGCTGAAAAGTCATGCCGTCAAGAATCATGTTGCCTTCGACAATTCCAAAAAAGACCAGTGCACAGAAGAACCCAAGCACTCCGATTGTAGAAAACCAAAAGGAAGTGTTAGACAGGGTTCGACTGTAAATCGGTCTGTGAATGATTTTGGGCAGAACATAGTAGAACAGCCCCATGATCGCCAGCGTGACTCCGCCGACCAGGTTGATATGGGCGTGAGCGAGCGGGTCAATCATGTGCCCGGCCGGGCCTGTAGCCCGGATCCAAAGCGAGAATTCAGGCAATGTCTGGAGGACGCCCTGCACCGTTCCGATCAGCAGATTGGTGACTGACATCACTATGAATTTCAGAATCAAAACAGAGTCGGCGTCTGATGCTACGCTCTGAACAGAGGATTCGAACCTGCTATCTGTCATTGTTTCCACTAATATACTCATGCTACTGATGATTGTGCTGTAAAGCTAAATACCTGATGTAATCTATAATTTGTTTACGTTGAATTTCATTGAGACTGTTTTTCCAACCTTGCATTGCAGTTCCCGCAATACCGTCTCGAATTACAGCACTCAATTCCCCATCAGTTTTTTCCCTTATAACGCTACTGACCAGATTGCTCGGCTTCGGCACCATTCGGTAACTGTATTCACCATTGCCGCTGCCATTGGCACCGTGGCACAGAGCGCATAACTGGATATAGTAACTGCGCCCGCGCTCAAGATTTGCCAGACTTGAGTTGTGCGGCAGTATGTTGTAATCAATCTGTTCATGCGCCTTGATTCCTAAAATGGAGCGATCTTCCGGGAAAGCCATGACTGCAATCCAAGCAAGAAATGCTGCCAACAGTACACCTGTTGAGACCCAGATAGCGGATGACATAATCGATTTCCTTCCAACCAAATTTCACTTTATTGACTAATCTCCAGTTGTGCAACCATGTTCTTTTGTTGCTCCATCATCTCAGCACGAGCGTTCTCAAGATTCCAGTTCGGACGCAGAGAAATAACATACCAGACCAATTGCCAGCGTTGTGATTCGTCCAGAAAGTCTGCGAAAGACGGCATGGGTGTTCCATCCAATCCTGTGGTAAATGTCTGATAAATTCCTTTCGGATCACTGGATCCGACAAATTGACTCGCGTCAGAAAAGTCTCTCGGCACAATTGGCAGCCCTGCATCGTCTTCAAGCCCTACAGCTGACGGTCCGTCGCCTTTGCCTGTAGGACCATGGCATTGCTCGCACTGCATGAGTTGATACACGCCTACGCCAGCTTCAACCATTGCCGCATCCGGTAAAGGCGGTTCACTGATATCAATCGGATCTTCCTGCCACTCTTCCTCTTCTTCCCATCGATCGGAAAAACTCTTTATATATGCGATAACCGCCCAGCGATCACGTTCAGGCAGGAATTTGAAAGCTGGCATGTCCTGGTTGAGCACCAGCCCCCTGGACATTGATTTGAAAAGGTCTGCGTCAGTCGGTAGCGAACCACTCGGAGTGGATCGCAATTTGTAAACAGCCTCGGTAAAATCTCGTGGTTTTCGAGGCAGTTTATGTTCTTTCGCGTAGAGGTCTCCAAGTTCCCACACCGCGCCATTGCCGTCGCCGTTTATTCCATGGCAGCCAATGCAAAGGCCGCGAAACACCCACTCGCCATGTTCGAGCAGCCGTGGCGTAACAGGAATTCCTTCACTGACCGGTTCGATATTACCGGTAGTTGCCGGATAATCAAATAGTGATCGCCCGGTGGTGACTTCACCGGTTTTTCCACCAGCTGTCTGCAGAGACAAACCGACTACCGCGACTGCACCAACGACTATGGCAAGAGAAACTGTGGCAATTAATTTTTTCACTGGAAGTACAACTCCACTGTGGATGTGTATTGATCAAACAGCAAACGGTTCAGGGGCGAACCATAAAACTGGGGCGCATGACACGTACAAAAGCGAACCGTCATGACGCCCCATTCCTAATTTTACATTTTACCCCTAAGGTAACAAGTAACAAGTAACCTGTAGGAGTCAGCACCACATTCTAGTGACGACCGGGATCTAATACAGATCCGCGGTTTGACCAGTAAATGTAGGCTTCCAATGCTTTCATTGCTTCACCGTCTGGGTCCATTAATTCACCTTCATTCGGTTTCTCGACACACCAGTTGATCATATCGCGCAAAGTAGCGAATTCGCTCATTTGCTCCTGGAATTTCGGATACTCGTGAGGATGTGTATCAGACGTAAACGGATGACACATTGCGCACGCCATGCCAGTATTGGAGAGATTAAGTCCCGGCAAAGTAGCACCGTGGAATAGATTGTCTCCAAGAATGACTTGCTCCATGAAAGCGTCGGTAAACGCTTGCAAGGTGGCTGCATCATGTGAAACTTTGTGTGCTGACGCTCTATTTACCATAAAGACAAATGCCAATGACACACACAGCACTGCTGTAACGAGGGCCAACAGCCCCTTGTTTTTAGTGTTTTTCATCGAATTTTCCTCTATGTTAAATTAGTCGCCAGTCCAGCCGCGATCTGCGATTCTGGACGTCAATTTCTGATTGACATTGTCGCCCGTCCCTGAATCTGCACGGCCATGTCCGAACACGGTCTCACGCCACATCATGTACTCATAGTCCGCATGAGCTTCTGCACTCATGGACCAATTCGTCCAGCCAACTCCGTCGAAATGATCGCCGGGGTCAACCCGCAACATGGGCTTTGTGAGAGCTGGTGTACCTTCCGGTGCATACGGCCACGGCCACGAAGTGGCCAGCATGCCGATGCTACGCATTCCACCAATCTCATTGTAAAGCGGCTGATGGACATGACCATGAATATTGGTCACGTTCTGCCACGGTGCAACGATTTCCTGAACTTGGCGCCAATCACGAATCCAGAAGTTCCAAGGCGCATAGCACTCGTAGAGTGGAGTATGGCTGAAAATGATTACCGGATCGGCTGTCGGCCAGTCAGACAGGGTGCTGGAAAGCCATTCACGATTCTTCTTGCCAAGTCCTGACCAAGGACCGGCTTGAGAACCGTCAAGAGCTGACATATGCCCCATACGCTCCGTGTCGGTCATGCCTCTAGCAGACCAATAATCCGGTGCGCTTCCGACTGTGTCGAGCCCGATAATGCGAACTCCCTTGTGATCGAACGTCCAAGGCGATTCGCCGAAATGGGAATTCCAGCTTTCACCAAGGTCGAAATACCAGTCATGTTCTCCCGGGATGAAGTGCTTCGGAATAGTTACTTCCGCCAGCAACTCTGCTCCCAGTTGAATTTCGACCGGATCTCCAAGCTGAGCCAAATCGCCTCCAAAAATCATGAAGTCGAATTTGTCTCCCATAGCTTGGACCTCGCTAAACGCGCGGGTCGCTTTATCGATGAACCGTTGATTCAATGTCCTCGGATACAGATGTGTATCTGATACCCAAGCAAAACTGAACGATTCACCCATTGCCGCGTTGGCTACCTCCATGGAGGACAGGGTTTGGAATAACCCCACCGCACTGCCGGTGGCTACAGCGCCTCCGGTTAACAGCGATTTATGAAGAAAAGTACGGCGAGTTATATCTACGCTACTCCCCTCCACTACATCGCGACCATTTTTATTTTCTGGCATACTAGCTCCTCCTGCATTTCTGCATGAAATAATTTCCAATAATATTATTGGGGGTTTCGATACAAATCAGGGTACAAATATCACTTCCCCAATTCAATCGATAACTCGGTTGTTGCGCCGGCGCTAACTGTGACGGGCACTTCCGTCTCGCCGAGCATTTCCTGCCAAACGACTAGTGTATAGTCGCCCGCAGGGACATCATTGATGGTATACATTCCGTCGGTGCCTGTCTGCATGAAGTATGGATTAGGCACGACGATTACCCATCCCAGCATCCAGCCATGGGCATCGCAATCTGTTCGTACAGGCCCTATTCGCTTAAGAGTTTTTGTTACTCGGGCATCTTTGAATGGCAGAGCTACGTTAAAGGCGGTTGCTTTACCGTAATAGCCGTGGGTGTTGTGAAGAACCGGATCGGAATTGTGAATATCAACTTTCCCGCGCCTGGAAACCTGAACATGGGGTTCAAATATGCAACCGACGTTGTTGATGACTGGCCTTCCCATTTCGGGCCAGGCTTTGCCTGTTGCTACATCCTTAAGATAGACGACAGAATCTTGCACTGCGCCTCCCTCACCGACCGTTACGAGAGGGATTTTTCGACTTGATCCACAGACTTCCTTATCTTTGGTGGGGAGCACGGTTCTCTTTTTGATCGCGCCTTGATACGTAATTACGCCCTGTATGGTGCCCCCATTGGACACGGCTTCCTCAGCGTATTTGGCAGCGTTAGCCGCAAATGGGATAGGTAAAATCAATATCAGCGAAAAAATCGCTAGAAGACTACGTCGCATATAAACTCTCCTCCTCTTGTCAGCTCTAACTGTGCTTGATTGGAATTAGTTCTACGGCATATCTTTGCCGTTTCATCTATTCACTTTCCCAATCTAGATATCCAATAATAACGATTATTTCAATAATATACAAATCATATATCACAAGGAATTTTCACCCGACGGCGTTGCCAATGGCAAAATTTCATAAGTCCCTTTTTCGGTACGAACAATATATAGTATACAAAATGCGAAAAGTGACACTTAAGCAATTTTCGCACTTTATTTGTGTGGAGAGGTCATTTTTTTTGAATTTCGCAACCTTCTTACGGCAGCAGCGACATTCAAAACCAGAACAATAAATGTGAATCCGTAAGCACTCCACACGAACTTTCCATGACCACCCATCGAGATGAATTCCATAACGCTCAAGGTGATCCTCCTATTTCCTGTACCCATCTGCTGGAATGCTCATATTCAAGAATGAGCGCCCTGGCTCGCAGTGTCAGAATCGTGAAGAAGAGCAACATGAATCCAATGGCCATGAGCAGCAGTGGTGCGAGCATGCTTGGATGAATTGACGGTACTCCGAATTTCGATACCGAGGCGCTTTGGTGAAGTGTATGCCACCAAAGTACCGAGTAATGAATGATGGGGATGTTGACTACACCTGCAAGCAGCAGAATCGCACCAGCCTGCTGAGCTTTGTTTCGATCTTGAATTGCGGCCTGTAGTGCGATGAATCCGAGGTATAGAAACAACAGGATCAATTCCGACGTCAATCTTGCATCCCAAGCCCACCAGGCGCCCCACATGGGCTTCCCCCAGATTGAGCCGGTTACCAGAGTTGTCAATGTGAAAGAAGCCCCAATCGTAGCGGCTGCGGTACAGACAAGATGCGCGAGCTTGATTCGCCAGATTAACCCGATCGCTCCGCTTACGGCCATGAATACGTAAATGAACATAGACATCCAGGCTGATGGTACATGGACAAACATGATTCGATAGCCATCCCCTTGCTGGTAATCAGCAGGGGCAACGAGCAAGCCAAGATAGAGTCCGACAGCAATCGTAATGGCTGCCAAAGTTGCAAGCCAGGGGAATAGGCGGCTCGCAAAATCAAAGAAATACTTTGCCGTGCTTAGACGATGAAACCACAAAAACATGATCAGTCCCCCGACATCAGACGAAGTGATCCGGCAGTTGCAAACGGTGCGACTGTTAGACTGAAGACCAGGAATGCACACAGCAGAGATATATGGCCGGTTACAGGTAATTCTGCTGCCGCTGTGATTACAGCAGAAACTGAATAAATCAGTACCGGAATGCAAAGTGGCAGTGTAAGGAGCGATAACAGCACGCCGGCTTTTTTCTGAGTCACAACCAGCGACGCACCGAATGCGCCGACAAGACTAAATACGGGTGTGCTTAAAGCAATCGTCACGACAAGTATGGCAATACTGAATGAGTCAAGATTCATTAGTATACCCAGTAATGGGCTTGCCGCAATCAGAGGCAAGCCTGTGGAAAGCCAGTGTGCAATGATTTTTGCCAGTACCAGAAGTGACATCGGAGCAGGAGCTAGCAGCATCTGTTCCAGCGTACCGTCTTCGAAATCGGACCGAAAAATTCCATCTAGCGAAAGCATCGATGCCAGAAGTGCTGCAACCCAGATGACTCCCGGGCCAATTGCCTTCAGCAGTTGATTGTCAGTACCGGCCGCAAATGAGAAAAGCGTCGTTGAAACCAAAAAAAATATTACTGGAGTGGCATAGTCGCCGGGGTTTCTAAAAGCAAGCAGAAGATCGCGTTTCAACAGCGCCCCGAATGCGCTGTTCATGATTGCTCGCCCAAATTGATTTCATTTGCCTTCAGTTGACTCCAGTTAATTGGCTGATGAGAGGTGGTAATGCAGATTCCCCCGGATTCGAGATGCGCTGAAAGCCAGTCGATGATGATTTCCTGCGTGGGTTCATCCAGTGCGGTGAATGGTTCATCCAGCAACCACAATCGGGCGTTTGAGACTTGTAATCTGGCAAGTGCCACGCGACGCTTTTGTCCGGCTGAAAGGTATCGACAGGGTATTTGCGCATAACGCTCGATACCCAATCTATCCAGAATTTCATGTGCACTTTGCATCGTCGGATTTCCACGCAGTACACGATCGAAAGCAAGGTTTTCAATTACAGTCAAATCCCCTTTTATTCCGTTTTCGTGACCAACATAGACAAGAGATTGGGCGTATTCAGTTTCAATTTCTTCAATCTGGACACCATGCCATAAAATTTCACCTGTTTCCGGTCGCGCCAATCCACACAGAATTCGCAGCAGGGTTGTTTTGCCACTGCCGTTCCGACCGCTGATATAAAGAAGTTCGTTTTCTCGTACGCTGAAGGAGAGGTTTTCAAAGAGGCGGCGTTCACTTCGCACACCCACAAGGTCGCGAACTTCAAGCATGGCAATCTCGCCTTGATACGGAAGGAGGTATGGCCGTCACTTTTCCATAGAATCCTTTTTAGGTTAATTTCTGATGGTCAAAACTGTTGCTTGAAAATGCAGGTGAAAAGTGGATAAACTTCTGTCGCCTGCAAATTACTCTATATTTTGAATAACAGCCAAATTTGGTAGCGTGCACTGATTGCATCTCAATTGCGCTGACTGTACTTATTAAATCACATGCGAACAATGAGCGAGAGAAATCCACAAAGAAATACGAGAAATAAAACTTACTCGCGGCGAGAAAGCCGAATGACTCCTGCACAGCGTCGCGCACTTGCGGAATGCTCGGACGATTATCTACTGCATTTTTCGGAGCAGCCGATTGATCTTTCGGACGTATTTCCGCACGCCAATAGTTTTTCAATTGAAATAGGGTTCGGGGACGGTAAGGTGCTGTTGCAACTGGCTTCAAAAAATCCGGACACGGGCTATCTAGGTATTGAAGTTTATCGCCCCGGGGTTGGAAAGTGTTTGCTTGGGCTGGATGAAATGGAGCTAAAAAACGTTCGGGTGTCAACCTCAGATGTCAGAGACGTTCTCTCGCGACAACTGACCTCGGATAGCTTGAATGAAGTTTTCATTCTTTTTCCTGATCCTTGGCCAAAGAAGCGTCATCATAAGCGACGATTGATTTCTCCGGAGTTCATTGATCTGTGTGCGAATCGAATGGTCGCGGGAGCAACACTGTGTTTTGCCACAGATTCAGAAAATTATGCGGAGCACACACTGAGTCAATTGACAGCAAGCAAAGAATTTGAAAATATTGAACAAAGCGGTGGATTCTACTCCGGCGAACCGGTTCGCCCACAGACGCGCTATGAGAGAAAAGCACTTGCACGAGGAGAAAAAATTTACGATCTACTATTCGTATGCCGTAGTTCGCATCTGACTTGACATATTTTTACGGAGATTCAATGTAAAACCAATTGTCAGTCAGACTATTTCGACGTGATTCTCATGCCCAACTATGACTACATCAGCTGGCTTGCGTGAGAAAATTCCGTTGCAGACTGTGCCAGTTATAAGATCAAGTTCCATTTCAACGGCAGGTGGATTGACCAGGTCCAAATTGCGAACATCCAGAATTACATTGCCGTTGTCAGTCACAAATCCGGCGCGCAGTTCCGGCAGTCCTCCCATTTTCATAATTTCACGTGCGACATGGCTTTGCGCGAGCGGTACAACTTCGATCGCAAGCGGAAATTCACCAAGCACACTGACCATTTTGCTCCTGTCAACAATGCACACGAATTTCTGGCTGGCTGCGGCGACAATTTTTTCCCGGGTGAGTGCGCCACCTCCACCTTTGATTAGATGCCTGTTCCTGGTTGCTTCATCAGCACCGTCCACGTAAATCGGCAATGTTCCAGTGCGATTCAAGTCCATAACGGGAATGCCAGCATCTCTCAGTCTTCGTTCGCTTTCCAATGAACTGGCAACGCTACCGTCGATTTTCCCCTTGATCTTTGTGAGCAGCTCAATAAAGATGTTCGCTGTTGAACCGGTACCCACACCGACAATGTCCCCGACTTCGATATAGTCCAAAGCTGCTTCAGCTGCGATCCGCTTCATGAGTTCAGTATTCAATGCACAAATCCCTCAGTTTTAACTCAATAAAATCAGTCAAATATTTCATCCACAAAGTATAAGGCTATCGTCAGACCAATCTGAGTCCACAGTTTTCTTTCGAGCGAGTTTCATTGCAATTCTTGTATGACTCAAAGCTGATCAACTTCAACTACGTAGAGTATGTGCTTTGCCCGAGAGCAGGCAACGTAGTTTTCGACATGCAGTTTGCTCTCTGAATCCGGCAGTGGCCTTGTCAAAATGATGGCCGCATCTGTTTCCAGTCCCTTGAATCGATGCAACGAGGCGATCAGCACTCCTTGATTGTTTTGCCATGCTTCAAAATCCTGAGTGGTTGCGATCGTATTGAATTTTTGGGGCCAGGGCAGCTTAGAGTAGCCGGGGACTAGAACAGCTACTTGCGACATTTTTAATCCGCCTGAGCTTGGCATGCATAGCGATTTGACGATTTTTCCGACCGTTTGAATTGCAGACTGTACTGTTTGTTTTTGAGAAGTTTCAGGCTCGACTCCTGAAGGCTGGTTTTCCAACGTTTTAATTTCTTTGCCGATAAGAGATGCGCAGTAGTTAGCAATATGCACTGTGTTGCGACAATTAACAGTCAGAAAATAAGGGTCTCCAAGTTCATCCGGCAACTGTACTTCGTCTTTTACATACAGGTTCTGTTGCGGGTCGAAAAAGACATAAAAGCATTTTTTTTCATCTGGATTGCGAAAGACTGAATCCAGACTTGTCCACCACAATTCTCGAAAATCCTGTCCCTCGTCGACAATTACGGCGTCGAATTTTTGCTCGTTCGGCAATTTGTCACAGGCTTTCATAAGAAGTTCTGGAGCTTCGTTATTCCAGAATTCCTGCCCGAGCGTATCTTCTCCCCCAGTGAAAGGAATATCAGCCAGTTCGCAGAAATCGTGAATCAAGCCATGAAAATTCTGGATGGTGAGCATGTCACCGAATTCTTCTGATGCAACTTGAAGCAATCGATCTTTCAACGGTCGGTTATAGCAAAGCAGCAGCGTTCGCAAATTTGCCTTAGCCATTTCTTGAGCCTTGGAAAGTGCAATCAGAGTTTTACCGGTGCCTGCACCTCCTTGAACTGCCGCTTTTTTTTGAGAAGCGAGCGTATCCAGAATCCGTTTCTGATCTTCGGTTATCCGATGTAGCTCTGATTCCTGATTCTCGACAGTTCGATATAGGATCGGCAGAATGTCAAATTTCGGCAACAGTGCGTTTCGGGCTGTAATCATCGCGTGTTTTGTTGGTCTACGCCTTGTAGATCTGGTAAAGACACGAAATATGCGCTTTATCGATTCTTGAAATTTGTCCATAGCTGATGAATCCAGCAATAGTTCCCGCTTTATACTCGCAGGCAGTCGACCAGTAAAACGGTTGTCTGGGAATGCTACGGCGTAACCATAAGTGAACGGGATTTCACCTTTGAGATTCTCCTTCATGTACTCCACAATGTTGTACATGTTGTCACGAACTTGTGCGAATGGATCTTTGTTAATTTCCTGACGTTCACCGTTTGGAAATATTCGCTGCCACTGCTCGGCATCTGGATCGTAACCCAGAATTCCGCCTTTGACTTCGATAAACAGCATTCCGTGTTCTGGATCCAAGATAATCAGATCACACTCTCCTTCAATCAGCGAACCTGACTTCGTTCGGCCCAGCCAGTTGAAACTGTGAATGACAGTTGTTTGTTCCGAGAGTTGATTCACTAGTGCTTCGGCAACTTTGCGTTCACCATAGTTCTGGATTTGGGAAGGACTGATTTTGGGTATGAGTTTTGCCATTAGTCGAAAGTTACAGTTCGATTACATCACGTTACAAGAGTAAGGAAAGGAGTGAACATTTCAGGACTCATCTTGCAGAAACTGTCAAATCAAGATTCAATTAATTCCACGACTGTACTTGAATTTTCATTCTTGGGTAAACCATTGAGTCTCAGTGAGGGATAAGATCCGTAATTTTCGCATCTATCGCTTAACCCTCGTCAAATCAAAATAAAATGTTTCGTCTATTGATAAAACTTGTAGCACTGGCCATTGTCTCAACAATAGTAATCGTTGAAATTTTTTGATGTATGGCCACTCAGGGTAGTTTGTGAACTTCTAATCCACTATTGATATTGATGTGCTGAAAAATTCGAACGGAAAATTCATTCTTGGCGTGATGCTGTTGGTAACTTTCGCCGATGTTTATGCACAGACGGGTAGCGGCGCTATTTCACTGCTGAATCCAGAATCGAGTGTGCTGTTGTTGATTATCTCCGCATTCGGTGTCGGACTTCTTCTGACTTTCACACCATGCGTTTTGCCCCTTATACCAATTGTGTCAGCCATTATAGTTTCGCAGGGTGCGCAGAAGAGCAGCCGCATGAGAGGCGGAGTACTGTCTTCAATCTATGTTCTAGGAACAATCGTTACCTACGCCGCTATTGGAGCAGTAGCCGGTGCAACTGGCGATCAGTTGCAGGCCTATTTTCAGATTCCCTGGGTAATAGGCATCGTGGCCGCATTGCTGGTAGCGGGAGCGCTGTCGTTGTTTGGACTCTATGAAATTCGGCTGCCGTCCTCGTTTGAGACAAGAATGCAGGAGAGCGCTTCTCGTATGGGAGGAGGTCGGATCGGTTCAGTCTTCATACTTGGAATCGTGTCTGCGCTGGTAGTCGGTGCTTGCGTTACGCCGCTTATAATCTCGGTGCTGGGAATTGCGGTTGCGAAAGGTGACCCATTACTTGGAGCGATCATGATGTCGTCCATGGCATTTGGGATGGGTGCAGTTTTGATTGCGATCGGATTTGGATTGTCATACATTTTGCCTAAAACCGGTGCCTGGATGGAGCAAATCAAACATTTGCTCGGAGTAATGCTGGTTGCCTTGGCCATATACCTTCTTGAAGCGATTCCAACAGTTCCAGTACTGTTTCTGTGGGCTGCATTTCTTATCGTGTTTGCACTATTTCTTGGTGCAACCCGCAAACTGGCGCACAAAGCGACAGGATCGCATCAGTTTCTAAAAGGGGTGGGAATCGTTGTACTGATTTGGGGAGTTGTCAGTTTAATCGGAGCTGCGGTCGGTAACCGCGATGTCACTCAACCGCTCCCGCAATTGGCTGCCATGCTCAGTCCGGACAGTGTAATCACAACAGCCCCATCTGAATCGATTTCAAAAAACGCATTTAACTACGTAAAAAATATTGAAGAATTTGACGGATTGCTGAAAAAATCGAGTCTGGACAATCGGCCGGTGCTACTGGATTTTTATGCAGACTGGTGCCTAGACTGCAAGAGAATGGATCGAACCACATTTCAAGACCCGTCAATCGTGGCGTTATTGAACGAGACATTCACTGCCTTGAAAGTCGATGTTTCTGATCCCAATGATGATTTAGGCCGCACCTTGAGGAAACGATATAGCGTATTCGGCCCGCCGGCCTTGGTTCTGTTTGATTTAAGCGGTAATGTTTTGGATGGTCCACCCACCTACGGGTATTTGAACGTTGAAGAGTTGACAGATTTGCTGTCCAGAGGTTAGGGGCGAGGATTAAACGCTCGCTGAGCTGTCCGTGGATTACATCTATTGACAGCTTGCTGTTAAATGCGCATCAAAAATTCAGGAGTGGTTTTCTAGATTCAGTAACTAAAATTTACTCTCATAATTTTCAATCTGCGCGTACGATATCGATGCGGTTTCGTTATAATTTTCTCCGCGTACTCTACTGGAATCTTGGTTCTACTTCACTTCTAAAGCGCAATCTTTTGGTTGGTCTGTATTTTGTTATTTTTACTTGAAATGTATCACTGATGGCTGTGGTCAACGACTATCTACAGCGAATTCTGCTGGCACGCGTTTATGATGTGGCAGAAGACACTTCTCTCGACTATGCGACTAATCTGTCGGGGCGTATCAAGCATGATGTGTGGTTGAAGCGCGAGGATCAACAGCCGATTTTTTCATTCAAACTTCGTGGTGCGTACAACAAGATGTCGCGCCTTTCACCATCGATTCTGAGTAAAGGAGTGGTCGCTGCATCCGCAGGCAATCATGCACAGGGTGTCGCGTTGGCAGGGCGGACGTTGGGTTGTCCGATTACGATATTCATGCCGGTTACCAGTCCGCAGATCAAGGTTAACTCGGTCAAGGCGCTTGGTGCACGAGTGAAGCTGATTGGGGACAGTTATACGGAGGCGGGAGTGGCAGCTAGTGCCTACTGTAAGCGCTACAAACTCCGTTTGATTCCTCCTTATGATGATCCTGACGTAATCGCCGGAAACGGTACGGTTGGGCTTGAAATCATGCGCTCACTTCCGCCAAAAGTGGATGCAGTTTTTGTTCCCGTTGGTGGTGGTGGATTGATTGCAGGGGTTGCTGCCTACATCAAGCACGTCAGCGACAAAGTCAAGGTTATTGGTGTGGAACCCGAGGATTCCGATGCAATGTCTCAATCTCTGGCCGTCGGTCGAAGGGTGAAACTGAAAGATGTTGGAATTTTTGCGGACGGTGTTGCCGTCAAGCAGGTAGGCCGCGAAAATTTTCGTCTGGTTCAGCACTATGTCGACGGAATTATTCGAGTTAATACTGACGAAATCTGTGCGGCGATCAAAGATATTTTTGAAGATACTCGGAGTATCGTCGAACCGTCTGGTGCATTGGCAGTCGCTGGAATGAAACGCTACTGCGAATCAATCAGAGGCCGCAGAAGGGGTTTTATTGCGATTAATTCGGGTGCGAACATGAATTTCGACCGGCTGCGCCATGTGTCCGAACGGGCCGAAATCGGTGAGCGCAGGGAAGCCATACTGGCTGTAACGATCCCGGAAAGGCCAGGTAGTTTCAAGCAGTTCTGTTCAACCATAGGAGATCGGAATATCACAGAATTCAATTATCGCTTTTCGGATCCTGAAAAAGCCCATGTATACGCAGGCATTCAGGTTGACAGCGAACTTCAGGTTGAACGCACGATCTCTGCGCTTCGAAAAAATGGCTACCCAGTACTTGATTTGACAGACAATGAGATGGCCAAAATTCATGTCCGACACATGGTTGGAGGGTGCGCACCCAACGCGGAACATGAAAAAGTTTATCGATTTGAATTTCCAGAAAGACCGGGAGCGCTATTGGGTTTTCTTCAGAAAATGGGGAGTTCGTGGAATATCAGCATGTTTCACTATCGAAATCACGGCACCGATTTTGGACGTGTTCTATGTGGCATTCAAATTCCCCCGAATGAAATTACGCAGTTTAAGAATTTTCTGAAAATGGTGGGTTACACTTGCGTAGATGAATCTGAAAATCCGGCCTACAGGATGTTTCTAACGTAAATCTTGCAAACTGTGCAGTATGACAGAAGAATATAACTTGAATGATGTTGAATTTGTAGGGCTGTATGTGGTGCCTGGCGAGGGAACGGTTGCCGCACTACGCGACATTGCCGGAACCCAGTTGTACGATAAGCAGGGATTATCCTGGAGGATCGTGGAGAAGAAAAAAATTGGAAAAAATTCTGAAGCTGAAGAGCAGGCGCTTGCCAGAATCAACCAGCAAGACGCTTCAGGCAATAATTACTACTGACTGAACCCAGCAGACGTTTGCCATATCCCTCCGACCTAAGTTGCGAGCCACCATGGCCGCTGTCAACCCAATGCCCGCCCCTGCTGCCTAATGAGATACATTTGTGGTCAGCTTCTCTTGAAGTCGACTGCGAAAAGATGCGTTTCTATGAGAGTTGCATGGATGGTCGAGAGCGAGCTCGCGCAAACCGCTATAGCGTAGAGCAGTCTCGTATTCGCTTCATACGTGCGCGCGGTATCCTGAAAGAACTGCTCGGAATGTACACAGGGTTTGAACCAACAACCATGAGTTTTGATCATGGACCTCTGGGTAAACCTTATCTTTTTCCGATGCCGGATCCGCCGCTTCAGTTTAATTCAACGGATACACACGGTGAGGCGCTGTACGCGTTCTGCAGGTTCGGTGAAATCGGAGTTGATATCGAATTCATGAATCGCGAGGTGAGCCATAGTGGAATTGCCAAAAGAAAATTCAGTCGTCATGAGTATGAAGAGTATCTGGGTTGTTCGCTAGAAAAGCGTAAGAATTATTTTCTGTCAGTTTGGACACGAAAGGAAGCTTATGGCAAGGCAAAAGGGGTTGGAATCCGATATCGGCTCAATAGCGTGAACCTGATTGGAGACGAAGGATTGAGCCGTTTTTCGATACGGGACGAGAATGGAATTCGGTGGGGAATTTCACAGGTTTGCCCTGCGCGCGGAGTGACTGCGTGCGTTGTCGCTGAAGGCGAGGGATGGGGAATTCGTTGCTTTCGGCTGCCCGATGATCGGCCGGTGCCGAATTACTGAGGGCGATTTTCGAGTCGGACGACAGTAGCCCTATCTGCTCAGGGTCCTTCAAGCATTGACAGAATGTAGTTCCACTCTTCCGGGGCAACAGGAGTGATTGACAACCGATTGCCTCGTTGCAGCACGCGCATTCCGGCTAGTGCTGGCTCTGCACGCATTTGAGCCAGGGATATTATTCGTGGAAATTTGGTTTCAAGTTTGACGTCGAACATAAGCCAACGTGGATTGTCAGGATCGCTCTTCGGGTCAAAATACTTTTCAGTTTCATCAAACGCAGTAGGGTCGGGATAAGCGGTACGGACGATGTGCATGGTACCAACGATTCCCGGAACATCACATCTGGAGTGATAGAAAAATGCTGCATCATTCAGTTCCATGTCATCTCGAATGAAGTTGCGTACCTGATAGTTGCGTATTCCATCCCAGTAATCGGTTTGATTTGGTTCGGCGGCCAAATGATCAATGGAATAGACATCGGGTTCGCTTTTCATTAGCCAGTACTTCATCGTATTCGTTCCTTTCAGGAAAATTGGTAAACCTGTTTATCAGTTATTGCGCCGCGTAACGGGACATCCCAAGCATTTCGGCCAATAGAACTTAAGTGCTGAAGTTCGTGTGCTACGCCAACCACGTACGGCCTTTGCCAATTTCTCTGCAATCGCAAATGGTTTAGCGAGCTATCGTAAAATCCTCCTCCCATACCGATACGGTTGCCTTCATCGTCAAATGCGACTAGTGGTGCCAGCACCAGGTCGAGTTCACTGGCAAATACCCACCCATTTCTGACTATGTCGGGTTCTGGAATTCCAAACCGGTTCAGAGACAAATATCTACAGTCAGCCGTAGTTCGCCCAAACAGCAGTCGATTTTTACCGCCGCGATACAGAACCGGAAGATAACAGCTTTTTTTACTAGCGAGTGCTTGCGTGAGTGCTTGCGTGATATCGATCTCTCCATCGTGTGACCAGTAGAATGCTATTCTCCGGCTGCACCTGTAGAGGGGGTGGTTCAAAATCAGACGCGAAATTCTGCGGGCGGCTGCCTGTTGTTCAAAGGGTGTGAGTGATCTTCGTGCTACGCGTATGTCTTTGCGGATTTTAGATTGAAGTAATGACATCGACGAAGCGGTGAAAATAATGCCGCCCGCACGTGCCGTGCCAGTCTGGGTAACCTTGAACCAACATGTTCAAGTGGGCACTGGTGAGCCAACTTCAGGTGCTTTGCTACAAGGCAATGCTCACAACGGTCGACTCAGTTTGTTCCCTGGTTATCCTTTAGGTTCTAAGGTGTTGGACTGACTCGAACACTACAGGCGGCAATGGAAACTATTCTACTGGGATTATAGGTTCAATTCTGCAGTACCGCATCAATTTCGTCAATCATCTTGCTGATGGAGTCATTGATTTCCTGATTGTTATGACTCTGATCCACGTTTCGTAGCAGAAGTTCGCCGGCAAAATTCAGCGCAGCCATGACTGCACTAGCTTCGAGTGTAATCATTTTGCTGCGCGACATATTTTGAATGTTGGTTATTTCTGAATTCAGCAGTTCAGCAGCATCAAGCAGATTTTCACGCTGGCCTTCATCGCAACTGACAGTGAAGTCTCGGCCATCAATTCGAATTTTCAGATTTTCCATAGGTCGATCCACTGTCACTGACGAGTTGCTTCAGAAACGGACTGCAGGTTGGCGATTATGGTCCGAATTTGCTCAACTGCTTGACGATGTTTACCACGCAGCACTGTGCGTTGTTTTGTTGTTGTTTCAACTTCTGTTCGAAGCTCCGCGTATTCTTCCTGCAACTTTTTGTAACGCGTTGTCAGCTCAGAAATCTTCTGTTCGAGAAGTTCGAATTGTTGAGGTAATTCAGCCACAGTGATGTAATCTCTTGAGTTCAGTAGATTATCAGAATATGCTTTAACAGGTATCGGTGTCAAATTGAAATAATGATTAATTTTAACGAATGATGATACTAATTCACAGGCTTTTAAATTCAAAATTTCGATATTGTTACACTCGAAATGATACCTGTGGATGCAAGGTATAACAAAGTATAACATCATGGTGTTACTTGGCATGAAACTGTGCTACAGAGAATGTGATTACAAAGTCACGGAGTAAAAATTTGCCCAAAAGTGCAGGTAGAACTGCTGAGTCCGATAGTCGAGGGCAAGAACATTACCGGACGATTAGTGTTGATTTCTGGAGTGGTTTTATCGGGGCTTTTTCCCACCAATGCACGAGCCACCAGAAGATGATTTTTCTTTTCGATTTCCTAGAGATTTGTTTGCTGAGGATCAAAAACTCTATTGTGCAGATATCTATGCTGTGATTGGGCTAGTAGACCGTACAGAAAAAACCAGAATGAAATTGACACCCCACAATCTACGAACTCCGAACTTTCCGAAATAATAGAACTAGAAGAAAGCAATTTATCTGGAACTGTTCGGTTTACCCCAATTGCAACTTCATACTCAGGACCTACCGCACTTATACTACTGGAATTCTCTCGATTCGCGCTGCGCAAAATTTGAACTCGGGAATTTTCCCCGTCGGGTCCAGCGCTGGATTGGTAAGCATGTTGGCCGCGGCTTCTGCATAGCAGAACGGGATGAACACAACACCGCCTGGAATCGCTGCATCGCTTCGTGTCTTAATATCAATTTTTCCGCGACGGGTCAGAATGCTAATCATCTCGCCTGGTTGTATGCCAAGTTCCTTTAACTGATTCGGTGAGATACTAGCAACGGCTTCAGGTTCGATTTCATCTAGCACTGTGGCCCTGCGAGTCATCGCTCCCGTGTGCCAGTGTTCCAGTTGTCTGCCTGTAGTCAATACCATGGGATATTCTTCGTCTGGTACTTCATCAGGAGGAATGATGCTCGCCGGCACTAATTTCGCCCGTCCAGTTTCAGTCGGGAAACCATCACCGAAAACAATTTCTTTGCCGGCTACATCAGGCGCATCACATGGATAAGTCACTGCACTTTCCGCATAGAGACGATCCCACGAAATATTATCAAGCGAAGGCATGAGACTTGCCATTTCCACATAGACATCAGCTGGACCGGAGTAATTCCAGTTGAGTCCAAGCCTGCGAGCGATTTCTTGGATAATCCACCAATCCTGTCTTGCATCGCCGGGCAGTTCCAGTGCCATCCGTCCCATCTGAACCTGCCGATTCGTGTTGGTTACAGTACCGTTCTTCTCCGGCCACGCAGATGCGGGTAGCACGACATCTGCATGAAATGCAGTTTCAGTCATGAATAGATCCTGTACCACTAGGTGTTGTAATTTGGCAAGTGCCTCTCTGGCATGGTGAACATCGGGGTCTGACATTGCAGGATTTTCGCCCATGACGTACATTCCGTGAATTTGTCCGGCATGCACTGCGTCCATAATCTCAACCACAGTCAAGCCTTTTGCTGGGTCTAGTGAGGTACCCCATGCATCTTCAAATCGAGAACGAATATTCTCTGAATCGACAGCCTGATAATCTGGGAACATCATCGGAATCAAACCGGCATCGGATGCGCCTTGAACATTATTCTGACCGCGAAGCGGGTGCAGACCTGTACCAGGGCGTCCCACCTGCCCTGTAATGGTGGCCAGTGCAATCAGACAGCGTGCATTGTCGGTTCCGTGGGTGTGCTGTGATATTCCCATGCCCCAGAAAATGATACCCCGTTGTGCAGTTGCGAATTTCCGTGCTACAAGTCGCAGGATATCTGCATCAATGCCGCAAATTTCCGACATTTCTTCTGGTGCAAACTGTTTGATATGCCGCTTCAGATTTTCAAAGCCTTCGGTGAAACGGCTTACGTATTCGTGATCATAAATATCTTCGTCAATAATGACATGAAGCAAGGCGTTCAATAACGCAACATCCGTTCCAGGTTTGAACTGAAGCATGTGCGTCGCATGGCGAGAGAGAGAAGTTCCTCTGGGGTCCATGACAATCAGATCTTTACCCTGTTGCTTTGCCTGCTTAAAAAAAGTTGCCGCAACTGGGTGGTTTTCTGTCGGGTTCGCGCCGATGACGATAATCACATCGGATTCCTCGCAGGCAGTAAAAGGTGCGGTTACAGCACCAGAACCGATACCTTCGAGTAATGCCGCCACACTTGATGCATGACAAAGACGAGTGCAATGATCTACGTTATTTGTACCAAATCCGGTGCGCACGAGTTTTTGTACAAGATAGGCTTCTTCGTTTGAGCCTTTGGCAGAGCCGAATCCGGCCAATCCTGCAGAACCGACTTGTTCTAGAATCTCGCGGAACCCTTTTGCTGCGAAGTCCAATGCTTCATCCCATTCAGCTTCTCGAAAATGGGAGGAAGGGTCTGATGGATTCACTTCGATATCCGCATTTTTCTCAACATCACTTCGACGTATCAAAGGCTTTGTTAATCGATGCCGGTGGCTGACATAATCAAATCCAAAGCGTCCTTTAACGCATAGCCTATTCTTATTTGCGGGACCGTCTCGGCCCTGAACAGCGTGTATTTTGTTGTCGTTGATCTGGTAGGTGATTTGACAGCCTACACCGCAATATGGGCATACGCTTTCTACTTCATCCAGTTGCAGTTGTCGGTTGATACCATTTCTATCAACCAATGTTGATTCGACCAGTGCGCCGGTCGGGCAGGCCTGTACGCATTCGCCGCAGGCAACACATGTGCTGTTGCCCATCGGATCATCAAAATCAAATACGATTTTCGAGTGATGTCCACGGTAAGCCATACCGATTACGTCATTAACCTGCACCTCACGACAGGCCCGAACACACAGATTGCAGTGAATGCATGCATCCAGATACACACGCATGGCGGGATGGCTGGGATCTGGTTCTGGCGATTTCCGGGTGGGCATTCGATCAGTCAACGGCTGTAGATAATCAGTCCACTGCCAAAAACGTGAATCTGGATCATGTGCGATTTCTTTGCTCGGCTGATCTGCCGCAAGCATTTCGAACACCAGTTTCCGAGCAGATTCGGCTCTTTCGCTACCGGTAAGGACTTTCATGCCTGGAGCAGGTTTGCGGATGCAGGAAGCGGCTAGAACCCTTTCACCTTCAATCTCCACCATGCAGGCTCGACAGTTGCCATCTGCACGATAACCTGGTTTCGGCAAGTAGCAAAGATGAGGAAGCTGGTTGTCTTGCCGGTTTGCAATTTCCCAAATCGTCTCGTCGGGATGTGCTTCAACCTCTCGGCCGTCAAGTTCAAAATTAAAGGTTAAGTGGTTTTGCATTCGACTTCATCCGGAAAAAATTTCATCACTGAAAGAAGTGGATTCGCAGCTGCTTGCCCCAATCCGCAAATTGAAGCATCGGCCATTGCCTGGCCAATATCTTTCAAAAGTAATGTATCCCACTGATTGCGTTCCATCAATTTTACCGACTTCTCGGTGCCGACTCTGCAAGGAGTACACTGTCCACAACTTTCGTCTTCAAAGAAGCGCATCAGATTCAAAGCAGCATCTTTGGTATTGTCCTGATCGCTCAATATGACGACGGCATGAGAGCCTACGAAACAGCCGTACTGTTCCAATTGTCCAAAATCAAGCGGCAGATTATCCATTGATGCGGGTAAAATTCCACCTGAAGCACCGCCGGGAAGATACGCCTTGAATTGGTGTCCAGGCAACATCCCGCCACAGAATTCATCGATCAGTTCTCGAACGGTAATCCCAGCTGGCGCAAGTTTGACGCCGGGTTCAGCGATCCGGCCGGAAACGGAGTAACTGCGCAATCCTTTGCTGCCATTTCTGCCATGACTGGCGAACCACTCCCCACCCTTTTCAACAATATCTCGAACCCAGTATAGCGTTTCAACATTCTGGACCAGGGTAGGTCGATTGAATATGCCATTTTCTGCTACATAAGGCGGTCTGTGACGCGGCAAACCGCGTTTGCCTTCGATTGATTCGATCATTGAAGACTCTTCACCGCAAATGTACGCGCCAGCACCGCGTCGAAGTTCCACATCAACCCCATTCAACAGTCCGGCTTGGCGTACCGCCTCGATTTCACACAGTAGGATTTTGCGTACTGCAGGGTATTCATCACGTAGGTAGATGTACACCGTTTGCGCCTCTACCACCCATGCGGCAATCAAAACGCCTTCAAGAAAACGATGCGGTTCACGTTCAAGATAATATCGATCTTTGAAAGTGCCTGGTTCTCCCTCGTCGGCATTGACCGCCATCAGCCTCGGGCCTTCATAACCGCGCACAATTTTCCACTTTAATCCGGTTGGAAATCCTGCACCTCCCAAGCCACGGAGAGGGGAATCTTGTAGCAGAGCAATAAGTTCATCTGGGGTTTTCCTGCCCTTTTGACAATCTTTGAGCAACGAGTATCCGTCGTTGCTGCGATAGCTGTCAAAGTTCTCGTACTTCGGAATAGTCGGCTCTATCTCCTTTGCTTCAATCGCGTTGGCAATTGCACTCACACTGGCATTGTCTATATGATTGTGTCCAATTTCAACAGTCGGCGCTGTATCGCATCTTCCCATACATGGCGCTCGTACTACTCGTACTCCGGGTTCAAACTCCGAGCGCAAATTCTGAAGAAGTTCCTGAGCGCCAAACATTTCACAGGTCAGGCTGTCACAAACTCGAATCGTTATGGGTGGTGGCAGGTTTTCATCTTCCGCGACGATGTCAAAATGAGCGTAGAAGGTGGCCGTTTCGTACACTTCAGACAGAGCAAGTCGCATCATGTGCGCAAGAGCAACTAGACGGTCAGAATGCAGGCATCCATAGTGATCTTGTATGACATGCAAATGCTCAATCAGCAAATCCCTGCGAAGAGGGACATCACCGAGCAATTCACGCAGTTCGGCTACACAATCCTGATCTACTTGCCGTCCTTTTGGCGTAGAAGAATGGCGTGTCAATCCCTGACCTGGGTGGCGAGGGCGAGCAACTTCAGTTCTATCTGCAACCACTATGAACTTCCTTGTGATAACGAAGCAGTAATACTGCTAGTATTCAGGACAAACATTGTATTGTAGTAATGGAAAAAACTGAATAAGAAAATGGCGAGCAAAATTCATTTTCACTATCTGCTTGAGGCGCAAAGTATATTACAAATATATTTGTATGTGAATGGGTAATTTGAGATTTGTCATCGAAGAGAATGGCAGACGCCACTGTCGGGAATCTCCATATTTGGCTGTCAGTCTATGCCAGTATCAATTGGATTGCTCACAATTTTCTGTCTACGTCAGGAACAGTTGATTTGATTTGATTAGACTAGAAAACGTCAGGTGCGTGAAAGCAATATTCAGTAAACGCTATGATGCTTTAAACGGCTAAAGTAAGAGCAACTGAGTATTTGTGCTCAACTGCTGCATTGAGGTGAGAAACTTGAATCAAATTATGTTCCCAATTTAGCGCCGGAAGACAGTCCGGAGTCCATTGCAAATTGTGCTGCGCTGATTTTCCCCGCGTCGCTGCGCACGCGTTGCACTGTGATTTCGCCATTTAGTGCGGCAACATGAAAGCCAGATTCAGATATCTTAGTGACACTGCCGGCAGAGCCGCCCGAAGAAGTATTCTTACCGCAGTCATAAATTCGCACGATATCGCCATTCAAGGTGGTCCAGGCACCCGGCTGGGGGTTGGTTCCTCGAATCAGGTTGTAAATCTCATCTGCTGGCCGATTCCAGTCAATTTCAGCATCAGTCTTGCCGCACCAGCCTTCGTAGCTTCCGGCACCAGGAACTTGCGGAACTCGTGGCGCTGTTCCGTCTCGCACCATTTCCAAAGCTTCCAGCATGGTATCTACGCCGAGTGGGAACAAATGACTAAAGTACAGACTTCCCAACGTATCATCAGGTTTGACATCAACGGTTTTCTGAAGCAGGATGGGGCCGGTATCAAGACCGTCATCTGGCCAGAAAATGCTTAATCCGGTTTTTGTCTTTCCCTGAATTATCGGCCAGTTGATTGAACTTGGACCTTTATGATCGGGTAGCAGGGACGGATGAAACTGAATCGAGCCGAATTTCGGAATGTTCAGTACTTCAGACGGAACGATCAAAGTAACATAGGCCATGAGACACAGATCAGCGTTGAGTTTTCTCATCTCATCGGCAACTTCTGCAGTCTTGTAAGAAGCAGGTTGAAATACGGGGATGCCTGCACTTTCAGCGGTCTGTTTCAATGGGTCTGGCCTGCTGCCGCTGTCTGGAGCGCAGTAAACGGCTATCACGTTTTCATCGCCTTCCAGAAGCCGTTTCAGTACCGCCTCACCGAATGCCTGCTGGCCATGAACGATCAGTCTCATGTCACTATGCTCTAAATGGCGCCATTGCCGCGAAGCTCTTCGATTTCATCCGCGCTGTAACCAAGAACACTCGTCAGAATTTCATCGGTGTGCTCTCCGAGCAGTGGCGATCGAGTGACCGTAGAAGGAGAATTCGATAATTTGATTGGATTGCCGACGGTTCTGTAAGCACCACGAGTGGGATGGTCGACTTCCGCAACCGTTCCTGTTTTCATCAATGCTTCTTCGTTCAACAGCTCTTCGATTGACAGGATGGGGCCACACGGAACGTTGAGTGGATTCAGTATTTCCATTACCTCAAACTTGGTCTTCGTCATGGTCCACTGCTCGATCATATCAAAGCACTGGTCCAGTTTTGGCAGTCGAGCTTTGGGTGTTGACCACTCAGGATCCTCGATCAGTTCCTCTCGGCCAATCACGCGCATCAGGTGCGCCCAGCCGGGCGGTTGAATGATGACATAAACATAGTCGTTCGGACCTCCGGGAGCGGTACGCAGCGCCCAGCCTGGCTGGCCGCCGCCGGAAGCGTTGCCAGCTCTCGGTACAGATGTTCCGAACTCACCGTTGGGATACTGCGGATACTCAGTCAAATGACCATGTGCAAGACGCTGCTGGTCGCGGAATTTTACTCGGCACAAATTCATGACGGCGTCCTGCATGGCGCATTCGACTCGCTGTCCAACGCCGCTTGATTCTCGATGCACGAGCGCAGCAAGAATGCCGATGGCCAGATGAAGTCCAGTACCGGTATCCCCGATTTGAGCACCAGTAACCGTTGGAGGGCCGTCATCAAAGCCCGTAGTACTGGCAGAGCCGCCGGTACATTGAGCAACGTTCTCGTAGACTTTGCAGTCCTGATATGGGCCTTTGCCGAAACCCTTGACCGATGCGTAGATGAGTCGCGGGTTGATTTCGTGGATTTTCTCCCACGGAAATCCCATTCGATCTATCGCACCCGGCGCAAAATTCTCGACCAATACGTCACAGGTTCGAATCAAGCGCTCAAAGATTTCTTTGCCTTTCTCATTCTTTGTATCCAGAGTCATGGATCGTTTGTTGTGATTCAGCATTGTGAAATACAAGCTGTCCACATCTGGAATGTCGAGAAGCTGTCCACGAGTAGCGTCTCCTACACCGGCCCGCTCAACTTTGATTACGTCTGCGCCAAGCCAGGCGAGCAGCTGTGTGCAGGTTGGACCAGACTGCACATGAGTCATGTCCAAAATACGAACTCCTTCCAGCGCTTTCCCCATTAAACTTTCTCCTTACTGAATGTACGCCGATATTTATTTGTACATAGTCTGAGCTTTGGTTCCGGGAGCGTATTCGGACGGGTCCACCCAAATATTGATGACCGCCGAAAGACCGGTACCTGCAACTTGTTCTCTCGCTCTCCTCAGAGCGGGTGCAATTTCAGCGGGGTCGTGAACTTCTTCACCATAACCGCCTAGCATTTCAGCGAACTTGGAAAACGGCACATCACCAAGAAGATTTCCGACATCGCCACGTTCCTCGCCGTATTTGGCGATTTGTCCATAGCGTATCTGATTCATGGCACTGTTATTGCCGATTACCGCAATGTAGGGGGCACCAAAACGATTAGCGGTTTCCATATCAAATGCGGTCATTCCAAATGTGCCATCCCCATAATAGCAAAGTACTTCCTTATGTGGGTGTGCGAGTTTCGACGCCAATGAAAAGGCGGTGCCTACTCCGAGAGTGCCTAGAGGACCTGGATCCATCCAGTGACCAGGCATTCGAGGCTGAACTACTTGGGCAGATATTGTAACGACATCGCCACCGTCACCGATGTAAATCGTGTCTTCGGTAAGAAATTCATTGATTTCCCAAGCGACTCGATACGGATGAATGGGTTTACGATCCGAGAGGAACAGGCTCTTTAGTTTTTCCGACCGATTGTATTCCTCAACCCGAAGCTCACTGAGCCATGTTTTTCGATCGATGGTGTTGCTTCGATTGTCAGATCCAGCGGTCTCAACGACGGCTTTCAGAATCGTTCCAGGATCACCCGTCAGTCCCAATGATATGTCGCGGTTCTTGCCAACCGTTCTGTAGTCCATGTCAATTTGAACGACTGTTGCTTCAGCACGCAGTCGTCGGCCATATCCCATGCGAAAATCGAACGGCGTTCCAACGATCAGGATTAGGTCTGCTTTGTCGAATGCCATACGCCGCGTTCGGTGATAGTGATTGGGATCTTCAGGCGGGAGGGTACCGCGGGCTGAACCGTTGAAATATGCCGGAAGGTTGAATGCCCTGATGAATTCGATAGCTGAATCGGTAGAGCCAGAAGTCCACACCTGAGTACCGAACAGTACACAAGGTTTTTTTGCCGCAGACAGCAGTTGTGCCAATTTCTCAATATCCTGTGGGTCTCCCAACATTTTGGTAGAGGAACGATATGCATTGGATGCCGGAATCCTTGCTTTGTCGAATTCAACTGTTGCATCCAGAACATCGCGGGGAATTTCCAGGAACGACGGGCCGGGTGCACCGTTATAGCATTCTCTGGATGCCATGGAGACCATGTCGGCAATTCGGTCCGTACTGCGTACGCCTGCGGAAAACTTGGTGATTGGCGTCATTAGATCGACATGCGGCAAATCCTGCAGCGATCCCATCTTGTGCTGGGTTAGGGAGCCTTGACCGCTAATGTGTATAACTGGACTCTCAGCCCGAAAAGCGTTAGCAATTCCAGTAACAGCATTTGTGCAGCCCGGACCTGCGGTTGTTACAACGCATCCGGTTTGTCGAGTCTGACGCGCATAGCCATCTGCAGCGTGAGCTGCAACCTGCTCATGTCGTACATCAATGATGCGTATGCCCTCGTCTATACATCCATCGTAGATGTCAATAATGTGTCCACCGCACAATGTAAAAATTGTGTCAATTCCTTCATTGCGCAAGGCTTTTGCGACCAGATGTCCACCCGAAATTGGATCTGTTCCTGTGGCGAGATCTGATTTTAGTGATTCGTTTGTGCTAATTGCAGTTGCCGATTCCATACTCAATTACCTCTATGAGTGGTTCAATCCGGTACATGAATCTATCGAAAGCAATTCATGTCAATTCGAATATTGTATACAATATACCAGATTAATTCATAGTGTTCAACTATGTATAAATTAACTTCTCTCCTGTTGGACTCAATCTCATACCAAAACAAAAATTATTCGATTGATATTTTGGGTTTCTCGTCAACTGAATTTTTGTTGATGCACCAGTTTCTAAAATATATTCATCTTAAAATGAATTGCATATAATCAAAACCAATTGCTGCAAATTACATTAGGAGTTAATGAATATGAACTACAAAAAAGATGACATAGTCGAGATGCTCGCAACGGGACAGATGTCTCGACGCAAATTCAACACCTTGCTAGCTTCCTTGGGCGTGACAACCGTATCTTTCCCCCTGATGACAGGGACAGCTAGTGCCGCCGCTTCCGATCATCCGAGTATTTTTACCTGGGAAGGATGGGACGCACAGGAGCATCACGGACAGTATTTTGAAAAATATGGGGAATATCCGAATTTTTCAATATTCGGTGATGAAGAAGAGGCTTTTGCAAAGATGAGAGCGGGTGCAAAGTTTGACGTTACCCACCCATGCACATACGTAGTCGAAAAGTGGCGAGATGCTGGAATTCTTCAGCCGATTGACACGAGTCGTTTGAGTCATTATCCCGACGTCATACCGAGTTTGAAGGAAATTCCAGGAATGAATGTTAATGGAGAAGTATTTTTTGTTGCAGCGGACTGGGGAAACACCTCTGTTCTCTATCGTCCGGACCTGGTCGATGAAAAATACCAAGAAGAAGAAACTTGGGGCATTTTGTGGGATGAGCGCTATGCCGGTCGCCTCTCAATGGCTGACAGCCTGATTGACGGGGTTATGGTCGCCGCAATTTATGGAGGTGCCGCAGATCCTTTCAACATGACGGAAGCTGAAGTTGATGTGACACGCGAGCTGCTGCGCAAGCAGTTGCCCTTGATGCGTTACTACTGGACAAGCCCGACGGACATTGAGAACGCCATGGCCAGCGGAGAGCTTGTTGCTACCAGTGCATGGAATGATGCATATGTTGCGTTAAAGAATGAAGGGCACAATGTCAAGTACATGAATCCAAAAGAAGGAGCCATGACTTGGGTTTGTGGGTTCTGCCTCATGTCAGACGCCGACCCAGATAAGCTCGATAAGTGTTACGATGCGATTGACGCTTTCCTGAGCCCGGAATCCGGCGCGTTTGAGATTGTTGAGGAGGGTTACGGTCATTCCAATCAACAAGCATTCGAGCTTGTCGATGAAGCTACACTTGCCGAACTCGGTCTTTCCAGAGATCCAGGAGCACTTCTTGGTCAGGGCATTTTCCAAGTTGCCATTAAGAATGAAGCAGTGCTACAAGGCATGTTCGAGGAAGTTAAAGCTGGATTGTAAGCACAGTCCAGTACATATTTAGGCTCCGTTACACGAGTCAATTGAAATCTCCGGGATTCTCAACGGATGAGAATCCCGGATTTGCTTCATTTGTATAAGCGCGCTTGGTAATATCACTTTGTAAACTGAATGTTCGCCTGAGCATTGGATAACCCGATTTCACTGATTTGGCGACCCTTTTGTGAGTACACTGACAACATCATCCGATCGAACGCTTGTCGAGAGATTTCGAATCGGCTTTCGAAAGAGCGAAACCGCGAAAGGCTATACGCTCCTTTCTCCAACGCTCTTAATAGTTCTGCTTGGACTACTGTTTCCATTACTGATACTGCTGACTCTCAGTTTTTGGAAGCAGGACTACGTCGATCTCATTCAGACTTTCACCCTGACCAACTATGCAGATTTCTTCAGAAAGAAAATCTACTACCTGATTCTTTATCGCTCCATACGCATATCAGCGTTTGTCATGTTTGTGACGGTGATTCTGGCTTATCCTCTCGCCTACTTCATCGCATTTCATGTTCAGAAAAACAAAATCATGTGGATAATTATGGTGACGATTCCGTTTTGGACCAGTTACTTACTGAGAGTGTTTTCTTGGAAAGTCATTCTTGGTTACAACGGCGTGATCAATTCCAGCTTGATATCAATGGGGTTCATAACTGAACCGCTTCAGTTCCTGTTATACAACCCGACAGCCGTGGTGATCACACTCGCTCATGCCTGGGCTGCAGTCGCAATTCTGCCAATTTACGTTTCACTGGAAAAAATCGATCGCTCACTGATTGAAGCGGCACGAGATTTGGGTGAAAACGCGGTCATGACTTTCCTTCGAGTTACTTTGCCTTTGTCGCTTCCCGGAGTGATTGCCGCATCTTTGCTCGTATTCATTCCTACTGTTGGAGATTACGTTACGCCTGCACTGGTAGGCGGTCCGCGAGGGCTGATGATTGGCAACATCATTCAGTCTATGTTTGGCAAAGCTCTGAACTGGCCACTTGGTGCGGCGCTGTCCATTATCACTATGCTGACGGTAACAGCCGCGGTCTGCGTGCTGTTGGGCGGAACGCGCCTGTTCCGCAAGAAAGTAGGGTAAGTGAAAATGCACGCGACGAAAAAACGAGTGAACGGTTTTGCAGTTTATGCAGTTCTCTATTTGATGTTCCTGTATGCGCCTGTTGCAGTACTACCGCTGTTTTCATTCAACGATTCGCAGTACATAACCTTTCCAATAGTCGGATTTACACTGAAATGGTATGCTCAGTTGGCAGTCAGTCACGGACTTCAGAATGCATTCATCAATAGTCTGAAAGTCGGAATCTGCGTTGCATTGTTGAGTACGATTCTCGGCATATTCGCAGCCAAAGCCGTAACTCGATATCGTATGAGAAGGAGCGGCTTGTTAGTTGGTTTCATCATGGTGCCGCTTGTAATTCCTGAAATTATTCTGGGAATTTCATTACTGATGACGTTCAGTGTTGGTGGAGTGAAGTTGTCCCTGATTACGATAGGCATTGGTCATCTGATGTTGTGCACACCATTTTCCATGCTCGTTCTCATATCGAGAATGGAGGGATTCGACCAGAGTCTGGAAGAGGCATCCCAGGACTTAGGAGAGAATGCCTGGTGGACATTCTGGCGGGTGACCTTTCCGGTCATCAAACCGGGTGTTATTGCGAGTATCCTGCTAACCTTTACAATTTCATTTGACGAATTCGTCCTGGCGTTCTTTCTCGGGGGCACCGACGCGACTTTGCCATTGCATATATGGAGCCAGTTGCGATTCCCAGATAAGTTGCCATCGGTTCTTGCGCTCGGTGCGATAATCGTTGTTGCCTCTACCATCGTTATTTTCGCTGCGGAGTGGATACGCCGAGGCGGAGTTCAACTGACCAAGCAATCGAAAATCTAAATGTCTGATGTAATCGTTTCAATAAACAACGTAACTAAGGATTTTGGCAAAGTTCGTGCGGTGAACAATGCCAATATCAATGTTATAAAAGGTGAGTTTTTCTCTCTTTTGGGTCCCTCTGGCTGTGGCAAGACGACGTTGCTGAGAATGCTGGCAGGATTTGAGTTGCCGACTGAAGGGGATATCCAAATTGATGGTCAGGACGTAACGTTATCGCCGCCTAATTTTCGTCCAGTCAACATGGTATTTCAGAACTATGCGATCTTCCCACATTTGAATGTCGCATCAAATATCGCATTCGGAATGAGGAAATCGGGCCTCTCCAAACAGGACCTCAACGAAGAAATTGAGAAAATGCTGGAACTGATCAAGCTTCCAGGCTACGGAGAACGTGGAGCGACTGAGCTTTCGGGCGGGCAACGTCAGCGTGTTGCTCTGGCTAGGGCGTTAATCAAAAAACCAAAAGTGCTATTGCTGGATGAACCTCTGGGAGCACTTGACAAGAAGCTGAGAGAACAGATGCAGATTGAATTGCGCCTGTTGCAGCAGCATGTAGGAATCACTTTTGTCTTTGTCACGCACGACCAGGAAGAGGCATTGACGCTTTCGGATCGAATTGCAGTGATGAACCACGGCGACATTATTGAGGTTTCGAGCCCTGGGCAACTCTACGAAAGTCCGAAGTCTCGTTTCGTGGCAGATTTCATTGGCACTATCAACTTTTTCAATTGCACGCTAAAGGAATATTCGGATGGCGTCGGCATAGGGGATTGCCCCGATTTGGGATCGGTTCGGATGGCCTGTCACGACCCTTCCATCGCAGTTGGAGAGAAGTTTATTCTGGCAATTCGACCGGAAAAGCTGTCGCTGTCCTTTGAAGAGTTGACTGAACCCTACAATGCCATTCAGGGACGAATGGGACCTTCGGCCTATCTCGGTGATCGAAGTCATTTGTACATTCACATCAAAGGTCGAGATGAACCCATATCCGTAGCACTGCAGAATCTTTCCGGCTCATTGGACATGATTCGTAACGTCAATCGGGAAGTGTGGCTGTCCTGGTTAGATGATGCGGCAGTAATGCTTCCATTCGAGGAGCCTCACAGCGAATGACCGCGAAAGTCTATATCGACGGTCAGGCTGGAACGACCGGTCTGGTGATTAATGATTTTCTGGACGATCGGGACGATATTGAAGTATTACGACTTCCTGATGCCGAAAGAAAAAATAAATCTGCGCGTCAGGATGCCATAAGCCAATCTGACTTGACAATTCTGTGCCTGCCGGATGATGCGGTCGAACAGGCTACTCAGTGGGCGGCAGCGTCGAATACGAAGCTCATAGACGCTAGTACTGCACATCGAGTATCGGAAGGTTGGACCTACGGACTACCTGAATTAGGTAATGAGACGCGCGAGGAAATCAGAAATTCCAGCCTCGTCAGCAACCCGGGGTGTTATCCCACCGGCGTCATACTAATGTTGCGACCGTTGATTGCTGAAGGAATTATCGCTGCGGAGAGTCCCATCATTGTTCATGCGCTTTCGGGATATTCGGGGGGAGGACGGCAGCTGATCGAACGATGGGAAGATCCAAATCTCGACTTGCTGTCGCTTCCATTCTCCACACCGTATGCACTGGATCGGGTGCACAAACACATACCGGAGATGATGAAGTATTCCGGGCTTCGAACTGAACCTCAATTCCTGCCACGTGTCGGGCCTTTTCTGCAAGGAATGCGCGTTGAAATTCCGTTGCATGCATCATCGTTCAATGGCTCTGGCAACGATGTTGCAGAACAGATAAGCAATGTTCTTTTTGATCGATATCAGAACGAATCGTTTGTTGGCGTGACCTCGGTCAGTTCTGACAATCTGGATGAATTTCAATTGAATCCCTGCGTCCAAAATGGCACAAACCGTATTGAAATATTTATCTACAACCATCCAAGCGGTCATGTACTACTCGTTGCAATACTCGACAACCTGGGTAAGGGTGCAGGCGGTACCGCGGTGCAGTCGATGAATTTGATGCTGGGTTTTGATGAAAGCGCCGGCTTTTTTAACGATCCTTGACTTCGGTTCGGTTGCAGTTACGTCCCAGAACGTGATTGTTTCTGGCGTGCTTGTTCTATTGCTGATTGGAAGTTTTCGCTGTCGTACTGTCTAGCTAAGTCAGCGAGACCGACAACTATGTCTTTGACAACCGACGTACCTTGATACACAAATGATGTATAGAGTTGAAGGAGATCGGCGCCTGCGAGAATCTTGTCCCATGCGTCTTCGGCAGATGAAATACCGCCTGTTCCAATAATTATCATGGAATTTCCAGCTACCTTCGATGCGGTGCGAATTACTTGAGTCGACATTTCGCGAAGCGGTTTGCCACTCAGACCACCGTTTTCTTTGTAGTTCTTGTGAGTGCCGTCCGTTGGACGCGTAACTGTAGAATTTGTTGCGATTATTGCATCAACTTTTCGGTTGGCTGCGATTTCAACAATCGCTTCAATATCTTTTGTTTCTAATTCCGGAGAAATTTTAAGCGCTATCGGTACTGTTTTGCCTGCATGTGAGGGAGCCAGATTTACTCTCTCCTGTGTGATGGCTTCAAGCAGCTCGTCAAGACGGGCAACGTTTTGCAAGTCTCGAAGCCCGGGTGAATTAGGCGAAGAAACATTTACGGCTATATAGTCAGCATAGCGGTAGACGCCTTTGAAACAGCGGACATAGTCAATAGTTGCACGTTCATTTGGAGTATTGGTATTTTTACCAATGTTGACTCCAAGTACAGTCGCTCTTGATGATGATTTGATTTTTTCCAGGTTGAGGACAAATGCATCCAGACCGCAACTATTGAAACCAAGCCGATTGATAATCGCTTGGTCGTCGATTATTCGAAAAATGCGTTTGCCTGGGTTGCCTAGTTGCGGGCTAGGCGTGACTGTTCCGAGTTCAATGGATCCGAATCCCATGCCTGCGAGAGCTGGGAAAGCCAAGCCGTCTTTGTCAAATCCTGCTGCAAGGCCCACCGGATTTTGGAACTGGGTTCCGAGTGCTTTAACTGGTAGAGCCGGCACTCGATCCCCCACTAGCAATTCTTCCAAAACAGTCAGTCTGCCATTGTCTGAAATTTTGCTTAGCAGTCGTATTGCAAGTCTATGCGAGGATTCCTCGTCCATACGCATGAGAGCAGGGCGAATCAGTTTGTGCAGAGAAATCATCAGAAATTCTCGTCCGTTCCCAGTAGGCGCCATTTGCCGGACCGAAGCGGCCCCAAACGGACGTTTCCGATTCTCACTCTCTTGAGTCCGACTACTTCAAGTCCAACCATGGCACACATTCTACGAATCTGCCGTTTTCGACCTTCTGTAAGTATCATTCGAAAGTATTTTTTATCGAGAGGTTCCACTATTGCTTTCTGTAGGATGATATCGTCCAGTTTGAGTCCATGCGAGAGTCTTTTGATCTGACTGGCATACATCGGTTTGTCTACGCGTACCAGATATTCTTTTTCTATCTCGGAATCGGACGCGATCAGTTTTCGCGCAATTCGTCCGTCTTGCGTGAATACAAGCAGACCGCTTGAATCGATGTCGAGTCTGCCCGCAGGTGCAAGCCCGTTAATCGGCCAATTAATCGTTCGGTTATCTGGAAGTTCCTGACTTTGATACTGTGCCTGTCGCTTTATCAGGGATACGGCAGGTTTGTAATTCTTTTCAGGTTGGCTTGATACGTAGCCTATCGGTTTGTTGAGCAGTATCGTGAGCAATTGCTTCTGATATTCTTGAGCCTGTGGGTCGACTACGACCTGACAGTCGTCATCAACTTGTGTGCCTAGTTCACATACGACGTTGCCGTCAACCTGCAACCACCCATTCTGAATGAAGAGTTCGGCTTCCCGTCTAGAACAGATTCCTTTCTGTGAGAGGTATTTAGATAGTCTCATAAAACATCAGCGAGCAATTAATTAGATCCGGCACCAGACGCATTTTTCATTTTTCCTACTGAGCCCGTGTGACGACAACCTTTATATCCCTTTCATCAGTTTACTGTAGGATGATTGAATTTTATGGCATCAATATCAACACAACAGTTTAGCTATTTTCTATTGCGGTAAGAGGCCTAGGAAATTTGAGATTAAGATTTTAGATAAATTTAACAGGTTTGAATAATCAATTGATACATGGTCAAACTCTTGGAATAAGCGTCTGGGTAATCTGAATCGCCGGAGAAAGCGCGCCCTCCAGCAGGGAGATGGAGAGTATGGTCGCTTTCGCAATTCGTGCTCGAATTCGGCACCTGAACTGTGATTGGTAGTCATCCGTAATTTCGGATATATTTTTCTACAGACCACTGGTTGCACTTGAACCGAAACGGTGATTAGAAATGTTTTATGGATTTGCAGGTAAAATTCAGAGAGTTGATAAGCCTTTCCGGCATATTGATCACAATTCACTTGGATTCATCGTTTACAGACAATTGCTTAAATTCGAAGAAAGACTACATGATTCGTCATGCTCAAACTGCAAAAGAGTCGGCCAATGGTTACCGTTTTCCAAGGATGAACGGCTTTCGAAAACTCGAACGGACCTACAGTTGAAGGCGTCGTCATGAGACTTTCCCGTTTCTTGGTTACATTTTTCCTGACTGGCTGGCTTTTACTGCTATCAGCAGCAGGCCATGCGGAACCTACGAAGATTACTTTCCTCCATGTCAACGACATTTATGAGATTGAACCCAGAGATGGCAAGGGAGGATTTGCTCCACTGATGACACTTTTGGAGCAGGAACGCGCAAATTCTTCGCACACAATCACTACATTTGGTGGGGATTTGTTCTCACCATCAATACTATCCGGGATAACCAAGGGTGCCCATATGGTGGAGATGATGAATGCCATAGGAACTGATATAGCCGTGGTGGGCAACCACGAATATGACTTTGGTCCCGAAGTGGCATCTGAAAACTTTGCGGCATCTGAATTCCCATGGCTGGGGACGAATGTGCTTGGTTCTGATGGTAAAGTTAGTGGCGAGCTCAGTTCTGGTTTTATCATCGAAAAGGGAGGCTACAAGTTAGGTTTCTTTGGATTGATTACGCAGGACACAGATTTTATTTCCAAACCGGGCACAGAAATACAATTCGCTCCGTACTTTGAAACTGCGCAAAATGCGATTGAGGAACTGAAAGCCAACGGTGCCGAAGTGATTGTCGCACTAACGCATCTGGATATTGTCGATGACCGGAAATTGGCGCAAGAAGTTGAAGGAATACACCTCATTTTGGGGGGACACAACCACAATCCAATGACCATTGTTGAAAACGGTGTAGCAATAGTGAAGTCGGGCAGCGACGCACACTATCTTGGAGTCATGGATCTGTATCTGAATCGGACCGAAATACGAGGTTCGAAGTCACTCTCAGTAATACCGCAGTGGCGGCTCATCACAACCGCTGGAGTGCAGAATCACTCCGAAATTCAATCCTTGGTCGATAAATTCAATACCATGCTCGATGAAGCGTCCAAAGAGGTTATAGGTACTACGTCTGTAGAGTTGGATAGTCGCCAAACCAGTGTTCGTTCCAGGGAGACTGCCATGGGCAACCTTGTCGCTGAGGCGATGCGTTGGAGTGTTGGTGCAGATGTGGGAATTTCAAATGGCGGTGGTATTCGCGGCAATCGCATTTATGCAGTTGGAACGAAAATCTCCCGAAGGGATATCCTTAGAGAACTTCCTTTTGGTAATAAGACAGTTTTGATAGAGCTGTCTGGAGCCAATCTTGCTGCTGCTCTGGAGCACAGTGTCTCACGGATTGAACTAGATTCTGGTCGTTTTTTGCAGATAGCAGGCATGAAGTTTGTTTATCATTCTGCGGCTCCAGTGGGTAGCCGGGTCATGGAGATCACTATCGGTGGCTCACCACTCGAATCGACAAGCACCTATACGGTTGCAACCAACGATTTTCTTGTAAGAGGAGGTGATGGGTTCGAGTCGTTGAAGAATGGTAATTTTTTGATTGACAGTGCTGGCGCCAAACTCATGACGACTTCAGTCATTGAATATATCAAGTTCAGGGGTACGGTGGATTCTGAAGTGGATGGCCGAATTCGTAGATTGTGAGTTTGAAGAGCCGGTTTATCTTACTATCGAAATTACAGTTCGCAAATCAGATTTAGTTCGATTTGTGCGGTCAGGTGACATTGAATCCAGCGTCTGATGTGAGCGGCAATTCAGTCTGGATTGCACCGCACGCTGTGTTGAATTGAATATTTGTCTTTTACCAAGACGAGTTGAATTGCCGTCGATAATTGGCCAATCATTCAACAATCGCTGATGCTGCTCCACTCATTGATCAAAGTTTAAGGATGTTCATCAGTAGAGTGCAAGGTATGATTGATCTGCCTGTTCGGTATTAAAAACCATCGAATCACAGACACAAGATTCATGGAGTCGATAGAGTAAGCTGCAATTGACAACACTGTCCGGCATAGCGCTGGAAATTCTGGGTCTTCATGGTAGTGTAAATGTCAAAGCATCAACCAACTCTTGAATACTGGCACGTGATATCGAGATTATTCTATAGTCGTTTCTTGCGCTCAATTCAATGCTTTAACTGCGATTGGAAAGCGACAATATTACGAAATCCAACTAGGTATAAACCAACCGTTGTTGGCGGTGGGTCAAGGGGCACTGCGAACGCAGCTTGGTTAACCCGAACTTCACCACAAGGATAAGGTGAAAGCGTAGTAAATACGCGGACTTTCGGAAAATCAACCTGTCATTCTTATGGAAACACCTGTAGTGGGGTCGACATTGAGTGCGGCGAGGATTTTACTCTGCAGCGGGGTTGGTTTGGTGACCGTTGTGAGGATGTCATCGGAAAGTCCGGGCAAGGTCACTTCATTCAGACACAGGGTGGCGAGGTCGGCAAGCAGCGTAGTCATGCTGTGAGCCGGATCCCCGCAGGAAGTCATTTTGGAACTGGCTTTTTGTGCTGCCTCCGGTGAGACCTTCGCCTGCTGAACCGGCGAGGAGCGGCTTGGCGGCTGTGGGTCGTCAAACAGAAACGGTTTGAGTCGCTGGCGCAAATGCCATTCCAGGTAGCAGGCGAGCATGCAAAGGAACACATGTCCGCGTACATGCGGTTCGCTATAGACATAAATTGGCCGCACCTCCAACCGGGTGGTCTTGATGGTGCGAAAGGCACGCTCGACAGTGGACAGAGATTTGTAAGCGGCCACTGCGTCATGGGCGTTGATGGCATCCGCCGGCAGCGAGGTTCGGATCACATAGAGGCCGTCGAGTTGAGCTTGGTTGTGGATTCGCTGCTGGTTTCGCGACCACAGCAGGTCGCTGTCGGTGACGGTGATGTCGAAGTGCTTTTCGACTTTACGACGATTGGCTTCGCGTCCGAGCCGCTTCATGGTGCGGTCGCGGTTGGCAGAATTTGGCTTGTGGCGGCGCGCTGAGGCGGCGATCTCGGCAAGGATTTTTTCAGTGGCGCGCAGCAGATCCTCGCGTTTTTGCGCCCGCTGTTGGCGAAGGCGCGGATTGAGGCACACCAGCAAACGCTCGCCGGGAAACTCGGCACTGACGATTTCCGCCACCTGGTCCGGCTGCAGTTCGCTGGCGCAAAGTCTGGTATCGATTTCACGATCTGTTTGATCTTTGAACAGCTTGCGGACGTCGGCGTTGCGAAGCGCCGAGATCCAATCCAGTGTGGCTGGCAGCAGATCCTCGCGGATGCGCGCCGAGGTAATCATGCCGCGGTCGCCGACCAGCGCTACTTTTTGAAGGTTGAATCGCTTGCGAATCTTGCTGATCTGTTTGGCCAGTGTGCTGGGGTCGGCACTGTTGCCGGGGAACACTTCAACCGCGACCGGACAGCCATCGGCGGCGCACAGCAAGCCATAGACGATCTGCATCTTGCCGCGTTTGCGATCTCGGTTGTAGCCGAATGACGCCAGCGCACAGCACTTGCCTTCGACATAGCTGGAGGTGACATCGTAGAGAATCAGCGTGCCGCCGCGCAAGTGGCGATTGGCGAGGCTTTTCTCGATCCACTTTTGCCGTTCTCCGAGCCAGTCAAGCATATCGAGTATTTCATTGCCGTGCACGGTATCGAGCTTGAGCAAAGTGCCCAGCGAGCTGTCGGCGGTTTCGGGCGAAAGCGCTCTGGCAGTAGCGAGTTTGGAGGCGGGCGAGATGATGCGGGCGATGATGGCCGCCAGTGCCAGGTCGCGCTGACGCGAGGCGGTTCGATGCAAAATACGCGGCAGTGCAATTTGCGAGGCCAAACTGAGCACAGCCGCGACATGTCCGTGCGGCAGCGAGCGTTGGACGGTGAATGCCTGGTCGAGGGAGCTGACGATGACGCCGCCTTTCAAAAGGATGCGGATGGCATCGACGATGAATGCAGGGGTTTTGGAGAGGTTGGCGAGGGTTTTGCGTTCGATGCGTTTACCGTTTCGTTTGGCGTAGCGCAGCAGAATCGCAGGTGGGCTGTTGCGGTTGGGAATGGATTCGATGTAAATAGCCATAGTTAAATTTATGAACATGGAAACATATACAGAGCAATTATAGTTTATTGGATAATAATAAACAAGAAACATAATGAATTAATACATGGAAACAAATATACACAGAAAAAAGCGGAAATGTCAAAAAACAATTCCGCTATAACAAAGCACTGGAATGAATTATTGAGGTTAAATCAAGATGAAGTTCAGGTTAACGCGTAACGGTCACGTAAACCGAATTTGGGCCTGCTCCGATAGTATTGTCGATGATATAAACCTTCACATCAAAACAGCAGGTTTCTTTCTGATGTCAATTTCAAGTTGGATGAGGACAAAAATGAGCAGGTTCGTAAGTGGTATGGACCGCATGGGGAGACCACCAATCTGCCCGACATGGGCAGCACCGAGGTGCTATTGCACTATCATGGCCTATGGCAGGTCGAGGAAAAGTCTCGCATCAGCAAACATGATCTGAAATTGCGTCCAATCTATCACTGCACGCTGGCACGGGTACACGCACACATCGCGGTTTCGTTCATGGCCCTGATATGTGTGTGACCTCTGTACTACCGAGCCTGGCTGCAGCACAAGCCACTCTCGTCAGAAGTGGTGCGCAATACGCTGTTGCATGTTCAGCATGGTTTTTTGAAAAATCAGCGTAGCGGTCAGCGATAAGCGATTCCGAAGCAAACGTCGGAATCGGCGAAGAAATTCTACTCAATGATGGGGGTGGACTGAAACTTAGTTCCGCTTGAGATTGTCTGACTAACACATAACATGTCGAACGGCTAAATTGCCTAAATCGAAAGCAGCACTTAATTAAATCAATAGTTTATGAAGCTAAACAGCCGAAGTCAAGACTTGAATTCCAAATCAACACGACCGAATACTGATAATTCTTTTGTAACGCAGTGCAGGCCAAATGATAACAGATTACAAATTTCCGCTAAGCTTTGGTGTAGTTGAATTCAACCTTACTCTGCAGAATGATTTCTTCAATCACTAACTCTAACCCACCACTGGAGACTACTTCTTCAAATCGTTCGAGAAGTATTGGAATGTTAATTATCTCTTCAACACACGCCATGTATCGTTCAACAATCTCCATCACACTATAAGTATTCTTTGCTTGATTTGCAATCATTTCTTTGATTGCATTAACGGACTTTGTGCTCTTTACAACAAATGTAATTGGATATCGTTGAACTTTGTCAATGTCTAAGAAATATTTACTAACATCAGTTGTTTCAGTGACTTGAAAAAAACGTCCGAGCGGGCGCATCACAAAGTCAATACCACCATCATTCGCATTTGTACGTCCGGTTTTGTAGAGAATTAGCCCTGCTTCATGAATATCATCGCGTGCCCATCCCCAATACATGGAATGTTCGGCATAGTACAATTTAAGGATTGCATAACTTACAATTTCAAAAATTCGGGCATCAACATTTGGTTGAACCAAAGTAGAAATAAATTTGATTGCTTTGTTTGAATTAATTGGACGAAGATTTTGAATATTTTCGCACGACAAAATAAACCTGTCGAATGCGTCACGCTTCGCTTCAACATATGCTTGAACGATATCAACTATCGCGCTAGCTATATTATGTGACTTTCCTCCCAACTCAACTATAAGTAAATTCTCGTTAATCCAATATCGGTTGGTTTCAACATTTCTAAGAATTGGTAGGTAACTACAAGTCGGGAAATACTTCCTGAATTCTTGATTCATGCGATGGTTGAGAGCATGATTTTGTAACTTGTTGCCAAATGGCAATTCTCTTTGGCGTTTTAGTAAATTTGTAAATTTAGCGCCAGCGTAAATCTCATATCCACCTACTTGTTGGAAATTACCATTTATGTAATCTTCGACAAGCGTGTAAATAGCATAAAGGTTTCCAAATGATCCTCTTGACTTTGAACCACGAGACACTGATTTTGTTTTTATATTCAAATAATTTAGAAGTTCGCTAGACTGAAATATAGCGAGCCCATCATCACCAAATTTTGAAATTAGGATTTCCTTGATTGTTGGTGTGAAGTCGTTTTCAATCATGCTTTACTGATCATCAAACAAGTAAATTTGATTTGGGTTGGTTTGTTTCTTCAAACTGTTCTTTCGAACGTAAGATTTCTCAATTGGCCTTAGTTTCTCGCCATCAAGTTCATTTGCAATAGATAGTCTCCGTAAACCAATCTTCACGAAGTCTTTGGCTTGCTCAATCCCAATGCTTCTACGACCATGATGTTTTGCGACTGCGGAAGTAGTGAAAGTTCCGGAAAATGGATCTAGCACAAGGTCGTCGACATTACTGCTCGCAAGAATGATCCTCTCCAATAATTTCTCTGGTTTTTGAGCCGGATGACTCTCATACTCAGACATTCGATATCTAACACGGGGGAAATACCAAACATTTCCTGGAATTTTTACACTGTTGTAAGGAGTCGGCATAGATTTTCGATAGTCAATAAGATTTCGTACAGCACCTGTTCTCGCTTCGACAGTAATTGTGTCTGCGTTGAATGTATAGTTCTTGGGATTTTTAACGCAATACAGAATTGGCTCGTACATGGAACCGAATTTCGACTTTGCCTGTACACCTGAGCTATCGTAGTGCCAAACGATTCTCGAAATTATATGGATTCGGTCTCGCAGATAGAGATCAAGATAAGGCATGCATTGAGTACTAGTCATAACGTACAAACTACCAGAAGGAGATAATTTACGTAAACATAAATCCAACCAAGTCTCGCACCACTTAGCGTAGTCTACATCAGATGCCCACTTATCATGGAAATTTGCAAAGTGCTTTCCGATATTGTACGGAGGGTCAGCAAAAATCAATTGCACTGAACCGTCCACAATTTCTGCATCAATGGCGTCGAGTGCATTCCCCCAGATGATCGTGTGTTTATCTTTTACAAATGCTCTATACTTTGCCACAGCTATACCAGCCTTTCCTCGATATATCAATTTGTCAAATTGTTCAGTATGTATTGCTGTCTCGTAAAGTGTGCCATAAACTTGAACGCTGAGATATCAAGTCAATCGAAAGACACCACAATCAATGTTTGTATTAGGAGATCAACTCTAATTAAACAGTATCTCACTCGATGATAACCGCAGAGTTATTGTCAAAGGTAGTGCGCTGGGCGAAAATCAAGCGGCTATCTGATCCAATCATTCATTGGTTCTCGATCTCTGAATTGTACTCCTTTAGTGACCTTAGCCAAGTGACTGAATCCGCGTATGTGATGTAATAGTTTTCTCAGTACACAAACCCAGATTGGACATCGCGCACTGTTTTCGATGACTCTCAAATGGCAATATCCAGATACAACGGTAAGTAGCTTAAAGGTCTATCGGGAGCCATGTTTAGAAAGAGATGGAGCGGTCAGGGACGAAGTGCCTAGTACGGTCTAACATAAAATATTCATTCCTTGATTTACCAAGATTAATCTTTCTTTGCGATACTCCGAATGAGTGGCGGGCGTGGTCACAATACAGGCGAATTCTATGACAATCAATGAGTTTGGCAAATTGATAACATTCTTCGTTCAGGACTTAAGATTTATCCTACATGGTTTTGACGAATTTGCAATAAAAATTAACGCCAACAAGACGCACTGATACGTCATTATTTCAGAAAGCAAAAGGTCATATTTAACCGACAAAATCAAGATGAATGTCATCGCTCAAGATAACGCCGCTGATGAATGCCAAAGTAGTAATCTCCAAATTTGATGCTCGGAACAATATGCCCATCAGCAACACTCAAGTGACTCTCAACTTCAAGGCGTCCCTCGGCCCTAAATTGGAATTTGGAAACAGAAATATTTCCATAACACTGCCAATGTCTCATCTTCCAAAGCAAATTTCTCGATACAATTAAAATCCTGATCTCTAAGCGAAACTTTTTTCTTTGCCACAACTGCAAGAAATTCTAGTGTCGCCTCACCAGCGATGTTGTATGAATTTTTCAACACTGAAATAGTAATTTGGCGAAATTGTGTGCTCATCTCCTCACTTGTAGAGAAATCCAACTCAGAATTCGATAGTGCCCTCAATAAAGCCGCTTGTAGTATGCCGTCGTTATATCGCCAAAACATCTTAGGATCGATTACAGTTTTAACAAAAGGATTTTGATCAAACTTGAAATCCGATGCCAACGAATTTTCCTCTTCTCGTGCTTGTTGTAATGCTAACACCACCGCAAGATAAACAACCTCCTGAGAAAGGGTCGGTAGTGTACTTTGCTTCTCACTAACTTCTGTATTTTCATTGTCTGTAAAGAAGATGGACCCACCCCGTAATTCCAATTTCTCTCCTTTCAATGATGGAAAGAACAAGTTACACGCTTGCATTCCTTCACTTAGCCTACGAACGATCTTGTCCACTATTCCATGGCTGCTTAATTCGTTTACTCGAGTACGGTCAATTCCGTAGTCCGTGAAGAGGGATTCATGCAAGTTCGTAGCACCTACTGGTGAGACAAGAAAGTTTGACAATTGGTATTTTGGCTTTGATTCCGGAGCTAGTTTTATATCGTATGCCATTCTTTTGAATTGTGTTTTGGATTCTGGAAATGCATATCCGACAATATAGTGCTGATAAACATTTGAATGATTTCTCAATTGCATACTAATACTTCCGAATTGATCTAGCCCAGGGTCTTGAATCGCTACGACAACAACTGTGGAACAATCTGGGACCTTGGAAATTTGATAATCTAACTCTGTCGTTGAAAACAGCGAAATGTTATCTAATTTTGTTATATTCTGAAGCCGGCTCTTCAATTCTTCTCCCATTTTTTTTGACATGGGATCTTTCAAATGAACAATGGTACGTGTCGTTGCAGGTAAATCATGAATGAGTTCGTATCTCAACCATTGGGTAAAAGCTTTTGACCAACAATCAGATAATTCGTTGTTAATTGTAAATAACGAATATGGTCCATACCCTGATTCGGTGCCTGACTTCGTTATTTGAAGGCACTTCTGGTAAAAGGTATCTTTCAATTCGCTAGCATGTATCTTACAGACATGTTTGTTTGAAAGCCGAACCCACGTTGGATTTCCATGAGACGTCATGAATTCGTCCGTAGTTATCCCGATAATCTTATTGGTTTCCGAATTGATTATCGCTAGTTCCTGTTTTATGAAATGTATAGACGATTTTATCAACTCACTTTCAGAGGATCCTATACCCAACATATGGACTATTCGAGAGATGTCCGCGTTGTGATCGTTAATGAGTTTATTTGCTAATCCATTTGAAGTTGATGCTGAAATAATAATGAAGTATTCATCCATATTTGGCAAAGAAAATGTTGATTCTACATTGTAAGATCGGAAAATTTGGATTGTAGGAACAACCGTTTCTGTCCCAAAATTTCGACGTGAAAAATACGCAATCAAAGATTGAATTCTGAGAGCAAACGAAAGAACCGTAAAACTGTCGATATAGATGGTGCGCGTATTTTTAGGCATCCTGCGAATAAGTAGGTGACTGAAAACAAATAGTAGTCCCAGTTCTGACAGCATGTTTCCTGCCCGCATAAAAAAATCTACCTCATGGCCAGAGGGATTCCGAAATTTGTATCCATGTGGCGGACGTAGTATGAAATTTGTACTTGGTAGTGCTGACTCGATACAATTCTCGGCAATCTGAGCAAGAAACTCATCCTTAACACTCCATGGGTCTCCGCGCAAAAACTGCACTTCATCCTCTATCAAACGTCCATCTGGTCCGTAAGGCAGAATAACCACATGATTTACTACTCGCAATCGACTTTCTATTTCAAAATCCAACTCGTTATATGCATTTCGTATACTACCGTCCAATCCCAGTGGGCAGATAAACAGAATACTATCGGGAGGTAACCTTACATTGCCTATTTCTGAAATCTTGGATCGCAATTGTTGAACGGTAAAGCTAACTTCACAAGGATAGAGTACGGAGCACGTACCTCTAACTCCATTTTTTTCTATAGTGATGTTGAAGTGATGCAATTGGAAATGACTTAGTAAGCTATTGGAACACTAACGGTCAACAGCGTTCCAACAACCATCGCAATTTGTCCGTAGATTTTTGGCTTCAGAATAGAGTTATCATCAGGTTCATCTAAAGCGCAAAAGGATGCTTCACAGGTGGATGTTCGAATTCGAATAAATCCATCCAAATTCTTTACAGCGGAGAGTATTCGGTAAAGACCTAAACCCGAATTTCCACCGAGTTTCCTAGATTTGCGACTTTCGAAACAGCGTGCAACTAACGCGGTTTCGTCTAAGTCAGGTGTGGATTGACGCATAGTGGCAGCAAATCCGGGACCTGAGTCCAAAATTGATATTTCCAGAAAATCTACATTTTTCCGCGAAAATTCTCTTTGAAGCGATACGATGTGATCAAAGTAATTGTCCGCATCAGGTCTAGCCATACTAAATGGGGCTAATTCTTGGATTCGTTTTTTATCGATTGAATGAATTTTAAATAACATGCATCGCAAACCTCTATTTGGCATTCCTCCATCTTCTGTCAAATACGCATGTTCAGCTGTGTTACGGAATGCCTCATATAGCAATTCACCGATCAAATCGTTCTTCAAAAGGTTTGAAATGAAACGCTGACTCCGAGACGGAACTGTAAGGAATTCCATGCACTTCTTGAAAAGACCTGTCATCTGTCGTGAAGACAATACCAACTGCCCATGCCGCTGCCTATCCAGCAGATCCTCGACCGTTGGTTGTCTGCAATATAAAGCAGGAAGAAACTCTCTTCGTGCACCAACCACTGAGATCAGTTCGACTGTTCGCCCTTTGGAAACTCTCTCGTAATTTCGTTTCCACATAGCATCAATTCTAGGAAAAGCTTTTATCAGCATTTCGTGTCGAATATTACTATCTGATTTCTCCCCCGAGACTTGATCGGAAAAATAGACAGCAGAAAGTCCATGCAAACTCGACAAGAAATCGACGTGCGCTTGAGAGTCGTCGGGTGACATGAATAACTTCAGGGACGGAGTGTCGCAGCGACTAGCCCAAGTGGCAACCAATTGAGTAAGAGATGCAGATTGGCCCATGCTTCCCCCCCATTGAATTTTACTGGGAATACGGAGAACATAACTCCCCAAGTCAGAATCTCTAAGGTAGTCTTCAAGCTGTCTCGCATTGTCATCGCGATTTATAGAAAGATATTTTCTTGGCATCTGTTGTGTTTAGTCCTGGAAATAGTAACGGCTACTAATTTGATGTCATTCACATCCGCGTCAATTCTTATAGATCTTCACCAAATCGAGTGGGTAGTAGTATATTTTGAGGTGCAATTGAATGTGATCCAATTGACAAAAAATATTACGACGATTGTAATCCCGCAAAGAGATTTCTTGCATGAAAGCGATGATTTTCGAGAAAGTCGTAAACATTTTCAGCCTGCTGCAGACTCACCAGAATTTGTGTGAACCAGTGGAATCATTGTTACGCATTTCGGCAGACGAGGAGTCTGGTATTGTGACGGCTGATTTAGCCAAGAAACAGATTATGGATGAGGTTCGCACGCTCGGCTGGGCTTCTTTGGGTGATTGAGTACAGAGCAAGAACCTCCATGTAAGTGATTAATTGAAAGTGGACCCGCAGTTGCGTTCGTTTAAAAACACTCTGGTGTCGCAGCTGATTCGATGTCATTGAAGTAGAGGAGAACGGTTATGTGCGAAACAGCTACTAACTATGAAGTTCGTTCTGGAACATGGAGAATCCCAATGCGTGCTTTGCAAAGTGGCTAGCTGAGGTTGCGAATGTGCATTATCACGGTACTCACCGGTGTTGTGTAATCAAGCGTTTGGCGAAGAAAATCCGAGGTTGACAACGGAATATATTTTCATCATTTATGAATACTCAGTTTAATGTAGCAATTTCGAGCACTAGGTACCAGCCGACTTATATATTCAATCGAATACAAATTTACTAGGGGTATGTTCGAACTCGATTACTCAGATGTGAAACTGATAGAAAAGATAATAGGCAATTTTGGATGAATAGTGTTCTGGTTCAGTATTTGGTACAGATTCAATTGAGTGTGTCAAACTGGTTTACTGTAGCACTGTAGTCAATAATGTTAGGGGAAGTTTTATGTTTAGAAAGTGTGTGAAATGAATCGTGTTTGGTTTGCTTGCAATGGTGAACAGTGTTGCAAGCACTCAGTCAGAACCAGACAAGTTGAACTGGAGTCAGTCTGGCAACTGCTGGTTTGCCGAACCCAGATTCCTGTACTGTGCTGAAAATCATCCATACTCTGAAGCTGTTACCTATCAACACACTTTTTAACTTTCGTCTGTCATGAACAATATGGAGCCGTTCTACTCAGCCATGATCCCATTTCTACTGAATCAACCGTTAGATCAGTGAATTCAGATTTCGGAATTCTAAAGTACTCAGATATCTGGATTGCAACATCGGAAACAAAAACTTTCATGTCAAACCATGTAAGCACTACTTACAATGACGGGCATTTCAATACAATTAATGGATTGAGCGATCCTCGGAGCGAAAGTTTCAAATTCTCAATTTACTCGGAAGAGGTTGTAGGAGAAATTGAATTGACTGGTGAGGAGCATCAAGTTTTGAATGCTTATTTGGGTTTGTGTGATTCTCAGTGAAAATTCCTAAGGAAATTGAAATGCAAGGGCTCGTGTGCTTACGCTGACTAAATCCTACATTCTGACAGTTGTGTTGCCATTGTTTTGTATGGTAGCTTATGCTGAATCTACCGATCATATCGGACCGGATCCAATTAAATCGGAGAATTGTCTGACTATCACCCCTGGACATTCTGTTGTCTGCAGTGGAAGGCAATTCGAATCAGAATCGAGTTTTAGGCCTACAGTCACTTTAAATTGCGGTCCAGGAATATTCATTCTGCTCACGCATGAACCGATCTCGAATCACTCATCACTGAGAGACGTTACGCTACTGTCCGATGACGGGAATTTTACCGAACAGTGGTTGGCCGTGTCGGCAACTCAGTCGGCGATGCTGGTTTTCTACTGGGGAGCAGATTCTTCTGATTATTATTGGATACTCAGACTGATGGGGCGACTTCAAACACCTGGTGCCAGCCTGTTTGGATTTTCAATCGAAAACAAAGTTACCAGGGGTATATTCGAATTCGATTATTCGGATGTGAAACTGATAGAACAGATAATCCCCAATTGTGGATGAAAAGCGTACTGGGTGAGAATTGGGTTCGAAGTCGATGGAGCCCGTAAAATAAAATTATGATTGCACTACAACTAATGATGTTTGGAGAAGTATTATGTTCAAAAATTGTGTGAAATTGATCGTGTTTGGTTTGCTTTTAATGATGAACAGTGTTGCAAGCACTCAGTCAGAACCAGACAAGTTGAACTGGAATCAGTCTGGCAACTGCTGGTTTGCCGACCCCGGGTTCCTGTACTGTGCTGAAAATCATCCATACTCTGAAGCAGCTATCTATCAACACACTTTTTTGAATTTCATCTGTCATGAGCAATATCGAGCCGTTCTACTCAGCCATGATCCTGTTTCTACTGAATCAACCGTTAGATCATTGAATTCGGATTTCGGAATTCTAAAGTACTCAGATTCCTGGATTGCAACATCGGCAACAGAATCTTTCATGTCAAATCATATAAGCGATGACAATGACGGGTTTTTCAATTCAATTAATGGATTGAACGATCCTCGGAGCGGAAGTTTCAAATTCTCAATTAACTCGGGAGAGGTTGTAGGAAAAATTAAATTGACTGGTGATGAGAATCAAGTTGTGAGTGCTTATATGGATCTGTGTGAATCTAAGTGAAATTTCCAAATTTTTGAAATTCAAGGGCTCTTGTGCTTACACTGACTGAATCCTGATTTCTAGCTGTGGTCGAAAAATTATTCCTTTCGCGCAAGTGAACTTGCAATTCCGATATAGCTTTGAGGTGTCATAGCCAATAGCTTGCGTTTTTCTTCATCAGGTAAATTCAGCCCACTCACAAAATCAACAATCCTGCTGCTGGAAACGGTAGCACCGCGAGTCAGTTTTTTCAGTTCTTCATAGGGAAGTTCGCTGCCGTGTTTGCGAAGCACAGTCTGAATCGCTTCGCTTAACACTTCCCAGGCATTGTCAAGATCTTCATTCAGTCGCTGGGTATTTACATTTAGTTTGTCCAATCCAGTTGTAATGGATTGATACGATATTAGACTGTGGCCGATCGGCACTCCTAGATTTCTCAACACTGTTGAATCGCTTAAGTCCCGCTGCCAACGGCTGACTGGAAGTTTGTTTCCAAAATGACTGAAGAGTGAGTTTGCAATTCCAAGATTTCCTTCTGCATTCTCAAAGTCAATTGGATTCACTTTGTGCGGCATGGCAGAAGATCCAACTTCTTTGTCTACAACTTTCTGTGTGAAATATCCGATTGAGATGTATCCCCAGATATCCCGGCAAAGATCCAACAGTATGGAATTGATGCGTTGCAGAGAATGACTGTACTCGGCGATGTAATCGTGCGGTTCGGTTTGTGTGGTAATCGGGTTGTAGTCAAGTCCGAGAGATTCGACAAACTTTTGGGCAGTTGCAGGCCAGTCGATATCCGGATAAGCTGAGTATAAAGAATTGAAGTTTCCCACTGCACCACTCAGTTTTCCTTTTATCGAAATGGATTTCAGCTGGTCCAGTTGATTTTCAAGTCTGGATGCGAATACTCTCATTTCTTTGCCGACTGTAGTTGGTGACGCAGGCTGGCCATGCGTTCGAGCCAGCATCGGCATATCTGCGTACTGTTCGGCCATGCCTGACAGCATTGACAGCAGACCGGCAAGCTTCGGAATCAATACGGAATCTCGCGCCTCTTTGAGCATTAGCCCAAAACAGTTGTCATTGATGTCGTAAGAGGTACAGCCGAAATGGATGAATTCCAAAGAATTTGCGACTTGTGGCACATCTTTCAAACGCTTTTTCAGAAAATATTCCAGTGCCTTAACGTCATGATTCGTGTCACGTTCAATGTCTTTTACAGCGACTGCATCACTTACAGAAAATCCAAGCGCAATTTCGCGAAGCGCGCCAATCGTTTCACTGGAAAATGATGGCAGTTCTGATACCTGGGGATGACTGGCAAGTGCAATCAGCCATTCGATTTCTACATGGAGTCGAAATCGAATCAATCCGAATTCGCTGAAAATATCTCGGAGTGGTTCGACTCGGTTGGCATATCTCCCATCAAGGGGTGACAGCGCAGTGATAGAGGAGTTTTCGTTTGAATCGTTCAAACTTTTTTCAAATTTGATTTTTTGCTCAATGAGATCTAGACAGATTCAGTAAACTTCACACGATATACAGATACAGATAGTGGTCAATCAGCATAGCCGCAAATAGTGCAGCCAGATACTGGATGGAATAACGGAAAATTCTGCGAGACAGTCCGTCACTGTATTGCCGATACAGTCGAACCGCATAGACAACAAAAATTGCGTTTAGAATAATCGCAGTAACTAGATACAGTACACCGAACATGCCAGTTGCAAATGGCATGATTGCAACTGCAGCCAATAAAACCGAATAGAGCAGTATATGCAGCCGTGTAAATTTTTCGCCATGCGTAACCGGTAGCATTGGAATTTCAGCATTTCGATAATCTTGTGCGCGGTAAAGCGCCAAGGCCCAGAAATGCGGTGGAGTCCAGCAAAAAATAATCAAAAACAGAAGGAATGCATCTGAATTCAGTTCACCTGTCATTGCTGTCCAGCCCAGAACTGGTGGCATCGCTCCCGCTGCACCTCCGATGACGATATTTTGAGGTGTTGTGTGTTTCAGAAAAACCGTGTAGATAACCGCATATCCAATGAGCGACGTGAAGGTTAGGACAGCGGTCAGGGGGTTGACACCGATAACGAGCACCAGCATTGACAGTGAAGCCAAAATGCAGGCAAACACCAACGCAGGTCCGCTCTGCATTCGTCCGGAAGGTAAAGGACGGTTCTGGGTTCGCTTCATGAGCGAATCCTTGTCCTCGTCAAGAATATGGTTGACTGCGGCTCCCGATGCAGCGGCCAGGCCAATGCCGATTGTAGCGAGCACAAGCGTGAACAGTTTCGGTAGTCCGACAACTGCCAAAAACATCCCTGTCACAGCGGTAAACATGATGAGCCCGACTACCCGCGGCTTGGTTATGCGGTAGTACTCCTGTAGCAAACTTCGCACAGACAGAACTTGTGATTGCGAACGACGGACGGAAGCTTCAGTAGTCATTGATCAAAATCAGTCGGCTAAATAGAAAATAGACGGTACGGGTTTCGAGCCAATTCAAGGATTGGAACGTAGTTGTCGAACAGCTTCCATCACTAAACATTACAGCTTAGTTTTCGTCTCTTTTTGCAGGTGAAAAAGCAAACAGAAAGTATATCACAAGCAGTGCGCCGCACAGGGCAAACCACTGGACTGCATACGCTTTGTGTCGGTAAATCCAGACATCGTCTGGCAGGCTCAACTCGCGTTCAAAGCCATCCTGGTGCTCCACACTCAGCTGAATGACAAATCCCTGAATCTGGTATGGAACGGCCTGAGAAAACCGGTCCAGGTCCAGTGTCTGCCATACCGTTTGCCAGTCGTCGCCCAAAGGCGGTGCTTGTTCAAGTACGAATGGATCTTTCGGTGGAATCGTGGCAGTGCCTGTGACAACAGATTCTCCAACCAGCGGATTCACCTCGGGCATTACGCTTCTGTCCGGCGAAGCAGGTATCCAACCTCTATTGACTAGAACGGCGCTTTGTCCGCCTCTGAAAATCAACGGGGTTATGACGTGGAATCCGGCACGACTGTTCAGTACTCGATTATCCAGGAAGAATTCATGAGCTGAATCCCAGATTCCCCTTGTTTGTATCTGACGAAATTCCATTTCTTCCGCAGATTCCAATCTCGCTCCAATCGATACCGGTGGCGTGTGATATCGAGCTTCAAACTTACTTTGAATGTCAATTTTCTGCTGTGCTCGGTCCATTTGCCAAAACCCTAGTCCAGCAAGCATAGGCGCAATGGCGATAACGCACAGTGTCGGGATCAATTTTGGACGAAAAATGACTTTCATCTTGTACGAGTTTCCTTTGCAAAATCATTCACTGTTAAAATGTTCGTCAGGAACTGTACTAGAGAGAAAGTGCTTTGACATTAAACAATTTGATTATCGCAATTCTCCTGCTGATTATGCTTGGCAGTCTGGCATCAGCTTTTTGGTATATGCTCAAGGATCGTGGAGCAGGAACGCGAACAGTGAAAGCACTCACTGCCCGCATATCCATCTGGGTAGTTCTGTTTGCGCTAATCGTAGGCGGTATTTATACAGGCTGGATTACACCAAGCAATACGGTTCCGATTCCGCCGAAATCTTCTTCAAGTGATTACTGAATTACCGGTCGTTCAGACCACGTAGACGAAAATAAAGAGTCCCACCCACACGGTGTCCACAAAGTGCCAGTACCAGGCAGCGGCTTCAAAGCCGAAGTGGTTATCGGACGTGAAATGACCTCGAATGCAGCGGATCAGTATGACCGCCAGAATGATGGCTCCGATCGTAACGTGTGCACCATGAAATCCAGTTAGCATAAAAAATGTCGCACCATAAACTCCGGTTCCCAAAGTCAGACCGAGTTCGGAGTAGGCGTGGATATATTCATATGCCTGTAGAAACAGGAATAGAAATCCCAGTACCACGGTAACAACCAGCCAACCAACTAGCGACTTTCTCTGATTTTTCTTGAGTGCCCAGTGAGCAATCGTAACCGTAACGCTTGACGTAAGCAGAATCAGAGTGTTCCATATGGGAATCCCCCAGGCGCCAATCGTCGAGAACTGTCCGGCTCCGGCGTTTGTATCTGCAGCGATAACCTCAGGCCCCATCGGCCCGGCAGTCGGCCAGCCTGCATCAAACCCCATCCACAGCAAATCTGTTTCTGACAGCCACGGAATCGCCAGGTTTCTGAGGTAGAACAGTGCTCCAAAAAATCCACCGAAGAACATGACCTCGGAAAAAATGAACCACAACATTCCCATCCGAAACGAAAGATCGACATTCGCATTGTATCGGCCGCCTTCACTTTCCAGCACCACAACTCCAAACCAGCCAAACATCATGAATGCGATGATCAGACCGCCAGCCAACATCACCCAAGGTGCAATGTTGAAGTCGTTCAACAGCATGACGAAACCGCCGGCGAGTACAAAGAGTCCTACGGATGCCACTAACGGCCAAGGACTTGGATCGGGGAGATAATAATCGCCGTTTGAAGCGCTCATTGGTTATCCTCGTAGTTGTTCAGTAATTTTGAGTGGATATGTAAATATTTTGCATTTAACTGGAACTCTTTTCGGGGTTTCTAACCTCGAAAAAGCTGTAGGACAGTGTGACTGTTCGGGTATCTTCTGCTAGTTTCGGGTCAATGTAAAATCGTACTGGCATTTCTCTCTCTTCGCCTGCAGCAAGGGTTTGATTGCTAAAGCAGAAGCACTCCAGTTTGACAAGGTGTCGGGCTGCTTGTAAGGGCGTGACACTCGGAATCGCCTGTCCAACCATTTTCTGACTGGATGAGTTCTTCACCCGATAATTGACTTCGTGAATTTCACCCGGACGCACCTTGGTCTTTCGAACTAGCGGGTCGATCGTCCAAGGCATTCCGTTAGTAGTATTACTGGTAAACTCGACCCAGACATCTCTGCTGACATCTATCTGGATGTCGGGATTTCCCACTTGAGTGGCAGCAATGGTTGGCTTCCCACCCACTCCGGTAATTTCGCAGAATAAGTCATACAGCGGCACCATGGCATAGCCAAAGCCAAACATGACAAAGACCGTAGCTGTCAGAGCAACAATAATTCTGGTGTTTGATTTTTTCTTTTCCATTACCTGTTCTGAATCAAGGATGGGAGTGCTGGACATACATAATCAATACGAAAAATGCCAGTGCGGCCGCACCCAGTATCATAGCGAGTCGAACGTTCTTGGAATGGCGGTCCTGCATTGACTGTCGCCCCAATCTCTATTTGACTGTCGGAGGTGTCGAGAACGTGTGATACGGTGGAGGTGATTCAACCGTCCATTCCAGTCCCTCGGCTCCTTCCCATACCTGATCAGTGGCTTTCTTGGCTTTGCCCCTGATGCACTGGATGATTAGGAACACGAATAGCAGCTGCGACAGCCCGAGACCGAAAGCGCCGATAGTTGAGACCATATTGAACTCGGTATACTGCAGCGAGTAGTCCGGAATTCGCCTGGGCATGCCCGCGAGTCCCAAAAAGTGCTGTGGAAAAAATGTAATGTTGAAGAAAATTGTTGTCAGCCAAAAATGTGTCTTTCCAAGTCCTTCAGCGTACATACGCCCGGTCCATTTCGGCAGCCAGTAATAGGTTGCTCCCATCATGGCCATGATGGAACCGGAGAACAGGACATAGTGAAAGTGTGCCACCACGAAATAGGTGTCGTGGTATTGAAAGTCTGCTGGAACAATGGCGAGCATCAGCCCTGAAAGGCCGCCGATGGTAAACAGAAACACCACTGCGATCGCAAACAGCATCGGTGTTTCAAACGTGAGTGAACCGCGCCACATCGTCGCAACCCAATTGAAAACCTTGACACCGGTCGGCACTGCGATCAGCATTGTGGCATACATGAAAAACAGTTCACCTGCAAGTGGCATGCCCACTGTAAACATGTGGTGTGCCCAGACAATGAATGATAGAAAGGCAATTCCAGCGGTTGCGAATACCATTGAATCATAGCCAAACAGCGGCTTTCGAGAGAATGTGGGCACGATCTGTGAAACGATTCCGAATGCCGGGAGGATCAGGATGTACACCTCAGGATGTCCGAAAAACCAGAATATGTGTTGAAACAAGACCGGGTCGCCGCCGCCTGCAGGATTAAAGAATGCGGTGCCGAAGTGGCGGTCAGTCAACAGCATGGTCACAGCTCCTGCCAGCACAGGCATTGCTGCGATGAGCAAAAAGGCGGTAATCAGCCAGGTCCATACGAAAAGCGGCATTTTCATCAGTGCCATTCCGGGTGCGCGCATGTTCATGATTGTGACGATGATGTTTATCGCTCCCAGTACTGACGACATTCCCATCATGTGAATCGACAGTATGGTCATGTCCACACCGGCCCCGCCCTGAATTGACAGTGGTGCGTATAGGGTCCAACCAGATGCAGGACCTCCACCCACAGTGAACAGACTACCCAACAGCAGTGCGAACGCAAAAGGCAGAATCCAGAAACTCCAGTTGTTCATGCGCGGAAGCGCCATATCCGGAGCCCCAATCATCATCGGAATGAGCCAATTCGCAAATCCCACAAAACCTGGCATGATTGCGCCAAAAATCATGATCAGCGCATGCAGGGTAGTCAGAGAATTAAAAAGTTCTGGATTGACGACCTGTAAGCCCGGTTGAAACAGTTCGGCGCGAATTGCGAGAGCCATGATACCGCCAACGAAAAACATCGTTAGCGAGAAGATCAGGTACATCGTTCCGATGTCTTTATGGTTAGTCGTGGTCAACCAGCGCATGATGCCGGTTGGACGATGGTCGTGATGGTGTACTTCAGTATGTGCAGCTGACATAGTATGACTACCCTTATGAAAATTTATCTTCGACAAAGCGGTATGGATTACCGCAAGGATTTAATTTCGGATGGCTGAACAAAATCGCCCATGCTGTTTCCGAGTGCGTTTCGTTCGTAAGTGATCACTGCGGCGATATCCGCATCGCTAAGCTGTCCCTTGAAAGCGGTCATGGTTGTATTGGGTTTGCCGTTCATGACGATATAAATATGTTCTTCAAAAGGTCCAGTGGTTATTGCGGTTTCGGAAAGGCGAGTGCATAAACCTCATGGAGGCGTGGCATGAGTTCATCCATGCTCGGGACTCTGTTGACATCGTCTGCAGATGCCGATTGCATCGCTTGCTGTTCGGCAATCCAGGAATCGAATTCAGTTGGAGAAAGCACATCGGCCACAATCGGCATAAATCCGTGATCCTTGCCGCACAACTCAGCGCATTGGCCTCGATAGACGCCCGGTTCATCTACTCGAGTCCAGAATTCGTTGATGTATCCAGGTATCGCGTCTTTTTTGCCTCCGATTTTCGGAATCCACCATGCATGAATGACGTCGTTGGAGGTAAGAAGGAACCGAATCTTGCGATCAGCAGGCAGAACGACGGGACGATCGACTTCGAGGAGATAATTTTCGCCTTTGGGTTCGCGATTTTCGATCTGGGCGCGCGGAGTTGACAGGCTGCTGAAATAGCCGACATCGTGCTCCAGGTATTCATAGTGCCACTTCCACTGATATCCGGTTATTTTGACCGTCAGATCGGATTCAGTAGTATCTTCCATGAACAACAGTGTTGCCGTGGAGGGAATCGCCATGCCGACCAGAATGAAAAATGGAATGATCGTCCAGACAACTTCCAGTTTGGAGTTGTGACTGAACTGGTGCGCTTCATGTCCACGGCTCTTGCGATGCGCATAGAGCGAGTAAAACATGACGCCAAAAACGACAATGAATATTATTAGGCAGACCACCATTATGGCATTGTGCAGATCCAAAATTTCGCGTGCAATCGGTGAAGACGGAGGTGGCAAATTGAGTCCCCATTCCGAAAATGCACTCAACGGTATAAACATGGCTGTAGAAACCACGAATTGAAGCAATTTTCGTAATCTTTTTTGCATTATTGACATCAACGGACTCCCGTCTGGGCTTGTGTTTGCTGTGCGTTATACATCATTCCTTATCCATTTAATCAACTGTTGACATAGAATTCTCTTTGAATTTTCCGTCAAATATTCGCCGATTTCCTGATTTTCTCCATGAGATCCCAATAGCAATCTGGATGGTTCATGTCCAGTTTTACCTGCTTCCATGCTGGCATAGGTCCAGTGTCGAACATATGAATTTACGCTTCGGTTTGATCTGCGTCTTTTGGTCAAATGGACATACTTCTGGCTGATAACCAGCAAGTCAGCGTCGTGGGCATGTGAACCAGCAATCATTGCTCCGGTTGCGAGCAGCAGAATTTCCATTCCTGCAAACGGCAGGATCAACCATGCTCCGAACAAAGCAAATATTATACTAATGAGAACAACGACTGAGGACAGAATTAATACACCAATAAATAGCGATTTTTGATTCAGTCTTGCGTTGGATTCAATATAGATTCGGATCAAATCAGGTTGGACGCGAATGTCCAATTCGGGAATTAAAATTTCATCGGCTGCACCGGGGAGATCAGAGTGTCCTCGAATTTCCGCCGGCTGTTCAAAGAAGGTCTGATCCGGCCAATCCGCGACGCTCTGTTTGCCACTATTTCGGATAGTCTTGAATTTGGCAATCGTCATGCGTTTTGATCTGCTAGCAGTTGATCAATTATGAAAGCGTATTCTATGGCAGTTTCGCGGAATTTGTCATAGCGTCCTGATTTGCCGCCATGTCCGGAATGCATTTCAGTTCTGAGTATCAGCAAATTGTCATCTGTCTTGCATGCCCGAATTTTTGCCGCCCACTTCGCTGGCTCCCAATAACCTACACGAGGATCGTTCAGTCCAGCCGAAATGTATAGTGCAGGGAATTCGCCCGCGCTTACGTTGTCATACGGAGAATAGGATTCTATATAGTCGTAGAATTCCTTTTCGTTTGGATCTCCCCACTCATCCCGCTCCGTTATTGAAAGCGGCAGCGAATCGTCCAGAATGGTCGTGAGAATATCGACGAAAGGTACATGTGCAACCGCTACTCGGCAACGTCCTGGATTTTCGTTCAGATAGTTTCCCACCACCAGGCCACCGGCGCTGCCGCCTTCAATTGCCAACTTGTCCGATTCAGTGATTCCACTGTCCAGCAGATAGTTGGCGCACGAGGTGAAATCAAGAAAGGTATTTTTTTTGTTCAGCAGTTTCCCGTCGTGGTACCACATTTCGCCAAATTCTGCACCGCCTCGCACGTGTGCGACCGCATATTTGATGCCGCGCTCCAGTAAGCTCAGTCTGGCGGACGAAAAATATAGTGGATAGCTCAATCCATACGAACCGTAGGCGTATAGCAGAACATGCGCAGGCTTTGTATTTGCCATTTCTTTCTTGGAAACAAGATACAGCGGGACTTTCGTGCCATCATGTGAAATTGCTAGATGGCGTTCGACTGCGTAGTCAGCAGGCCGATAACCACCGCCAACCAGCCGGGTTTTTATGTGCGAGAGCTCTCCGGTTTTCATATCGCAGTCATACTGTGAATAAGGCAGCACCAAGGAACTGCCATTCAGTCTGCAGACGGAAGTATCGAATACCCGGTTGTCTCCGATATGAAGTTCCTGAATTTCCGCAGGTTTCTCCACCCGCAAACTATCCATACTTTCATTCAGAATCCGCACCGATGGCAGGCCTTCAAATCGCTCAGATACGGCAATGAAGCTGCGAAACATTCTGAAGTCAGTCAGTGTAATGTGTTCCGAGTACGGAATGACGGTTTCCCAGTTGCTCTTGTCTGGCGCACTCAATGAAGTCTTCATGAATCTGAAATTCACGGCGTCCTCATTGGTGAGCACATAAAGGTCGTTATCGCGGTCTTCGACTGAGTACTCGACGTTGGCAATTCGCTGAAATATAAGCCGCGGATCGCATTGATCATCTTCGGCATCGAGTAAATACACTTCGGTTGTCACCGCACTCGAAGCTTGCAGGGAGATATATCTCCTGCTATCGGTATTGGATACATGCAGGTAGAACGCTTCGTCCGATTCTTCGAAAAGAAGCTGATCTTTATCGGAACTGTCGCCGAGTCGGTGCCTGAACAGACGACATGGCCGATTCGCTTGGTTTAGCGTTGTATAGTAGACATGCGTTCCGTGGTTATTCCAAACATGATTGCCGGAAGTGTTTTCAATCGTCTCCGAAAAAAGTTGACGATCTGCCAGTCGCAGGAACTGGATTATGCATTTCTCATCCCCAGTTGTATCTGTGGCATACCCGACAATCTCATGGTTCGGGCTGACTGACAATGCGTTCAGACGAAAATAACTGCATCCCTTGGCCAGTTCGTTTTCATCGATCAGAATTTCCTCGGTGTTGAGGTCACCGATTTTTCTTCGGCAGTGTGTCAGGTAGCTATTTTCTTTACGATCCCGATAGTAATATTCATAGCCGTCATCCTTGACCGGTGCCGATGTGTCGGATTCGACAACCCGGCTTGTGAGTTCTTTGACAATTTCGTCCTGCAGGCCTTGCGTATGTAGCATGACTTCTTTGGCATAGCGATTTTCGGTTTCCAGATATTCGATGACTTCCGGAGTTTCCCGATCGCCAAGCCAGTAATAGGGGTCCTCCCGCGATTCTTCGTGTGCGACCAAAGTGTGGGAGATTTTTACAGCTGAAGGCGGGGGATACATCGCTAGCGGATTGATAGGGAATTCTCGTATATGGCAACGGGAGTTTCAGGTTACGCGATCGCTCAGTATCACCGCAATCCAGCGCGTGTTTTCGTTGCTTTCGGACACCAATCGAACCATCATCGTGAGCGGTACCGACAAAAACATCCCGACCGGTCCCAATACCCATCCCCAAAAGACCAATGACAGAAACACGACCAGCGGCGACAATCCCAGGTGACGGCCTGCGATTCGCGGTTCAACTACAGCTCCGATAACGCTGTTGATGGCGAAGTAGCCAATCGCCACCCACAGTGCAGTGCCGCTGCTGACCTGCAGCAGTGCAACCAGCACTGCGGGTATGGCGGCGATGATGGAACCGATGTTCGGAACGAAATTCAAGAAAAAAGCAAGCACCGCCCATAGAACCGCAAAATCAATTCCCAAAAAAATCAGCATCAGCCACACCAGCAAGCCGGTTGCAAGGCTCGTCAGTGACTTGATGACGAGATAACGCTGCAGGCTTCGCTTGAATCCAGAAAGCCGCTCTATGGAATCGGTTGGACGGGAAAATATTTTTTCCAATTTCTTTGGCAGTGTCGAGATTTCAAACAATATGAATATGACTGTCAAGAAAATCAGGAAGGCATTGGCGACCAGTCCGCCAACTTCATTTACGAGTTTTCCAACCCCTGAGGCAATTGATTCCGGATTGACGGCACTTGAAATGTCGGAAAACTGGAAAGTCAATCCAAGCCCTGTTACAAAGTTGCTGACATTTATGAACAGGCTTTCCAGACGCTGCTCGTAAATCGGCAGTTGAGTTTGAAATTCCGCCAGTGAAGCACCAACTAGAACAACCAGCAGAAGCCCTACTGCCGAGACGAACCCTATGACGACGAGCAGCGCAAGTATGGTTGGAAGCCCTTTGCGCTCCAACCACAGCAATGGCGGCGCACTAATCGTAGCGATGAACAAGGAAAGCAGTATGGGAACGAGAATCGGACTCGCAACTTTCATGCCTGCTACGATAATGACGAACGTAGCCAGAAGCAGCATTGTGTTCAAGGTTGTGCTGGAGCTTGAAGTTTGCACGAAGCCGTCTGCCGTCTACAAAAAACTGATGGATGAATCGCGTATTCTAAAAAGTGATATTGTAATACGACGGGGTATCACAGCTTAGTGAGTAATCGCAGAGAGTATTTCGCAAGAGAGCAGATAGGGGAACAGTTGAATGGACAGTTTGCAACTGATCAAAGAGTTAATCCGTTTTGACACTACAAGCAGGAATTCAAACCTGCAGCTGATTGAATTCATCAAGGGATATCTGGAGCAGTACGGCATTGCTTCGGAACTCGTTTATGATGCTGACGGTCGAAAAGCCAATCTGTTTGCCACCATTGGCACCGATGACCGAGGCGGAGTCGCATTGTCTGGCCACACGGACGTAGTACCGGTTGACGGTCAGAATTGGGATACCGACCCCTATGAGGTAACTCAGGCAGGCAGCCGTCTTTTTGGCCGCGGCACCTCGGACATGAAGAGTTTCATTGCAGTATGTTTGGCAAAAACACCTGAGATCATCAATAAGAATCTGGAAACACCGATACACTTCGCATTTTCTTATGATGAAGAAATTGGTTGTGTGGGTGTCCGTACACTGCTGAGAGAATTGGAAAATCGCCCTAACAAGCCTCAATACTGTCTGATTGGCGAGCCCACGGGTATGGGTGTTGTTCGTTCACACAAAGGAAAAATTTCAAGACGCTGTTCCATTCATGGGCTGGAAACGCATTCGGGACTGGCGCATATTGGAGTCAATGCAGTTGAAACCGCTGCTGAGATCATCGCATTTTTAAAAAAACAGGCACGGCGTTACCGTGATCAAGGCCCATTCGACTCTGAATTTGATCCTCCATACAGTACGGTCCATACCGGAACTGTCAACGGTGGAACCGCTTTGAACATCGTTCCGAAATTATGCGAGTTTGAAGCGGAAATTCGACATCTGCCACAAGATGATCCGCAACAGTTGTGGGATAAACTTCAGCAGTATATCGACCGCGAAATTCTGCCCGAAATGCAGGCTGTCAATTCCGAAACCTATATTGAGTGGGAAGAACTGTCAATAATACCGGCACTGGCGACTAGTGATGAGACATTGATTCGACTGGCGCAGGAACTTGTCAATTCTTCCGACACCGGCAGCGTGAGTTTCGGCACTGAAGGAGGACTGTTTGAGGACATTGGCATTCCTTCGGTGGTCTGCGGTCCTGGTCATATTGATCAGGCTCACAAACCAAATGAATTCATTGAAATTGACCAGGTCAGAAAATGCGAAAAATTTATCGATGACCTTGTCAATCGTTTGGACTGAGCGGTGTATGGATGGCAAATCTGGTAATCATTGAGCAGCAGGACAAAGTAGTTCATTTAAAAATTAATCGTCCTGAATCGAGAAACGCACTTAATCTGGAGCTCATGAAGGAGCTTTCAGAAGCATTTCGGGAAGCTGATTCGGACAGCGGAATTCATGTAGTTGTGTTGAGCGGAGTAGGCGATCATTTTGGTGCAGGCTATGACTTGACCGTCGACTGGCGAAATTTGTATGGACAGAAGAATCCGATTGGGGTGCGACGGATGCTTTCGGAGTGTGTCGAATTCGAGATGAATCCATGGACCTGCTCCAAACCGGTCATTGCCATGGTGCGAGGGTATTGTCTTGCAGGCAGTTGCGAGCTCTCTATGATGTGCTGCATCACCTACGCATCTGAAACTGCAAATTTCGGCGAACCGGAAATTCGGTTTTCAGCAGTACCTCCGGCAATTGTCATGCCGTGGGTGGTTGGTCTGAGACATGCGCGGGAACTGCTCTATTCAGGAGACATAATTGATGCCAATGAAGCTCTAAGGATTGGGCTTGTCAACCGTGTATTCGCTGATGATAGTCTTGAAGCTGAAACGATGCGTTATGCGCGTAGAGTGGCAGCCATGGACCCGGAAGCAGTTCAACTTATGAAAGTCTGCATGAACTTTACCGCGGAGAATGCCGGATTTCGGGAGTGTCTCGAGTATGGTGTGAATAACGGTGCGGTTGTAGAAGCAACCGAAACCATTAGTTATCAAAGATTTATTGAAGTTGCGCAGCGTGAAGGTTTGAAGGCCGCGATACGCTGGCGCGAGAAGCAGTACGAGTAGACAAGGTATTCCTATGCAATTTTCCTGTTAATCATTGATTTGCAATCCATGAAAGAATCGAACAAAAGCGCTCCGCCCTATAAAAGCCCGGTGCAACCGGTAGAGTTGAAACTTGACAGCGTAATTCAGTTTGACTGCCACAAGAATGTCAGCTGTTTCAATGCATGTTGCAAGAACATCGATATTGCACTGACTCCTTATGACATTGTTCGTCTAAAGCGACGCTTTGGTTTGGAATCAAGAGATTTCGTCGGTGCGTATACAACTCCCTATCCAATGGATTACCACGATTTGCCGGGCTTGAAAATGAACGTCAAACCGGAGACCACGCAGTGCGTATTTCTGGCAGAAGAAGGATGTACAGTCTATGAGGATCGACCGGCAGCCTGCAGATACTATGCTTTAGGAAGCATGGGGGTTCGCAAGAAAGACGCGTCCGAAGTTGAGGATATCTATTTCGTTGTCAAGGAAGACCATTGCCGCGGCCATGAAGAACCGAAAAAATTGACTGTTGCGCAATATCGTACGGAACAGGAAGTTGAAGTCTATGACGACATGAACCGGGAATGGCGCGATATCGTGCTAAAGAAGCGATCCAGCGGACCAACCGTGGGACGTCCCAGCGATCGGAGCATGCAACTGTTTGACATGTGCAGTTATGACATCGACAGTTTTCGTGAATTTATCCAAACATCAGGTTTCTCAGAAATTTACGAAATTGACTCTGACGAACTAGAAACTCTGCTGAAGGACGAAGACGAACTGCTGCAGTTCGCCATGCGATTTCTGAAACAGGTATTGTTCGGCATCATGACCATTCCAATGAAGGCAGACGCTCAAGAAAAACGCATGCGAAGAATTCGCGAGCGCTTGGACGTTTCACAGGAGCTGCCGTCATCGTAAGGCCGCAAGTAACGGATCTTCGCGACTGGACTGATCGGCGGATTCGGGTAGCCGTAGTTTCCGATACTCACGGATTCATTGACCCGCGTATTGTCGAACTTGCTTCTCACTGTACACTGGTAGTGCACGCCGGAGATATCGGATCGGCCGCTGTTCTTGAATCGCTCGATTCGGATCAGGGCAAGGTGTTTGCAGTCGTCGGAAACAACGATGTAGATTGGAAATGGGAAGTCGCTGATGCAGGGGTTTTGAAGAACCTGCCGGAAGTCCAAGAGGTTGTACTGCCCAGCGGCACCATTTCAATCGAGCATGGCCACAAAGTCCGAAATACCAAACGCTATCACGATGAGTTAAGAAAACGATACCCACAAAGCAGAATCGTAATCTACGGCCATACCCATAACCGAGTCGTTGACCTGAACGAAAGTCCGTGGGTCGTTAACCCGGGTGCTGCGGGCAGAAACCGTACAAGGGGCGGGCCTTCCTGTCTGGTTCTAGACGTGCAAGAAGAAGACTGGCAGGTGTCAGAGTTTTGTTTTGAGCCGCTTGGAGTCTGATTGAAACGACCAAAGCAAATTCAGCACTTTGCTAAATTCGTGTTCCTTGCACTTGTTGCAGATAAGCGTTCATGACTTGAGAAGGGTCGGCCATCAGCCTTTTTTTCCAGTTGCCAAGTTTTACACTCGTCTGAATTAGACCTCGCAGAACGCCTACGTGCTGCGTCAATCCGATCGCCAGTGCGCCTACTAAGACATCATCCTGAAATTCCAGCCGAAGATAGCGATTGTTCTGCCGGTCCTCCGCGGTGGTTCTTTCGCCACCGTCTACTCCATCCCACAATCCAAATGAACTTGTGATCAAACCCAACGTGTTTAGAACATTCATGGACAAGCTGCCACCATAAGGAGTCTCGTTGCCCGACATTTGGCAAGCAACGATTCTGCCATGCTCGCTGGCCGTCGGTTGGATCGCATGCACCTGTTGTTCGCCGGTACTGCGGTCAGGTCCCTGAGCAACATCACCCGCAGCATAAATATTTGGAACGTTAGTCTGCAGAGAATGGTCGACCAGAACGCCTGCATCAACCTCTATGCCGCTATCTGCCAAAAAATCAATATTGGGCTTGACGCCAGCGGCACATACGATGTGATCTGCCATGATAGACGAGCCGTCAGCAAGCTGGATTTCGAGTTCTTGTCCGTGATCGGTTACGCCAATTGCTTTCGCGCCGGTTCTGACGTTCACGCCTTTGCCTTTGCACCACCGCTCGATCATATCTGCTCCGATCCGGTCCATCATTCTCGCTAACATGCGATCAGCGAGTTCAATCACGGTCAGCTTGAGTTTCATCGATACCAGAGCCTGCAGCACGATGCATCCAATAAACCCAGCTCCCAGCAATACAACTCGATCACCGGCGGCGACTTCGTTCAGTATTCGGTGCGCATCACTCAGTGTCCAGCAGTTATGAACACGCGCTGACTGCATGCCGCTGATCGGAGGGCGAATTGCGCTAGAACCCATCGCCAAAAGCAAACGGTCGTAATTCATAGATTTTCCGCTCGCGAGCGTGACAGCTTGCTCGCCTGGAGATACTTTGGCGACAGAATCATTTTGAATGTTGATTTCGAGACTTTCGTAGTGATTGCTGCCATGTCGCAGGTAGGTTCCGCTTTCTCCGACATCACTGGCCAGCAGGTATGGAAGAGCCATCCGTGAATAGGGCGGATAGGACTCGTTGCCCACGATTGTGATTGAGTCATTGGCAGATTGTTTGCGCAGGGTTTCTGCAGCGATTACACCGGCAGGTCCGGCTCCGACGATTACATGATGCACTTTGCTTACCGCTTGGATGAGGATTGAAATTTGAACTGTTTAGTTCGGTCCGTGAGCCTCGACAGCGGACTCCTGCATGCGTGCATATCCTGTCCAGTTGGAATCGACATAGACAATTGCGCCGGTTGGGCAAGCTTCTGCACACTGCGGATCGCCGCCGCACAGATCGCATTTTATGACTTTGCCAGAATCCGAATTGTAGTTGACGGTTCCGAATGGGCAGGCGATGGTGCAGACCTTGCATCCCACGCAAATTGAATCATTGACTTCTTTGGCCCCTGTTTCAAGATTGATCGCAATGGCTTCAACCGGGCATGCAAGCAGGCACCACGCTTCATCACATTGCGTGCAGGTATATGGAATGGTCTTCAGACCGTGCTCAAACTCAAAAACTTTAATACGAGATTTTGCCGGATTGAACACCCCTTCATTTTCATAAGAACAGGCCAGTTCGCACTGCAGGCAACTCGTGCATTTCAGTGGGTCAATAAGTAGCGATTTGTACATTACGCAGAATTCTCCTCTTGCAGCCTAAGCAACAATTATCTCTTTAATTTGTAGGATGCAGATTTTATCAAATAAATTCTTTAGTGTTACATGTGATTCCGAATTGAGAGATATGTGCTGTAGTTTTTTTGCCATTTTTTAGATTGAAGGAATGAATTCCGCGAGTAGATCTAAATTGACAATGCACGATTTCAATGCATTGATGGTAAGTGTAGAAGTGACGCTTGGATATCGTTGAATAATTTCTTAAGAAAGTACGCGCATTGTGGATGACTGCCATACATCGTCTAGTCAAATTTGATTCACAAATTAGGAAGCATTGTCAATGGAGCAGGCACGCCCATTATTTCCGGTCAGATGACGGCTACCTGATTCAAGCTTTAATCAGTTACAGGACCGGAGCCTGAAGCAATCCCATCATGAACGGATTCGCCGCAAATTTGAGCAATGAAGATATTAAGGATATTGCTGCATTTTATTCCGAATTGGATTCGCAGCTGTTTACACCGAAAAATTAGTGGTTTTGTGGGCTTTATTTTTCTGATGGCAATTACGCTTACATTGAGAATGATTTCCTGAACTGTGGAAAGATTTTGTGCCTCAATCGTTACACCCTTGAACTGCCCAGTAATTTTAAGGGTTTCAGAACATCGCATCCGTTTCTGTATTGATATGAGTGTTGATCGACTCCCATTAAAGTGTGCGCCAATCTTCTGCCTGTTCGAGTGCGTATGCAGTGTTGTAAATTGTTGATTCTCTCCATTTTGCAGCAACTAACATTAATCCTACCGGCAGTCCTTTACTCATACCGCAAGGTAACGACATAGCCGGGTGGCCAGTAAGGTTGGCCACGCAAGCATTTGCTCCCATCTCGTAGGATCTTTGGCATTTCAATTTCAATGGTGCGTCGGGCGGAGGCAGGGGTGTTGCTTTCATCGGCACGGTGGGCATGAGCAGCAGATCAACTTTCTCAAACGCTTTGTCATATTCGAGGCGCAGTTTCCGGACAATATTTTGCGCTTTCGAGTAGTAGTAACCGTGATGATGCTTGCGATAATACTGTGCAACCATCATTGACATTTTGACTGTATCGTCCAGTTCGTCTACTTGGGAACGCCAGTTCGCATGAAATTTAACAAGAGAACTGATATGGAGCCCACCCCAGCCAGTACCCATCGCATTGCCATGCATCATCTGGTTGGTCAATCCTTCCAGTCCAATTGGTGTCCACAATGCATTACCTTTGCGATGCAGAGGAATTGAAACTTCAGTGATTGAAGCCCCCAGATTTGCAAATAAATCGACTGCTTTGCGAACCTTGGAATCAACATCCGATTCTGATGCACGCCATCCAAATCCCTCTTTCAATATACCAATTCTCAAGTGATTGATTCCACGGTCTATCTCATCTACATAATTGTCTATCTTTAGATTGCACTGTCGTGGGTCGAGTCCGTCTTCTCCCGCGATCACATTCAGCATTTTGGCATTATCCAAAACCGTCTGTGTCATGGGGCCTATGTGATCAATCGATGTATCAATCGGCATGATTCCCGTATAAGGAACAAGACCAAATGTGGGTTTAAGGCCGTAACAACCTGAATATGCGGCTGGAATTCGGATTGATCCACCTTGATCACCTCCGATTGCCATGTCGACAATACCACCACCGACCAGAGCAGCTGAACCGGACGAGGAGCCACCGGCGGAATAGCCTTTTCTGTGGGGGTTGTGCACAGGCCCCAGGGCGTTCGTATGACTTCCTCCTGAAACACAGAAATATTCACAGTGTGCTTTGCCAGCTATAGTCGCTCCGGCATCAAGCAGACGTGTAACAATCGTAGCGTCGATGTCCGGGGTGTAGCCTTGCAAAGTAGACGCTCCGTTCATCATAGGCACTCCTGCTACGCAAATGTTGTCCTTGAGTGCAACTCTTTTTCCTAGAAGCGGTCCGTCTGACGCACCACAAATTTCTGTCGTAACATACCAAGCGTTATAAGGATTCTCCGCCTCTTTTGGAAAAAATACTTGTGATCGAGCGTAGTCGATAGAGGGTAGATAGTCTGACATGGAATCTACGACGGCGTATTCCTGAATAAGATCTTGCATAGCATCAAGAAATTCCTGAATGGTCTTGTCGGACATGTGCATTCCAAATTCCTCGACAATTGTCTTAAGTTGAGTATGGTTCGGTGTTTGAAATTTCATTTGCGCACTCATTCAACGACTGGGTCGTAGCTCCAATTTGTCTGTTCAATTACCAATAGTTTAAACTCAGAGGCCCAAGAAAAGACCAGCCTCGTAAAGCGATTGTATTCATTCGCCCACCAGCATCCTTTAATCCGTACATCAAAAATTAATGGTCTACTCGCTGTTTAATTCGACTGTATTTCAATGCATTGATGGTGCCTATAGAATTGACACTTGGACACCATTGAAAAATTTCTTAAGCATGTACGCACATTGTGAATGACTTACAAGCGTCCTCTGATCAAATCCGTTACACAATATCGGTTTCGATTGAACTATCAAACATTATTGTTAGGTCGACAGGACTCTCGCGCATAAGAAAGAATTTGCTAGCTATTCAAACTGATAGTTTGGATAGAAAATCGTTCATGGACGGCAATTCCCGTGTTTAACGGCATATAGATTCAATTTTGTGTAAATTTGTGTTCAACACTTAGTCTGGTAATTCAAAAACTGATATTATTCACATCAGACTTGTAAAAAGGAGGAGTATTAAATGAATTTAAACAAGACTTTTAAACATACGGTAATAGGGGCTGCACTAATTGCCTTAGGTGGATTTTGCGGTATATCCGTAGCAGCCGTACCTGAATCTGACAACCCAATCAAGATCGCAATCAACGAATGGACTGGACAGCACCTCTCAGCGAATATTCTAGGCAGCGTGCTGCAAGAAATGGGATACAACGTTGAATATGTGACCGCTGGAGCATTACCTCAATTTCAAGCGATTGCTGACGGGGATCTACATATGCAGCCAGAGGTCTGGACTAACAGTGTCACTGACATTTACCCAAAATCTCTCGAATCTGGAGATGTTCTGAATCTGGGCCAGTTAGGATTGCAACCGCAGGAAGGATGGATTTATCCACCATATATGGAAGAAAAATGTCCAGGGCTTCCTGATTATCGAGCGTTATACGAATGTACTCAGGCTTTTGCATCATCCGAAACGTTCCCGAATGGTCGGCTGATCACTTATCCTGCCGACTGGGGAACACGGTCCAAGGACGTGGTAGCTGCTATTGAGCTTCCGTTTACAGCTGTAGCAGGTGGAAGTGAAGGCGCAATGGTTGCAGAAATGTCCAGTGCAATTACAACAGGAGACGCCGTCCTCATGATGTTCTGGCAACCTCACTGGATGTTCGCAGTTCATGAACTCAATTGGGTTGAGTGGAATGATGTTCAAGGTGAATGCGTAGAGGAATCGCAAAACATGGATTCGGCATGCGGATTTCAACAGGCAACCGTTGATAAGATCATCAGCAATAGTGCTGCACAGGAGTGGCCAGGGGCTGCCAAATTGCTTGGAGCATTTACTTTGACAAATCAGGAACATAACGTCATGATCAATGAAGTAGATCAGAACAAACGCCCACTTGAAGAAGTTGTCCAAGAATGGATGGATCAGAATCAGGACAAGTGGAAAGGCTGGATATCCGCTGCAACTATGTAACGGATAGTTATTTGCTAGCAGGCGGTCGAATTCGCGCCGCCTGCTAGATTTTCTTCGCCTGAATTCGGGCACTCACTTCGCCCACTTCGCCAACGCAATGCCAAATCATCCAATGGAAGAATTGGTTGATGACTCCATAAAACTATATTGCCGTAACCTTTGGATAGTTTACGGGCCAAATAGCGCTAGTTATTTCACTAGTTCAAATCACCGTAAGGACCCCGAAGCACTCATACAGCAGATGCGTGACGACGGTCATATTCCCGCTGCTATCGATGTAAATTTCGAACTTAGGGTGGGTGAAATTTTTGTGATTATGGGACTCTCTGGATCAGGAAAATCTACTTTGGTTCGAGGACTTTCGAGACTTGTGGAACCTAGCCATGGAGAGGTGATTTTGAATGGAAGGAATATTCTGGAAACATCTGACCGGGAACTGATCGAAATCCGCCGCCACAAGATGGGCATGGTGTTCCAGAATTTTGGCCTGCTCCCTCACTTATCGGTGTTCGACAATATTGCCTTCCCGTTAAAAATCCAGAAAATTCCTGAAGATGAAAGACGCAAACAGGTGGAGCGAGTCATTGACTTAGTTGGTTTGAATGGCCGTGAAAGCAGTTACCCACGTCAGTTATCCGGCGGACAGCAGCAACGCGTTGGTATTGCCAGATCGCTCGCAGTCGAACCCGAAATCTGGTTTCTGGATGAGCCTTTCAGTGCACTGGACCCCTTGATACGTCGCCAAATGCAAGATGAATTCCTTCGCATACAGCAGCTGTTGCAAAAATCGATCATATTCATCACCCACGACTTTCTGGAAGCGATTCGAGTTGCTGATCGCATGGCCATCATGCGCGACGGGAAAATCGTTCAGATTGGAACACCTCAGGAATTAATTTTCCGCCCTGCCGATGATTACATCGCACAGTTTTCGCATGAAGTCCCACGGATCCGTGTATTAACTGCCAGACAAATTGTCGAGCCGTTTGAGGGAGATATAACTGATCTGCCAGTTGTTGATGCCAACGACTCTGTTGAAGCGATTCTTCCAACTCTCGCCAAACATCCCGCCGGTGTTACCGTTTGTGAAAACAACAATGAAATTCTGGGGAAGGCTACCGCAGATAGTGTAATTCGGGTCCTTTCGGAATTCAATTTGGACGAGACCGACAGTTCCAAATACGTGTTAACAAGCCACTGAAACGCTAGGTGCTTGCAATGTTAGGTGCTTCGGTATCCAACACACAATCTTCTCTATTGAAAGAATTGCCATCGGATGGCTATGCCAGGCAATGGATTGTTGTACTGATTTTCCTCGCCGCTTGTCTGATTCTGCAAAGTCAGTATACCTGGTTGAAGGCTTATCCAGATTATCTGGAACTTGCAATAAGCGATTGGATCAATTGGGTAATGGACTGGTTCGTTGCCTTTGCGAGGCCGCTGTTCCGACTGCTGGCCTGGCTGTTGGGTTTTCCATTAGATTGGGTCCGTGAATTCCTACAGGTACTGCCATGGCCGGCTTTTATCTTAATTGCTGCACTTGTCTCACTCCGAGCCGGAGGCTGGAAACTTGCGGCGTTCACAACCTTGAGTCTCACCTACATGCTGATTATTGGTTACTGGGAAGAAAGCATGAATTCTCTTGCCCTGGTAGCTATTTCGGTTCCGCTCGCGGTGTCAATTGGATTTGTTATCGGTGTCTATGGATTTTTTTCTAATCGGGCTGAAAGAGCAATCATGCCAATGCTGGATGTTATGCAAACAATTCCCGCATTCGCTTATCTTTTACCGATACTGATTCTTTTCGGTTTTGGACCAGTCGTTGGACTGATTGCCAGTGTACTGTTTTCGTTTTCTCCTATGGTAAGAAACACGATAGTTGGATTGCGAAACGTCGCTCCCGAAATCATTGAATCAGGCCTCATGTCAGGCGCTAAGCCGGGTCAGCTGTTTTGGCAAGTTCGTGTTCCCACGGCGTCACGTCAGCTATTGCTCGGAGTCAACCAAACTACCATGGCTTCTCTCAGTATGGTTGTCGTTGCATCCATCATAGGCGGTACGAACGATATTGGCTGGGAAGTCCTGAGTACCATGCGAAAAGCCCAGTTTGGAGAAAGTCTGCTTGCAGGTATCGTTATCGCTCTCATCGCAATGATTTTGGATCGAATTACATGGGGATTTGCCGAGAACAGTTCTGACGAAGTGAAAGGCGAGTCTTGGCTGTACAGATATCGATATTTTATTTTCGCTGCAGTCGGTACGCTCGTGATCGTCGGTATCTCTCGTTTAGTACCCACAATGATTGAATATCCTAACAATTGGGTTGTAAGCCCCGCCGGCGCCATGAATGATTCCATCAATTGGGTTGTCGCGAATTATCAGCCTGTAATCAAGGAGTTCAAGCGGGTAATTTTGTTTTTCATCATGCTCCCCTTAAAGATCGGTCTGGATCAAACCGTGACTCCCTATACTTGGGGATTTGCCTGGACACCTATTCATACTGCAGTGTACTTTGCTCTTGTACTTGCAGCGGCATTCTTCGCAATGCGGCGAATCAGTTTCACGGTAGCCATAACGATCGTTACATTCGGAATGATTATTTTTAATGGTCTGACAGAAATGCCATGGCCGACGCTGCCTGTCGTTTTTGTCATGCTCGCTTATCAGTTGGGCGGGCCACGTCTCGCATTGGGAACGTTTGCAGGACTCGCTTTTTTACTCTTGTCGGGTTCTTGGGAAAAGACGATGCTTTCGGTTTATCTGTGCGGAATCGCGGTCATGATCTCATTCGCAGGGGGTGCGAGTTTGGGGATTTGGGCAGCTCACAATCGGCGTGTTTCACAAATTATGCGTCCTGTGAATGACTCTCTTCAGACAATGCCACTTTTCGTCATTCTGATTCCCATTGTCATGATATTCAAAATAGGTGAATTTACTGCGTTATTTGCAATTATTGCCTACGCCTATGTACCAGCATTCCGCTATGCCGAGCACGGAATACGGTCCGTACCCGAAGAGGTAGTTGAAGCCGCACGTTCGATGGGCTGTACGCCAAGTCAACTCCTGTGGCAAGTCAAACTGCCACTAGCGGTTCCGAACATTATGCTGGGTTTAAATCAGACTATTATGTATGCAATTGCGATGCTCGTAATTGCAGCACTTGTAGGCACTAGCGGTCTTGGACAACAGGTTTACATCGGTTTGAGTAAGGGTGATGTGGGAATCGGACTCGTAGCTGGTGCCGGAATGGCTATCATCGCCATCATTGCAGACAGAATGTGCCAAGCTGCCAGACGAAAATTTGAAGAAAGAGTGTCAAATTGAGAATGTTCCGACCTGATTGACATTGCCAGTGTGCCGCATATGCGACTCGCCATATAGTATTCAGAATGCATTTGAATAAGAAGACTAATGATTCTTCAAATTCTGACTTAGCGACTTATCGATATCTAACGTGATCAATACGTTCTACTCTGGTTTACCGTAAAGTAGAATTGAAACCATGTCCTCAAACCCGAATTCCGCCATACTGGGAACCTGAAGACCAAGCGCTCTTTTATCTCTAGAGTAAACTTCGAAGCAATTAGGCTGCCAGTGTTTTCCAATATAGACTTTCCCTCGCAGAGGGAGTGTTTTTGAAGCAAAGCGGGATGTCGCGGTTTTACGGGTGCAGACCTGGGAATCCAAGGCAAATTTTTTGTCACGCTAACCGAACGCCATCGACTCGTGATTTTAGCCTATGGATCACAAGTATGTTCAGGCCACTGGCATGAAACCATGCACTGTGCCTGATTTGAACCGCTTCAGGTGATGCCGCAACCGATTTTCAGTATTCTTTCAGTGAACTGTCCTATGGGAGTACGGATTTTTCCTGTTTCGGCTGTTGCCGAACAACGATTTTTCGCAATCACAATTCGGTGGGTCATCGACATACGGCCCCGGTGATCGGCGAACGCCGACCCCTGCGTCGCGTGTTCCCGGCCAGGCCCAGATAATCCAGGAGCAAACGTGCGTTGGTGCGCAATTTGCGCATCGTCGGCGCAACTGATTCTGCGTGCCGTCTGATCACCGAGATCGCAAATCGGCGAAGTGCCGTGACGTTTTCCGGTCCATGCCCGGTGCGAATCAGAAGGTGATCCTCGTGCCAGGTGTTTGAGTCGTCCAAAATGCGATGATTCGATTCAATGGTCCAATGGCCGCGGTTGAGCCCCAGCAAAGTCTTCGGATCAGCCTGAGCGGCTTGCAGTGAGGTGATCCCGACAACGGTTTCCTGCGTCGTCTTGGTTACCTCGCCACGCCGGTAGTGGTCAATCGTGCGACGAATGCGGAATATCTGCGCGATGTCCGGAAATTTCGACTCGCGATTCAGATACGCCATCAGTTCGGCATTGTCGCTGACCCGGATTTCGCGGATCTCATGACGTCCATGCTGGACCTTGGGCACCTTTTTCCCTGCATCGGTCGCGTCACCGGTGCGGGTGACAAAGTCAGCTTCAGTATCCGGTCTGAGTCGAAGCAGATCGGTAAAATGAATACTCACCTCGCCAGTGAGATCTTTCTGGTTGTTCTTGAGAATAAACATATAGTGCCCGCCCCGGCTGAGAATATAGCTCGCAATCGCATGCTGCGTCAACAGCGCATCAGCGGTGATCACTTTGCCATTGAGGTCATCAATCGATTTCAGCAACGGGATGCACGCGCCGATCTCGTTGGTGTACTTTTGCTCCTCACTCCCGTCCGAGTCAAGCCTCATCTTTTTTTTTGCCAGATGCATGCGACTTTGATGCCCACAGGCGCCCAGCACATGAATCTGGCGATTGTTCCCGTCAACCGCTCCTTTCATCGTCTTGCCATCGATCGCAATCGCCTCATCGCAGCCGTCAATCGATATGCACCATTTGCGAAGCGCGTCATCGAACTGCCCGGGGTCGGTTCTGACCAGCGCCTCGCGGATGCAATACACGCTTGGACGCTGGACTTTGCCACGCCGCAATCCAACCCTGAAATGACGAAGCACCTTTTCTGACTGCGCCTGTACCCATTCGCCCATCTCCTGATAGCCGCGCGCACCGCAAACTGTGGCTGCCGCCGCAATGGCCAGCAGTGTCCCGAGGCGATAGCGCCGCCCGCGACGCCCGCGCGGGTCCTCAATGTGTGAGAAATAATCCAGCAATGACTTGAAATCCGCGTCCGTATACATTTTCCTGCAAACTCCTTTCGGGAAATAGTGGGAATCAAGATGTGCGCCACCGAGCAACCGGCGCGCATCTGACCGAAGCGGGCGCACAAACATCAGCTTCGGTGATGAGCCTTGTCGGTAGCCGCGGCGTTGTCGCCGATAGCCGGCCGTCTGCCCGATCTGTATCCAGTTCTCCGCGCGATAACAGGTTCCGGCAAAGCGCTGCGGGTCAACGAAAGTCTCCATCAGCAGCACCGGGTGTCCGAATCGCACCGGCCAGTCCTTGACGACACGCTTGGCCAGCAACGATAAAGTGCGGGATGCGAGATTCGCAATCGGCTCCAGAATGAGGAATCTGCTCTGGTTGGTGATCAGGTGCAGTCTTGCGCCACGGTCTCTTGGGTGCCAGCCGAGCCACTCATCTCGGGCGCGGCTTTTCAGGGCCGCCGCATAAAATGAACTCAGCGCAACCCATCGGCCCTGCAAAACCGCGGCATAAAACGCGCTCTCACCGATCTTGTGCGGGGCGCCAAGATAGTGATGCTGCCGCATCAGCGCAAGGAATTTCTCCTCCTCGTCGCGTCTGACCGGTACGATGACCAACTCCGACAAATTCATCTCTCACCGTTTCAGTTCAACTTCAGTTGGCTGAACCATACACGAATCAATCAGAAAAGTCCAGTATCAGACGCTATTTATTTCATATCATACAGTTGAACTGAACAAAAATTCGCCCTGCCTGGGAATCTGATACACTTGCTCAGGCTGGTAAACTGTAGCGGGTATCAACCGAGAATTCATTGAAATCCTTCATGCAAGCAACAATTCGGTTCTGTTGCGCGACCAATGGCATTCGTTTTGAAAAATTCCGAACACGTGGTCGTTGGTGATTTGCAAGTCATTGATGTAAATCATGTTTTTTGAGTGCAAAAAAATTGTCCTGAGCCCTTGACAAACACCACCGGTTCTGCGAAAATAACAGTGAACATTGAAGCTTATCAGGAGAATACGCGATGGACGACAGCATCAAGCGATTGCACAGGACGACCTTTTGCGGGCAGCGATTCACGCGCCAGCAATTGGTCGAGGTCCAGCAGACGGTTGACAGTTTTCCGCGCTTAAGTCGCAACGAGTTGGCGCAGACGATCTGTGAGCATTTGGATTGGCGAACGGATGGGGGCGTCAACAGCGCTTATGCGTGTTTGAAGATGCTCGAGGAGTTGCAGGCTGCGGGTGTATTGCGCTTGCCGGGCAAGGATGAGACGAAGGTTCGGGGGGGCCGCAAGCGACTGGAGTTGAGCGAGCGGAGTGAGCCGGGTGCGGCGGTGGTGGCGAGTTTGTCGGAGCTGTCGCCGATTGCGCTGCAGTTGGTGGAGTGCGAGGCGGACAAGGCGCAGTGGAACGAGCTGGTGGATCGCTATCATTATCTGGGCTACCGTCAGCCGATGGGATGTCACTTGCGTTATTTCATTGTTGACAAAGATAACCGGCGGCTGGGTTGTTTGCTGTTTCAGCGGGCCAGTGCGAAGTTGCCGTGCCGGGATGAATGGATCGGCTGGCAACCGGTGCGCTACAAGAAGCGTTTGAAGCAGGTGGTGCAAAATGCGCGGTTTTTGATCTTGCCCTGGGTGCAGGTGTCGAACCTGGCCTCGAAGGCATTGTCGCTGGCGGCACGGTGCATGGCAGACGATTGGCAGACAAGATGGGGCGTGCGGCCGGTGCTGATGGAGACCTTCGTTGAAGCGGCGCGTTTTAGCGCCAGCAGTTATCGGGCGGCGGGCTGGCAGCGGATTGGCAAGACCGTCAAGCGCTCTGACAAGACCATCAAGGATGTGTATGTGATGCCATTGGCGGCCGATGCCCGTCGCATGCTGCTCGAAGGTGAGGCCAAAAAGCCCCGGCGAGTTGCGCCGCGGCAGCCGTCGGTCGGTTCTGCCGATGACCGGTTTGTGCGCATGTGGCGTGATTTTATCAGCATTGCAGCCGCGGTGGCTGAGCAATACGATCGACGCTGGCAACAGCGAAGACGGGTGCTCAATACGTTGCTGATCATGCTGTTTGTGTTCCGTCTGGTGTTTTCAAAGAATCATCAGGGCTATCAGATCACGGTCAACGAATTGTGGGCTCAGAGTCGGCTGCTGGGTGTGGAGCTGCCACAGCCGCAGCCGCCAGTGGCGTCCTCGATGTGTGTCGCCCGCCACAAGCTCGATGAGCAGGTGTTCAAAACAGTCTATCGGCAGGTGCTGGCGCGTTTGGATGAGCACTTGGGTGAGGATGCCCGTCGCGAGTGGTGCGGCCGGCGACTGCTGGCGGTAGATGGGAGCAAAATCAACTTGCCGCGGGCGCTGCTTGAAGCCGGCTATTCCCTGCCTTCCCAGGGTTGTTACTATCCGCAAGGCCTGGTGAGTTGTTTGTACCGGCTGGGCGACCGCATGCCAATGGATTTTGAGTTGCTGTCGCACCTGGACGAACATCAGCCCGCGCTCGGGCATCTGAAATGGTGCCGGGCGGGCGAAGTGGTGGTATACGACCGCGGTTATTATTCGTTCGAGTTGTTGCGCCAGCATGCGATACGCGGCATCGACTGTATTTTTCGCCTCAAGCGTGGCAGTGCAGGTGCCTTTGATGAGTTCATTGACGGCTGCGAGGATGAACGCGTCATTGATGTTTTGCCGAGCGAGTCTCGCGCCCGGCACTGGCGCCGGCGTCATCCGGGTAAAACCTTGCACCCGATCCGGGTGCGCTGCGTCAGATACAGCGCCGGTGGCAATGACTACTGTCTTGCGACCACGCTGTTGGATCAAAACCAGTTTCCGGTCGCCGCACTGTCGGATGCGTATCACGGCCGCTGGGGCATTGAAGAGTTGTACAAAATCTCCAAGCGGTTGGTGGAAATCGAGCAATTTCACGCCAAGTCCGAGCGCGGCGTGAAACAGGAGCTGTATGCTCATTTTGTGCTGCTGGCGCTGTCTCGCTCGTTCGGTAACCAGTTGGAAGACGACCTGAATACGGGTGCTGTGTGCGATCAACCCAAGATGCGTGCGAATTTCAAGAATGTGCTGGTGACGGTGGCGAGAAACTTTGAAGCGCTGATGCTGGGCAACTGGCAACTGGCTTCGAGCGCGGTATCGAACATTCTTCACAGCATCGGTAATTGTCTGCAAAAGGAACGTCCAGGACGGTCGTATCCGCGCATCTCAAAGCGTCCGGATGAGCGGTTCAGGAATGCCAATCGAAGAACTAGAACGGCCTAAAAAAACTGAACCATTGATCAGCTGCAGGTCGTCCAAATCTTGGGAAAATACCGAACTGTTAAACGAATAGCTTTTTTTGCTAAACGAATGCCATTGGTTGCGCGACCCGCAGGGCAATGTGGATAGGGTGATTGACGACAATGATATTTACAGTGTGATCCTGCACCGAAGGGAAGTGATGAAAAATTAGTTAAATTTCCAGTTGCTTTGCCTTAAAATCTCATCAATTATTGCGCGTAAATCTATTCACTGGATTTGTAACTGAGGTGTGTTCCATGAAAGACCGGAAATTTTCAAACAATGTCATACAGGGGAAATGGTCAACAACGACCAACGAAGAGCGTCAGGCTCGCATTGATCTTGCTGCCGCCCATCGACTGGCGGATTTGAACGGATTTAGTGATATCGTCTGGAATCACATCAGTGCGCGAGTACCGGGTAAATCGAACCGCTTCCTGATCAACCTGTTCGGGCTGAGATTCGATGAAGTAACTGCATCGAATCTAGTGACGTTGGACGAGAAAGGTGAAGTGGTTGTGCCGCCGAGGTCTGCGGACGGAGAAATCCTTGATACCAGCGAGATGAATTTCACCGGATTCGTGATTCACAGTGGCATTTACAACAAACGCGAAGATGTGAATTGCATTATGCATTCTCATCCTCCGGCAGGATTAGCGGTTTCGGCACTTAAAGAGGGCTTTATCCCCGTGGTGCAGGATGCTTTCCAGTTCTATAACAGAGTGTCCTATCACGAATATGAGGGATTGTCTCTGGACTTAGGCGAGCGAGAACGACTTGCAGAGAACCTCGGTGACAACTCAGTAATGATTATGCGCAACCACGGATTGCTGACGGTAGGTTCAAGCGTCGCTGAAGCTTATGTACGGATGCATTATTTTGAGCTTTCGTGCCAAGTTCAACTGGACGCGCTTTCTACAGGAAGAGAGATTCACCTACCGTCAAAAGAAGTTTGCGAGCATGCTGCGATTCAGTATCAGAAATCCGCACCGGCTGGGACTTACGAATGGCCAGCCCTAATCCGCGAGCTCGATACATTTGATACGTCCTATCGGGACTGAGTTGCAAGCTTTGGCGTGCCTGTTGCCATGACTCAGTCGATACCTTCTTCTCAAATTCAGGATTACTGGAACAACGGGGTTGTATACCCGCTGACAGCATTCGAGCAAGATGAAGCGCTGTCGCTAGTTCCTAGATTTATGGAAATCAAGGAACGCATGTCGGGATGGACAGCTTCCAAACAGATTCTTAAAGCGCATCTGGTTTCTTCGTGGGTTAATGAGATTACTCGAAATTCCCGAATTCTTGATGTGGTTGAGTGTTTGCTGGGGCCGAACATTCTTCTTTGGGGGGCTACATTTTTTGCCAAGGAGCCGAACCAGTCACTTCACGTTGGCTGGCATCAAGATCTGCTGTACTGGGGCTTGCAGCCACCGAATGGAGTTTTAACAGTCTGGCTTGCACTGTCTGACGCGCTGGAAGACAATGGAGCAATGCAGGTAATCTGCGGAAGTCATTTAGACGGGATTCGTCATCACAGCAACAGTTTCGATGGGAACAACATGCTGATGAGCGATCAGAATGCAGAGCTTACGAAAGAGGACTTAAAAAGAAGAGTAACGGTCGAACTACTGCCTGGACAGTTCTCCATGCATCACAGCATGGTATTGCATGGGTCGGGGCCGAATACCTCAGATCGCTCTCGAATCGGGCTTTCAATCAACTACATATCGACAGATGTCATACAGTTGAAAAATCAGGGACACGATACAGCAATGCTGGTTCGTGGCACTGATTACTACCAGCACTTTGAGCAGGAACAGGCTCCAAGCGCAGAGTTCACTCCAGAAGCAATTTCACAGTATCGGAAATCCATTACCATGCCGTCTGGTTTGGCAACCGTTGACGATATGACGGATTCGATCGTAAATTTTGACAATATTGTTTAGTCAGGAATCATAAGGTGAAACAGCACGCAAGAGTTGTAATTATCGGTGGAGGCGCTATGGGAGTGGGGCTTGCATACCACCTGCCTTTAGAGGGTTGGAACGATGTCGTTCTGATTGATAAAGGTGAACTGACTTCCGGTTCGACCTGGCACGCAGCCGGACTGATTCCGAATTTCATTGGCAGTCTGAATATGGCCAAGGTTCATGCCTACGGTATCGAGCTGTACGACAAGCTTGAAGCCGAAACCGGGCAGGCAACTGGCTGGCATGGCTGCGGAGCGTTGAGATTGGCGGTTAATGACGACGAAGTCGACTGGTTCCACTATGTGAAAGGAATATTGGATTACATTGGGGTCGAGAGCCATCTGGTCGGTCACGCTGAAATGAAAGAAATTCATCCGTTGTTGAAAGTGGATGGCGTAAAACTTGGATTCTACACGCCGAACGATGGCCATACCGACCCCGCCAGCAGCACGAATTCAATGGCAGTGGGTGCTCGCAACCGGGGAGTGGAAATTGTCAAAAGAAATCGGGTGACAGGAGTTGAACGAACTAGCAGCGGAGAATGGAAAGTCATAACTGAGCAAGGTTCCATCATTTGCGAGCATGTTGTGAACGCAGCTGGCAGTTTCTCCGATCAGATCGCCCAGATGACCGGTTTCAGACTGCCGATCGTGAACATGGAGCACCAGTATCTGGTGACGGAAAATCTGCCCGAAATTGAAGCCCTTGACAAGGAACCGCCTGTGATTCGAGATCCGGTGGCCTCTTGCTATATTCGTCAGGAACAGAAAGGATTGCTGGTTGGGCCGTACGAAACCTCTGGAGCTGTCGCATGGGGTGTTGACGGGATTGACTGGAGCTTTGATATGGAACTGTTGCCGGAATCCATTGAGCGGTTGGAACACAGTCTGATTCATGCTGCTGAACGTGTGCCGCTCTTAGCCAATGCCGGAATCAAGCGAGTGGTTAACGGTCCGATTACACACACACCAGACGGAGGATTTTTATTGGGACCTGCTGGAGGGCTGGAAAATTACTGGCTGTGTTGTGGTGCATCAATCGGAATCACGCAAGGCCCCGGTGCAGGTAAATACCTGGCGCAGTGGATGGTTCACGGACAGACTGAAATCAATGTTCGAGAGATGGACCCGCGCCGATATGGGGAGTTTGCCAATACGCCTGGTAGATATGTTGTCGACAAATCGATTGACGAATATCAGGAAATGTATCAGGTGCATCTGCCCGGTGAGTTTCGCGAAGCGGGGAGACCCGTAAAAACCACCCCCATCTACGAAAAACTGAAAGCTGCAGGTGCCGTGTACGGTGAATACTATGGATGGGAACGTCCGAAGTGGTTTTCGCTTGATGGAAGTGACGAGGAATACAGCTTTCGGCGTTCAAATGTGTTCAATCCCGTTGCTGAGGAGTGTAAATGTGTCGAACAACGAGTCGGAGTCGCGGACCTAACCGCATTTTCAAAGTACATGGTCACTGGGTCTGATGCTGAAAAGTTTCTGAACCGAATTGGTGCGAATCGAACAGCAAAGAGAGATGGTGGCATGTCGCTGACCCACATGCTGACTGATCTGGGCGGAATAGAATGCGAGATTGCGGTCACAAGACTTGCTCAGGATCGGTTTTTTCTGACTTCAGCGATTGTTGCCCAGCAGCATGATTTAGACTGGATGGTGCAACATATAGGTTCTGGTGAAGAGGTCAAGATTGAAGATGTTACCGACCAATTAGGAATGCTGGCAATCGCCGGTCCGCGTTCTCGAGATCTGCTTGCGAAACTGACTGATTCCGACCTAAGCAACGAATCGTTTCGCTGGCTGACAGGACAGGAGATTGATGTCGGTGGGATGGCGGTCATCGCGCTGCGTGTTTCATATGTGGGAGAACTTGGATGGGAACTGTATCATCCGATAGAGGTCATGGGCGACTTGTGCGCTCAGGTTGAGGCGGCGGGAGAAGAGTTCGGACTCGGCTGGTTTGGATCATATGCGGTCAACTGCATGAGGCTTGAAAAAGGCTACAAGGGCTGGGGCAGCGAGTTGACAACAGAAATCACGCCAGTTGAAGCGGACATCGAAAGGTTTGTTGACTATGACAGTGAGTTCATTGGCCGCAATTTCGTGCTCAAAAGAAAAGCTGAGGGGATTTCAACCAAACTTGTACTGGTATCCGTAGACGCGGATGATGCGGACTGTATGGGAAATGAGCCAGCTCTGGATGGCGAACGTCCTATGGGAATTGTGTGCAGCGGCACATTTGGTCATCGGATCAACATGAGTCTGGCATATGTCTACGTTGAGCCTCAGTTTTCCGAAGCGGGGAAGACATTTGAGATTCCGATATTGGGAGTTCGAAGAACGGCAACGGTATTGGCGGATGCACCTTATGATCCGCTAAATCAGCGTCTGAGGGTTTGATTCACTTTCAGATTTTACGTATGGTATCCAACTCCTGGTTTAATTTAACAACGTCTTGTGTATTGGGTCCAGACTAGGTAGATTGGTTCATCAAATAAGAAAAATCATGCAACAATCTCCTTTCAAATTGTCTGATACACCAAAAAATACAATCGTTGGAAATTTTGCTCTTATCGATGGTTCTGATTTCTTTGCATCATGCAAATTGAAACGTCTGAAACCACTTCTCAAAATTTAATTCACTACAATTTGGATACTACACCTGAATTCTCAAGCCAAATTTAAAAAATTAGATGTAATCGGGAAAACTTCTTAACCAGCTTAACTCTTCAAGCAAAGGTGAAGGAAAATCTCACTTCCTTTCTACACATCGCGAGCAGGATGATCGAAATAATTGGTAAATAAACCGTATAAACGCCTAGTTTCTTGACTTCGTAGAAAACTCGATTTTTACTCGATTTTCCGGATTTCATTTTTCAATATTATCATCATCTTGCAAGCGTCCATCCTGAAAAACAGCGATGTAGTGCCCTCATCAAAATAATACTTGCATATCAATCCGGACTGATGTATAACTTCATCCATGTTTGTAAGAAAGAAATTCGATGCCGCCCGAAACCGATACCGGGTGCAGATCGTGCAGAGCTTCCGCGACGGCAAGAAGGTGCGCCAGAAGATTATCCGCCATGTCGGCACCGCGCCCGGCGGCGCCCAGCTGACAAAGCTGATGGAGCTCGGCGAGTTCATCAAGGAAGATCTCCGGCAGCAGTCCAATCCGCAGCAGGAGCTGTTCACGCCCAAGCAATACGCGGATCTTCTGAGCCAGTGCCGACGCAACCGCAAAGCGGCGCACCTCGGCGTCGACCTTGGACAGTGCCGGGAACAAAACCGCCTGAACATCGGCGTGCGCGAAGCATTCGGCCGGCTTTACTCGAGCATGGGCTGGGACCGCCTGCTCGGTTCCCGCAAAGCCAGCGCCAATCGCATCATCAAGGAACTGGTGCTGGCGCGCATCGCCCAGCCGCGGTCGAAACGCGGCACCGTCATGGAGCTGGCAAGAGACGGCTGTGGAGCGACAATCAAGATAAGAATCAGCGACAATCAAGGTAAGAATTTTTTGACGCTGCGATCAGGTCTCAAATAATAGCAGAATTATTTGCAGTTTCACTGATTCGATTAAAAAAAGTCGATCAACGACAGGATGTGAACACGGGGCTTGTGCCCCGTGTTCAGCAGGTTGAATGGATCAGCTGTCAGTCTTGAACGGACTTGGGCTGAGCTTTTTTTGCAGTGGCACGCTTTGACGCTCGTGCGGGCTTATCTCGCAACTGTTCAACTGCGTGTCGCCGGCGGTAGCTTTCGACGTTCATTTCCAGAATGGTCGCATGGTGAACCAGTCGGTCCACCGCGGCCACCGCAGTGCTCTGGTCTGGGAACACTTTGTGCCATTGGTCAAACGGCTGATTGGCGGTAATCAGAATGGAACGCCGTTCATAGCGCACTGAGATCAGCTCGAACAGCACGCTGGTTTCCATCTGATCTTTGCTGACGTAGGCAAAATCGTCCAGAATCAGCAAATGATATCGGTCCAGCCGCGCCAGCAGATTTTCGAGCGTCAATTCGCGACGTGCCCGTTGCAGGCGTTGCACCAGGTCGGTGGTTCGAGTGAACAGCACACGATAGCCGTTTTCCACCAGGGCCAGTCCGATTGCTGATGATAAGTGGCTTTTGCCGGTACCGGGCGGCCCAAACATCAACAGGTTGTGACCATTGTTGAGCCACACATCGCCGGCCGCCAGTGCCATGACTTTGGACTTGGAGACGACCGGCACCACATTGAAGTCGAAGCTGGAGATCGTTTTACCGGGCACCAGCCGGGCTTCTTTGAGGTGGCGTTCAATGCGCCGCCGGTCACGTTCGGCCAGTTCGAGCTCAGCCAGGGTCGACAGCAGCCGAGCAGCCGGCCAGCCTTCGGTATCGGCGCGTTCGGCAAAGCCTGACCACATCTGTTTCATCGCCGGCAAGCGCAACTCCGACAGCATCAGTGCCAGTTTGACTGCATCGGTCGAATGGCTGCTTTTGTGACGCTTGGCACTCATGACTCAGCTCCTTGCTGCAGCAGCGACGCATAGCTGGCCAGAGTGCTCGATTCCACATGCAGTTGCGGCATGGTACCGTGCTGCACGGCAAATTGCTTTTGCATCTCGAGCATGTCCGGAAGCGCGCCTTGCTGCAGGCATTGTTCGATCTGCTGCGCCAGCCGGGCTTCGCAGTTGTGGTCGTGAGCCAACGACAACAGCTGTACCGCCAGCCGACAGGCTTGCCGTGGCGTGGTGCGCTCCAGTGCCACCTCGAAACAATGTCGATACGCCTCGTGCGGAAACAGCTGATCTCGGTAAACCCAACTCATCAGCGCCATCGGCTTGCGCCTCAGAGAATGAATCACATGATGATAATTGACCACATGCGCACACCAATGCCTGGCCGATGAATGGTGATGACCGCGTGGCAGGGTCAACTGATGGCGACTGCCCAGATACAGCTCTACACGATCCGCGTAGAGCCTCACCCCCAGACGATGACCGATCAGACGCGAAGGCACCGTGTAAAACACCTTGCGCAGAACGAAACCGCTGGAACGGGTGACCCGTACGTTGGTCTCCTTGTAATCCGTGGTGCGTCGGCCCGGCAACGCCCGCAGCACTTCGCGCTCCGCCTCAATTTTCTTGCTGTGCCGCAGATTGATATTGCCGGTGATTTGGACGATGAAATCCCGATACTCATCCAGCGTCTCGAAATCTTTCGAGCCACGCAGTGCCAGCGCATCTTCGATCGCACGCTTCAGATGTCCATGCGGACCTTCAATGGCGCCGTTTTCGTGCGCCACGCCTCGATTGTTGCGTGTCGCCCGCATCCCGTAGTGCTCGCACAACTGGCGATAACTCTCGGTCAGGTCCTCGCCATCATCCTTGCTGATATTGCGAAACGCTGCCGACAGGCTGTCGGTGCGGCATTCACGCGGCACACCGCCTAAAGTCCACAGCGCATCCTGCACTCCCTGCTCCAATGCAGCAAAGCTCTCGCCACCCTGAACTACATCGACATGGGTGAAGCCCGACCACGCCAGGCGGAAGTGATACAGCTTGTGATCAAACTTGCACCCGCCAATCGTCACACCGATCCAGTTCATGTCGGTAAAGTCCGATATGCCCATGCGACCTGGCTCCTGACGCTGGCGGAAAATCACTTCCTGCTGCGGTCCATGCTGCGCTCTCCAGTCCCGAATGCGACGCTCCAATGTGCGCCTCACGCCGGCAGTGAGCTGTGGATTGAGGCGCATCACTTCCCGGTACACAGCCACCGCACGTAGGTTCGGGCATTTCTCCAGCATCGGCACCACTTGTTCCTCAAATATGCCTGCCAATGGATCCGGCCGACGACGAGTGCGCTTCACTTTGGTTTTTTCAGACGGAAGCCGACTGTCCTTGTTGATTCGGTAGCCGGTAGCACAGCTGAATCCAGATTTCACAGCGGCTTTGTCAATCGAATGAGTTAGTTTTAGTTTCATGAATTTTCTCACTTGATAATCATTTACATGACATCCCGGCATCTTGTGAACCCCGCATGGCTGCGAAATTACAAGTTTAGTGCCGGAACTGTCGCAAACGTCAAGTCAGCAATTCAGAGGGTCGAAAATTCTTTCGACCGCGCGTCCTGAAACTCCGTTCGGACTTCGTCCTCACTGCGTTTCAGGACGCGAAACCTTTTCTTACCCTGATTGTCGCAAGATTCTTATCTTGATTGTCGCCCTATAGACGGCGGCGTGACGCTGAATCTGGACTGGGTCTATCAGTCCATGGACTATCTTGACCCGCGGGTGATTGACAGCATACGCCGAAACGCGTCGGCCCGGGCTGAGGAACTTTTCACGCAGCCGATCGATGTCCTGTTCTATGACACCACGACACTTTATTTTCAAAGCGACCGGGAAGACTACGGCCAAAACAAAGATCCTCTTCGCTTCAAGGGCTACAGCAAGGACGGCAAGCCGCATCGAACCCAGGTGGTGCTGGCATTGCTGGTGACCCGCGGCGGGATTCCGCTGGATTATGAGCTTTATCCGGGCAATACCTACGAGGGCGACACGCTGTGCCGGGCGCTCGATGGCATCACCGAACGATACGATGTGAGCCGGGTGACCGTGGTGGCCGATGCCGGGCTGTTCAGCCACAGCAATCTTGAATGGCTGCGCGAGCGCAACCTGCCCTACATTGTGGGGTTTCGCGCCAAGAATGCGACGCGCAAGCTCAAGGAGCAGATTCTCGATGCCGACGGCTATGAGGGCTATATGTTCGACCAGGATGGTGAGGCTCAGTGCAACTGCAAGATCATCGCCCGCGGCGAGGAGCGAATCATCGCGACTTATTCAAAGAAGCGGGCGAGAAAAGACCGCCACAGCCGAGAGCGGGCGCTGGAGAAGCTGCTCAAGCGCCTGAAGCGTAGCGCAAAGCCGCTCAGCCTGGTGTCAAAAGGACATGCGCGGTTTCTCAACGTTCCATCTGACGGCGAGGCCACGGTCAATGAGGAAAAAGTGGCACAGGCCGCGCGCTGGGACGGCATCCACACCATCATCGCCTGGGGCAACGATCAGCTCAGCACCACCGAGCTGCTGCACCAATACCGTCAGCTGTGGCACATCGAACGCGGATTTCGCACCAACAAGCACGATCTGAGGATCCGACCGATCTTTCATTGGACAAGCCGGCGCATCCGAGCCCATATCGCCATCTGTTTCATGGCGTATTGCTGTGTGCAGCACATGAGCCACCGGCTCCAGGCGCTCGGACATCCGATGAGTCCGGAATCGATGCGGCGCGAACTGAACCACCTGCAGGTCAGCATTCTGGAAAACCACCAAGACGACCGCAGATTCGCGATACCGAGCAACGCGTCGGCGCAAGCCAGACGGATCTATCGCTGTGTGAACCTCAAGTGGAGCACCGTACCGTTTGAGATCAAGCCCATGTGACAACCGACCTGATCCTTGCCAAATCGCTGCTGACACTGTGGCGCAATCTGACCGGTTTTGGTACCAACCTCAAAATGTAGTGCCCACATTTGAACCTCAATTCAATTAAAACAACTATTTACAGCGAAAGTTCTATTAACTCAAGAGGCTTGAAAAAGGCTACAAGGGCTGGGGCAGCGAGTTGACAACAGAAATCACGCCAGTTGAAGCGGACATCGAAAGGTTTGTTGACTATGACAGTGAGTTCATTGGCCGCAATTTCGTGCTCAAAAGAAAAGCTGAGGGGATTTCAACCAAACTTGTACTGGTATCCGTAGACGCGGATGATGCGGACTGTATGGGAAATGAGCCAGCTCTGGATGGCGAACGTCCTATGGGAATTGTGTGCAGCGGCACATTTGGTCATCGGATCAACATGAGTCTGGCATATGTCTACGTTGAGCCTCAGTTTTCCGAAGCGGGGAAGACATTTGAGATTCCGATATTGGGAGTTCGAAGAACGGCAACGGTATTGGCGGATGCACCTTATGATCCGCTAAATCAGCGTCTGAGGGTTTGATTCACTTTCAGATTTTACGTATGGTATCCAACTCCTGGTTTAATTTAACAACGTCTTGTGTATTGGGTCCAGACTAGGTAGATTGGTTCATCAAATAAGAAAAATCATGCAACAATCTCCTTTCAAATTGTCTGATACACCAAAAAATACAATCGTTGGAAATTTTGCTCTTATCGATGGTTCTGATTTCTTTGCATCATGCAAATTGAAACGTCTGAAACCACTTCTCAAAATTTAATTCACTACAATTTGGATACTACACCTGAATTCTCAAGCCAAATTTAAAAAATTAGATGTAATCGGGAAAACTTCTTAACCAGCTTAACTCTTCAAGCAAAGGTGAAGGAAAATCTCACTTCCTTTCTACACATCGCGAGCAGGATGATCGAAATAATTGGTAAATAAACCGTATAAACGCCTAGTTTAATGTGTAAGTTAATTTACTACCGAAAGAACTTGGGTAACCGTTCGATCATTGTGATCTCAATTCTATGGTTATTAATGTATGCTCAGCCCACAGTTGCGCTACAGTCCATCGCCTTACCGGATTGTAGTTCCAATAATCTCAAGGCAAATTTTTTGTCACGCTAACCGAACGCCATCGACTCGTGATTTTAGCCTATGGATCACAAGTATGTTCAGGCCACTGGCATGAAACCATGCACTGTGCCTGATTTGAACCGCTTCAGGTGATGCCGCAACCGATTTTCAGTATTCTTTCAGTGAACTGTCCTATGGGAGTACGGATTTTTCCTGTTTCGGCTGTTGCCGAACAACGATTTTTCGCAATCACAATTCGGTGGGTCATCGACATACGGCCCCGGTGATCGGCGAACGCCGACCCCTGCGTCGCGTGTTCCCGGCCAGGCCCAGATAATCCAGGAGCAAACGTGCGTTGGTGCGCAATTTGCGCATCGTCGGCGCAACTGATTCTGCGTGCCGTCTGATCACCGAGATCGCAAATCGGCGAAGTGCCGTGACGTTTTCCGGTCCATGCCCGGTGCGAATCAGAAGGTGATCCTCGTGCCAGGTGTTTGAGTCGTCCAAAATGCGATGATTCGATTCAATGGTCCAATGGCCGCGGTTGAGCCCCAGCAAAGTCTTCGGATCAGCCTGAGCGGCTTGCAGTGAGGTGATCCCGACAACGGTTTCCTGCGTCGTCTTGGTTACCTCGCCACGCCGGTAGTGGTCAATCGTGCGACGAATGCGGAATATCTGCGCGATGTCCGGAAATTTCGACTCGCGATTCAGATACGCCATCAGTTCGGCATTGTCGCTGACCCGGATTTCGCGGATCTCATGACGTCCATGCTGGACCTTGGGCACCTTTTTCCCTGCATCGGTCGCGTCACCGGTGCGGGTGACAAAGTCAGCTTCAGTATCCGGTCTGAGTCGAAGCAGATCGGTAAAATGAATACTCACCTCGCCAGTGAGATCTTTCTGGTTGTTCTTGAGAATAAACATATAGTGCCCGCCCCGGCTGAGAATATAGCTCGCAATCGCATGCTGCGTCAACAGCGCATCAGCGGTGATCACTTTGCCATTGAGGTCATCAATCGATTTCAGCAACGGGATGCACGCGCCGATCTCGTTGGTGTACTTTTGCTCCTCACTCCCGTCCGAGTCAAGCCTCATCTTTTTTTTTGCCAGATGCATGCGACTTTGATGCCCACAGGCGCCCAGCACATGAATCTGGCGATTGTTCCCGTCAACCGCTCCTTTCATCGTCTTGCCATCGATCGCAATCGCCTCATCGCAGCCGTCAATCGATATGCACCATTTGCGAAGCGCGTCATCGAACTGCCCGGGGTCGGTTCTGACCAGCGCCTCGCGGATGCAATACACGCTTGGACGCTGGACTTTGCCACGCCGCAATCCAACCCTGAAATGACGAAGCACCTTTTCTGACTGCGCCTGTACCCATTCGCCCATCTCCTGATAGCCGCGCGCACCGCAAACTGTGGCTGCCGCCGCAATGGCCAGCAGTGTCCCGAGGCGATAGCGCCGCCCGCGACGCCCGCGCGGGTCCTCAATGTGTGAGAAATAATCCAGCAATGACTTGAAATCCGCGTCCGTATACATTTTCCTGCAAACTCCTTTCGGGAAATAGTGGGAATCAAGATGTGCGCCACCGAGCAACCGGCGCGCATCTGACCGAAGCGGGCGCACAAACATCAGCTTCGGTGATGAGCCTTGTCGGTAGCCGCGGCGTTGTCGCCGATAGCCGGCCGTCTGCCCGATCTGTATCCAGTTCTCCGCGCGATAACAGGTTCCGGCAAAGCGCTGCGGGTCAACGAAAGTCTCCATCAGCAGCACCGGGTGTCCGAATCGCACCGGCCAGTCCTTGACGACACGCTTGGCCAGCAACGATAAAGTGCGGGATGCGAGATTCGCAATCGGCTCCAGAATGAGGAATCTGCTCTGGTTGGTGATCAGGTGCAGTCTTGCGCCACCAATGGCATTCGTTTTGAAAAATTCCGAACACGTGGTCGTTGGTGATTTGCAAGTCATTGATGTAAATCATGTTTTTTGAGTGCAAAAAAATTGTCCTGAGCCCTTGACAAACACCACCGGTTCTGCGAAAATAACAGTGAACATTGAAGCTTATCAGGAGAATACGCGATGGACGACAGCATCAAGCGATTGCACAGGACGACCTTTTGCGGGCAGCGATTCACGCGCCAGCAATTGGTCGAGGTCCAGCAGACGGTTGACAGTTTTCCGCGCTTAAGTCGCAACGAGTTGGCGCAGACGATCTGTGAGCATTTGGATTGGCGAACGGATGGGGGCGTCAACAGCGCTTATGCGTGTTTGAAGATGCTCGAGGAGTTGCAGGCTGCGGGTGTATTGCGCTTGCCGGGCAAGGATGAGACGAAGGTTCGGGGGGGCCGCAAGCGACTGGAGTTGAGCGAGCGGAGTGAGCCGGGTGCGGCGGTGGTGGCGAGTTTGTCGGAGCTGTCGCCGATTGCGCTGCAGTTGGTGGAGTGCGAGGCGGACAAGGCGCAGTGGAACGAGCTGGTGGATCGTTATCATTATCTGGGCTACCGTCAGCCGATGGGATGTCACTTGCGTTATTTCATTGTTGACAAAGATAACCGGCGGCTGGGTTGTTTGCTGTTTCAGCGGGCCAGTGCGAAGTTGCCGTGCCGGGATGAATGGATCGGCTGGCAACCGGTGCGCTACAAGAAGCGTTTGAAGCAGGTGGTGCAAAATGCGCGGTTTTTGATCTTGCCCTGGGTGCAGGTGTCGAACCTGGCCTCGAAGGCATTGTCGCTGGCGGCACGGTGCATGGCAGACGATTGGCAGACAAGATGGGGCGTGCGGCCGGTGCTGATGGAGACCTTCGTTGAAGCGGCGCGTTTTAGCGCCAGCAGTTATCGGGCGGCGGGCTGGCAGCGGATTGGCAAGACCGTCAAGCGCTCTGACAAGACCATCAAGGATGTGTATGTGATGCCATTGGCGGCCGATGCCCGTCGCATGCTGCTCGAAGGTGAGGCCAAAAAGCCCCGGCGAGTTGCGCCGCGGCAGCCGTCGGTCGGTTCTGCCGATGACCGGTTTGTGCGCATGTGGCGTGATTTTATCAGCATTGCAGCCGCGGTGGCTGAGCAATACGATCGACGCTGGCAACAGCGAAGACGGGTGCTCAATACGTTGCTGATCATGCTGTTTGTGTTCCGTCTGGTGTTTTCAAAGAATCATCAGGGCTATCAGATCACGGTCAACGAATTGTGGGCTCAGAGTCGGCTGCTGGGTGTGGAGCTGCCACAGCCGCAGCCGCCAGTGGCGTCCTCGATGTGTGTCGCCCGCCACAAGCTCGATGAGCAGGTGTTCAAAACAGTCTATCGGCAGGTGCTGGCGCGTTTGGATGAGCACTTGGGTGAGGATGCCCGTCGCGAGTGGTGCGGCCGGCGACTGCTGGCGGTAGATGGGAGCAAAATCAACTTGCCGCGGGCGCTGCTTGAAGCCGGCTATTCCCTGCCTTCCCAGGGTTGTTACTATCCGCAAGGCCTGGTGAGTTGTTTGTACCGGCTGGGCGACCGCATGCCAATGGATTTTGAGTTGCTGTCGCACCTGGACGAACATCAGCCCGCGCTCGGGCATCTGAAATGGTGCCGGGCGGGCGAAGTGGTGGTATACGACCGCGGTTATTATTCGTTCGAGTTGTTGCGCCAGCATGCGATACGCGGCATCGACTGTATTTTTCGCCTCAAGCGTGGCAGTGCAGGTGCCTTTGATGAGTTCATTGACGGCTGCGAGGATGAACGCGTCATTGATGTTTTGCCGAGCGAGTCTCGCGCCCGGCACTGGCGCCGGCGTCATCCGGGTAAAACCTTGCACCCGATCCGGGTGCGCTGCGTCAGATACAGCGCCGGTGGCAATGACTACTGTCTTGCGACCACGCTGTTGGATCAAAACCAGTTTCCGGTCGCCGCACTGTCGGATGCGTATCACGGCCGCTGGGGCATTGAAGAGTTGTACAAAATCTCCAAGCGGTTGGTGGAAATCGAGCAATTTCACGCCAAGTCCGAGCGCGGCGTGAAACAGGAGCTGTATGCTCATTTTGTGCTGCTGGCGCTGTCTCGCTCGTTCGGTAACCAGTTGGAAGACGACCTGAATACGGGTGCTGTGTGCGATCAACCCAAGATGCGTGCGAATTTCAAGAATGTGCTGGTGACGGTGGCGAGAAACTTTGAAGCGCTGATGCTGGGCAACTGGCAACTGGCTTCGAGCGCGGTATCGAACATTCTTCACAGCATCGGTAATTGTCTGCAAAAGGAACGTCCAGGACGGTCGTGTCCGCGCATCTCAAAGCGTCCGGATGAGCGGTTCAGGAATGCCAATCGAAGAACTAGAACGGCCTAAAAAAAACTGAACCATTGATCAGCTGCAGGTCGTCCAAATCTTGGGAAAATACCGAACTGTTAAACGAATAGCTTTTTTTGCTAAACGAATGCCATTGCTTGCGCCACGGTCTCTTGGGTGCCAGCCGAGCCACTCATCTCGGGCGCGGCTTTTCAGGGCCGCCGCATAAAATGAACTCAGCGCAACCCATCGGCCCTGCAAAACCGCGGCATAAAACGCGCTCTCACCGATCTTGTGCGGGGCGCCAAGATAGTGATGCTGCCGCATCAGCGCAAGGAATTTCTCCTCCTCGTCGCGTCTGACCGGTACGATGACCAACTCCGACAAATTCATCTCTCACCGTTTCAGTTCAACTTCAGTTGGCTGAACCATACACGAATCAATCAGAAAAGTCCAGTATCAGACGCTATTTATTTCATATCATACAGTTGAACTGAACAAAAATTCGCCCTGCCAATAATCTCTATCAACTATCAGAGCATAAGATCACTGAGAATTCCTTTCTTTATAATTATTCTTCTTACGAAGATAAATTAATGATACTTGGAAAAAACGTGATTGAATGGACAAGCAATGATTTCGCAACAATATCTGAGTGGTCTCTTGATTGTGTTCGAATGTTGTGTCTAGAGTCAGAAATAACTTGTAGTAGCTACGAAAGATTCACCAAGAAACTCCTTGATTCTCTCGCGAGAGGACCGAGATGGGTTGAAGAAGCCAATAAAAAATTTGCTGAAATCACATTTAGACGACAAGTCGAAGAAAAAAGCAAAGAAGATACGGCAATTGCTTACGAAACAGCGATAAAATTTGTAGAAGACTCAATTAGTGAAATCACACGTTTACCTGATGAAAACAAAAGCCTTGTTCGTATCGATGCAATTCAAAACTCTGCTCGTGAATACGAAACAAAAGCTAGAAATCTGGAAAATAACATATCCAATTGGACCTACTGGTATAACAATAATGGAGCTGCCTTTTACTCCAAGTTACACGAATTAGCTGGAGAATTAGATGCAAGTGCCTCGCAAAAACGAAATTCTATCCAACAATCTATCGCTTTGAAAAATCATAGGTCGTGGTTAGCCAAGTGTGAACCCCAATTATCTAAAACTGGGGTGCTGGAGGAAATGCGGAATGCTCAAATTTGGGGACTTTATGCGGGTTTTGATTTTCAAACAGTACTATGCAAATTATTGGCAACGCATACTAAATCAGTGAAATTTCAGATGGTTGAAACAGGTTATATTGAGATTGAAATTACTAAAAGATATGAAGGTATTATTACTTTAGTATTTACCCAAATTGTTGGAATTGATGCATGGTCATTAACCCATTTGTTTCAAAATGGAGTGGGCCATAGATTGACAGAAAGGGAATCAATGCAGATTTTATATAGCCTAGCAAATTAGCTTTCACTGATCAATTTATTCATGCTTTATCGTCTGCAATTTAAGCATGAACGAAGCCGTTGAACTGTCATTTAAACATTGTGTACCCATGCTGAAATTTCATTTTGGCGATCTGAGAATTCCAAACAACCTCCACTACAATAATCGCCATTGGAGATAGTTCCGCAATTAATTTGACACCAAAGGCAAATTGTATCCATCTCGGCGTAACAGAACATTGAATTGAGAATTACAAAGTTAAATCCGATGGAATCATCATGGTGAAAGAAGAGTAATTCATTAACTTTTCTTACTACAACTCTTCAAAGAACACTGTCGGTTCGATTTGAAGTTAATTTCATGAGTACATACCCTCACATTCCAAAATCGCCGCTCAATCTCCACTTCTGAGTGCGCTTTTCGACGAAATTTGAAACTATCCAGTGCAGCACTCTCACGCCAGCAGCAGTGTAGACAATCATCATCCCCATAGCCGCTGCGGGCGCAACGTCACCAGCATCGTCCATGTTCAGCACAGCGACTGCTGCGATCATCGTATTGTGTCCGTAGAGAAACACGATTGCCGACACAGTTGTGATTGCAGTTACAAACAAATACATCCAGATATTGATGATCGCTGGCAGGCAGATTGGCAGTGTGACACTCCAGAAAGTCTGGTAGAACGGCACTTTAAGCGATGCCGATACCGATTCGAACTCGACATCAAGCTGTTTTAGGGCAGTCGTAGCAGTGAGGTGCGGAACAGTGTAATAGTGCACGATATTCGCGAGTACCAGTATGAACATGGTTTTATAAACAAAATTCAGCGGATTTGAAGGAGCATTGAAGAAAAACAGGTATGCAAGTCCAAGTACCATGCCGGGCGTCGCAAGAGGAACCATCGTGAAGAAATTAAGAGTCGTTCGAATCCCTGTATAACGTCGAGATTTTTCAATGAAGTAAGCCCCGCAGAAAATTACCGCAGTACCGATGAATGCAGTGTATGTAGACATCACAACACTATTGCGGTAAGCAGACCAACTACCTCCGTCCATAATATTGAACTGATAGTTCTTCAGGGAAAGACTCAGGTTGTAAGGCCAGAAAGTAACAAACGATGCATACGCTGCGGTCGCAAGAATTCCAATCAGGATAAAACCTATGACGGTGCAGTAGATCAGCATCAGCAAATCAAATCGCGCATTAGGCTTCGGAACATACGGTACCGAACCAGGAGTAATTTGGGCGGTCTGTCTTCGTTGCACCCGTTGTTGCGCAGCGAACGTAATCACTACGGGAAGCAGCATCATGACACTGACGACTGCACCGAGTTGAAAATTCTGCTGTCCAACGACCTGCTTGTAGATGTCCAGCGAAAGGACATTGAACCAGCCGCCGATCACCTTGCATGCACCGAAGTCCGTGATCGTATATATGAACGCTACAAAACAGGCACTCATTACTCCGTATTTTGCAGCGGGAATCGTGATCTTGAAAAATGTACGAATGTTGCTGGTTCGCAATACCTTCGCCGCTTCATACAGCCTTCCATCCGCGGTTGACAGCGCAGTAGTCAGTAGCAACACTGCATGCGGAAAGATCCAAAAGGCAAGGGAAATTACAATTCCGATCGGCCCCCTGATTTCATAACCGAACATGGCCCATTTCATAAATCCCTGGTTACCGAACATGTAGACCAGCGCAATTGCGGGTAACAGTGATGGAGCTAGCAGTGGAACGAGTGCGATGGACCGAAACAGGCCTTTTTGGGGCATGCAGCTTCGGGTCAACGCGTACGCATATACAAACGCCAGCGTAATGACGATTACGGTCGTAACAACACCGACAAACAGCGTGTTCGATATGGAGTCAACAAGTGTCGGAGTCTCGAAGTATTCAACGTAATTCGCAAGCCCGATGAATTCACCATCTTTATTTTGTACGCTCTTCTGAAAAATTGTAAATAGCGGGAAGAAGACTGCCGCTACGATGAATGCAGTAAGCACCAGCAATATGGCACCCTGAAACCGGTCGTCGCGACTATAACCTCTTTTGATCGTTGATTTGATTATCGCGATTGCCATGATCAGAAGTTAATGTTTTCAGCGTGGGTAAATGTGCAGTCGATCAATCGGGAAATTCACCTGCAGTGCAAGACCTTTTTCGAGATTCAGCGAGCGCATGTCTCCAGGGGGAACCTCTGCTACGAATTCCGTATTGTCAGTATCCTTAAAAGCTAGACGCACTCGATAGAAGGAGCCGAGAAATTCTGTGTCCAGTACTACTGCAACGGCGAAGTTCGAGTCGATAGTGTTCTCTTTGTTGTTGCGCAGAACAACGTCTTCTGGACGAATGCACAGGAATACGCGATCCCCGCTTGCCATGGAATTGCTTGCCTGTCCGAATTTGAACCTAAGGTGGTTGACTACGACCACATTGCCATCTGCAACGGTGCTTTGCAGAAAATTCATCTCTCCGATAAAGTCAGCGACAAAAGGCGTTTTCGGAAAACTGTAGATTTCGTGCGGCGTACCGGTTTGGGCGATTACGCCATGGTCCATGACCACAATGCGATCTCCCATCGTAAGTGCTTCTTCCTGATCATGCGTGACCAGAATTGTGGTGATGCCAATCTTGCGCTGAAGATCCAAAATTTCTCTTCGCAGATGTTGTCGAACCTTGGCATCAAGCGCGGACAGCGGTTCGTCCAGTAGAAGCAGACTGGGGGAGGTTGCCAGAGCTCTGGCCAGCGCGACGCGCTGCTGTTGTCCACCTGACAACTGTCCTGGAAATTTGCTTCCTTGTCCTTCAAGCCCTACCGTTTGGGTCAATTTGGCAATGCGTTCGGATATTTCCGCTTTGGAGAGTCTTCGGTTTTTGAGTCCGAAACCGAGATTTGCATCAACTGTCAGGTTCGGGAACAGGGCGTAGGATTGAAACACAATACCAAAATCCCGCTTATCAGGGGGAAACGGAGCGACGTCTACACCATCCTGAATAATTTCGCCCGAGTTCGGTGTTTCTAAACCTGCAATGCAACGCAGTACGGTTGTTTTTCCGCAACCAGAAGGTCCCAGCAGGCAGATGAATTCGCTCTGATTGACATCAAGGCTGATATTTGTGAGAGCTTCAAAAATACCAAACCGCTTTGTCAAGTTGCGAACTTGGAGATAGGGCTGATCGCTCGACATATCGAAACTGCCGTCAGGTCAGACAAAAATCCGGGAGCTGCGCTTCATCACAACTCCCGGAAATTACTTAAACAAATTTAAGCGTTCGAGTAATCGAATATTAAAGTGGCTCCAATTACGATTTAGGTTCCGATTTGGCACCGTATCGTTTTTGCCATTCCGCCAGAATTCTCTGTCGGTTCGCTGCTGCCCAGGCGAAGTCGTTGTCGATCATCATTTCAAGGATGTTCGGCGGGAAGTTTTTGACTTCTTGTGCAACACCTGGCATTGCAACCACAGCATATTCACGGTTGTAAATTTCATTGGCTTTTCGGGTGACTGACCAATCAGCAAGCGTTTGTGCCGCTGCCATGTTTTTGGCGCCCCTCACGATACCAAAGGCTTCGAGGTCCCAGCCGACTCCTTCTGATGGAGCGATAACTTCCACTGGCGCACCGTCATTTTTGAGCTTTGCGCCTCGATAGGCAAAAGAAACGCCAACAGGAATTTCACCGGCGGCCGCCTGCTTACAAGGCTTTGAACCGGAGTGAGTGTACCAGGCAATGTTTTCGTGCAGCCCGTCCATAAATGCCCATCCATCGTCTTCGCCCCAAATCTGCAACCAGCTAGAGACATCAAGAAATCCGGTTCCGGATGAATTTGGATTCGGCATGACAACATGTCCCTGATACACAGGATCGGTTAAATCCATCCAGGAAGACGGCATGGGAAGACCATGTTTTTCCGCTTCAACCGTATTGAAACAGATCGATGCAATCCATGCTCGCTGACCAACCCATAAGGGCGGGTCCATAGTCGGGTCGACATATTTGGCGTCCAGATTCTCCAATCCTTTGGGAGCATAGCCTTCAAAATAGCCTTCGTTCGACAGAAACACCAAGCTTGTGGCGGCGAGCCCCCAAACGATATCCGCCTGAGGATTGTTTTTTTCTGCCAGCAATTTGGCGGTAATAATTCCTGTTGAATCTCGAGCTCCCCATTGAAGATCAATGTCGGGATTGTCAGCTTCAAATTCTTTTTCGAACATTGCTAGTTCATCGGCCTCGATAGCCGTATATACGATCAACTCGTCCTTAGCGTAGGCGGTAACCGTAATAAACAACGAAAGTGTAATCAGCGTTACAACTTTTGGTAGTCTACAAAATACTTGAGTCATGATTATCATGTCCTCCCTAAAAATATTTTTTGGCAATTTTAATTCCTCCACACTGATCGAATTCTAAGTCATCAAAACAATGTAGTTCGAATCAAAACTGGTATTAAATGCACTGACGATGTTGCCAAATGCACTGGCGATGTTGCCGTATTTATGGAACTCCGCACAAATACTATTGTAATAACTATTTAAAAATTATTTCTGAAAGTTAATTGACTAATTAACAGTGGTTTCACAATTGAAATTCCATTTGAAAAAATTCTGTTGCTATGGAATCGAAAATTTATCATAATCTGCTGTTTGCTTAGTTGGCTGATTTTTAGAATCCGTACCTAAGTTGGAGCAAAATGTTCTGCACTGGACTTTGCTCTCTTTTATTTTGTGCTGCAATTCTAGCCATAGCGTACGGCAGGCAGCGATATGAGACAATTTCGGACTGTGAACGAGGAGAATCATGCAATCTGAATTTATTTATACAAGGACCTATCACGGAAATGTAAAAGCTCTGATTCTTGATTGGAGCGGTACTGTTGCAGATGCCTATGTTATTGCACCAGCAGTCGTATTTGTGGATGTATTTGAAAAGCAGGGTGTAGAAATATCCATGGAGGAAGCTCGCGGACCGATGGGATTGCGGAAAGACCTCCACATCGCAGCCCTGACACAAGAACCTGAGATAAGAGAACGATGGCGAAAATTGAAAGATGACTATCCAACACAGGATGACGTGGACAACATGTTCAGTGATTTTGTGCCGATGCAGTTGGACTGTCTCAGACGGTATACAACTTTGTTGCCTGGTGTTGCAGAAACAACTGAAAAAATAAAGGCCGATGGTATCAAGATTGGCAGTACTACGGGCTTTGTTCGAAGCATGGTTGATATTCTGGAGGCAGACGCTAAAGAACAGGGTTTCCATGCAGACGTCACCGTAGCGGGAGACGAAGTTGTCCATGGTGCACGACCAAAACCGTTCATGGTTTACCGAAATCTTGACTTACTGGATGTTCACCCAATTCAATCCGTGATCAAGGTTGACGACACGATCAGTGGTGTTGGAGAAGGGCTGGAGGCTGGCTGTTGGACGGTTGGCATCGCGCGCTACAGCAACTACATGAACATTAACAGTTTTGAAGAAGCTGAATCAGTTTCTGAAGAAGAAATCTCGCGCAGGCTGGGCAAGACAAGAGAAATTCTGGAAAAAAGCGGTGCACATTATGTGATTGACGAGTTTCCGGAGCTGTTGGGTGTCATCGCCGATGTGAATGCCAGGCTTGCAAGAGGTGAAAAACCATAGCGCGCTCAATTATCGAATCGACATCACCTAAGGAGAAGAAGTCATGAAATACCTGCATACAATGGTGCGAATCACTGATATCGACGAATCGCTGAAGTTCTATGTCGATAATCTGGGCTTGAAAGAATTGAAGCGGGATGAATACGAGGCAGCCAGATTTACGTTAATTTTTCTCGCAGCAGAAGGCGACGAGGACGCGCAGGTGGAACTGACCTACAATTGGGAACCCGAACCCTATCCGGTTGGGCGGAATTTTGGTCACCTGGCATACGAAGTGGACGACATTTACGCAACGTGCAGGCGATTGGCGGATGGTGGAGTCACCATAAATCGACCGCCACGGGACGGCAAAATGGCTTTCGTAAGGTCGCCAGATCAAGTTTCGGTTGAACTTCTTCAAAAAGGAGATGCACTACCGCCGCAGGAACCGTGGGCATCCATGGAGAATTCCGGCGTTTGGTAAGCCGTATCGATTGCCGTCAGATTACCTCATCGGTGCGATCGGTCGTCTCGCCATAACGGCGAAGCGCGGGAGTTTTCAGCCCTTCATAAAGCGAATCGATATTTTTATCGATTTCTACTTTGGATTTTTCAAACAGGCTGTTGCCGCGAATATCGCTTTCAACCAGAAAAGGTCCGAATTTGCAGACTTCCAGGACCCAGAGTGCCTGTGCAATTCCCAATTCTTCAATCCAGTGCGCGTCGATTACGTGTTTAATTCCACGCCCTAAAAGAGCGCCGGTTCCATAACCAACTGTGGTTAGGTAAACCGCTCCGCGTGGAACAAAATACCGTTTATAGTCGGCTTGTGGCATCCCGCCCTTGCCGATGACCACCTTGCAGTCCGAAAGTTCAAACCACTTCTCCATCCACTTGGAGAAACGAAAGCTTGCGGTGGCAGTCACTGCTCCGACGTTATATGAACCATCCGCGTTAACCGAGGCGGCTGGAGAACAGTGAAAATTGATGTTGGACACTGCGGCAAGATCAAGGGGTGGAATTTCGCCTTCATCCAGAATGCGCTGATATACGCCTTCACGACCGGTATAGACGACACCGTTGATGTATACGATGTCTCCGATGCTCAACGATGCCAGACTGGAAGCCGTTACCGGTGATTGCAAGCTGACGGTTTTTTGCTGTGGATCACTCATTCCACTTCTTCTCTTCGATGATAGGGTGTAAACCACATCGGATCGGTTCTAAATTCCATTCTGTCGTCATCAAATACCCGAACCACTGATCGTCTTGAAGACAGGCAGAAGCTATGAATGCTGACAGGCATACCTCCGGTATGGGTATGGGCGATCTCAATGTGACAGTCCACCACCATTGAACTGCCGACAAATCCCATCGGCCCCATGCCGATCTTGTTTCCCAGCTCTTTCAATTCTTCTTCGAGTTTCGCAATTTCAGGATCCGGATGGCGATCCCCCACGACTCTGAGACACGCTGCCTGCTTTCCGAGCACCATGCTGGTGTCTTTGCTACCGCCGATGCCGACTCCGACGATCGCCGGCTGGCAGGCCAGTCCGCGTCGCCCGAATTGAATCATTGTGTCCAGAAACATTTTCTTGATGCCGCCCCATCCGTCTCCAGGAAACAGCATGCGATAGTCGGTGCCGAACAATCCGCCTTTGTGGACGGTGGTGATATCCAGCCAGTCTGCATCCGGTTCTACGGAATACTCGATCTCCGGTGCACGCGCTCCGACGTTGTTGTTATAGTCCTTGCGAGTCAGCGGATGAACTCGATTCGGCCGCAGTGGAATGGTAACAGTCCCTTCAGCCGTTGCGCGCCTCAACGCTCTTTCAACCGCTACGAATCCGCCTTCAATGGATGCTTCGTTGCCAAATTTTATGTAGTATCTCGGAAGGCCGGTATCCGCACACATGGGACGTTGATCTTCAACCGCTGCGTCCCAGTTATCCATCATCGTATCCAGTACGAAACAGCTGAGAGAACTTTGCTCCTTTCCTCGGATATCTCGAACTCCACTGCGATAGTCGTCTGGAATTCTAATGGCTGCTCTTCGAGTAATTTCGAGAGCGGCGCTTTGAATCGCTGATTCGGAAATCATGCTGGTATCTACCTTGTAGCTTCAATCTTGACTTGTTGTCGGACTCAGTCGGGTGAACTGAACGGCAGCAGTTTCTGCATTCATTTCATTATCTAGCAAAAATACTTGGGTAAATCGTGAATTAGTCAGTGATCCAGTGTTGGGGTTGTCAGTCAGATAGTGTGCACCTCGAGAATCGGTTCTGGTTTTTGCTGCAGTAACAATTGCCTGGCTGACCAATATTTGATTCTGCAAATTGAGATAGTCGTGCCAACTCATATTGAAGGCAAGAGAGTTTGCATCTACCCCTGTTTTTGCGAGTTGATCGTCGAGTTTTGCAAGTTCCGCCTCCGCCAGTTTCAGACTTTGGGTTGAACGCAGAATTCCCGCGTGTTCCCACATGGTTTCGTAGAGCGATTCTCGAACTTCATTCAAATTCCCGTCAGCCCTTTCCAAAGGCCGACAAGCCCGACTCATCGCTGTCAGGATTGCCTGCTCATCCGGGTCTGCGAATTGGTCATTGAAAGATGACGTATTTGCGACCGTATCCCCTGCGATTCCACCGAACACTGTGGAGTTACCAACGCCGTTACCCCCAAGGCGATTGGCACCATGTACCCCGCCGGTATCTTCACCTGCTGCGAATACTCCAGGAATCGAAGTGGCGCAACTCAGATCAATCTCAATGCCGCCCATCATATAGTGGGCAGTCGGAGTGACTTCAACCGGTTCAGAAACAAGATCGAACCCAATATCGGCACACCGTTTCACCATTCCCTTGAACTGTTTGCGAACCGAGTTTGCGTCGAGGTGATTCATGCAGATGAACACCCCTCCATTTGGGCCTGTCGCACCGGATCTCATTTGTTCAAACATGGCTCTGCTGACAATATCGCGGGTGGCACGTTCTCCTCTCGAATCGTAATCCAGCATGAATCGCTTGCCGTTGCGGTCCAACAGATAGCCTCCGGCACCTCGCAGTCCTTCTTCAATGATGGTGCCGGTGATTCTGGTTCCAGTGCCTGCAAGCAGTCCGGTGGGGTGAAATTGGACCATTTCCATGTCTCGCAGCTTGAGTCCAAATCGAAGTGCCAGGGCCAGACCGTCGCAGGATTTGTCGGCCGATGGTGTGTGAAACTTGTACATGGTGGGCCCGGCTCCGGTTGCGATTACAACTGCCTTGGCCTGAATGAGCCGAAACTCTCCGCTGCGAATGTCAATCATCAACACCGCGGAGATTCGGCTTTGATCTTCATTCGGGATCAGTTCGATTGCCCGATGTTCTTCCAGCAGTTGAATCGGTCGGACACGTACTTGTTCCGTCAGCCGATTCATGATTTCAATTCCGGTCAAGTCGCCCTTGTGTACAGTGCGATCAAAAGTCTGACCTGCGAATGCTTTCTGGTGAATGGTTCCGTCACTGTTTCGATCAAAGAAGCATCCATGACGGTTTTCCAACTCCAGGACCCGTTCCGGTGCCATGGAAACAAGCGTCCAGGCAAGTTCTTGGTTGTTGATCCACTTGCCTCCTTCAATCGTGTCTCGAAAATGTGCTTCAATGGAATCTCCTTCGCTCAGGGCAACGTTGTATCCGCCCTGAACCATGCGTGTACAGCCTGATTTACCAATCAGTCCTTTTGATACGACGGTAACTTTCAATGATGGGTTTCCATCATGAGCGTGTATGGCCGCAAGCAATCCCGCACCGCCGCTTCCGAGTATCAAAACATCGGCTTGAATTTTCTGAAGCATTACGTTTTGAACGGTGGGTTTCACATCGAAGCACTGGACAGAAAGAGTACGCCGCAAACAATCGAAAATGCCGCTACGACGGATATCCAGAGAGTGTGACTGGCGCTTTCAGAGATCCATTCATAGACAATAATGCGAATGCCTCCTGAAAGGTGAACTCCTGCCAATATGATTAACAGGCTTTCCAGCAACTTGACTGCGGGTATGGAAGTCCAGTCCAGAAAGACGTCAAGTCTTTCCGGGTTTTTGAGCAGCAAGGAAATGAAATATAGATGAACGGGTAGGAACAGCGCGAGGCACAATCCCGAAATTCTGTGAATTGCGAAAGCCAGATAGCCACTGTGTGCACGTGAATTGTTCAATCGAGTCACCAAATCGCCTGCAGCGCTTCAAATCCGAGAAAAATACTCAAAACCACATACAGCAGAACAGCCAAGTCGATGATGCGCCGGTGAATATTCGACATTTCTGTCAGAACATTTCGGAGTCCGATCATCGAATGAACAATCGCTGCTGCGATAAATACACCATAAAAAATGATCCAGTATGTATTGCCCCGAACTCGGCCAACAATTTCCGCAACCGTGAGTTCACCTTGAACAGCGAAAATTATTGTGCCCAGATGAACAAGCAGCAGTGCCGCAAGCAATGCTCCGGTGAGTCTCTGAGCAACGAATAGAACCAGCATGGGATTTGTTGATTTCGTGGTCATGGTCAGTTCAAGTTCTGTGCCGCACACTGGCGTAAAGAGTTACGCCTGATTTTTCCAATACTGGTCAATTGAAATGAGTCCACAAATTCAATCGCTCTGGAATAGTTCAAACAGCGCGTTTCTATAGTGTGGCAACCGTTATTTGTCAGAAATCTTCGAGGCGCGTTTGCGAAGAACATTACGTCTGATCTTTCCAGAACTGGTCAGCGGAAAAGAATCCACAAATTCAATCTCTCTTGGGTATTTGTATACAGCCAGATTGTCCTTGACGAACTGCTGAAGTTTTTCTCGCGTATTATCGTCCTTGGCTACGCCCTTCATCAAACGCACGTAGGCCATGACGATTGAGCCGCGTTCCCTGTCCGGCTTTCCCACCACTGCCGCTTCGGCGACATCGGGATGTGAAACCAGTGCGTCCTCCACTTCATTCGGTCCAATACGATAGCCTGCGCTCTTGATCAGATCATCATTGCGCCCGTGATACCAGAAATAGCCGTTTTCGTCTCTCACTCCGAGATCTCCCGATTTCAGCCAGTTTCCCAATCTCATTTTTTCAGGAACGCCCGGGTTCCCCCAGTAGCCGAGAAACAGACTCGGATCGTCGGGTTTCCAGGAAGCGATCTCACCGGTAACTCCGTCGGACTGCTCGGTACCATTATCGTCAATGATGGCGACTCGGCGTCCCGGAAACGCTCTCCCCATCGAACCGGGAATCGTTGGATACAGCGCTTTGCAACATCCAACCATATGATTAAACTCTGTCAGACCGTAGAACTCGTTACACACGATTCCAAAGTCTTCTTGTGCCCATCGAACGACATCGCCTGGCAGGCTCTCTCCTCCGGTACAGATTACTCGCATGGACAAATTCCATGTTTTTCTTGGATTTGGAATTTCGGCAAGTCGTTTAAGTGCGGTGGGTGTCATGAAGGAATGCGTTACGCCGTGCCGCTGCATGAATTCAAAAGCCCACTTGGCCGAAAATCGTTGATTGGTTGAAACAACGGTTTGGCCGTGTTGCCAGGCAGGAAGAGCCAGGTCCAGCAATCCGCCCACCCAGGCCCAATCCGCCGGGCTCCAAAACACTGCATTGGGATAGTTGAGTTCCAGGTTGTAAACCAGGGTCAATGTTGGTAAATAGGCATGGATGATACGATGAGAGTGAATCAGTCCTTTCGGCATGCCTGTAGATCCCGAGGTATACATCAATAAAGCGGGATCTTCTGTAGCAGTGATCACGGGTTTAAAATTCTCGGCTGAGCGCGTCAGGCAATCTTCAAAATTAATTTCTCCGGATTCGCAGCTTCCATGTACGATGCGGTGTTCAAGTGAACCCAGGCTGCTGCATCGGCTTCGTAGTTTTTCCCAGTAGTCGGAATTCGTAACGATCACCTTGGTCTTTGAATCACTGATGACGTGAGCGATGGCATCGGGTCCATAAAGATGGGACAACGTTAGTGCGACAGCACCGATTTTGTATATTGCCATATGTGCAATCGCGGTCTGTGGACTCTGGGCGGTGTGGATTGCCACAGATTCTCCTCGTTTGACGCCAATTTCGTTGAGAAAAACGGCAAATCGACAGGCAAGCTCGTCCAATTCCGCGAACGTGTATCGTTCGACTGTTCCGTCGTCATTTTCATGGATGAGCGCCAGATGGTTTGCTTTCTCGTTGCGTGCGAATCGCCCGACTGTATCCGTGGCAATGTTGGCATGTAAAGGAATGCCAATTCGGTATCTGGCACCAGAGGTGTCAAGAAACAGATTCGTGCTCTGAGTCAGCGGGGAAAATACCGGGTCGTTCATCGATTACGCTACACAGGTGTTTTGATTGACCGCAACTTGAATGTCGTTGGGAAGCGAAGCCAACAGGCAAGCGGCAAGTAGTTTGCCCCAGCCGTCAATGTCTTCTCTAGACGTAAGCATGTCATTTCTGATTTCAATTGACGCATTCGGTATGTTTCTCGATTCTCCATGATGGGGTAGTGTGTAGTCACGTTTGTCATGCATCTGGAAAACTTGACTGATTCCGACATTCAAATTCGGAAGTGCAGTTTCAATTTTGTTTTGCAGACTATGTACGAAATCTATAGAGGTTCGGGACATCAGGTCTATGTGCCACTCTCGAAAATCTCCGCTATCGAGTCGGGGAGTATAACTGTGGATTGCGACCAGTGCCGAGGGGGAGTTGCGTCTTTCGTCCAGCAAATCGTGAATCCGGTTGTGATAGGGAAAATAGATTTCATCCAACCGGCCTCTTCGTTCGCTCGTACTGATGTTCTGATTGAATGGAATGAGTGTTCCATCGCTAAATTTCGGCATGATTTCAGAAGAGCTTTCGGGGCGATTGACGTCAACTACAAGACGTGAATAACGTTGGATAACCAAGGTAGAGTTCATTTCGGCTGCAATAGCACGTGCAACCAATTCCGCGTTGATGTCTATCGCGATATGTCTCGCCATGTCTTCAGGTGAAAGAGAATGCTCCAGTAATTTCAGAGGGATTCGATCACCTGCATGATCGCAAACCAGTAGAACTGGGGATGGCGTAGTGGCAGGAATTATTTCTACTGGATATGGATCTTGAGAAGTTAGCAGTGAAAGAGATTGCATGAAAATATCAGTTTTACAGAGTTATTTATTTTGATTATTTGGGTGGCTCGGGCAACTTCAATACCATATTGAAAATTTTTACTTGTTTGAAATTAATTTCAACAATTGTGATTCCGTATGATTGAAAATGGATCGATGTTGATTCTAACTGCAGCTTTGTCTCGGTAGACTTTCTAGTCTAACCTAGAAGTTGTAAACAATGGCCGAGGAAGTAACAGATAGCAGGCAGTAGTTCACACGCAATGGGGAAAGAACTGACCAGCAGTCTGAAATGAAATCAATTTGATCTCGTATTCACTCTGTTCGATCTGGATGAATCAGTGGAAAGAATCACGGTTCTGATGAATGATCACTTTTTCGGAGTAGTGTGGATTCAGTTTGATGAACGTGAAATCTGTCCTAGGTGTAATCATTGATATCAATGATTACAATGATGATATAGCTTGTTGATGTATTCAATCCGTATCAGCTCGTTCCAGTACATGAACGACGCTGACTGTGCAAATTCCTGAGTGAGCATCAATGACTCCGCGCTGAGGTTTTGTTTCGGGCTGAAGTTCGGGCTCGTAACTTCCGCTTAGTAACCGATACATAACGACCGCTTGTGCAATACCAGTCGCGCCGGGAGCGCCACCTTGCCCAATCAAGCCGCCGGATAGATTGACCGGCAGTCTCCCTCCGGCCTCAAATTCACCATTTTCCATCGCAGGACCGGCCTGTCCTTCTTCGCAAAGTCCAAGAGCGTCAATGCTTTGAAGTTCCGCTCCGCTGAAAGCATCGTAGACTTCTGCGATGTCAATTTCTTGTTCCGAATTCGTAATTCCAGCCATCGAGTAGGCTTGCTGTGCAGCTCGGAATTTTGCCATAAATCGATGGGGTTCCGGCCGGTCTCCCAATCGCACATGATCAGTACTGCAGCCTGATCCTGATATCCGTACGAAACTCTTTTTGTTTGTTCGGTGAGTGTTTCTCGACAGTACGACTGCGGCTGCTCCGTCGCTGACCATAGAACAGTCCAGAAGGCGGTATGGGTCGCTGACCAAGGCAGAATTAAACACATCCTGGGTCGTGATTTTCATCGGTTTATGTGCAAATCTGTTTTTTGTGGCATTGCCATGATTTTTAACGGAAACCAGTGCTGCCTGCTGTGAATTTGCCTTGAATCGATCGCAGTACATTTTGAAAGAAAGCGCATAAAGATTCGCGGTGCTGACGCCCATCCAACCTTCTATATCCGCATCAAATGAAAGGCTGTATACTTTTTGGACTCCAGAACGAGACAGTCTGCTCGCAGTCTGGTCAAAACCGACTACGAGAACGTTGTCCGTCACCCCTGAACAAATCTGTACAAAGCCTTCGCGCAGGGCTGCTGCTCCAGTTGCGCCGCCAGCTTCGACATGGACTGCTGCAGCACCCTGCAATCCAAGTTCGTCAACGACGAGTGCCGCGGGACTCACTTGCAACGACAGCATGTCGCTTTCGCTGCCGACTACGACCGAACCAACTTCAGATGGTTCCAGTTGTGCGTCGGAAATCGCTTCGCGACCGACAATTCTGATCCAGTCTCGAAATGTTGAGCCGTCCTGATAACGTTGGAACGGGATCATTGCAGCACCTGCAATGATCGGTTTACGAGAGTCGTCGATACCGGTTATCCGGAAATCATTTTCTGCGGTAGCCATGTCGCGAGTTCAGGGAACATTATCAGGAGTGCGAGAACCAGAATATCAAACAGTATAAAAGGAATCACTCCTTTTACTACATGGTGAAATTCCGCCTTGTCCCCCACAGCGCTCAAAACCGCGAACAAATTGATACCTACTGGAGGCGTGATTACGGAAATCTCGATCAGCTTTACCAGCACGATGCCGAACCAGATGGGATCGATACCCAATTTGACGACGACGGGAAAAAGAAACGGCAGCGTGACAACCATCATGGAAGTAGTGTCGAGAAAACAACCAAGCAGAATGTACAGAACCGAAACCAAAATCATAAATTTCAACGGTGTATCTGCGATGGAGGTGATTAATTCTACGAGACCGTCGATAACGCCGACCACTACCAGCATTCTGGACAGTAGCAATCCTCCAATCAGAATGATGAAAATTACACAGCTGATTGATGCCGCATCGTAGAGTACCGGCGGCAGCCAGCCTTTCAACGTTTTCTTTTTGGCAATGGCCAGGCAGAATGCTCCGAATGCACCCGCCGCCCCAGCTGCGGACGGCGGAAATAATCCCGTATAGATTCCACCGAGTACTATGGCCATCAGTATGATTACTGGCCATACATACAACATGGATTTGAATTTTTCGCTTAGTAGAACCCTTTCCTGAATCGGCGGAGCGAGGGCAGGGCGGAGGCGTACTAAAATATATACGCCAGTTAGATATACAAAGGCTGTGAGCAGTCCAGGAATCACACCTGCGATCAACAACTGTCCAACTGACTGCTCGGTGATGATTGCATAGATGACCATAGTGATCGAAGGGGGAATCATGGCCGCAAAGCTGCCTGAACCCGCAATTGCTCCAATCGACAAGCTCTTCGAATAGCCATATTTGAGCATTTGTGGAAACGCAATGCGAGTGAATACAACTGCATTTACGATTGTGGAACCGGATACTGCCGCGAACACTGCGGAGCCGACAATGACCGCTTGGTACAGTCCGCCCCGAAATCTGCGCAGCCACAGATCAGATGAATAAAACACATCGCGTGTGATGCCGGAAGCTTCAGCCAGTATTCCCATCAGTACGAACATGGGCAGTACTGCAAACGCGTAATTGTTGACTACCCAGAAAGGAAGAACCCTCAGCTGTCCCCAAGTAAAGAGTTCCCCGGCACCGAGCAGCATTCCACCGACTCCAACGATGCCCATGGCTACACCAACCGGAATTCCAATCGCCAGGAAAACGAACAGAAGTCCGGCTCCAGCGTATCCTACTAGGATTGGGTCCATATCAGTGTTAATCTTCTTCGGAGAATTTCGCGGTACCGATGTCGGTGGTACGAAAAGAGGCAAATCCCACGCCCAGCATGTCAAACAGACATTGAACTGTCATCAGAGTCACACCAAACGCCAAAATGAATCGTGCCGGCCACAGAGGAAAATTGATGATTCCGGTGGCGTACTCTCCTACGTTGAATGCATGTATCGCCGCTGGCCAGGTATAGCGGGCAATGAGACCGAACAGTATCGCACCCAAGGCAAATTGCAATACATCAGCGGATTTCTGCCAGAATGTTGGTAGCCTTCGAACGAGCAGTTCAACGCGAATGTGCCTGCGATCGTGCTGTGCGAAAGAAACCGCCAGGAATACGGTAACAACCATCATGGCACCCATAAACTCGAATGTAGCTGGAATCGGCCTGCTTCTCAGCCCGACTACATCTAGATTGGTTCCGAAGACGTCGGCGGCACCTGCAAGCATCATCAGAAGGATGGCAATGCCGGATAGAATGGCGCAAGCTCGAGTCAGTGTAAGCAGCGCTTTTGCAGGTGACATGTAGAAGCGACTAAATGGAATGAAATCAAGAATCCCGAGATCTCAAAGCCTCGGGATTCTTGAAGTTGATTCAGGAGTCTGAAAATGGTTAGTTTGCTACCACTTCTCTCCAGATCATGATGGTTTTCTCTGCGGCTTCACCACGACCCAATGCGGTCATATCGGTGATGAAATCAGCGAAGAAGTCAGGGTTGGCGCCCTTCCACATTGCTGCTTCTTCTGCAGGAAAATCGTGAAATTGTACGCCTTGTTCCTGTAGTGTGCCAATTGCTGCATCTCCAGCTGCCAGAACCTGGTCACGGTCGCGATAGGAGGCTTCAAAGGAAACTTTCTGAACGATCGCTCTTTGTTCATCTGTCAAACCATTCCAGATATCGCTCGAAATCCAGACCGCATTAGTTGGCCCTTCCCACAGAGTAATATCGTGAAAGTGTTTGGCGACTTCGTAGATTTTGTAACTGACCATCAGATCCACAGAAAACGGAATGCAGTCCACGGTGCCTCGCGAAAGACCTTCGTAGAGTTCGGCAAGCCCCAAAGTGACGGGAACACCGCCAGCAGCCTCTACCATTCTCGGCATGTCTTTACCCCAGGTTCGAACTTTTTTTCCGTTCATGTCGGCTACGCTCGAAACCTGTTCCTTGCATACCAGCTTGTATGGATTGAGGTGATGGAAGAAAAGCGCTTTCATTCCATTTCGCTGGGCTTCCATGTCGAATTCCGGCACCTCCTGAAGCAATCTTTCCATCAACTCAGTTGCCTGAGGCACTTCGGACATTGCCATCGGAATCGAATTCGGCGCGGCATGAAATGGCAGTTCGGCTGGAAAGTATCCGGGTGACATGGCAGCCAGTTCAATGGCGCCAGTTTGGATCAAGCCTAGATTTTCTTTACCCTTGCCAAGTGCGCCTTCCCAGAAAATCTTGATATCGACTTCCCCGTTGGTTCGCTCTCTGATTTGATCTGCCCACCAGAGGTCAACTTGGCCACCTGGGGTGTTTTCAGTCCATTGGCTGCTCATTTTGAGCATTTGGGCTGAGCTTACGCTGGATGCCAAAAAAGCAAGAAGCATCGAAGCGCATACAATTAGTGTGAGTTTTAATTTATTCATTCCAAGTCCTTCATTAGTTAATATATTTGTTATAGATTGAAAATATACAATATCCAATTTTGTCCGAAAGAATAACTTTCTGAACATTTAGCATTATCATTCTAAATGCATCTGCAGATGAGCAAAAGTTGCTCGACTTCCAATTTATTCAACAAAAGCAGCAATTGAAACCAATCAGGCTGGATGATGAGCAGCAATAATTCGACTTTCCAAACAAAGCTCGCAGCAATCGTCGGTGAATCGAATGTGATTTATGAGGATGAGCGAACGGCACCTTACCTGAAAGAACGTCGTGGTCGATTCGACAGCGAGACAATGTGTGTTGTATTGCCTGGCTCTACTCAGGAGGTGTCTGAAATCGTTCGCTTGTGCGAGGCATTTGAAGTGCCAATCGTACCGCAGGGCGGCAATACTGGAGTGTGCGGCGGAGCCGTATCCCGCTCGGACAACATTATTCTCAATCTTCAGAGAATGAATCGCATTCGAAATGTCAATACAACGGGTTATACGATAGAAGCAGAAGCCGGTTGCATTCTAGCGAATCTCCAGCAAGCCGCATTGGATCAAGGTCTCTATCTGCCATTGAGTCTCGGTGCTGAAGGCACTTGCCAAATCGGTGGAAATTTATCCACAAATGCGGGCGGGGTGAATGTACTTCGCTACGGAAATGCTCGTGACCAGGCATTGGGTGTAGAAGTTGTATTGCCGAACGGAGAAATCTGGAACGGGCTGAACACGCTTCGAAAGAACAACACCGGTTATGACCTCAAGAACATGTTCATCGGTGCTGAGGGTACGCTTGGAATCATTACTGCAGCAGTGTTGAAACTCTTTCCACAACCGATAAATCGCTCGACCGTTTTGATTGCATTGGAGTCAATCGAAAATGCGGTGGAATTGTTTTCCAGAACACGAAAACAGACTTCCGACTTCGCCTCGTCATTCGAGTTGATGTCGAGAGTTTGTGTCGAATCCGCATTCAAACGAATTCCTGAATGCAAGGATTTCTTTTCGCAAGCCTATCCCTGGTACGTACTGCTGGAACTTGCAGACAGCACTAGCAACGGCATCAGTCAGCAACTGAATGAAGCATTCTTGGAGAGTGAGTTTGAAGACGAAATTATTTTGGATGCAATTCTCGCACAAAGTGAAAAACAGGCACAACAGATGTGGCGGTTACGAGAAGCGATCGTCGAGTGCCAGATCTACGAAGGCAAGAGCATCAAGAATGATGTCAGTGTTCCGCAAACGGAAATTGCGGAATTCATCGACAGGACAGTTTCAACCCTGGAAGCATTAATTCCAGGTGTACGTTGTTTCGTATACGGGCATATTGGCGACGGCAACATACACCTCAATCTCAGTCAGCCCGTGGATATGGATGGCGAAGAGTTCTTTGAGCGCTGGTTTGAAGTTACTGATATTGTCCATGAAATTACGGACAGCTTGAACGGTTCATTCAGTGCGGAACACGGTATCGGTTTGCTGAAGACGCATGACATGGAAAAATACAAGACATCTGTAGAATTGAATCTAATGCGCTCGCTAAAAGAAGCACTAGACCCTGCAAACATCATGAATCCAGGTAAGATTTTGCCGAATACCTGAAAGTGAATTCGGTGTAGCCGAGTTCGTGAATTTCAGAAAAGCGTTCGTAATATTTCCTGTTTCAATCCTGCGATAGAACCCGACGGGTCCAGTTCTTTTGGACAGTATCGTGTGCATGAACGGGTGGTGTGACAGGACAGACATCCGGCGCCGGTCGAGACGCCATCAATCAATTGTTTTTGATTGTCATAGCGCTCGTCATTCAACAGTGACCATGCACGATTGAGTGCCGCAGGTCCGTAGTAATCCGAATTCCATCGAACAACATCGCAAGCTGAATAGCAAACACCGCATCCAATACACTCAATCGCCTTGTTCGCCGCTTTACGCTTGGTGCTGTCGGGTTTGATCGTAGCAAATTCTTGGGCATTGGAAGAGTTATGCTGAATAGTATTCGTTGCAGCTTTCCATTTTTCAAAGAATGGGTCCATGTTGACGACCAGATCCTTGATGATTGGGAAATTGCTCAGTGGGGCAATATCAATTTTTCCAGCATCGTCGTAAATGGAGGCCTGAGTGCGACAGGTCCATCGAGGAGTGCCGTTCACTGTCATTGCGCAGGTGCCGCACATTCCGACTCGACAGGAGAATCGATAGGAAAGTGTACTGTCCAGTTCACGCTGAATATAGGTCACGACATCGAGAATGGTCTGCTGAGCTGAGCGCGGTACAGCATACGATTGATAGGAGCCTGCTTCAGCGCCGCGCCATATTTTTACGTTTAGTGTCGCGTTCACGATTGAATTCGTAACAGTACTGCAATGATTAAGTAACGACCATCTTTTTCGAATATCCAATATAGATTATTCAAGCTATGCGCTGCCTAACAATTACAATTTACGGTAATGTTACGAACTGCACTTTTAGTAGTACGAACTCCCACTGCAGTTTCATCGCATCAATCAGATTACACAGGTCTCCTTACCAATGATTATCGAAGACATACAGATTACACGGCACCACTTTGAGCTAGACCCACCATTTCCTTCATCTTGGGATCCGAGATCACTCAAAACTTTTGAGACTACCATGGTACGAGTCATTGCTGACAACGGTACGGAAGGTGTTGCATCGGGTGACGCGATGATCGGCTTTGATCGATACAAGCATTTGTTCGTAGGTGAAAGTGCGTTCAACTTTGAGCGCCACAATCGGGTTTTGGAAAGCATATCGTTATTTGCAGCGCGCTGTTGGCCGCTGGATCTTGCACTTTGGGATTTGCTGGGAAAAGTTGAAAACAAGCCAGTCTACCAAATTCTTGGCGGTACTTCAGGCAAACTTCCGCTGTATGCCTCAACGGGTGTTGTGCGACCTGCTGAGGAACTGTCCGAACAGGCTTGCATGCTCAAGGATATGGGGTTCAAGGCCATTAAAATCCGCATCGGACAGCGTGAACCGTATGAAGATGTAGAGGCACTTCAAGCACTGCGTAAGTCACTCGGCGATGATATGGAAATCATGGTGGATGCCAATCAAGCATGGAGAATGCCGTGGGATATCTCTCCTTGGTGGACCTACGAAGAAGCCCGATCAATGATCGAAAAAACGAAGGAGTTAAACCTGTACTGGGTGGAGGAGCCGCTGCACCGCGGGGATTTCGAGGGACTGCAGCAACTTCGGTCAATTTCAGGATGTCCCCGAATCGCCAGCGGAGAAATGAATACGGAGTACCACGAACTGAGGCATCTGGTGAAAACCGGTTGCGTGGATGTTCTGCAAACCGATTGTGTCTATTTTGGAGGAATAACAGGATTATCCAAAATTGCTCGCGAATGCTTTGACTATGGTGTCACATTCAGTCCTCACACTTGGGGGAATGGAATTGGATTATTGGCGAATGCGCACCTCGCTGCAGGAACCGGAATTCCGCCTTATCTGGAGTATGCGATCGACCCGCCTGAGTGGCGCATTGAAGATCGAGATTTCATGCTCACCGAAATTGTCATGCATGATGGTGACGGCTACATAGATTTGGGCGATCGTCCTGGATTGGGCTTCGAACTCAACGAAGAGATACTGGCCGAAACGCTTGTCGATTCGTAGTCCGTGCAGAATCGGTCAAACGGCATTCATTGATTCATCGAGCAAGAATTTGAGGTTGACGAATGCGAGCTGTAACTCAATGTTAGAAAGGGTGGATCTTCATATCGTGCTTGTTGATTCGGACACCTTATTCAATTTGTGACAGTTGGCGGTAGTGGTCAGACAGCGTGGATGCGTTGAAATCATCGTTGCTCAGGTGATGATGGTGCGGATTCCGTTCCAGTATAAGGCCCATTCAATATTATCTGGATTGATAACCACTTTCCTACTTGACGATTTATATCGGTCTAGCCGCGGACAAATTTAATTCTAAGGTGTATTTGAAATAAGTCCATCAGTGTCTTTCGAGCTCGCCGTGGTGCTGACATGTTTCTGTTTTCTAATCGTAAAAGTGCATGAGCCTCAAAATCAGTCTTGGCATCATCAATTACGCAGAATAGGCGTTGTCCGCAAATACTTCGTAAATTTCTAATTTCTAAGGTCTTAGCAATCGCAATCCCTTGAATCTTGTTTTCTGGGTTTGACTCGAATGTTTTGATCTGCGCGACTCTATCTTGTTGGCTCATGTGGTTTAAGCGTGCTACAGACATACCACCTCGGTTTAGATCAGTTAAATCTTTAATAGGAAATGCCGCTGGTGTCAGACTTCCATTTTTAATTTGGTCGACTCGGTAAATCATGCGTCCAAGAGATTCATTATCAGTTACCACGCCATATGGAGAATTGGACTGAGCAGAAAGTTCTTCGTGGCACTCGTTGCTTGGATTATTAACCAATGTAAGAGACATTCAAACCATACTTATGGCAGCAACAAGTTCTCTTGGTAATGATCGTCCTAGGAATGGTTCACTCATTTCTTTGTCTATGTCACTCTCTTCTGCACGTGCGTAATAGTGAATCGAATTGTCTCCGTAAAAACCCACGTCAATGTATGTAGAATCAGAGCGCCAAAAAAAATTAATTTCACCGTCTTCGGCGACTGAAATATGAGGCAATGTCGTACCAACTGGTAAAAGATCAATGAATTGACAGGCTTGCGACATTGCAGCAGAGTTCGGTGGGACACTATTCGTACTCGCCCACCCCGATTCGAGTAACGCAAAAGATTCCACTTTTCTAATTAGTGATGATTTGGGGTCTTCACTATTTCTTGCATCAAGCAATACAGGCCAAGTTACCTCCCATGATTTGGAGGTAAATGTATTCACCCATCCTGATTTGAGCAATGCAAAAGATTCCACTTTCTCCTCTAGTAGTAAATTGGACTCTTCTTCTGAATCAATCAGTATGAACCTAGTTTCTTCCCTTTGGTAGGTCGTCAGTTTGTCGATAAGCAATGCACTCATTGATTGAAATTGGTCGTTTCTAGTTCCTGCCCAAAGCGGCAACATATAACTTTGATTCATGCCGAGAGGGCTTTGAGGGGCTTTTGCCATGTAAATTTGAACTACCGGTCTATGCCTGTCTAAACAAGTATCCAAAGATGCATAGGTTCGAGTTAGTACGGAACTATTCAACATTCAACTGTATTCTGTTCGAAATTTCAGCATTAAGAAATTCGGTTAACAAACTTTTGTTCATGCTATGCAACGAATCAAATACTTCATCAATCTGATACGAATCACCGGAAAATGCGGTGCTCAGTAAAATATTAGACTTTGCTACATCATACCTGTTCAAGTTTTGAAACTGAACTATGTGGTCACTATTTCTAGTAAGTGTAGAAATTTGCATGTGCTTTAACATTCTACCGGGTACGGGAGATTCATAATTATCAGACCAGCCTTGCTGTAAATGCCAGCCATGTCCGTAGTCTAAAACGCTTGCCGGTACAAATTTGCTGTTCTCGTTAAGTATTTGGCGTACATCGTATTGTCCTTCACCCGACCAAGTGAATTCATCTGTGTATTGGAGGCCGGCCGAATTAATTTTTCGACTTGTGCTCGTTAATGAATTGACGACTGCTTCAAATAAATTACGGGTGTTTTTCCATACCAAATTCCAACGTGAATATGAACCACAAGCAACAATAATGTGGTCACCGTCAATATGCAGACGTAACTCAATACTTCCATCAGACTTGTATCGTGTAAATGAGGCTGGAGGTGGTGGTGGAAGTGGTGGGTCTATTTCGTCATCGTCGAATCCCAATCCAAATAATTGAAATTTTTCGATCGACGGCAGCATGGCTTTCCAATTGTCATGTGCTCTTTTAATTGTGGAGATTTCTTCGTGTGCAAATTTAGGTTCTACTTGCAATATAAAGATGACTTCCGCAATAGCGTGCCACTCGTTTATCGGATTGAATGACAATTCTAACTCGGTTGCTTATGTCTTTTCACAGAGAATAATTACGGAAAAGGATATTTCGGGATGACAAATTTCGTGAGAACAAGGAATGGATATCCACTGACAACTTTTTGAGTAGCAATCAATTGACATTACATATCCATTATTATTGCAATTCATTTCAAAGTCAAATTCTAATCGGCCTGCAGTTTTGTCTATCGAATTCGCGTAAATTTTCGAAAGCTTCCGGATTATCTAAGGCTTCAATGTAATATTTAAAGGATTTTGAACTCCGAAACTGAGGCTACTAACTGTGTTTTTAGTTGATTCTACTCATTTGACTGCCAAAATTGATGAAATATTCACATCAAGGAGATTTGATGTGAATGTATTAACGTCAAATCTGCTTGACGTTAATAATTCCGAAAATATTAACATCAAATTTTTCTGGGCAGGAATTCTACCAAGGCATAACATCAATTCAGTTGCTGGCTAAGAGTTATTGAGATTGACTCAATCTTTCTGCAGTTCTAGAATATCGCGATAAATCTCCAAGGCTTCTGGATTATCCAAGGCTTCAATGTTGTCGATGGATTCGCCATGGACAATCTTTCGTACGGCTACTTCCGTAATTTTGCCGTTCTTGGTTCTGGGAATATCTGCTACATGAATGATTTTCGCAGGAACATGCCGCGGAGATGCATTGGATCGAATAATTGTTTTGATTCTTTGTTTCAACTCACTGTCGAGCGCAACTTCGTCGCGTAGACGAACAAATAACACGATTCGGGTATCGCCATCCCACCTTTGGCCGATTACGAGGCTCTCAACAACTTCGTCAACCTGTTCAGCTTGGCGGTAGATTTCCGCGGTTCCAATTCGGACTCCACTTGGATTGAGAACAGCGTCAGAGCGTCCGTAAACGATCATTCCTCCATGTTCCGTGATTTCAACATAATCTCCATGGCGCCATAATCCCGGAAATGTATCGAAGTAGGCTGATTGATATCTGGACCCGTCTTCATCTTTCCAGAACCCTACAGGCATGGAGGGAAAACTATTGCGACAGACAAGTTCGCCTTTGACACCTGATTCAACTTTATTGCCGTGATCATCGAAAACGGCGATGTCCATGCCAAGACCTTTACATTGAATCTCTCCGCGCCATACCGGCAAAGTGGGATTGCCGAGAACGAAACACGAAATCAAATCTGTTCCACCAGAAATTGAAGAGAGGCAAATATCTTCCTTTATGGCATCGTACACGTAGTCGAATCCTTCTGGATTAAGGGGAGAACCGGTCGACATCAGCGTTTTGAGCGACGACAAATCGTGTGTGTCTTTCGGGCGAATTCCGGATTTGGAAATGAAGTCGATGTACTTGGCTGAAATACCAAAATAGTCAATTGAATACTCTTCAATGTAGTCGAAGAAAGAATTCTCGTTCGGCATGAATGGGGAACCTTCATAGAGCACGATCGCGGCTTCCGACGCAAATGCGGATACCAGCCAGTTCCACATCATCCATCCACATGTCGTAAAGAAGAACAGGCGATCATCTTTTTTCAGATTGACATGCAGACGATGTTCCTTCAGGTGTTGAAGCAAGGTGCCGCCAACGCCGTGAACAATACATTTTGGCGCTCCGGTTGTGCCGGATGAAAACAGAATGAAAAGCGGATGATTGAACGGTAACTGCAGGTAGTCGATCGGTTCAGAAGAATGTCCATCCATGAATTCGCTTAGCGTCACTGCATCTGGGAGCTGGTGAGAAGTGGGTTCGTCAAGATAGGGTACGATCAGAAACTTTTCCACAGTAGGCAGACTTTTCAGAATTTCTCCTAATTTTTCGGAAATGTCGAATTTTTTCCCGTTATAGGTATATCCATCAACGGAGATGATCACTTTTGGCTCTACTTGACCGAATCGGTCAATGACTCCGCGTGCTCCGAAATCAGGTGAACAAGATGACCAGACGGCGCCGCAGGAAGCTGCCGCGAGCATGCAGATTACAGTCTCCGGAATATTCGGCATGTAGGCAACAATTCTGTCTCCCGGCTCAATACCCAGGGCTCGATAGGCACGGGCCAGACGGTTCACCTCTTGATTGAGTTCTGCATACGAGATAATGCGGTCAGCCTTAGCTTCTCCCCGGGAAATGATTGCAGCCCCGTCATCGTTGCGACGAAGCAAATTTTCGGTAAAGCTTAGTTGGGCATCGGGAAACCAAACAGCACCTGGCATTTGTTCTCGGTTTCGGACGGTAACAGAGCTGATATTAGACGAGCGAACCTCGCAAAACTTCCAGATTGTTTCCCAGAATTCTTCTGAACAGTCAGTCGACCACTTGTGAAGCGTATCGAAAGAGTCCAGCTCAGCACCCGAAAGTTCGCCAGCAAATTTGGCGAATTTGGTAATCGTCGCATTTTCAATCAGTTCGGGATTTGGTTTCCAAAGTGGTTCGTTCACGGGTGCAACACTCTCAGAGATCGCAAGATAGAAGCAGAGTCATGCCAAATATATGTTCTACCCAATCGAATGTCCAACGATTCGTTATTCTTCCAACGCGTACTGCAGCGGCAGGGCAGTCGTGTATTTGATTCTTTCCATTGCGAAACTAGAGCTCACATCATGGATATCCGCTGAGGAGATTAGACGTTTGTAGAATTTATCGAACTCGTCGATATTGGGTACTACGACGCGCATTAAATAGTCCATCTGTCCACTCATTCTGTAGAATTCAACCACTTCGGGAAATTCGATGACTGCTTTGGCGAATGATTCCAGCCAAGCGGCGTTATGTTGATTGGTTCGAATGGCAACGAAAACATCAACCCCAAGATTGAGTTTATCGCGGTTTAAGAGGCCGACCTTTGAAAGAATTACTTGTTCCTTTTCGAGCTTTCGAATTCGGCGCCAGCACGGTGTTGTACTTAATTCCACTTTTTCAGCGATTTGGCTGGCAGACAAATTCGCGTCCTGCTGAATGCAATCAAGAATTTTTAGATCAATTTTGTCCATAGCAAATTTATCCTATCAATTCGATAATCATAAAAAATAATAACTGCATTGATCGAGATTAGCAAATAGTCTTTTCAATAAATCATTTGTTGACGGCAATCTTGAAAATTTGGTTGGAGACCATATGGCGACGGATACTCACAAAATTTTGTTCTTTCCCCCCTTGAGATGTATACTTTCCTGTTCGCCTGAATTTTGTAATTCAATTTGCAGAATTGTTAACTGAGACACATCATTATGGAGGTGTGATTTTTAATGCCAAGCGTTCGTGTCAGAAATGACGAACCTTTCGATGTCATATTGCGTCGATTTCGCCGCTCGTGTGAAAAAGCGGGAATATTCAGCGAAATTCGTAAACGAGAATATTACGAAAAACCTACATCCGTTCGCAAGCGGAAGGCTGCCGCCGCCGTCAAGCGAGAAAAAAAGCGTATGGTGCGCCAACGCGGTTTTCGCGCCCGATCCTATTAGATTATTGCCGTATCGGATGCGGAAAAGTGGATCGACAAATCGTTTTTGCGATTCCACGGCTTCCGCATTCGAATAGCTGTACAAGTTAACTGCTAATGAGTTTGCAGGGAGAGTTTGCACTCTGATTCTTCTGCTACAATTGCTATGGCGTGAACTAAACAATTACTGGCCCATTTCACTTTTGGAAGCCTCTTGTGCCAAGCACTATTCCATCAGATTTCATTCAGGAACTTCTTGCCCGAGTTGACATTGTCGATGTCATAAACACCAGTGTTCCCTTGGCTAAATCTGGCCGGGAATACAAGGCGTGTTGCCCGTTTCACAACGAGAAAACTCCATCGTTTTTCGTCAATCCTGCAAAACAGTTTTATCACTGTTTTGGATGCGGAGAAAGCGGCACTGCGATTTCTTTCTTGATGAAGTATCGAAATCTCCAGTTTCGGGAGACAATAGAAGAGCTCGCATCAATTGCGGGCATGGAAATTCCAGTAGACCGATCCCGAAGGCCGTCTAGCGGAGATTTTGAAAGGCTGCTAGAGCTGATGACACAAGTGCAGTCTGCTTTCAAACATGAGTTGCATCGAGGTGAGCATTCGTCTTCACCGAGAGATTATCTTAAGAGTCGGGAGATCAGTCGCGAAGCTGCTCTCAAATTCGGAATCGGCTATGCACCAGACCGGTGGGATTTTCTTCTGAATAAATTTGGAAGGAATGCACAAGATTGCAAATTGCTCGAAAAAGCGGGATTGGTGGCTTCCAACGAGAAAGGAAAAACTTACGATCGATTTCGCGATCGACTGATGTTTCCGATTACGGACCGTCGCGGAAGAGTTATCGGATTTGGCGGCCGCATTATTGGTAGCGGCGAACCAAAGTATCTGAATTCACCTGAAACCTTGTTGTTCAAAAAAAGCAATGAGCTGTTCGGATTGCATGAAGCGCTCACTCCAATAAAACAAGCTGGAAAAGTACTCGTCGTTGAGGGTTATACGGATGTGGTGGCATTGTCTCAGAGTGGCGTTGAAAATGTAGTTGCAACTCTGGGTACTGCGACGACTCCGTTTCATGTCCGAGCGTTGTTCCAGACTGCCCCTGAGATCGTATTCTGCTTTGATGGAGATGCAGCCGGACGAACCGCTGCCTGGCGTGCCATGGAATCTGCCTTGCCGATGATGTATGACGGGAAGCTGGTAAGTTTTGTATTTTTGCCTCAGGGACATGATCCGGATTCAATGATTCGAGAGGAGGGCAAGGAAATATTTCTAGAACGAATATCAAGTGGTGAGCCAATTACAGATTTCATCTTTCGAATACTTCTGGAGAACACCGACTTGAATCGACACGATGGAAGGGCGAAACTGGTTAAAGATTTCACCCCGCTTTTTTGGAAGATGCCGGATTCCACATTGCGTCAGTTGATGCTGGCGGATCTTTCGAAGTACACAGAATTAAGCGAGGGCTTCCTCCTGTCACAGATGTTGCAAGAGAAATCAAACGCAATGGACAAGAATGTGGAGCACAGGAGCAGTTCCCTAAGCGATGAGAATCAGAGCAAATTGACGACGAGGGCGTTGACAGCTGTGGTTCAAAACCCACAGTTGGTCTGGTTGCTTCAGAAACAAAATAATGGGATGCCATTCCAAGATATAAACGAACTGGAAAAATTGGATGCCCCCAATACCAGGTTGCTGGTAGTAGTGCTGGGAATGCTTACCGTCAATCCAGAAATGAAGACTGCAACCCTAGTGGAAAATTTCAGGGGAACCGATTTTTTCGATTTGATTAAGGATTTTGTCAACATGCCGTGCGAAATTTTTGAACAAAGCCTGGAACAGGAGTTTGAAGGCATCATGTCGAAATTGGGTGAGCTTGTTCAGAAACAAAAACATAAGGAATTAATTGCTCGGGTTAAAAAGGGCGAAGCGACTGAGGAAGAAGTCATAGGATTCCAGAAAGAAATGAGCCTAAGAGCGAAACGTCCAGTAGAAAACGGAACAGAACCAAAGCGGTGGGTGCACTAGAATCAATCTGAAGTTGGCGAGAATAACTTCTAGTGAATTGGATTCACAAATCCAATTACAATTTAACCTACCCAAGTAGGAATTTGGTGATTCAGGGCCTGTAGCTCAGTCGGTCAGAGCAGTGGACTCATAATCCATTGGTCGAAGGTTCGAGTCCTTCCGGGCCCACCAAGTCATTGATTTTGAATATTTTAGTATTTGTGATCTAATACTATGGGTTATAAATTTGTTAAAGTTGGTTAGCATGGTGTCGTAACAGATTGGATTTCTGTGACGAAAGGAAATCGACTAAGGATGGTAAGTTACGATCTCACAAACCACCAGTGGTAAATCGAATCAAATTGTCTTGCTCGACGAATAAGAATTGTATTTAACCTGCCGTCTGCGAAATTCTTTCTACCTTGATCCGATCTATTCTTTTCATTTTCATAGGAATAAGCACCAAGAGCTTGCTCGTCAAAACACCACGCGCACCGGTATCCCTTCGGTCCGGTCCGGATGGGCTTGCTGCATCCGTCCGGTTACGCGGTGAGGGAGAATGGTCGGACTGAACTGCATTTCATGAGTGCCGTCGTGATTTGGAAAATGCAGTTTACGACAGGGGAAAGCGCGCACCAGCTGGTGCCTAGAAACAGCTTGTATTACCGTTCATGCGGTCAAGAGAGGACAAAATCTTGGCGAAGGAGATAGAGCGAGTGGAGGGAACAGTGGAGTGAAATGGCCCGAGCTGATTAATGCAATGGACAGCAAAGCCAAACAGACGATGGCAGAGTTGGAAGAGGCGAAGGTGTTTAAGCTTAACCTTAGCCGTGGGGAGTGTCGGGAAGCAGTGGTCGCATCGGCAATTCGACCATGGCTACCCGAGCGATACGGGCTGGGGAGCGGGGAAGTCGTCGGGGCAGACGGTAGCCGGAGTAAAGCACTGGACATAGTGATATACGACGCCCTGTACTCAGTGGTGTTTAAGGGCATCGGCGGAAAGCTTTTGTGTCCGGCGGAATCGGTGTTCGGCACCCTCGAAGTCAAGACAATGTTGAATATGGAAGAATTGGGTGACGGCATCAGAAAGGGACAGTCCTTGGAGAAAATCGCTAGGGAAAGCACAGATGCGTTCCAATTCTCGCCAACCGCGGGATTTAAATTAGGCGGCGGTCTAACAGGTGACCACAGACCACGACACCACTACCTCACCGGCATTGTGGCGGTAGATTCGATAGAGGGCAGCAATATCGCACAGGAACTGGAAAAACGAAGAGTTGATGGAGAGCCGTACTTACCAGCATTGGTCGTATGCTTGAGCAAAAAGTGGATCATCGCAAAAGCGAAGAGAAAGGAAGACGGAGGCCTAACTACGGGAGACACCGAGTGGGGATACGATACATACGTGCGTGTGGACACCGAAGACCGAACAATCACGGTGATGAACCTGCTCCTGCAAGCGAAGCTTCAGAATATCAATCTCCCGAAAAGCCAAGCGGAGAATATCCTGACGGAAGCATTGGAGGGGAGGCACGTACACATCGACGAAGCTTCCGCATAAGCGGAGCAATCCATGGCAATGCAAGCGGCGAAATCTCTGCCAGCCGGACCATTCGACGGCCTGACCATAGCCTTACGCGCACTGTCTCTCAGAATTGCGCGGAACTTTGCTCCCATTTGGACCAACAGTAGACCAACATCGCTGCTTTTTACTTGCCGGAGAAATTGAAAGACCGCTATGTCTTTGACCTAGCGGGCTTAATTTGGTTGCGGGGGCTCGTAATAGCCGAGACCGACATTTTCTTGTGACGCCGATCTGATCGGGTGCGGCGATAGTCGCCTCGACCGGCAAGATCGCCTCGCTTGCGCAGGGCCTTCTCACCTACTATGAGCGGGATGGGTGTCAGTAACGGAAACACAAGGCGAAGAGCAGGAAATCTGTATATCTCTCGTATGAGGATCTGTATGACTCCTACGGTCTGATTTGCCTTGTGAAGTCTCGGGCGCGCCTTCCGTGGGTGAATGCATGATCTCGTCTGTAAGCCGAGTGCCGGAAAACGGCACGCTCGGTTTGATGAGCGGCTGCTGGAAACGGAGAGATGGCTCGGAGTGAGGCACTGGCGTTCCGAGAAAGCTGCCAGCAACAGTTTCCCCCATTGTCCTTATTCCACCGCGCCAGTAGTCGGCTCTACCAAAGTCTGATCAGGGCGGGTCTTCTAACTATTCGGATAGAGAAGATGTGTGGGTAATCAATCGAGAGTATAAACCTGGCAAAGTTAAGAACAAAAACGAGCTTCCCGCCCAGCTCCTAATCAAGTTAATACAGTATTCAAGTAATGAAGGTGATTTGGTTTGTGATTTGTTCCTTGGTAGTTTTTCGACAGTAAAAGTTGCAAAAGGTCTTAATCGAGAAGCCGCCGGTTTTGAAGTTAGTAAGAACGCATTCGACTACCAAATTCGTGAATTCGAGGGACTTGAAGCGGGATATCTACTTGACGAGCTGCGAAGGCCACCGGAAAACCTATTCGTAGATAGCGGAAAACCAATAACCGAAGAAGTTCAAGGAGAAATATTTCGAACACATTCGGATAATTTAGATCGCGGAATTACAAAGAAACAATCGATTGAAATTTTATCTGAGAAATTCGGAAGAGGTTATTGGTCAATTTTAAAAATTATCGACGGTACCACTAATAAGAGTGTCTCGAGCAGTTGCTACGAACAATACGAACTAACCTTGTCTGAAGCGGAAAATTAATTTGGGTTGTTCTTGACACTTACATACTTACAGTAATTACAGTAAAGCTTGCACTAGTAAGGCATCTTTATGTGACTTGCTGACAAATGTCGCACTTCGTCTGCTACTTTCACGCGCGGAAATTGACAAAACTGAAACAAAAAAGCGCAATGCGAATGTGCCGTTAAACAGTACCGCGCCTCTACTGTGCAGCAAGCGTCAATTCTGTTAATTCTGTATGAACTCGGTGTTCGATTCGAATTGAAATTGATGTTCAGGTTCATTGGAATAACTACCCCTTCCCCGGTCAGTTTAGATCGCGACATGCGGCACCGTGCACAGTACAGACATGGAACCCAGCTGATTGCGATACGATGGCAGAGTCTCCAAGTGTCACTGTGCTAAAGAGCCAAAAAAATCAAATTCCAGCAACGGAAGCGGTTTTCGGGACAGGCGGTTGCGGACCGAAACGCTCTATTGCATATGCGGTAATGTTATAGTGTACGAAGTCGGATTCGGTGGAAACAACCTTTCCAATTTTCCCGCTAGTTATGGTTTTGCAATAGTTCTGAGGATAAAGTATGAACTGGAAGTCAATTCTCGTGACAACTGTAGTCACTGGAGCTGTCACCGTAGTTGCTGGACAAATATTGTTTTGGACGCAGTCCAAGGAACCGAGGCTCATCTATAACAGCGTACTAAGTGAACCATTCGTGGAAGAAAACTACAGTCGATACATTCAGCAAATCGATATTGTTAATTCTGGCGATACATTTCTTGAAAACATCAATTTCAGAATTGATTTTTCAAATGCAAGAATCGCAAATCATAGCGTAAAAATTGAACCCACGATTTTATACAGTGAAGAGGTAGACGAAAAATTCCTGCAGATCAACGTAAATAGCCTCAATGAAGGCGAAACCGTACGAATTTCACTAATTTTAATCGCAACCGGAAGTGAGCTTGTCGAACCAGAGATTTCTTTACGGGCGAAAAATGCTAAAGGTCAAATCAAAGATAAGGGAGAGAAAAGCGAAGTATTTATCATTGTGATAGCATTGGCGTCTGCATACATCGGTTTACTTGCAGCGTTGCTTTCCACCAGTACTGGGAGAAATGCTTTTCAACGAGTGTTTGGAATGCTGTTTTTTAGGGTTTCATTTGGAGAAGAAGAAGAAGAAGAACAGGCACACGCTATTGCTTCGGCACTAGCAATCTCCGGTCTCTCGGATAGAGCAAAGGAAGTACTATACCCGCTACATTCTCGAAAATACTGGTCAGAGGCTGATTTGCTTGCCTCAGAGGCGATATCAAGTGGAGATGAAGAGACAAAAACAAAGATATTGGCTGCATTAAGGATTTTGGAGACAAATGATGATATGGCGCCTTCATCACGAGCAATTATTATGTGTAACATCGCACGAATACTGGAAGTATCGGGTAAAACGAACGAGGCAATTGACGCACTTAGGAGTGGGAGAAAATTTAGCAAGCGAACCTTAAATGAAAGATTGAAAGCGGACCCCATACTGCAAAAGTTAACAAACGAATTAGAATCATAGCTGATTCGGAATGTTGAGAAGTGGGAGAGAGTGCAAGAGATTGCACGAAAGGAAGGTAATTCCGTAGCGTGTATGGCGCCGGAGTTAGCGATTGAGAACAGGTCGCAGAGCGTGGTTTTGAGGTTCAAGGTCCTCTCGAGATTCAGTCGCCGTGAGCTGGTCGATGGTCTGTGTCTGTTGGAGGCGGGCGAATGCGGTCCGCATTACAGCAGCATCAACACCAGCGACAGATTGCCGAACAGAATGCGCCGCGGCCGTGGCCAACTCTAAGTTAGGTGCAGCATGCTTCCGTGGAATGAAATCAGATGCCGTAGTGTCGGTTGCTAGACTCGACAATTTGCGCGCGAGGGCTAGGGCCGGTCAACTGCAGCCGAATTGGCCCACACAGATGGAGCCGACCCCCCCCCTTTCACCCACGCATCTATCCTCAAATAAAATCCCTGTTGCATTAGAGTCGGCGAATTCCAATATCCCACAAGCCATTCCAGAAATTGGAACGTCAACTTACTTCTGGCTTGATGACTGATGCCTTGCATCCCGAGAAGAAAAAAGATACCTGCTACACGCCTAGAAACGCTCGGAACCCTGAATTGCCGCTAAAACTCAATAGGTAGAAGATTGGTAAAGTTTGTGCCTACTTAATAGGCGCGCTAGTGATTCCCATCTTGGTTGGCCTAATCGCATACAAATTGAAAGTTATCGAGCATTGGGAGATTTGGGACACTTTAATCCAAAAGAAGCCTATAGACACACCTGTTGTTCTAAGTCCAAAATTGCAATATGACACGAATGGTGCATTGACTGCCCGGATTAGAATTGCGTTAGAAGCAATGGGCATTCGATACCGAACTATAGACCGTGAATTTCCCGTACTACCACCAGTAGTTCCCAGCGATGAGATTACCATGTCCATTATTGAACAAGGAGAACAATTGTTAGAACGGTATGGCGGTGATCTTATCGTATACGGGAGTGCAGGAACAGCAGAAAATCAGGTTTTCATTCGATTATTTGTTCAAAGTGACTGTAGATGTGTACATGGAGCTACTCCATTCGATTTGACTCAGAAAGATTGGGAATCAACTCTCAAACTGATGATTGAAGCTGTTATGACGACCGCACTTGGCGCGCAGTATCATGGTAATCAATGGATCGATTCAGGAAAACCGTTGTCTCAGGCAATGAAAGAATGGGAGAAAAAGTTTGGTGAATTGGCCGACTTGGTAGAGGATTCAGCAATCAAAGAACAAGCTGACGATTTAGCCAATTATTCAAATTTGATCCAGATTAAGATCGAAGGAGATAGTCGTGAAATTCAGGAGTTAAAGCAAGAAACTAAAAATAAAATTGCGAAAGAACTAGCACAGTGTAAAGATGATACAAGTCAGTGCCGAGTTCACAGAGAATTGCTATTCTTAGCAGACTTGGAAATATACGACGGGTTGATGAACGATATTCCTGAATGAATTGAAGAAGGGCTATCTCTAGCGTTATTGTCAGGAACGGAGGCAATGAATCGTGCAGCCGAAGGTGATCTTTCGGTGCCGAGCCGTCCGATGAATTTGGTATTCGAAGTTTGGCTTTCGATAGCGAATCTGATCCTTGCCTGTGATGATCAGGTAGCCATGCAGCGGTTTGTTGATCTACTGAACAGAGTTACTTGTCGAACAAAAAGGAGCTTGCTGGTTCCCGAAACGGCGATGTTGAGAGGTTGCTTTGGCCAATGGCATGCATGAAGCAATCTAGCGTTTCCAAAAAAGCACTCAAGGAATTTTACCAATTTTTGTCGCAACATCCGTACTTCGGGTGGCCACAGGCGGATTTTTGGCAAAATCCGTTTTTACATGCGAAGCGAAGTATTCGTTGACGTCTCCAAGAAATGGACATAGAGCAAGTTGGGTATCTAGATAGCCGTTTCATGTGACAAATAAAATGTCCGTCCTTGGCACCATGGCTGCAGATTAAGGGTTGGTGAAGGGTTTCGAAATGGTATTCACATTAAAAATCGTAGTCGCCAGAACATCAAAAGTCGTTTACTCTGGCTGTAGCGGGTATGGTCTTAAACTCCAGATTGTTGTGTGGTCAGACGTGAATTGAACTTGGCAGTTGCATCACCTTACTGGAGAATAACATTCGTTAATCTGTCGCGTGTCAGCGGTTTGCGAAAAGGCTCTGATTGCACCGTTCCACATCTGCTTGACTTACGTCATTCCTATGCGGTTCGCATCTAAACACAATGGTACCGCGTTACATCGAGGTGGACTTCAAGCTTGCATTTCTTTTGCCTAGGCTCAGCCATAGCGGTATCAGTGAAACCTACTGGAATCTGAGCGGAATTCCGAAATTGCTGATGTCAGTGGCGCGTAAACTCGACCGTGTTCAGATGAGGATGCGGTCAAGACCTGTACCTGGATTCAGGCACCTACGTGCAATGACTCAGTAAGGAACGTAAAACTCGCGCCGCGTACCTTTGCGGAAGGATTCGACAACAGCGCTCAAGGTATGGTTGTGTGAATGACTCGACAATCCTCGCACTCTGGTGTTCGTCAACCGACGCGGCAATCCTCTGACTTATGACATTCTTGATTATTTACTGCAAAGGAATCTCACCGTTGCGCACAAGGTGTGTTCGTCTTTACAGAATAAAATAGTCACGCCGCACACGCTACGGCATACAGTAGCGATGGAACTGCTCTAAAATGGTGTTGATCGCGCCACGATTGTACTTTGACTCGGCAATGAACAGGTCGATACAACTTACGGCCACCTGTACGCAGACATCAATCTCAGAGAGCGAACAATGGCAAAAACGACACCGTTTGGAACTTCGATCGATAAATTTCAACCCTACGATGCGGTTGTGGCAAGTCTGAACAGTCTGTGTAGATAACCGGGGAGATGTGAAAATTCCGGAATCTAATGATTTATGTATTTGTTTATTCATGCTTTTGCTATCGACCTCGGAATAATCCGGTTTCTCGAATGATCTCAATTGACGCTATACACTAACTCGATGCGAACGTAGAAACATAAGGGGCATGGTCCGATTCAGGGTACTTGCCATCATAGGCAAAAGCAGCGCTTTCGTCATGCAGGTTCTCGTTGAGGATTTGGAATGGCACCAATAGGGAAGCATGGACTGAGATATTAGCATATGGTCAAGAAGGTTTTTTGCCCGCTTGTCAAACTTTTAATCTAGAGTATCAGAATTAAAGGTAGAGAACGCATTTTTTGGTTAATCTGGAATATCTAGGTTCCCCTCTTTGAAACTGAACCTGATTACGATTCATCGTAATATGTCCTTGTTATTCAATAGCTTATATGGATATGATTGTACCATGAAAGCCGCTTACGAAGGTGGTATTTAGGTAAATATTTGGTTTACGAACTAAGGTTTCCGTCCTTTCACGGACAAAGCGGGTCACCGGTCTTGCGAGTCTGTGCTCGCTGTATAATTATAGGAATTGTTACTAGGTCTATGTCTTTTACATTGGAAAGTGGAAATAGCATGACAGGTGCATCTTGGGCAGTAAGGGCAGCATTACCTCCTATCACAGATTCGACATAGACTCTGAGATGATCTTTAAATTGGTGTGTTGTCGATGAATGCCTGTAGGACAGAAGGACAATGAAATGCTCAAGTACAATTTGGATGAAAATGCCTTTGAAAATGTTCAGGAAACTGAACTTCGAGCCGAACACATTCAGGAACGTCACGACCTACAAAAAGCGATAGCCAATTCTTGGGAGCTTTTTAAAATTGAATTGGGATTCCCCAATGCTTTCCTCGTCGGGCAGGAGATCAGGCCAGATAACGTTACACAGGATACCTTAGACCTTCTTGCTTACGATTCATACGACTCTTCGCTTATTGTCATTGAATTAAAACGTGATAAAAATAAATTACAACTGTTACAGGCCCTGTCATACGCGGCGATGGTTAGCCGCTGGGACACCGACACACTGCTTTCCAAGATCCAAGAGGAGTATACAGCCGACCAAGAAGAACTTCGTGAACTAATCACAAACAGCGACCTTGGGTCAGATATCAAAGTGGTTCTCATCGCGGAGAAGTTCGACCCAGAGGTCATCCTTACTGCAGACTGGCTGAGTAGCAACTACGAGGTGTCAGTTTCCGCGTTCGCGTTGTCGTTGTTCGCTACAGAAAACTCACATTTTCTCTCCTTGGAACAACGATATCCGTTAAAGGAACTACAAGAGGCCTATGTCACGAGAAAAAGAAGAAGAACTGTAAGGTCCGACTCTAAAGATGTCGAGTGGGAGGATGTGATGCCGAAGCTCAATTATCCATTCGCTCAACAAGGGATAGAACTATGTCAGAAGATTAAAGCAGGAGAACCAGGGCGCAGACGATTTGGTCAAGTCAGGACAAACCATGATGGATTTAAATGGATAAGTCTGAATTTTCGACAAAACCACATCAATGTTTATCTATGTGGTGTATTCGATGACAACAAAGAAATGCTTTGCTCAAAATTTCGAGGTGAGATGCCCATAAATTCTTGGAAAGACGGGCTCAGCTGCAACATTACGACCCAGGAGCAGTTTGATGACCTCGTGAAATGGTTAGGACTCGACTGATGCATCTTCTTTTTTTGGAGGTAGAATTTCTGAATCGTAGTCCATTGGTCTGATTGTTAGTGTCAATTGAATTTCTCCTGAATCATAAAGAAAAAACTAGCTTTTCCGACCGCGGGCGAGTAGATAATGTGATGGAAAATTTGTTTTTAGCCAGTTTTTCTCTCTATAGATTTTTCGAATATATAACTTTTTGATCCATTTGATCGCCTAGAAACAATTGCATCATCCACATACAGGGTTGTGGCAATTGTTCGTTAATTTGGTGCAAGTTCCTTTGGCTGTAACGCTTTGATAGCAAAAATTTACTGGGCCGTTCTGCGTGGTCGTATAGAACTAATTTATTTGTAGTTCACATGGGGTTCGCCTGTATTGCGACCGCGCCCACCATCGCAATACAGACGAACCTTTGTCCCGTTCTTTCTGTTTGGACTGCGAGTTCATTATTGCAAGGGCGTCTAGCGAACTATGGGCAACGTAGTACGGCTTGCCTATATCCAGATAGTTTGCTTCAAGGGTAATAGGACCGAGAACTTCTCGTAGCGCCAAAGCCGATTTGGTAGTGTTTTGCTCGAGTAATTCTGCGAGTTGATTGATTCGCTCCGAAATCCATTCAATCGGCGGAACCTGAAACATCCTGTTCTGAATTTGACGCAAGCCTTCCAATTCAGTTTGAAGTTCGTTGACTTTTCGTTCCGCCTCTGTCAATGCCTTGGCGAGGGCTCGGCTTCCGCGACCTTCACCGACGAAGTCTATAAAATTTGCGAGTCGGCGTTCTTCTGAGTTGAGCTCCGATTCCTTTCTGTGAATCTTGTCAGGCACGTCTTGTGACAGGACCTGAATTTCTTTTTGAACCCTCTGCAAAATATCCTGAATTTGCTCTGGGGAAGCGATATGTTCACGAATTTGTTCAAGGAATACTTTTTCGATTAATTTTCGACGAACAATGACCTTGTTTGAGCAGGTGCTTTTTTTTGCGCCCGGACATCCAAAATAACCGCCTCCCTTCCCGCCAACCTGGGTAATCGTCGCTCCGCAGGTTGCGCAGGTCATCGCCCCCGATAGAAGATGACTCGGATACTGCGCTTCGCGGCTGCCTCTCTTGCCTTCAAATCCGCGTTTGCCGTGCCCGCCGGGCCATGATTTCTTCATGGATTCTCTGCGTAGCTGAACGTCATCCCACGGGTCTTGGGAAACGATACGAAGTGATTCGTCAACTGTAGTGATCCACTCGGATTCAGGCTTGGGGAATCGGCGCCTTCGTCCTGTTTTTGGGTCGCGACGACTTTCCGATTTGTTCCAGACCCACTTTCCCATGTATTTTTCGTTTCCGAGAATTCGCCCGACGGTACTTGATGCCCACTTCTGTTTCACGTTATTTCGTCCGGGAATCCCGTCTTCATTCAACGCCTTTACAATAGCATGTATCGAACTACCGTCCCGGAATTCATGGAAGATGCGCAATACGATTTCGGCTTCTCGGGGCTCGATTTCGAATTTGTAGCCTTCCGGCCTCGGCAGACCCTTTTTGTCTACGATGGTTTCTCCAAACGGAAATGATTTGTATCCGAACACTCTCTCGCCAGCAGAAAATCCCCGTTTCTTCTGACCGATCTGTCCGCGCAGTGTCTTCTTCTTCAGATCCTGCAGTTGCAATTCATTGAATATGCCCCGTATCTGAATACCGAGCTTCGACTCGTCATCGGTACTGTCGAGTCCGTCGGCGACAGAAATTACATTGATCCCCGCGAAATTGAGATCGGCAAGCACAGACAGCATAAAGAAGTTGTCCCTTGCCAATCTCGATAAGTCATCGACCAGAACAATGTCAAAATTATGATTGCGACCTGCTTCTAGCAAGGCGTTCAAGCCATCGCGGTCTCTTCGGGAACCCGAAGTGGCATGGTCGGAATAGACGTGCTCATCATCGACAGTGATTCCCTTATCGCGCGCCAATTTGCGACAGGATGCAATCTGATCCTCGATGCTTTCCGGACGTTGATTTTCGGAACTGTAACGGGCGTAAATGGCGGCACGCATTATTCTTTCTCCTCTTTCGATTCAACTGAGCTGTTGCAAGCCTGTTCCATTAGTTGTACATATTCCTTGGCAAGGGTCTTCGCAAGATGATCCAGCAAAGTTTCACATCGCCACTCGGTGCCGGCGAAATCCGAATGCTCCTGCAGATCTTGCTGATTTGACTTTACTTTCCCAATAATAATAGACATTGTCTATCATAATACTGGATAGTCAATTAGATTGCAAGGAGATTATGATAATTGTTCTATAAAACGCCAGAATTTGACGTATTTGAATCAAGTGTTTCGACGATTTCTGTCGCGACTTTTGTGAGATTTACTACAAAGTACGCATGATGCAATGAATTGGATATCCATGAAGTGTCATTTGCAGAATCCTTTGTATTCACAAATTCTGATTCGGCAACCGAATTGTCGACTTCTTGAACAGATTTACTCAAATCCACTGTGCCCACGGTTTTCATTACTTGTCCGGAAATCCCAAGCATAAACGACAGACGGGAACCGTCTGTGAGTACAATGTTCAGTTCTGGCGCTTCGGGACCAGCTAGGGACTGCGGTAGTCTGAATTCTGGCCTGTCTTGCCGAACCTCGGTTTCGAACGATCGGATTGTAGACAGAATTGATTTGGAGACGTTTGCGGGAATATGGAATTTACTCAGCGTCAATGCAACAGAAATTTCGAACAAGTTCCTTTCGGAAAAGCGTCGGCTACTACCACGTCCCTTGGCATCAGTTCCGTCAGGCACGACTACATACTTCTCGCACAGATAGATCAGACGATGCTGAGGCTGATTCAAAAGCCTTGCGATTTCCGTGAGCGTCAGTTCGTTATGATTCATAATAGATAGTATCTATTAAAATTAGGAAGCAATCAACATTAATTTCATCGGTGACAGCGGAGTTTGATACTTTCAGCATCAGGCTAACAATTGGGTGAGAGATAGATTTCACCGCAGTTGTAATTCGATTCTAGCTGATCACTCCAGAGTTGTATGGAGCCAACTGGGACGTATCTCAAGTTCGGGAGGAACTGTATCTTTACGATAAGGTGGATCGTCTTTCACAGCAAGAGACGCTGTCTGAAACAATGGTGGAAAACAAGAAAGCGGGTTTACTGGTTTATGACTTTTCCAACAATTTCGGGAGTCAGGGTCTATTAAAAAGGCTACAAGATTCGAGCGGACACGTTGGAGGAAGCTAAGGCGAAACTCTATCTGAAAATTACAAAGAAAGTTTGGCGGTTTCCTAGGAATTACATCAAACTACTTGTCGAAGTTGATGAGACATACATTGGCGGTTTGGAAAATAACAAGCACGAGAACACGAAACTGAATGCAGGCACGGTGGGACGGCCAAATCAATTGTTGTCGGTGTGAAAGAGCGAGGGTTGAAGAAGGTAAAGGCTCAGGTCATTGACAATTTTCGGAAATCAACTCTGCATGATTTTATTGATGAGAATGTAGAAGAGGGATCGAAAGATTACACAGACGAATTCAAATCCTTTTGAAATCTGAAAGGATATGATCATGAGATTGTTAGACACTCAGTTGGTGAGTTTGTTGAGCATATGGCGCATACCAATGGAGTTGAATCGTTCTGGAGCGTGCTGAAACGAGCTCACAAGGGGGCGTCCAAGAATTCAGCAAGAAACACCTAGACCGGCATTTTTTGTGAGTTTGTAGGACGGCACTATATTCACGATTTAGATACAATTGACCGGATGAATTCACCTGTCGTCGGAATGCTCGAAAGGTGATCGCTTATTTAAAGGTGTGGAATTTGGTGCACTTGACGGATTGAACAAGTTGATAGGAAAATTAACTAATGACGTCAAACCAATATTTCCATAGGGCCAGCTATCAGCAAAATGACGATTTCTATACACAGTTGTCTGATATTGAAAATGAACTCAGACACTATAGGCACCATTTTGAAGGCAAAGTAGTTTATTGCAATTGTGACGACCCCAAAAACAGCAACTTCTATCACTACTTCTCCCATAACTTCGAATTTCTCGGGCTGAAGAAACTCATTACAACTTGTTATAAAAACCGGCAATATGATTTGTTCAGCAATCATGACCATGAAGAATCAATATGGCTTGAATGTGCAGGTGTGGAGAATTCGAACGGCAGTTATATTCCTTCCGAACCAATCGTCCGTAATCTGAAGGGGGATGGCGATTTCCGAAGTGAGGAAAGCATTGAACTGCTGAAACAGGCAGATATTGTCGTCACCAATCCACCGTTCTCTCTGTTTCGGGAATATGTGGCTCAATTGATGGAGTATCAGAAAAATTTCCTAATATTAGGGAGCCAAAATGCGATCTCTTATAAGGAAATATTTCCTTTGATCAAAAACAAAGAGATTTGGTTAGGCATGGATAATGGTGGGACAAAATGGTTTGAGGTTAAGCCACACTACACAATCAAAACACAATCCAGACAAAAAATTGAAGGCGGAAAGAAATATTTCAGCATGGTTCACGAATCTTGACCATGTAAAACGTAATGAAGAGTTGATTCTGTACAAGCAGTATTCGCCAGAGGAATATCCCAAATACGACAATTACGATGCAATCGAAGTGGGAAGATACACTGATATCCCTATTGATTATGATGGAGAAATGGGAGTTCCAGTTACATTTCTGGACAAGCACAACCCTAATCAATTTGAAATTGTTGGGATGGACAGACCGCTTCTAGAAGAATTAACTGGAACACAAAGCAGGTTCAGAATTAATGATAGAGAAATTTATGCAAGGATTGTTATTCGCAATAAGGAGTTGAATTGATGCAAATAGAGCTTAATGAAATTCCAGTTCGAGAAATCGTGAAGGATTACAAAGATGATGGAGAGGGGGGCGTTGTTGGGTTCGGGGGAAAACTGGATATTCGTCCGAAATTTCAGCGCGAGTTCATTTACAACCCTAAACAACGAGATGCAGTAATCGACACGATTACAAAAAATTTTCCCCTGAATGTGATGTATTGGGCGGTTCGAGAAGATGGCGGCTATGAGATTATTGACGGTCAGCAGCGCACTGTTTCAATCGCGCGATATGTAGCAAAAGATTTTTCTTTTGATGGCTTGTACTTTCAAAATCTTCCAAGTGACAAGCAGAAACAAATTCTCGACTACAAACTTATGATCTATGTGTGTAGTGGCACGGATAGTGAGAAGCTGGAATGGTTCAAAATTATCAATATTGCAGGAGCAAAACTGTTCGATCAGGAATTGCGCAACGCAGTTTATGCGGGCTCTTGGGTTACGGATGCAAAGAAATACTTTAGCAGAAGTGGCTGCGTCGCTTATCAAATCGGAAAAGATTACTTGAGGGGGAAGTCAATCCGGCAGGAATATCTCGAAACAGCAATCAAATGGATTAGCGGAAATGAGATAGAAGAATACATGGGCAAGCATCAACATGAAACGTCTGCGAAACCTTTGTGGGCTTACTTGAAATCAGTCATCAACTGGACAAAGGCAACATTCACGACGTACAGAAAACCCATGAAAGGAGTGGATTGGGGATCTCTATACAATTCCTATAAAGGCGAGAAACTTGATCCTGAAAAAATCGAAGAAGAAACTGGAAAACTTTATCTAGATGAAGATGTTACAAATCAATCTGGAATTTATCCGTACATTCTAACGCGCGAAGAAAAGCACCTGAACATTCGTGCTTTCTCAAATCCAATAAAACAGAGAGTTTACGAAAAGCAATCTGGAAAATGTAAAGTTTGTAAGCAGGAGTTTGAATTTTCAGAAATGGAGGCTGACCATATTATCCCGTGGTCGAAAGGTGGAAAAACTATCGAAGACAATTGCCAGCTTCTGTGTATAGAGGATCATCAAAAAAAATCTGCCGAATGACACTTTTCCGCTTTGGTTTCGTTGACAATTGAAGAAGAAATTGACATCCGAAAGTTCTTGAATGCACCTTGTCACCAGACAACATTTCTGAGTCAGATCAGAAAACGTCCCACAGAACTGGACGGAAGATTTACAAGGCGAATTATGGGGATGCGCCGCCTGAAAAGGTTACGAAATTGATCTTAACCTATCGACACTGAAACAATTTTTTGGTCAATTTACAGTCGTCAACCGAGGTGTGTTTTCCCTTTCATTTAACGTACAAGAATGGTTCGCGTATCCACATAATGAGACTAAAGATGGTAAATCCAACTCTTTTCAACGCAATTTATTGATAGTGGAAACATATAAACCTTACATACCCATTTTTATATCGGAGAACACTCGCTAGAATGTGTGGAACCTCACGAAGTATTTGCCATAGACATGAAAATATTGCATATTGATCATGTCTTATATTCACGATATCTCCAAACAACTTCGAACAGAAGATAAGTTTCACCATATTGATATGGGTTTCCTAAATAGGCGACTCTGCATCGGTGCCTTGCCACGAGAGACTCGTTCTTATTTTGAACAACACAAGTCTCACGGCTCCGACCATATGACAGTACTCTCAAATGATCACTTTCTCGTGACCTTGCTTTTGGACGTCTGCGAATCAATACATGCACCTACGTTACTAAAAGCGTTAGAGATTGGTAAACCGCGTCATCTCTTTCGTAGCATGGAATATCTCGCACCTTGCCCACAAATTTACGAAACAGATCGCGTTTGCCATGCTGTGGAACTTGATATCGACTTTGGTAAACCAGTCGTTATCACATATCACACGAGTCATTTAGTCAGCGATACCGGGAAAATGATTTTGCACAAAGGCGGACACATGAATTCGATTGTTGGTTTATTACATGAAAATCACGACAATTTTGAAATCGAACCGTTGGTGATTGGTCAACCCTGGTTAGACCACTTTAGAAATGGTGATGAACGTAAGAGGGCTCATTTGATGTTTTTAGGTGGCGAATTTGGAGAGATTCTCCCGGAAGACATAGACCAATTCTCAAATATGAATGACGTGAGAATTAAAAACGACGCAGAGTGGATGAGCATAATGCAAGGACTTTCGGAAGAAATAATTAAGAAAAAGATTGCTAATCTACTGTCCGAACCAACAAAGAGTGATTGGGGCGGCGAATCCAACGACCACTTCTCGGCCAATGTTTCGGTAGGCGGACAACGCAAGACAGCGGCGTTTTTGTTAAAAGGACCTTCCCGATTTCGCGAAATGACTTTGGAAATGTGTGGAAGGCGAGCCGATCAGATTCACCGATTGGTAGATTCAGACGCGGACATATCCATAGTCCAACATGCACATCTCATTGGCCCTGTGGTTAGAAGAACATTGCGGGAGTTGACTATCCGCCCCGGCAATTCACGACGAAAATTCTGTTTAATTGATGGTCAAGCAACTTATCGCATTCTGAAAGCCTATTCGCTTTTATGATCGCGTTTTACTCGCTTATCTACGACTTGAAAAATCTTTGTATTCATACACTAAGTGGTTCAAACAACATGGTCGCAGCCAACGCTGTCTACCATCGTTTAAGGGGTTATACAAAAAGAAACATAGATGTCTAAGAAATACGAAAAGACACAACGGGGAAATCCTCGTCAATTAACAATCAAGCAACACTGTTTCCCTAAAAAATCTATTGAGAGATTTGCAAATAGTGACGGGCGCGTTCACGTGCACCTTATCGAACACGATAAAACTGAATTCCTTAAACCAGATGAATACATCTTCTGTGCGCGTAGAACTTGGGATCAACGTGCCGAATCTGGATATATGAGGGAAATCGAAGACAAGTACCAAGAATTCGCTGAAAAGTTAGCAGCCGGTAAAATTGTTAGGCGACTGAATTCAAGAGAGAAGAACGTCGTTACCGACATGTATTTGCTTTGGAATTGTCGCTGGCACTGGAACAAGTGCCCTCTAGAGGACCAGGAAGTCAAAGATGTCTTGAGTGTTGCTCACGAATACTCCAAGGATGATCAGGAATTGTTAGAAAAAAATAGTGCTACTGTCATTAAACCCGACCGAACCATCAGCGGGAGGCATTTGACCGGATATAAAATTCAACAGAACATTATCAATGAAAGGAAACACTTGTGTGGTTGTAGTTGGGGTATCTTGAAAAGTCGGGAAGCCGAATTCGTTGTTCCAGACACCGCCGCCCACAGAATTATTTTGCCCGTTACTCCGAATATATGTCTGATCAACAGAGAAGGATGTCTGATTGCAAGTGAAGATGAGGTTACTGAAATGAATGACTTATCCAAAGAAACCAGTGAGAAGTATTACTTTGCTAGGTCATTGTAGTCTGCATTTCTTGATCTGAATTCATTCAAACCGCCAAGCTGCCTGGTTGTCCGATTTCCGCTTTAATGCCTCAAGAAAGTACAATTTGGTAAGTTATTGGGATTCGTCATGAAATTGACGTGGAAAAGATTCTGGATCTGTTTCTGACTGAGCCTAATTGTAGTGCGTTGGCGACGGAGATCGAGGACAGCTAGTGTTATGTCATTTTTCAAGTGTCGGATAGAGACGTTTCAGCCTGATACGCGCATCCTTGCTGGTGAACTGCTAGTCAACCTTGGCATGAATCCGATCCCAAAGCGCCTTGGCCTGATCCGGCTCGAACGCCTCGTAAAGCGCACTTGGACGATGGTGTTCAGATTGTCCATGATCAGCGTGATGGTTTTCGCCGACGCATATCGCTGCGCAATGTCACTGACAAAGTGTGCGAAGTCGCGCTTGGCGCGCCGCTCGGTCACCTTGGTCTTGCGCGTTGCGGCCAGCAGCTCTGCCGCCATAAACACATTGCAAATGCCCATGCTCCGGTACTCGTAGTCTACTCTGCACGGCTAGCCTGTGCGCGCGCCGGTAACGCGTCTCGCCAATCAGCTGTCGCAGGCTTTCATCCATGCAAACCACCGGGTAGTCAGGATTGTAAGGTCGCCGGTATACATCCAGCACCTGCTCCATCGCGGCCACGAACTCGGTATTGCCTTGGGGCGGAATCACTCATTCGAGGCGTCTCCAAGGCTTGATTTGTTTTTTTAGAACCCTTCGCACCGTCTCATGAGACACGCTGTCGATACTCTAGTCTTACCCCAATTTGGTAGAGACGTTAGGATTTGAGAGGTTACCAGCGCCCTTAAGGGCGCTGGTAACCTCTGGTTGCGCTTTTTTCAGCTGCGCTTCATACTTGACTGGACTCCTATTACCCAGACTCGTATGCAATCGTCGGGGGTTATACCAAGACTCGATATACCGAATCACTTGCTGTCTTAGTTCCTTCGCTGACTTTAAACGATCCGTTTTCAAAACGCTTTCCCGCTTCAATGTGGCAAACCATGATTCGGCTTGCGCATTGTCATAACAATCACCGACACTGCCCATCGACTGCTTGATCCCATGCACTCGACACAAGGCTTGAAAGGCCTTCGAACTGTATTGTACTCCTTGGTCCGAATGGTGAATCACGCCTTCGCAACTCCGACCTCGAAGTGCCATCTGCAAGGCCTCACTCATCAAACCGACGTCCTGGCAGGTTTTCATCGACCAGCCCAAAATCCGTCGACTACAAGCGTCCTGCACCACCGCCAAATACAACACACCGTCTAACGTATGCAGATAAGTCGCATCCGCCACCCACAACTGATCCAGCTTGGATACGTTAAATTCACGATTCACTCGGTCTACTATACCGTGCGCACGACCCGAGCAACGGGTAGTACCACTTGCTGGCCCAGGAAAAAACCAGTTCCAACAAGCTATACAGTGTGCATGCGCCGGAGGTGGAGTGCATCAGCAAGGGCAAGGCACACAAACGCTACGAATTTGGGGTCAAGGCCAGCATTGCGGTGACCAACCGAAGCAACTTCGTGGTCAGTGGCCTGGCCTTGCCGGGCAACCCGTATGACGGTCATTCCTTGAAAAGAGCCTTGGATCAGGTGTGTGCGTTAAGTGGATAGCGTATCGAGGAAGTGTTTGTGGATCGCGGCTATCGCGGCCATGATGAGGCGGACAGTGCGGTTTACATCTCGGGACAAAGGCGCGGGGTTACGGCTCGCATCAGGAAATGTCTGAAACAGCGCCAGGCGATTGAGCCGATCATTGGTCATCTGAAACACGGTGGCTAGCCGGGACGCAACCATCTCAAGGGCACTGAAGGCGACGGCATGAATGTGCTGCTGAGCTGTGCCAGCTCATGGATCATGTTGATCTGGTGGTCAAGGCGGCTGCGGAACAGTTCGCTCTGATCTTGATTCTGGGGTAGTTGAGGCTTCATTTTTACCCTTCAAATTGCAAGATAAGGATACCCAATTATACCGTTTCTGGCAATTTCAAAACAGACATTTCAGCAACAATAATCAATAGTAACAATGATATATTGCTGAATAATGGATTATTCAGGGACGACTATCTAGACTGATCGTGACAAAGTCAGATTCTACTCGAACCGCAAATGTATTACAATGTAATACAAAATGTGCTACAATGTTGCACTACTGCTGGAATAGTGGTACGCTTTATGAATGTCGAATGTAGGAGCAAAAAATGATAGAAGAGCAGGAAGACGCCCTCAAGGAAGAAGCTAGCTTATCGTTTCGAGCAAATGCCGTAGACCTAGCTTCAATGGTGATTATTGGTGAGCACATTGCTGATTTGACACGAAACATCGACCCCGATTCCTCAGTGACAACCACGACGTCTCGCGCCGGGATCATCAGATACGCTATTCGACAGGTTGGTCATCTGGCCCAGACGCCAGCAGGACGACGTGTGTTGACTTACGCAGGGCGCAAGGAGCTTCGCATGTATCGCCGTTCACAGACCGCTTTCGGTGGCGCGTGGCACTGGGTTGAGGTGTGCTCCGGGTGGCCTACGACGAACTTCCTTGAGCAACTTGATCGCCCACCGGGGGAAACTCTTTGCCCTACGTGTAAAACGCTGGAAACAAACAATACAGAAACCTAATTAGACAACGAAGAGGTATTCAACATGACACAAGAACCTGGAAACGGCGAAGGACCCATTGGACTGACGGCAATCGTCAAGGAGCTGACGATTTACATCAATGCTCGGTCGGTGCTGTGGGACATGCCGACCATTAGCTTTGCGCAAGTGGTTGAACAATGGAACAAACTCGATCCGGAACGATACGTATTAGGTAAACTGCCGGGCATCAAATGGACAGCGGAAGACGGAACAATGGGAATATTCTATCCATCAGATAAACCAATGTCCGTGGTTGATGAACTGTCGTTCAGGATTGACGACTCGTATCTCGCATAGGGCAAGTGAGTGTCTGAGCACGAATCACTAGCCCGTCGAGAAGCGGAGCGGCGGGGATGGAAAATTGAGCGTCGAGACCTGGAAATAGGTGTATCAGGGGTGCCTTGTTTTGTCGCACCGAATACTGCTGGCAAGTGTCAGGTCTGGGTAGGAACTGCTCCGAACTCAGACGAACTCAAAGCAACCCACGATTGGCAGCAACGCGCTTTGCACACGGCCAATATACGAGGTCTTTCCGATGGAAGACTCTACGACTGGTCTGGTACAGAATTGACAGAAGGCGTGATTGGGAGAACTCAATCCAGCCTAGTTCTTTCGATCAAGCTGAAAGACCGTGAGTATGAAGATGCTTGGGAAGCGTTAAACAATTATGCCATGCAAATATATGCACTGTTCCTTGGCCGACCTGCATCGAAGGGAGAAGCAACTCCCCGCCCTTACAAGTTCGATGTACTCGGTGACCAACTGCCAGAAGCAGTGGAGTGGAGGGAACTGGTAGCTCAAGAGCATGTGGCGATTGTCGGACTTGGTGGTGTCGGTGCATGGATAGCAGACATTGTTGTCAAAGCCGATCCTAGAGAAATTCATGGTTGGGACTACGATTGCATCGAACCAAAAAATATACTTCGCATGCCAGGTGGGCTTGATCCGAATGTCTGGATTGGTAGACCAAAGGCTGACTGGTTCCAGGAGACCTATTCCCTCATCCACACCAACGTACATGCCCATAATGTAAAGGTATCTTCTGAAAACGTGCATAAAGTCATTGAAGGAACCAGCTTTGCCTTCGTAGCCGTGGACGAAGCCGACGATCGAATGATGGTGTGCGACGCGCTGGCTAACACTGGAATCCCGTTCGTCGTGACAGGACTCTCGTTAGTGCGTGAGGACAAGCAAGTCAAGGTTTCCACGCGGATAGTTACTGCCCATGTCGGTGTGTCTTCTTGGAGGGAAGCCATCCCTCAAGTCGGTCAGGCGGGACAAGACGACTACGGAAGCCTGGACTTGCCGGACGTCTATTCAATGACTGCGGGCTGGGCGATTCAGTCGTGGAGGAAGATACGTGGTCAATTCTGGCAGGAGCAAAGGGAAGAGTGCCTAGACTATAGTGCTAGTGATCAGTCTCTCATAGTGAGAGAGGTTTAAAATGCGCTTTCGGAAAAGGAGAAATCGGCGCAAACACAATACTCATTCCCGCTATGTTGTGAGGGATAAAAAAGCAATGGAACTGAAACCATTGTTTGTCGAAACAATCCCGCACTTATCCGAAATGGACAAAGGTACACTGTACGTCAGCATGAGGTTCGCTACCCTTTCCCATCTATGTCCATGCGGGTGTGGACGTTTGGTCGACGTGACGCTGAACCCTACGACTCGTAGTCTGACCTACGATGGTGAGTATCTAACGCTAAAACCTTCGATCGGGGTCAAATTCCCATGCAGAAGCCATTATTCGATTGTACGGAACGCTATCATCTGGTATCCGTCGATCTCGGAATTGGAAGGCAAGTGGTACAACCGTTTTTGGGAGAGATGGAACTAGTCGCCCTGAATAAAATGATATTCTGTCGATTTTCAAGGTGATGAATGTCAAGTTGTCGGAATCTGAGACGGTCTCACGCAGCGTTCAACGCTGCAAAGCCGTATTTAACGCTGGAACCCCCCCCGTTTTTGGTGAAAAATCCAGCGAAAAACTGAGCGACAAAAAATACCGGCACAACTGTCCCTCAAACGATTCAGGATCAGCCGCAGGTTGTGTCCGGCACAGCTCAGCAGCACATTCATGCCGTCGCCTTCAGTGCCCTTGAGATGGTTGCGTCCCGGCTAGCCACCGTGTTTCAGATGACCAATGATCGGCTCAATCGCCTGGCGCTGTTTCAGACATTTCCTGATGCGAGCCGTAACCCCGCGCCTTTGTCCCGAGATGTAAACCGCACTGTCCGCCTCATCATGGCCGCGATAGCCGCGATCCACAAACACTTCCTCGATACGCTATCCACTTAACCCGATCTTCACTACAAGAATAAGGCGCAAGCGCAGTAAATACGTGGATTTTCGGAAAATCAACCTGCCATTCTTATGGAAACACCTGCATTGGGGTCGACATTGAGTACGGCGAGGATTTTGCTCTGCAGCGGGGTTGGTTTGGTGGTGGTTGTGAGGATGTCATCGGAAAGTCCAGACAAGGTTACTTCATTGAGACACAGGGTGGCGAGATCCGCAAGCAGCGTAGTCATGCTGTGAGCCGGGTCGCCGCTGGAAGTCTTTTTGGAGTTGGCTTTTTGTGCTGCCGCCTGTGAGACCTTGGCTGGCTGAACCGGCGAGGAGCGACTTGGCGGTTGCTGGTCGTCAAACAGAAACGGCTTGAGTCGCTGGCGCAAGTGCCATTCCAGGTAGCAGGCGAGCATGCACAGGAACACATGTGCGCGTACATGCGGTTCACTGTAGACATAAATGGGCTGCACCTCCAGCCGGGTGGTCTTGATAGTGCGAAAGGCGCGCTCGACTGTGGACAGAGATTTGTAAGCGGCCACTGCGTCATGGGCGTTGATGGCATCCGCCGACAGCGAGGTTCGGATCACATAGATGCCGTCGAGTTTGGCTTCGTTGTCGATTCGCTGCTGATTTCGTGACCACAGCAGATCGCTGTCGGTGACGGTGATGTCGAAGTGCTTTTCGACTTTGCGGCGGTTGGCTTCGCGTCCGAGCCGCTTAATGGTACGGTCACGGTTAGCGGAATTTGACTTGTGGCGGCGGGCTGCGGCGGCGATCTCGGTGAGGATGGTTTCAGTGGCGCGCAGCAGCTGTTCGCGTTTTTGCGCCCGTTCTTGGCGAAGGCGCGGATTGAGGCACACCAGCAGCCGCTCGCCGGGAAACTCGGCACTGACGATTTCCGCCACCTGGTCCGGTTGCAGTTCGCTGGCGCAAAGTTTGGTATCGGTTTCACTGTCTTTTTGATCTTTGAACAGCTTACGGATGTCGGCGTTTCGAAGCGCCGAGATCCAATCCAGTGCGACCGGCAGCAGATCCTCGCGGATGCGCGTCGAGGTAATCATGCCACGGTCGCCGACCAGCGCTACGTTGTGAATGTTGAAGCGCTTTCGAATCTTGCTGATCTGAGTGGCTAGAGTGCCGGGGTCGGCACTGTTGCCGCAGAACACTTCAATCGCCACCGGACAGCCGTCGGCGGCGCACAGCAAGCCATAGACAATCTGCATCTTGCCGCGTTTGCGGTTTCGGTTGTAGCCGAATGAGGCCAGCGGGCAGCACTTTCCTTCGACATAGGTGGAGGTGACATCGTAAAGAATCAGCGTGCCGCCACGCAAGTGGCGATTGGCGAGGCTTTTCTCGATCCACTTTTGCCGTTCTCCGAGCCAGTCAAGCATATCGAGCATTTCATTGCCGTGCACGGTATCGAGCTTGAGTAAAGTGCCCAAGGAGCTGTCGGCGGTTGCGGGCGAAAGCGCTCTGGCAGTGGCGAGTTTGGAGGCTGGCGAGATAATGCGGGCGATGATGGCAGCCAGCGCCAGGTCGCGCTGACGCGAGCCGATTCTATGCAAAATGCGCGGCAGTCCGAGCTGCGAAGCCAAAGCGACGAGAGCCGCGACATGTCCGTGCGGCAGCGAGCGTTGGACGGTGAATGCCTGGTCGAGAGAGTGGACGATGAGGCCGCCTTTCAAAAGGATGCCAATGGCATCGACGATGAATGCAGGGGTTTTGGAGAGGTTGGCGAGGGTTTTGCGTTCGATGCGTTTTCCGTTGCGTTTGGCGTTGCGCAACAGGATCGCTGGCGGGCTGTTGCGGTTGGGAATGGATTCGATGTAAATGGCCATGGTGAAATTTTATAACATGGAAACGAATATAAATGAATTATACAATATTAAATAGCAGTATACAAACATATAAATGAACAAATACATGGAAACAAACATACATACAAAAAAGCGGAAATGTCATAAAACAATTCCGCTATAACAAAGAACTGGAATGAACTATAGAGGTTAAATCAAGATGAAGTTCGGTTTAGACGAGAATCCGTAGACATCGACAGGCAATGAATCAGGGCGCGACAAACGACTGGCCGCTAGGGCGGACATCGACAGATAACGGTCAAAGATGGTTCGGTCGAAATTCTGTTGATTTCAATTCAAATTTGACTGTTCGGTGGACGATTGTATTAGCGGTGCGCCATCTGCTTGCGAGTGCGTTCGCATCGCCATCAAATCTCCTTTAGACCTGCCGGTTTGTGCTTGAAAATTGTACATCCGTGAAAGACTTTCTGGCAATATGATTGCAAAAATCATCATAATGGCTGACATCCATCGCCGGTGTGAACTCTATGACACTACTCCTGATTTAGTAGAATGGGATACTTCTGTCGGCTCAACCATTCTCTCGAATGTCGGGTGCGGCGGCGAATCGTCGCAAATGTCAGCTTGATAGGATTGGTGGTGTGTATACTCTACCAGTGTGGCCTGGCCGAATAATTGTTAAACGACATTAGTACGTTGCGATCTTTCGCGTGAATCTCGACCTGGAAAAACAGAATCAACTGTCGAATTCTTTGATCCAATTGATTGCTTTAGAAACTGATTTATGATCCACATTGAGTTGGCGAGCGATCGAACTGCGAGTTAACCCAAGTTCCTTAAGTTGCAGCGCTTTTACAGCAATTTTCTGATAGATAGGTTGTTCACTCGGATCGTATATTGTTATCTGAAACGGCAACTGACAAAAGGTTCGTCTGTATTGCGACCGTGCCCACCAAACGATTCATTCATCTCGAAATTTCCTCAATCGAGAAACGCATACTAATAATTGGCGATGGTGTTCATTAGAATTTTAGATGTGCGTTAATCTTCCCATTTTTCAATGGATTCAACCTCAACGATTTTCCCCTTATTGTAGTGATACGACAGATAACGCCAGTGAAGTGCATCAGATAGTGCTCTGGGTCTCATGATGCCGAAACATTCGCCATTGGCTCTGACGCTCGGATAGTGAACCCCATAACTCCCAGCAGGTCTCAGCGAATAACCGAGTCGTTGTGCGGCCCCGTAGTCGTCTCGATGAAATAGCGCGTGGCCGACCAGATGACGTAAATCGTGCAAAATTGTTGGTCCCAAATGAGCACGAATGATACGCATTTGCAAGGTAATTTTATTGATTTTCGACTCCCTGAGAAATCTTTCCTGATGGTAGGACGACTCCGCGATCGCCACTGCTTGATCACAAGAGCAATAAAACATGCCAAAATCCCGATTGAATCGACCACCACGTCCATCCACTGGAGGATGAGTAAAGGCTGCCATGATCCAGGAAGCACCGTCGCCGTAAACTCGGTCTTCTGGCGCTACTAGGCGAATGTCACCGACCTGATCACGCAACCGGGGATTGGTCAATGACTCAACAGCATAAAGCACTTCCCAGTCTTGTGGACCGGATACTTGCTCGAAAAGGTTGATCTGTGGATAGCGAGACGGAATAATGCGTAATACGTGCTCGTCTACATTACTGACAGGCAGCTTGTCGATTTTGATCACGAGCCGCCGCGCTGTGCATCCAAGAATTGTCTAACCACTGCTAAGTCCGCTACCTGTCCAGCCAGCAATCGATCCATTGGAGTGGCGCCGTTGAACAGCGGGTTGTCATTAGGTATGGACAGCCACTGATCAGCAATTTCCGGGTCGGGCAACAGTATTTGCAAAGACTTGTAGATTCCGAGAATGTAACTCGATCGCTCAAGCAAATCTCTGGTTAGATTCGCTTTTTCCGGCTGATTCTTCCAGTTGTACAGAGTCTTCTCGTTGCTGAGACCCAGCAAGGTCATTTGCTGAGTACCGGTTAGGTGCCACCGACCAAAAATATCGAATATTGCAGGTAGCAATGAACCCGAAACAGCGGAACCGCGTTGTAATAATTGTCCGGCTTGAATTGGCATGGTTATCGCTTCACTCTTATAATGGTATACTGTAATAATACACTATACCATTATAGTATGGTTAAGCAATGGAAACGAGACGAAGACGGTAATGAATTCCTAACTACAGCACCCTACGTCGATCGCGAGAAATATCTGATCGAGATGGAGTGGAAACGGAACGTGCATACCACGTATGGAACGACTCTAGTTGAGACTTTCAGCTACGAGAAAGCTGAAGGACGATTGCTGCTAGCTTTGGAGGAAAAAATTGCTTCTTACATGGATTTGAATCCTATCCCGTTGGAATCAATTCTTTCGCAGCTCAGCAAACTAGGTGAATTCGACGACTTCACCAAAACGCTCGCCACATTTCTTCGGCACTTTAAAGGATCAGATCTAACGATTGAGATGTGTAAAAGCGAGGCGGGTCTTAGGGTGGACCATAAGCGCGAGTCGGCATTCTTAGAAATCTTCGAACGCGTTTACGGGGAATACCAAAAACGGCTTGGGGAACGTACCGACTTTGATGACATGATTTCCCGAGCGACTGACTACATCAAGGAGAATCGTTATCGAAGTTCTTTTCGCCATCTTCTGGTGGACGAGTTTCAGGATATCTCGACAGCGCGTGCGAATCTTCTGATTGCACTGAAGAAGCAAGATCTAGATGCTCGCATTTTTGCTGTAGGTGACGACTGGCAGTCAATATACCGGTTCACGGGTTCCAACATTAATCTGATGCAAAATTTTGGTACGCTCTTTGGCGGTATACTCGGTGAAAAAACTGGGATTTACCGCATAGCAAAACTCGAGAATACCTTCCGATGTGTGGACCGGATTGCAAATCCTGCACGCCGGTTCATTCTGAAGAACCCGTCACAGATCGAGAAGAATGTCATTCCTGCAGGCACGTCCTCAGCACCAGCAATATCAGTTCTCTGGAGCGAGAAGAATCGCTACGGCGAGAACTTGGAACAGGCGTTGATTCGTGTTTCAAACCAAGTAGAAGGAGAACCGGTAACCGTGCTCTTGATTGGGAGGTACAACTGGCCTCGCCCGGACGATATGGAGGAATTGAACAGACGTCACACACGCTTGTCAATATTCTTCAAGTCAATCCACGCGTCGAAGGGTCTGGAAGCGGACCACGTAATCATACTCGGCGCTGAAAGCGGACGACATGGCTTGCCATCTGAAATCGTCGACGACCCTCTGCTAGATTTGGTGCTTCCGCAACGAGAGTCATATGAGCATGCCGAAGAGCGTCGTGTATTCTATGTGGCACTCACCCGCGCACGCGAATCGATCACAATAATTGTACGATCGGACCGACCTTCCTGCTTCGTGAAAGAACTGCTGGAGGATGAAAAATTCAGTGTCAGCGAATATGGCCTTGCTCAACACCGGCGGTATCCGTGCTCCAAGTGCGGAGGGCAAATGATTTTGGCGCGGAAGAATCGATATGTCTGCGAACATTGGGACAATTGCGATGCCAGTCTGCCTTTGTGCTCGGCGTGCGGCATTAGCATGCCGCTTCGAATTGACTCTTCGCTGGAAGTAAGCCAATGTGAATGCGGGGCTGAGTTTGCCGCCTGCACGGAATGCATTGACGGTTGGTTGGTTAGGCGCAACGAAAAGTACAGCCCTTTTCTTGGCTGTGTGAACTATCCATCATGTAAAGGGCGTAAATCCATGTAGTCCGGGTTTTGTTATATAACTCGCGGCGGTTCAATGCGGAGCAATACAATGCCGCACATCCTGTCAGATTTTTTCGTATGTACTCAATCAGGACTTGGACTGATATTGCATATCGATATTCGATATAATACGTTTATGATCCGAACTTTCCGTTGCAAGGACACTGAGCGGCTCGCTAACCATATTCAAGTACGGCGTTTTCTTAACTTCGAGCGCGTTGCTCAACGGAAGCTTGCACAATTGAATGCCGCTACATCGCTTGATTTTCTTAGGGTTCCGCCAGGAAACCGGCTTGAGGCACTATGTGGCGATCGCAAGGGTACGTACAGCATTCGGATTAATGACAAATGGAGGCTCTGTTTTCGTTTTGTTGAAGGAGATGCCTACGATGTAGAAATAGTTGACTATCACAATTGACATTTTGGAGGGAACAACGTGAAAAGACTTCAGCCAGTCCATCCTGGCGAGATACTGAAACACGACTTCATGGAACCGTTCGGTCTTTCAGCTACGGCATTGGCCAAAGCTCTTGGAGTGACACCTGCGCGTATCAACGATATCGTTCGCGGTCGTCGAGGAATTACGGCGGGAACCGCACTGCGATTAGCGCGATATTTTGGCACAGACGCCCAAAGCTGGACCAATCTTCAGACTCTCTATGAGCTTGATATTGCTATGCAAAATGAATCTGATGCCTTGAGTGCCATTTGTCCGCGCGAGGTCGCCTAAGGAAGCTGCATATCCGCTGAACATAAATTGACAAGTTGTGAAATTGGTGTTTGCTTCGAATTCCAGAAACGCTTTGTATTTGTAGTGATTTTCCGTATTTTTGAATTTGACTCCTGTCTCACAAGGTCGAAATAACTACTCTGAAAGGTAGACTAGAAAAAGTTCGAATACATTCCGTCCGTGCCCACCAGTTCTTCAAATCTTCTATTCATTGAAGAACCAACTACACCAACATTCGTCGTATTTTTTTACACTTTTGGATTCTGATCATCCGAAGTTTCCGCTAAAATGTTATAAATACTATATAATCATCATTAATTATATTGTAGATAGAACTTCAAGCCACTTGAAACGAGATTCATTGCGAGATCGGGCTTTGGAATTAGCGCGTAGCGGTGCGATACTGCGGGCCAAAGACTTTTATACTGCAGGCGTGCCACATACGTATCTGAGACGGCTTCAGGATGAGGGTCTGATTTTGCGCATAGGACGCGGTATTTATCAATACGCAGATGCAGACTTTACTGCTTCGCACAGTTTGGCTGTGGTGTCGAAAGCGATTCCGCACGGTGTAATCTGCCTTCTGTCAGCACTTCAGTTCCACGTGTTGACAACGCAAGTGCCGCACCGGGTTTGGGTATTGATCGAACACGGTAGATGGACTCCTCTGAGTCCACCCGTGTCGTTGCGGATCATTCGTTCAGGCTCTGAAACACTTTCGGTAGGTTTGGAATGCCATTGGATCGAAGGGGTATCGGTGCCAATTACAATTCCAGCCAAAACGGTCGCCGATTGTTTCAAGCATCGTAACAAGGTAGGGACTGACATCGCAATTGAAGCATTGAAGGAATGTCTATCCCGTAAAGAAGCCACTGTCGACGAAATCTGGCGGTTTGCGGAAATCAACCGAGTAGCAAGTGTTATGAGACCGTATTTAGAAGCCATCGTATGAAGGAGTCAAACAAACACGATAACGAGTGGGCTGTCAGAAACCAACTTGCTCGATTGGCTAAAGCTTCCAACAAAGATGTCCAGTCGATAATGATTCACTATGCGAATGAGCGGTTTCTGTATAGGATCGGTGTTTCAACTTACGCAAACAGATTTGTTTTGAAAGGAGCGTATCTGTTTCGAATATGGACAGCGGCAGATGTCCGCCCAACTAGGGATTTGGATATTTTGGGATATGGGGAAATGACGCTTGAAGATGCCGAGTCGATTATCAAAGATCTATGCGCCTTTGAATTTTCTGGAGACGGCATCAGATTCCGCGAGGAAACTGTGAAATCGTCATTTATTCGGCGTGAATCCGATTATGGGGGTATTCGGGTTAAACTAATTGCTCAAATTGCCAAGGCCAGATTACCCATGCAAATTGACATTGGATTTGGCGATGTGGTAACACCCCCTGCACTTGAGGTCGAATATCCAACTTTATTGGACATGCCTGCTCCGAAAATTAGGGCGTATCCTCCAGAAACTGCGGTCGCGGAAAAATTTCAAATTCTGGTTGATTTTGGAATCGTTAACAGCCGTATGAAAGACCTTTTCGATCTGTGGGTGATATCGGAGACAATTTCATTTGATGGTCGAAGTCTAGCGAACGCGATTCGCAAAACTTTCAACAGGCGAAATACGCCGATGCCGGCGGGTATTCCGTTGGCGCTGACATCGAGGTTCGCAGATGATCCACTGAAGCGCACGCAGTGGCAAGGATTTCTACGGAAATTGGACAACTGCTCTGCACCTGATTCGCTAGAACAGGTTCAACAGCAATTGCGTCAATTTATGTTGCCGCCTATCAGATCAATAGTTGCAAATGAAAACTTCGATTGGGTTTGGGAACCTGGGAAGGGTTGGAGGTCAAATTGACGCATATTTGGATGATCACCAAGGTTCGAATACGCTCCAACCGGGCTCACGAAATCAAGTTGTTGCGTTGTGTTCTTCCCTATCTGTCTCATGCAATACGTCTGAAGTCAATGCGCTTCAACGCACTGATATCAACAGCCTGTCTCGCCTGGCACAAGTCGAAACTTTTTTGCAGAGACAGCCAGTTTTCAGCGGAACCGCCGAGCACTTCAGAAAGCCGAACCGCCATTTCCGGAGAAACGCCGGACTTGCCATTCAAAAGCCGATTAAACGTACTGCGAGCCACCCCTAACCGATCTGCAACCCCGTTTGACGTAATTTCCTCAAACGGATCAATGTAAGTGCGCTGAATCAGCGCTCCAGGATGAGGTGGGTCATATTGTTGATAATTCATCAGTGATAATCCTCGTAATTCACCAAATAAGCATCGCCGCGGTCAAATGCAAATACGATACGCCAATTGCGGGAAATATCAACCGCCCAATGTCCGCCTCGATCACCTGTCAACTGATGCAACTGATAACCCGGTCTGTCCATGTCTTCGATGGTTTTCGCAGCATGCAAAAATGCGAGACGATCACCGATTCTGAAGCAACGTAATTGTAACGCACTGCGGGCGTTTTGCGGGTCGGCTCCGGTCACCAAGCGCTCCGCTAAAATCTGTGTGGTGGTACGCCATCGTGCGGTCAATAATCGACTCCAGACCGCCCTCTACCACTGGACTCGAGTCGCACTGCAGCACGACCGGGTCAGTCGAGCCAAATACAACACCCTACGCGCGCGTGGACACCGACATGCAAGGGCTTTACGTGGCGTCGCTGACCGCCTTCTCAAAGTCACTTACGTCATGCTGGAAAACCAACAGTTGTTTGATCATGATTACCCCAAACATGAACTGGCCGCTTAGAAAATTGAGTCAATGGGTTTCGGGGTTACCGCCTCTGCATTTGCCCTTGACAAATGGTAGGATGTCCCCCCTTGTCGAAGCCTGTTGTAAACGCCCGAAACGCCGTCACGCCTTTGGGATGCAACTGCCTGCGGTAGCGGATGAATTCAAGGTTTTCAGAGTTTGGCGACGTGTTGCCGGACCGGAAATCACCGCCACCTGATCGTTGATTTTCGCTATTTGCCCTATCATCGGTGCATGGTCTCTTTGATTTTGTTGCATTTGATAGGTGAAGTACGCCGCCTTATTTAAGGTATTATTATGCGCTGCGGATGGAATACCATTCCCCTCCAGAAACGCAAAAAAAGAAGCAGTCAGTCACAAGCCGGTTTGAGACCTTTACCCAATGCCATCCTTTGTCGTTAAATATGTTCGGGTAGTGGACTATCTGTCCACGCGTTTCGGCCGTATTGCGATGTATCTGATCTTTCTCATGATCGGTACGCTGCTGCTGGATGCTGTCACCCGCAATATGCTGAACATTCCCTTGTTCTGGTGTGTGGAACTGGCCCAGTTTACCCTGGCTGCCTACTACATCATGGGTGGCCCTTATTCCATGCAGCTTGAAAGCCATGTTCGTATGGACCTGCTATATGACCGTCTTTCGGAACGGAACAAGGCGCGTATGGACAGTTTCACTGCCATTTTTCTGGTGGTCTACCTGATTGTGTTGTTGATCGGCTGCATATCCAGCACGATCTATTCGATCGAAACCAACCAAAGACTGTTTTCAATGTGGAACCCGTCAGTGGTACCGATAAAACTCATCATGTTGTTCGGGATATTTCTCATGTTGCTGCAGACTTTGTCCACCTTCTTCAAGGATCTGGCCAAGGCGAGGGGGTTGGAACTGGCATGAGTTACGAAGCCATCGCCATCATCATGTTTGGTTCCATGCTCCTGATGCTGCTGACCGGACAGCGGGTGTTTGCGGCTATTGGCGTTGTTTCCACGGTTGCCGCATTGCTGCTGTGGGGTGACGGCGGGGTGGAAATGCCGTTCACCGCAGCGTTCAAGTTGTTCAAATGGTATCCGCTGCTGACGCTGCCACTTTTTATCTACATGGGATACATCCTGTCCGAATCAGGAATTGCCAGCGATCTTTATCGAATGTTCCATGTCTGGTTCGGTGGCCTCAAAGGGGGACTTGCCGTGGGAACAATCGGGCTGATGGTGGTGATTTCAGCCATGAATGGACTCAGTGTGGCAGGCATGGCGATTGGTGCCACGATCGCTTTGCCGGAGATGCTGCGAAGGGGTTATGACAAGATTATGATTACCGGTGTGGTACAAGCCGGAAGTTCCCTCGGGATTCTTGTGCCACCCAGCGTTGTGCTGGTTCTCTACGGCATGATTGCACGCGAATCGGTCGGTCAATTGTGGTTGGCAGGTGCATTGCCTGGCCTGATGATGGCCGGCCTTTTCATCATCTATATCGTGATTCGATGTCGCGTGCAGCCTCATCTGGGTCCGACAGTCAGCAAGGAGGAACGCGATTTGCCGATGAGTGAAAAGTTGCGGCTGCTGCGGGCAGGAATTATTCCGTTTCTCATCTTCTTTTTCATGACGGGGCTTTTTCTCATGGGCGTTACCAGCCTGGTTGAAAGCTCAGCTGTCGGCGCCACCGCAGCCACCCTGGCCGCATTGTTCAAGCGCCGTCTCAACCGCAATGTGATGGAGGAAACGATTCGCAAGACTTTGGGAATTTCCTGCATGTTCATGTGGATCATTCTGGCAGCGTTGTGCTTTGGGGCTGTATTTGACGGAATTGGCGCCGCCCGGGCCATTGAGAGTCTCTTTATCACCAATTGGCACCTCTCGCCCTGGGAAGTGCTGATCATGATGCAGCTCTCGTATCTTTTTATGGGCATGTTCCTGGACGATACTGCCATGCTTGTGATCGTGGCCCCGCTTTATGTGCCTTTGGTGAAAGTTCTGGGCTTTGATCCCGTATGGTATGGAGTGCTGTATACCATAACTTGCCAAATCGCCTATATGACGCCGCCATTCGGTTACAATCTGTTCCTGATGCGTGCGATGGCACCCCCTGAAATCACTCTGGCAGACATTTATCGATCTATCTTTCCATTCGTGCTGGTCATGGTTGTAGCGTTGATTCTGGTGATGGTTTTTCCCCAGATTGCGCTGTGGCTGCCAGGCCAGGTGTACGCGAATTAATTCCACCAGGCCTTATGGCTTATTTCATACTATACAAATCAGGAGTAAAAAATGACTGAGAAAATCACACCCAATCAACCAGCAAGCGAAGACCGTCGGAATTTCGTAAAAAATCTCGGTGCGGGAACCGCTGGTATTCTGGCTGCAGGAACCGCACCCTATGCGTTCTCTCAAAGCAATCCGATCAAGTGGCGCCTGCAGACCTATTCTGGAGCTCCACTTGGTGCACATGTGGTGTTGCCGCAGATCGAGGCATTCAACAAGATTGCCCACGGCCAGATGGAGATCGAGCTGTATTACGCTGATCAACTGGTACCCACCGATGAACTGTTTCGAGCCATGCAATCCGGAGCGCTTGATGCGGTACAAAGTGACGATGCCACCATGTCTTCTCCGGTCGACATCAGTGTTTTCGGTGGATATTTTCCATTCTCCACCCGCTACAGTCTGGACCTGCCAGTTCTTTTCAAGTATTACGGGCTGGATGAAATCTGGGCTGAAGCCTACGGTGAGGTGGAAGGAGTTGAATGGATCAGCGCCGGTGCATGGGATCCGCTGCATATCTTTACCAGGGAACCGATCCGCTCTCTTGCCGACATGAAAGGCAAGCGGGTATTCGGTGTGCCGACTGCTGGCAGGTTTCTGTCTCGCTATGGACTGGTTCCGGTGACCTTGCCTTGGGATGACATCGAGGTCGCGATCGGTACCGGTGAACTGGATGGAGTTGCCTGGTGCGGTTTCACGGAAGCGTACGAAGTGGGCTGGGCGGATGTCTGCAGTTATGCATTGCTCAACAATGTCACCGGTGCTTGGTGTGGATCGTATTTTGCCAATACAAAAAGCTGGAATGCACTGACAACGCAACTGCAGGAACTCTTTCGAATGTCCTGTAACGACTCGCATTATTACCGCCAGGTCTGGTACTGGGGAGGCGAGGCCCAGCTCAGGGTAGAAGGCAAAAAAATGGAACTCACCACCATCCCCACAGAGGAATGGGATCAGGTTGTCGCAGACTCCAAGGAATTCTGGGAAGATCTGGCTTCAATCAGCCCCCGTACCCGCAAAGTAGTGGATGCGTTCAGTCAATACTCCCAGGTGATGGAAAAGGTAGGTGTCCCCTACCGTTACAGCTGATGATTGCCTGAGCAGTCCGTACTGCTCCAAAGGGATCAATTGACCCCGGGGATAGTGCCCCGGGGTCAATGGGTATGGCGAAAAGTGAGTAAACTCATTCAATTTGCCATCAGAAATATTTGCTCTTTTCTCAATCCTTCCATTGCATGGAGCGGGAGACGGCTTGCGCAAATTTTTCGATTCGGTCCTGCCGAAATGCTGAGGGGTGAAACCGCTGGATTCGGGCATTGTCGTCGTCAACAAGGATGTTTTCAGCTCCTGCCAGTTGGGCTGTGCCGATCGCGGTGAGCTCAGAGAAGGGCCTGACGGTTACGCACTTGCCCAGGCTGTCAGCCAGGAACTGGCAAAAATACGGATTTGCGGAGACGCCGCCGTCAATGGATATCTCGTCGCTGACACGATAGAGTGAGGCCATGGTCCTGATAGCCTCTGCCGTACGCAGGGCAACTCCCTCAATCAGTGACTGCATCATGTCCTGCTGATCGGTGTCTAGGGACAGCCCGATCCACAAACCTGCGGCACGGCGGTCCCAGTGAGGGCAGGCCAGGCCGATCAGTGCTGGCACAAACACCAGGTTCCTGTCAATAGCAGCCGGTTTGTCAAAAGTGTCAAGCGACGAATAGTCTTCAAACAGTCGCAGTCCATGGGCCCACTCGATGGCCGATCCCGCACAGTAAACTCCGCCATCGAGGGCATGCACCGCCCGGCAGCCTTCAAGTTGCCACGCAACGGTGGGCAAAAGCCCCTGCTCCGGTGACCGGAAAATTTCGTGTCCAGTCACCATCAGCGCGAATGCGCCGGTGCCGAAAGTGATCTTGGCATCTCCAGCCTGCCGGCAGCCATGGCCGTAAAGCGATGCTTGCTGGTCCACCACGCTGGCAGTTATCGGAACAACTTGACCCCGGCTCGTCACCTGCCCGAGATTTCCTGTGGTGGGAACGATTTCGGGCAGAGCATCCATGGGAACGCCGAAGATCTGGCATAGCGTTTCGTCCCATTGGCCCGTATCTAGATGCATCAACGAGGTGCGGGAGGCAGTTGTGATGTCAGTCCTGAATTCCCCGGCCAATCGGTCCAGGAAATATGCATCCGTGGTACCCAATCTGAGCTTCCCCTGTGTTCGCAGTCGAGCGGCTTCGGGGATATGGTTCATAATCCAGGCCAGTTTGCTTGCCGAGAAGTAGGAATCCAGGGGCAGCCCTGCCCGGTGCATGATTTCTTCTCCAGCCCCGTCGCGATCAAGGCGCTCGATCACATCGCCTGTGCGATTGTCCTGCCAGACAATCACGGGTGAGACGGGTTCTTTGGTGACAGCGTGCCAGGCAAGACAGCTTTCTCCCTGGTTGTCAATCCCGACTGCCCTGATATTTTTTGCCGAATCAAGCACAGTTTCCAAGTTCCGTAGCAACTCCAGTGGATCATGTTCTACCCAACCGGGTCTGGGGTAATGCTGCCGATGACGGATCGATGCCGAGATGGACGCGACACCATCGTCATCTACCGCCAATGCGCGGGTGCTCGTTGTTCCCTGGTCGATGGCGAGTATGGTCATGGGTTCAGCCGGATTCGTGGAAAGTGAGCATGATGGTTTCCGGATGCGATGACAGTATCCGGTGCGGAACGGGCAGGAACACCTGCTTTTCAGGCGCAGCCGTGACACGCATTCCAAGCACATGGGAATCACCTGCCCATAGGTGGAGTTTCCCCCGTGCTTCAGCGGAAAACCTCACCCAAAGGGGCACATCCCCAGCCTGTCGGTGATCCGGGACCAGTCGTTGCGGGGTCACATAGCGGATGACAGGTGAAGTGAACTGCACTTCGGTGGACCTCCCCGGGGCCGGCAGGCCAGTCTCCAAAGACCGTGCGATGCTATTCGCAGTCTCAACTCCCTCACGCCAGCAGCGCCCGGAGGAATCAGCCGGATGCAGCATGTTGCCGGCGGCAAAAATATTCGGATCAGAGCAGCGTCCGAATTGATCGACAACCGGAATGCCGGAAACCGGGTTGATTTCCAGCGATCCCAGGCGTGCCAGGGTGGACTCGGAAACGAACTTTCCGGTGAACACAACGCCGTCACAGCTGATGTGTTCTTCTCTTCCTGTATCGTTCCGCAATATCACACCACTGACGCGGTCTTTCCCCTCAATACAAGTGACCTCGGTGTTCATCAGGGTGCGGACTCCCTGTATTGCCGGCAACCAGGCAGCGGCTCGCCAGGCAGTTGGGCGACTGCGTTTTTCCACCATGGCGACAGGACGGATTTCCGCATGCCGACAGGTCAGTAACGCAGAAAATGACACCAACTCGGTGCCCACGATGACCGGACGCTTGAATGGCCTGCGCGATTTGAGGTATACCATGGATTGCAGCGCACCGGTGGTCAGAACGCCCATCGGCCGGTTGCCGGAGACCATGCGCGCCGCTCTGGGAGTTTCCCGAACACCGGTGGTCAAAACAATTCGTTTTGCTTTCACAAGAAGCATTCCGTCGGGAGTTGACACGTGCAAGGCGGGGCCTTGCTCCAGTCCGGTGACGGTAAACTGCACCCGGATGTCCACGCCTTCGGATTCAGCTGATTTCACAAGTCGTGAGGCGTATTTCGGCCCTGTCAGAATGCGATGGAATTCCTGCCAGCCGAACGGGGGGTGTCCACAATGCCTGGGAATACCGCCTGCCATCGCTTCCCGTTCCAGAACCATGACGTGACCGACACCAAGACGTCTCAGTTGCCTCGCAGCACCAAGACCCGCCGGGCCTCCGCCCACTACGGCCACATCGCAATGAATAGTCAGTTCAGACATACCCTCTACCATAAACTACCATCAACCTGCAGCAGCCATGGGTGGTTCCAGGTGGTTTGCAGTGATTTCACTTAGTTCCGCGCTGCAATAAAAGCCTTGACATCGTCCCATGGTCACGCGGGTTCGGCGTTTCAGCCCACCCAGGGACTTGGCCGGAAGCGGGCCCTGAAGGGCATTTTGGATTTCCCGGCGCGTGACCAGTTCGCAATAGCAGACAATGCCTCCGTTGCCCGGCAGCATCCAGTCCCGCTCGCCGAATTGACTGATTTGTGGCACAGTGGGCCATGGAATATCTGCTGTCGGTGAAGACACCGACAGGCAATTAAAAATCTTTTTGGATGCCAGTTGGGCAATGCCCAATGCTGCACTCAGACCAGTTGAACGAATACCGCCAATACACAGATACTGACGTTTCTCGTTCATGTGGATTTGGTAATCCCTTGCCTGTGTTGCCGGTCGGATGCCTGCATAGAGCGCCGTCACATCGTGTTGAACGAGCTGCGGCAATACATTTTCGCCCACCGTTTTCAGTCGGGACAGAACTTTCGAATCTACACTCGTGTCATCGCGGCTGTCCTGGTCCTCGGCACTCGGGCCTACCAGCAGGTTGCCGAAGACTGTGGGACACACCACGATGCCCTTGCTGGTTTCCGTTGGCACCGGCAGAAGGATCGTATTGGTCAAACCGGCAGCCGATTTGTCATACACCAGAAACTGGCCCTTTCGGGGCAGAATGCGAAACAGGGACTCGCTGTTCAGTCGATTGTGCAGGATATCTCCATACAGACCCGCGCAGTTCACCAGCCAACGGGCATGCAATTCACCCTGAGAGGTGGATACGCGCCAATGTTCTCCTTCAAAATGCCCCGTCTGGATCTCGCACTGATTGATAAATCGAGCTCCATGAGCCAGAGCATGATGCAGGTAAGCCAAGGGTGTGGACCAGGGGTCTACCAGACTTTCACCCGGGATGAAAGCCGCTGCCTTGAGTTTTTGTGTGAGTGAAGGAACCCGCGCACGGGCTGTATCTGCGTCAATGGCGGTGACATTATCCACTCCATTGGCATGGGCCTTGGACACGATGGCTTCGATTTGTGATGCCTGTGCGTCGTCCCATGCAAGGACCATGGCTCCGGTTTCTACCAGGGGCAGGTTGAAGTGTTTGTGAATATCCCTGTACTCCTGGTATCCAGCCGCGATGCAGGCCTGTTCAATGGACCCCGGGGGTGCGTCAAATCCGGTATGCAGAATCGCGCTGTTTGCCTTGCTGGCTCCTCCGAGGATGTCTCGTTCCTTGTCCGCCAGGATGACCCGTGCACCTTCCAGGGCCAATTTTCGGGTTACAGCGCAGCCCACAACTCCGGCACCAACTACCAGTACATCGCAACTGTGGTGGGATGATTGGGGAGTCACGAAAGTTGTCTTGACGACATCAGGAGATGTTGGGCAATGGAATTGACTTCTATCAGACACATTAGCGTAACACCGGTACCAACTGGAGAATCTGCCATGAATGACAGGACAATTATGTATTGTAAGAGTTCAGCGAGTGTGTAATTCGATTTCAAGGCCAATTGTAAATTATTGATACCGTCGTGTTGAGTTTTCGAGATAGGAGGAACTTACCGGTAATGAATATTTGCCTGTGACACCCGACAAAGTGGTGAACACGGACTCAATAATCGGCACGCTGTAACTACATTGAAATAAGTTCCACGGCTAATGAAAGCACGGGATACACCTACCATGAAGTCACGATGTTTAAAACATAGTGGAAATTCTGCCAAAGTCCGAATACTCCATAATCGACTCCTGGTGAAACTGGCTACCAGGCTGTGATCTGGGGCGTACTCGGGGGTTGCGGCCGTTCTGCAGGAGGGAATCGAATTCAATTTTGGCTGAGGTCACTCTGGAGTGGACCCACCGGGTTTGGCAATAAGGCTGCAAGTATTGGCATCGTCTCTGTCTTTGGACGAGGCTGAAGTGTACTGGCAATGTAGCACGCTACATTGCCAGTATACGCCCGTCGCCTCCATCGCCACTTGCTCGACTCCATTTTGCTTCCGCCAATCCGCCATCCGTTCCAAATCTTCGGTGAAACCCTCAAAATGCTCAACCGTCTGTTCGCCCTGGTCATTGAACTTCAATGCCACATAATGCAAATTCTTGGCAATGTCGATGCCGGTACAGTTTGGAAACTTTACCGTTAATCCTGTTTTTAATGAACGTGGAAATCAATGCGCCGGATATTCCGCTAATACTCAATGTTTTAAACGGGGTCGTATCAAAACGCCACTTGTGAAATTCGACGACCGCGGAAACGATCAGACTTATTTTCGGGACTTTGCGTCACCATAGATATAACGGCCTTCGCTCCGGCGCTTTACTCAACGATAATCTATCCCTGTGCGGTTGAACGTCTTTTTGCTTGCGGACGATGTGTTCCTTTCGTGAAGGCGGCGCCAAAACTGTGCTGCGGGCTTATAACCGGTAGAAACCATTACTCCGTAGCGACACATCTTTGAAATTCACAATGAATTTTAAGAATTCCCAAGGTTCGAATACATTCCTTCTGGGCCCACCATTCAAAAAATTACATCGGATGTTAGGAGATTAGCGCCCTTCAGTCGTGGTCGAAATTGTGAAAACAGCCCACGAATGTAGGACTAAATTCTAAAGAAATATAACTATCTAAATAAAGATGGGTAAAACACTAATTTTCGTTCATCTCGCTGAACTTCCGCATAGCCCTACGCAAATAATTCTCCTTCTCCAACTTCGATTCGTGTCTCTACTTTTAATCCACGAATCAGAGCGATTTCTTATCCTGACAACCTGTTTTCGTTGCTTAGTGTCGGACATCTATACAGGCTTTGCGCCGCATACTCCTTGTCCTGATTTATGGTGTTTCCGGTCAACCACCATGCAAGCCTATTTCACTCGACTTGAGTCGCACTTTTCGGTGTGACTATCGTAGTCACATCCTTGTGGCTCACCCCGAACAACGCCCGTTGTACCACAGGATGGCTACGAAAGAGATCAATAGCTTGAACAGGGTCTGAATTAAGCTTTGGAATATATTCATCAAAGAGAACGCGGGCTTCAGCATCGTGTTCTGCTCTCTCGACAGAAGCACGATAGTCCTCATTTTTCAATGCTGGCATTCCCCGTGGCTTACTGTTACGGAAGCGGCCAAATCCTTAAGGGCCTGAGCAAGACAATGAACCTATTTGGATGATTCGAATTCACAGTATGTCATAACGGTTAAAATCGCTTGAAAGATCCCATCAATTCCAAGGAGCCATCGTCGAATTAGCAATGGGTGTATGGAATAATTTTTTCTTGCGAGAATCCTTGTCTTTCTTTACAGCTTGGTTGAGACCTGCCGTCGCCAAATCCATAGCTAACTGGTGACAATATTGGCGGTCATTCCATTTTGAATTGATATCTTCAAACCAGATCATGATCCTGAGATCGCACCATTCCTCGACACGCTTCAAAGCATGTCGTGCCTCCCAAATTTTGTTATTCGACCAGAATTCTGTGAGCGCGATTCTTGCTGCACGATTTCTTTCGTATTCATTGAAACTACTTCTAATGACTATATTGAGCCAGCGATCACTTGGTGGTCTAGCTAAGAAATCTTGCCAAACATCATCGGCACGGCTACATTCATCGCAGAACCCGAGTAGAGTGTATGCTCTAGCTACGTCTGCTGGTGTTTTACTCTCCTCCAGACGACAAATCGTGCCAAATAACCAATCTAGCTGATTATTTCTGTAGGCCCAATAGGCAATCTCAAGCAACGATTTGTCTGTCTTTGCTTCTGACGATAGCTTGTCGCACCGATCAATAGTACACTTTGATTTTGGCAGTTCAAATGGAAAGTACAATATCCCATCAGAGGGAAATAGGGAACTATCAGAACTATCAATCAAGGTCTGATACAATTTGAGCGACACTTTTGGTGCTTTTGCTCCTAAAGCCTGCATTGAATCGATGATAGGGAAACTATTCATAAGCCCCCTAGAATCTTTGAAACTGGGGTTTTCAATCCACGGTATCATCCATTGCAATACAGCATCCAAATCGAATTTGACGAGCGCAGTGACGGCCTCTTTGTGGCTAGACCAATATAGTGGTCGGCTCCAGGAGTTTTCCGACCTTATCGCCTCAAATTCGCCTTGTAGGTAATCGTTGAACCGATGGAGTTGGGAATCAGTCGGTTTGTGCTTGGCAATCAAAGCAACATGCTCAGGACTCAATCGTTTGGACATGGAAATGTCCGGCGAATAGGCGCAATACTCAAGTAGTGCGCGATTGCGCCAAAATTCGTATTGAAAGGTTGCCCAGTCCTCCCCGATTTGAGGTTCTGAATAGGGTGACTGCGCATACACTTCCAGTGCCGGTTGGTTACATCCGTGTGTAGCAAGAATAAGAGCGTAATAGCGTACATCTTGGTTGGCGTGGGTAATCAGACCTAGAAGAAAGTCTAGTTTAGCAATTTCCTTCTTCGAGAGACGTTCGCCGAGATAAACTAGCCACCCTGCAACATGATTGACCGGAGCAATCTGTAGATTAGTTCCTGCGATATCTGTGCATGTAATTTGACGACAGAAAGGGAGCCAGCGGTCACGTTCAGCACCGATGCCGTGAGAGAGGACTAGTGCCGACTGTTCAGCCGGATCAGCATCGTAAATTTTCATGGTCAGTTGAGCAGAATTAAGCTTAGCTGTAGTTCGCTTTCCCTCATCGCTATCGTCATTAATCGCGCTTAGTTCGGTCACGATAATTTTTTGTAAACACTTCCGACTATCTGGTGTCAGCACGATTAGGTGATCGCGTAAATATTCGAGAAGGAGACCCAAGGACTCCTTATTATTGTCAAAACCGTGCTTGATCAGCGTGTTTATTAATACTGCACTACTTTCAGGCTCTATCTGCTTCCAGGCGAATGGAAACAAGTAATTTTTAGCCGACTCATAGAGGGCATTAGTATCCATACATGTCACATCTAAGGGTACAGGAATATCTTCTGGCTCACTATTGACCTCTAGTAGTGAATTATCCCGCTTGACGTGGCTTATAGCCCCTTCCAAATAGACAGCGGCTTTGTCGCATATAGAGTAGTCCTGCGCCTTAAGTCGACAAATTAGACCACTAATGGTTTTACTAGCTTTGTCGGTATCGCAAGTATTTAGGCGCAATATCCAAGCCACTTCTCTTTCGTTTTTTGGACTACCTATAATCGCGCGGCTGAGCGACCACGCCTCAAAGACACGAACAAATGGTGCACGTTCAAGGTAAGAAATGATCGCTAGGGCGCGTTGCCCCAGCCAACCCCAATTCTTGTTATTATCATATGTAATCGACGTGAAGGACTTGGCAGCCTTGCAGGAGACCCATTCTGCATGGAGCTCTAGAGTTTCGGATGCACACCGTGTTGAGTCTGACTCTGTCAGGTGAACTCCATCAAGACCTGCACCCAACTTCGGCACAGGCCATGCTTTAGCGAGCCAATTTGTCACGCGCTCTTCCAGAACTCCCTTGTATTCGCTGCTGAATTCGGCAGCTTTCGCAAACGATTTGATCAGAACTTCGTCGTTAAAAGACCCACTTGTACGAGCTAGCCAACGCAATTCCGCGAAATTGAAGAATAGTTCGGGATCAAGTCCCACCAGCCGCCAGAATGCCTCAAAATCACTCTTACGAAAATTCCGCTCGTCCAGCCATCTGGAAAGAAGCGTCTTGCGAAGCACTGGTAAAGAATCATCTTCAATCAGAGCAATTGTTGTAGTAGCACACAGAATAGCGGCACCGAGACTGTGCGCTTTAAGTGGGTCGAGAAACTCGGCAATCATGGACTCTATCGCGGAGGCTTCTGATTCCTTGCGGATCTCCGACATCAAAGTCGCCCCAAGCACAAACGGGATACGATCCGTCGCAACTCTGAACGAATTTGGATTATTGCCGGATACGAGCCATGCACCAGAGGTTAGTTCGGTAACAGCAGGCTTTAGTTCCAAACCAGTCTTACCACTCTCATCAGACAGGCTTTCCACAATTTCCCTGCGTGTCACCGCTCGATCTATATCCTCTTGCAACTTACATCCGAGTTTGGCCACAAAGTTCTTCATTTCTGGGTCGGTGAGGCCTACCATCGAACCTCTGCGCTTCAATCGATCTTTCCAGTCTTCATAAATAACTCGTTCAGCCGTTATGTCGCCGCTATTCTTGAGTTTCTCTTGGTACTTTGCTACGAGTGAAGAAAGACGGGGTACGCTCATCAACTCCAGTACTGCACCCGCAAAGTCAGATCGCTTAACTTTCATCTTTGCCAGCAGTGCATCCAGTTCGGAGTCGTTGAATCCGTCGACTTTAATTTGTTGGGGATTTGGCACGAGGTCGACCAAGCTAGCCAGAGAACCGTACCACCAGTTTGGCCAACAAGTTAAAATAACACGGTACATACAGCCAATCTGGTTTTCAAAAAGAGGCTGGAGCCACTCTGCCCATCTAGTGAATGTAAAATTCTCGTTTAGCCCGTCAATTAGAATGAGAATTTGAACCCTATTGCCAGCACAGTGTTCCCAGTGAGCGAGCCGTTTCTCCCAAAACGTAAGGGATCGAATCTCCGTCTGGACTGTTAACGCTTTTACGAGGTTATTTTTGACATCTGATTCAATCGACTTTGCACTAAGAAAAATTGTCAATGGAGCACCAGTTTCGGATGAGCTCAACCTGTTATACCAATCAAGCATTACCCATGATTTACCAGTACCCTCATCGCCGAGCAATATCGCAGCACCGTTGTCTCCTGCGTACCAATCATCAAGTTTAGCGTTGAGCGTATCGCGAGGAATTACACCGTACTCACTCATACCGAGATCGTGATGCCCGCCTAGACGCGATTTAGCGCTAGCTAGTGAATTTTGCGCCTCCACCATCCATCGTTCGATCACAAGTCGGGTACTCTCGTAACCTATGTCGGCACTCAACAACCGACAGAGTATTTGTGATTGTAATTGTCTAAAGTCAGAATCATTTTGAATCAACTCAAGCGCTTCACTAAGAAACTCACTTGAGTTTAGAAAACTTTTGCAGGCTTTCGGCGCAGATGCACAAATAACCATCAGCTCGTAGAGTTGTGCTGGATTATGTGGGCAATCGAGGACAACGATTCCGATACCGACACTCTCACCATGCGCGTGTAGACTCTCGCGATCAGAGGCGTCTATTCGACGAGTTGTTGCGAGTAGCCAAAGATCAACAGGTACCCGGGCCGTCGACGCATCTGTGATCTTATGAAGCAGATTGTCTAGAGGAAGTGAATTTGAATCTCCATAGCGTTTACCCTCCAAGCCAATTTTGAAGAGATTATGCGGCGCGGACCGTACATCACTACCGTCTTGATGGCCAGATTTGACTACGTAAAAAGCCTGTTCAGTAAACTCAGACAAAACATTTGCCATAAAACCTTCAAAGCCAAGGTCTCCAGTTGGGTTTAGACCCATTAGTTGATTGCGAATAAGTTGCTGAGCTTCTTCGATTGATTCGGGCTTTGGTATGTTCGTCATGGAAATTAGTCCAATCATTTCGAGCGTTGTAGAGAGTTCGTTAGGTCAAATCGGGAATTATCTGTAATAGTGTGTGGGTTGTGCTCACCTGATTTTTCTGAAGCAATTATTTTATCCTACGGTTTCTGTGGCGCTTGTCTTTCGAGTTGGAAGCAAATACAACTAAAACAGAATACGAATATATTTGTTCTATCTAACTAGTGTTTGCCAGAAATTCCGATTTTGGTTCGTATGACATAGTTATTCGAGAGAAATTTCATAATTTTGTCCAGTGAACTTTTTAAAAATGTCGGTAACACAGTAAATTTATAGGCGATTCCTCCAATTTGTTGTAATGGCCTGTTGAACAGACATAGGTAGTACATTTAGTTAGTAAAGCAGCTTGATTGTTTGGGCCGTGAAACGATAGACGTGATACAGTTAATCAAAGTTTTCTACGATGTGGGGATTGCTGTCCGCTTCAAGATGACGGAATTAGTATGGAAGGACCAATAGGTGAAATGGTAGTCACTATTTTTTCGATAGTAGTTCAAGTAGAGCCGAACCAATCTTAGAACGAACACAAAACAGGCGGGTTGAAGCTAAAGCAAATGTGGCTCGTTTTTGTTGCAAACCAATTGTTATTCAGATACGCGTATAGATACTTCATATCGAAGGTTTGGGCACGGATGTCATTGCCAATGAATTTAATATAGATCGACTAATTGTTTAAAAGAAATTGGCAATGTTTAATCACAATCGGTAAAAGACACAGACTATGTGAAATACATGAACTTCGTGGAAAAGTAGCAAAGACAGTGTCTTGGCATAAAATTAAAAATGAAAGGAATTACGAGTAAAATTGCAACGAATTGAGGGGCAAATTATTACAGTGTTCAATTGAAATCAGAATAAGTGTTCAAATGAGTCAGAATACGCATGTGTAATTATGGCTGATAAGAGTGTATCGAAATTTTCCGCTGTAGATGCCTCTCTTGGGTATCTGTACCAAATTCGGTTGGCATTGCTCTTGGCGCTTCAACGACTAAAGACGGACCCAGATTTTTTGGTAGGTATCGAGACACTCGACGATGTAACCTTTGAAACCACGGGCGGCGAGCCTACAGAGCTTCTTCAGACAAAGCACCACAAAAGTGGGACTGGTTCTCCATCCAATGCCAGTTCGGATTTGTGGAAGTCCTTGCGAATCTGGTTTGACGGTCACAAGTCGGGAGTCATTCCAGAGAAGAGCAACCTTTATCTTGTCACGACTGCGACTGCGCCGTACGGAAGTGCAGCCTGTAACCTTCGTCCTAATCCGCGTAATGTTTCCGCCGCGGAGCAAGCACTAGTCAAGACTGCGACAAAATCTACAAATATTGCAAACTCCCAAGCCTACAAAGTTTTTCTTGAATTTTCTTCCTCCCTGCGGATTGATATATTGAAAAGAGTGGTCGTCCTTGATGCGACACCCAGCATTATGGACTTAGACTATGAACTCAAACAGGAAGTCTATTGGGCGGTTAGGCGTCAGCACCACACGACGTTTCTTGAACGCCTAGAGGGATGGTGGTTTCGCCGCATTCTGCATCAACTTGCAAACGCGGCATCCGACCGTGTCGGATCAATTTGTCTGGAATCACAGATGTCCGATTTACGCGAGCAGTTCAAACTAGAATCTCTAGTGATTGACGATGATCTTCGAGAATTCTCGCTTGACCAAGCAACAAGAGAAGCACACGAGAACTCCACATTCGTTCGACAGATTGAGCTTACGAATGCAGGAAACCGCCGAATAGCAGCTGCCATTCGAGACTACTACCGAGCATTTGAACAACGGTCGCGTTGGCTACGCGAGGATTTGGTAGTTGGTATGGACTTACAAAAATATGAGAAGCGTCTAGTGGAGGACTGGGAACTCTCGTTTGAGGCAATGTGTGATGAACTCGGCTCCCCAACCACCGAGAACGCAAAAGAAGATGCGGCCCGGTCTCTTCTCGCGTGGGCCGAGCAAACACTAATTCCAATTCGTCCCAATGTCACAGAGCCTTTCATTACCCGAGGGTCGTTGCATATGCTCTCCGATGAGCTACGGGTAGGCTGGCACGTAGACTTTCTAGTGCATCTAACCCATCTGCTGAGAGTGGAATCAGGGACATCATGACCCAGTGGCGAGAACGAACGCGAGAGGAACGAACGCTTCTGAATCCGGCGTTTTGTTCTCTCTTGCTGTGGCACGCGGCGCGGGGGTACGTCAGTATCAATCAAGATGGAATTTCTTTCGAGGAAGCTTTCTTGATCTTACCTATGGTCCTTCATCGAACAACAAGGGAAGCACTACCGCGAGATACTCGTACTTCATTGGCCGTATGGACTAATAGCAATCCACTTGCTCAAGGAAGAATCGCGACCCGAGCCAGATTGCTGGTCACCTTCACAAAAGAAGGGATAATCTTCGGCGGAGTGCACGGTCTTACTAGGGTTAACGAATGTAGGCTCTATGCGAATGAGGACTGTCGGCGAACAATCAATCGTTCACTTCGAGATTCCAGCGAAGAAGTAAAACTATGTGCCAGTAGGGCCGAATTCGTTGGCAAGTGGTTCGCAAAAACTGGTAGCAAGTTGACAGTACTTGCGTTGATAGGGGTAAAGCCATGACTATGCAGATTTTCGACATAGTGCTTTACAGCCACGATAGTCAGCGGCGCGTGCTTTCGCTAAAACCGGGGCAAGTCAACATAATCACTGGCGCGTCAACAACGGGAAAATCAGCGCTCGTTGACATCGTAGATTACTGTTTTGGTGCCCGGGAGTGCCGAGTTCCTGCGGGGCCGATTCGATGGTCTGTGTCATGGTTTGGACTTCGGTTGAAATTGGACAGCAGTGAAGCATTCATCGCTCGTCGCTGTCCAGATAAAGCAGCGTCTTCGAGCGAGGATTGCTTTGTGAACATTGATGATAAAGTTTCCATCCCCGAATATAGTGATCTTCGGCAAACGACAAACACGATGGGGCTCGGTGCAATCCTAACAAGTTGGGGTGGAATTCGTGACAATATCCATCAACCCCCACAAGGACAGACTCGACCGCCGTTGTCGGCGACTATACGTCATAGCCTCGCCCTTTGTTTTCAACCTCAGGGCGAGATGATCAGACGCGAACAACTCTTTCATGGAGCGGCGAACAATTTCATTGCCCAAGGTTTGAAGGACACGTTACCGTATTTTTTAGGGGCTGTGGACGACAACTACCTCCGAAAACGCGAAGATCTAAAGCGATTAAGAAAGCAGCTTCGCCAACATGATATTCAGCTTAGAGAGCTCGCGTCTTTACGAGGGGATGGAGTAACGAAGGCTTCGACACTACTAGCTGAAGCACGTGATGCGGGTTTGTCTGAGATTTTGGCTAGAACTTGGGAGGAAACAGTTTCGGCCCTTGGTGAAGTCGTGGAGACTCCCGAAACTTCTATCAATGCAGACACATCATATGAGACGGAGTATGAGCGCCTTAGTGACGAACGAATTCGACTTCGAGGGAAGCAAAGAAGGCTTCAAGATGAAATAGCAGCCGCACGAGCATTCGAACGCGACAAATCAGGTTTTTCACGTGAGGCATCCGAACAACGTGCGCGTCTGATGTCGATCAGCATTGTTGACGAATCAGAGTGGAGTCATGCTTGTCCTCTATGTGCTCAGGAACTCCGCCACGCATCAGAAATTCCCGACGTGAGTCAGCTACGTGAATCGTTGGCCGACATCTCATCGCGATTAGACACAGTTGCTCAAACATCGCCACAGATTGAGCAAGCTATCGCGGAACTCGAATTAGGGCTCCAGAGTATTCAAATGAATCTAGCGAGTAACCGTGCTGAAATGGAAGCGGTGCGAAACGCGAGTGATCAAGTGCAGCAACTCAGGGAAGAGGCATCAAGGCAAGCGTTCATCAAAGGACGAGTCGGCCTGTACCTTGAGAGTCTCCCCGACCTACCAGTTAGCCAAGCCCTCACGGGGGAAATTCAACGGTTGCGAGAACATTGTGAAAAGCTTGAAGGCGAGTTAAGCGAGGACCGTGTTAAGGAACGCATTGATTCGATAACGTCAATTCTCAGCCAGAAAATGAGTGATTGGGCTCGTGCCCTTGAGTTGGAGCACTCGGGATCGCCGCTACGATTAGATCTTAAGAAGCTGACCATCGTTGCTGATACTGCAGACGGGCCTGTGCCGATGAATCGTATGGGGAGTGGCGAAAACTGGGTCGGCTATCACCTCATCGGTCACTTAGCCCTCCACGAATGGTTCACAAAGCGTGATAGGCCGGTTCCAAGGTTCTTGTTTTTGGACCAACCCTCGCAAGTCTACTTCCCATCTGAGAAGTACGTTGACAGTTCAAATTCCTTGGTTAGTGATGATGATCGCAAGGCTGCGTCGCGTATGTTTCGGTTTGTGTTTAACGTCGTCAACGATATCGCACCACAGTTCCAGATTGTGATTATGGAGCACGCAGACATCGATGAAGACTGGTACCAAGAAGCCGTTGTGGAGCGATGGCGCCAAGGCTTGAAACTCGTCCCAGATGACTGGCCTCAAGACAACTGACCGGGTTGCGCCTACGGGTTTTTGCTATCCAAAACAAGCAGAAATTCAAACAGTTCTTTCTACAGTTACGGAGCAACGCTTGTCAGCCTGTTGCACGATCTCCTATCTTGGTGTGCAAGGCAGGTATGAAAGTCAATTTTCAAGGGTATTTCTGCAAAGGTTCGTCGAATCCTTTCTTTCCTAGCCCATTACATTAATAAATCATGATGGCAAATGCCGTAAATTCACTGTTAGATTGAGGGGAAAAGAGAATTCAGTCGTGTAACAGTAAGATGTAATTCAAGTAAAAAAAGCAATTTACGCATCCATAGCACCTGAATGACAAATAATTGGGAGACACATTGTGGAATTTATCACTAATCGTAAGCCGCCACTAGGTAGAGTTGGCAAATGTGACGGGCCTTTCGAGCAACATCTACTAGAAGCAGCTGTGATGCTTGCACTATCGCAATGGTTGTTCACTCTCGGTGCTGAGGAGGTAACTATCCATCCAGATGGTATGCATGTTAGGGATGATACGGGATTTGATATTCGTGGATGGTTAGAGGAAAAAGGATTCAAAATGAACGAAAGATATGGAACTAATCGACATGGCGGAGTTTATGAAAGTGTAGCCCGAACTGTAAGAGTAGACTTTCGGCCGGGTTGTGGGGATGTAGTTGCGGTGATTGGTGGTGTTCGTATTCTGATAGAGGCAAAAGGGGGGTGTATCAATACGAATCATTCTGGTCAACGTTCAAAACTACGTAAGCATCTCTACGAAGCTGTCGGAATGCTAATGGATGACCGAAACAATGTAGATCGGCTAATTGTCGCAGTTCCACTACATCGAGAAACCGAGAAAATTTCCGAACGTGTAGCGCGCAAATGCCGTACTGTAGGCATCGAAATTGTTCTTGTTTCCGGTGATGGAAATGTTCGATTGGTAAACCAATAAAAATCACAGACACTTAAGCAGTCTCTTTTTCAGTAAGAGTTCCATGAAAGACTATTGAAACTGTAATTTCAGTTGAAAGTGGATTCGTCTTGGTATCAAAATTCTGTGTATACGAACCCCCCCATTTTGTTCTGGCAATTTAAAAATATCCAAGCTCAATGTCAGTTCAGTTAAGATTCGGGAATGATGAAAAAGTGTAGTGCACGGGGAACTTGTTGGGTATTGACTACAACAAATCAGGATTCGGAATGTTCGATCCACTTGACTGCTCTTTCTACAGTTTTGTATCCCACGCTGAGACGACGTGCAATTGTTGAAGTGTTTAAGCCAAGTTCCTTTGGATGTAGCACTGAAGTTGCTATTTCTTGATAGATAGGATGTTTTTCGACTTGGTGAAAGTCAATTTGAAAGGATAATTGTGCTAAAGTTCGAATTTTTTCCTTCCGTGCCCACCGAACCAATTCTCAACGCGAAGATGTGTGATTCCAAGTTGAATTTTGCTCTACCTTGAATAATCCTTAACTTCAATGATTGCATAAACAATATCAATCACACAATGCTAATAAAATCAGTTGTCGAGCAATATAGTAGAACCTCTCCATTAAGGAATCAATTGGTAATGAATAGACCTCAGAAAGAAGATGAATTCGCGTTTGAGAAATGTCTCAATGATCAGTACACCAAAATTGAAAAGGGATATTGCATGCTCTCGAAAACGGCAATCAACTCAGATCACGCAAATAAATGCGAGGGAGATATTGGTAGCAGGCACGCAATTTCAAAAAGACACTTGAAATTAATCGTCGATGACGACGACTGCCCAGATCATTTTCTTGCCACAAAAGAAAAACGTACGTTTTTCGAGCACGAGGGACGAGATGGTTGCTTGCAACCTATATCACGAAATAAATTCAGTTCAGGGAAATGGGCATGTCAAAAACATGACGATTTTTTTAAAAGCTTAGATGCGGAGCAGATTGATATTTCCGAACCGGAGAACTCATTTAAAGTTGTTTGTCGTGTGGTTTTTCGTCATAACCTACTCATGCAATTGAGATGGATTCCGATTTCAGAGTGTGTTGAAAAAGAATGCGGCTGGAAACAATTCAAAGAAAAGGCGTTCACTCAACCGGTCAGTGACGAAGAAGCCGGTATAGTGTTCAATGAATGGCATCGTGATGCAAGCGCAGTAAATACAATGGCGGACAAACTTAGTCGGAGACTTCTACAAAAAGATTGGAATTCACTGCAAATCCGCACTTGTATGCTTGAATCGGAACCGACCGTAGCTGGGTGGGGCTGTATATTTATGAAATTTCCAGTGGACAAGTTGCGTGATGAAGACCCTCGTAAAGAAGGGTGGAGGAACCACATTGAATTAGGCTATGTAATTGTGATTCCGCAAGAATACGGACACGCGATAATTACTGCATGCGCGGCATCCGACCAATTTCGGAACGAAGAAATTACTCAAATTCACCGATGTATTCCGTATGATGTTAAACCTAACAACACGTATATGACGACTCTCAAAACGAGAAAATCATTGTCTAATTGGATATGGGGTTTCAATGAGTTAGGAATAAAGGCGTCACTTTATAAGAGTTGGAATAATGACGTAAAGAATAGGACGAATGATTGGGTGAGGAATGAGCAAACGAAAAAGTCTGTGTGGTTAAATCAGTATGAACCCCCCGACCTCCCGCCACTATTATGATCAAGGTGTACAAAATCCGAGTTAATCAGATATCACAAACGCGAAGGTAGCTACGCGGGCAATCAGCACCTTTTTGAATGCAGATCACATATTTGGAAAATTCTCAATTTTAATAACCGAAGAAATTTCCAATGCCAATAACGATATTTATCGCGGAAAGAAATCTAGCGGACGTAAATGATGTTCTGTGGCATTGTCAACGATGCGAAATGTTCGACTTGAACACAGTATCGCTAAGACCAAAGGAATTTCAGTGCCGCGAGTAGTTGCGTATTTTGCTGAATATGTAAGTCTGTGGAATTCTCGGTGGCGTACGTGAACTTTTACCAAGTTCTCTTTCTGTCGATTGGTCTGAAACGCGAACTTCGCCGGCAAGAGCGAAGCAGTGTTGATGCAAAAAACATCGAAACACTTCTGGAATCAGTTGAGGCTAGATCGTACAGGCGAAACATTCTGGCACTATCTGGAATTATTGTCTTGACCGGTCTAGCAGGTGCTGACCCACACGACCTGAGTGTATTTGGGGTGAAACCCGCTGCCGGAAATACGTTTGTTGTCGGCGTCGCGGTAGTTATAGTTCAATTGTACTGGTATGCTATGCGGTATCAACATTTGCGTGACGATGGGGTGATTGAGATAGACAAGACGCTGAGTCCCCAAGGTGCAACGAATATAAAAATATCTAGTGGCAACCATACTCTCGTGCGTAAGAGTGCTGATTTGTTCGCGAATCACGTGGCTTTTTGGTTGACCGTGTACTCGTGGTATTGGATTGCTTCGTGGTTCATCTAGGTTTCGAATCATTACTACAAATTGAAAGCCCCGAGATAGTGCCGATTGAGTATTTCAAGTTACGTGTTGCTGAAAAAAATTCGTCACCTCCTCGTAAACAACAATTGAAGTTTTGTTCGGAAATGCAAATTTACAACGGTTCGAATTCTTTCCATCCAGGCCCACCGAGTCTGTCTTCCAATCAATTAAGTTGCTGTTTCCATGTTTTACCTCAACTGTAGTTCTCATTGTTTTTGTTGTTGCCGCTACGAGTCGAACGAATACTCGTTTGGAGAAAGAAAGATACTCAAACCGCGCGGCTGAGGGTATGGCAACTTGTTACCCCTGTTGATAGGAGACAGTATTACACGGTCAAACCAAGCATACAACAAGCACCTAGTATCAACAACCAAAACAGTGTGCTGATTTTCTCGATATGCAGTTCCGCAAAGCATATTATCGAGACGGTCTCAATTTAGCCAGAAGAACACTTTCGAATTGAGTGTACCTCACCAATCCCGTGGTATTAGTTCGTCGCACAACCTGGGATTTGAATCTTTGAGCATTATACGCAAGAGGTTGAAATCGCGATTCAATCAACCCTTTAGCACCGCGATGACTAAGATGTGCTAGTAGTTCATTCGTGATCGATTTACCTTGAGATTCACAATCGGAAGAACATGTTCCAATAGCACACGAAGACCCGTTCGCGCAATGCAGGAGTCTTGTTTATGTGCTACAAACACTTGAGAAAAACTGACTTGACGTAATTTACCCTATATCATAGATGGAAAGCACCGTCGTTGATCAGAGAATTTGCTTATTATATAAACAAAATCAATATATTATAGAATTACCAGACGAATACTAATTAGGCGAGAAATGGCATTTTGGGAATTAATATGAACGCGCTTTCAACCGATGCATGTCGTCTTCCGATGCACCACATAACGATTCGTGTGCCGTGGCACGATAATCACTGGACTGGAAAAGTTTGTAAACATCCATTAGATAATACGAGTTGCCTAATTCTGCCACGCATCGGTAGGAACAAGAACGATGAGATTGAAGATCAATGTTCTGGTAAAACTCTTAATGAGTTGGTTGCCAACGAATGGCCTCCCTGTGTTGCCGAGAAGGTGTCGTTCATGGCACCATTTGAAATTACACGAAGCGTGTCTCATCCGTACTCGAAGACTAGCCCAGAGTCACATGGACACTTCACTCCTACGAAGTTTTTTCAACCTTCCTATTCGGCCGCGTGCGTACCCTATCGATGGATGCTTCGAAGTGAAGTCGAGGGTAGTTCCAATTACAACCGGCCAGGGCTTGCTGAGCGGTTGCAGATCGGTTGGGTAGCGGACCGTGAACCAACTCTAAAATTTGACAGTGCTTGGATTCAGGAGCGGGACAATCAGCTCGCTTGCCTCGACACGTTCTTTGGAGCTTTACGACCTGAGAAGTCTCTCTGTTTCATTTATGCCAAACGCACCCCGCTTTCGGAAAAATCGCAACGAGTGATTGTGGGTGTTGGACGGGTGCTCTCAGTTGGGCCAGCGACTGAATACGATTACGACACTAGAAACTCACGACTACGATGTGCGTTGTGGGAACGAAATATTGGTCATTCAATCCGCCCAAGTTTCGCCGACGGATTCCTCTTTCCGTATCAGGAAATTATGGTTATGGTCGAGCGTGGAGAGATATCGAATCCAGAGGAGTTCGTCGCGTTTGCCCCGGACGATCAATTTGACGCTTTTTCATACGGCTCTGAACTTCTTACGAACGATGGAGCAGTTGCTTCACTTATAGAATGTGCCGCAGTGCTACATCGTATACGTACTCGCATTGAGGGGCCTTGGGAAGAGGCTTTGCGATGGATTGACACGCACCTCAATCGATTGTGGATGGCGCGTGGTGCGTACCCAGGTCTAGGGTCTGCACTGGGAGCGTTCGGTTATGAATGGGGTTTTCAGCACGGTAACCTACTTGCTTATGAAATTGAACTAGAGCGGGAGAAAGAAGGGGGTAATCCATGGACAATCGTGGATGCTGTAATGCGGGACCCAAACCGGTTGATTAGCCCAGTCACTCGAAAATTGACTGCAGGTCTTCGTGCAGGGTGGAGCTCCATTTCACCGGAGCGACGCACATTGCTTGATTTACTAAGTCGTTTTGCAATCAGCGAAGAGCAGGCATTGCGTTTCTACGACCGGACTTTGCGGAAGGATGCAGGCATAGATGCTACCGATACGGAGCTAATCGCAAACTCTTATTTGTTTTTCGAGCGAGACAGGCGGCACGCTGATCCGATTTCTTTCGGAGTTGTTGATCGGGGTTCATTTCCAGACGAAGCCATTCGTCGCGAGTTCCCAATTGCTGAACCCGCTTGTTTAGATGATCCAGTGGATAAACGGCGAGTCCGGGCCCTCGTCGCTGATTTATTGGAAGAGGCGGCCAATCAGGGACATACTCATTTACCTCAGAGTTGGGTTATCCGTCGAGCGAGGGAACGTTCACTAAATCCTCCCTGTCCCTTGGGTGAAAACGTGCTTGACGCGACTGAGCATTCGTTTCAAGGTGTAATACAACGGGTTGCAATGGGTACAAACGAACCCGCCTATCAGCTCGATTACCTTGTCGAGTGCCGAAGAATTATTCTCCGTGAGGTTAAAGGACGACGTAAAGGGAGGTCACATGCAGTTGAACACGACAATAATTGGCGAATGATTATCGATGACGGCATCGATCAAGAACTGCCTCAAAACAGGGATGAACGGGAGCTTGAGGAGCAGGCACGATTGGAAAAGTCGGTTGCACTAGAACAGATATTCCGCTCAAGATTGTCCGTGTTACTTGGTTCGGCTGGAACCGGTAAGACCACGCTATTGAAAATGCTTTGTCAGCTTCCCGAAGTATCAAACAACAGAATTTTGCTATTAGCACCAACAGGAAAGGCTCGTGTTCGTCTTGAAGAGAGAACTAAGCAGGCGGGAACGGGCCAAACACTCGCTCAATTCTTGTATCACAATCACCGGTACGACGGTAGTACGGAGTCCTATTTCCCCAACAAAACGGCGCCTCGTTGCTCCGACTTCCGAACCGTAATAATTGATGAGTGTTCAATGCTGACTGAAAACCAGCTAGCGGCGTTATTTGATACTTGTACAAACGTCGATCGTTATGTCTTGGTAGGTGACCAGCATCAGCTCCCTCCAATCGGTCCTGGAAGACCCTTCGTCGACATCGTGAAAGAACTTGCTCCGGACAATTTGGAAGATTTAATTGTCAAATGTTCACCGTGCTATGCCGAGCTTACTATTACCCGTCGTCAGACTTTAACTGGGCGCGCAGATGTTTTGTTCGCATCTCACTTTAGTGGTCGTTCTCCAGACCCGGGTGCGGACGAAGTTTGGACTACTGATCCCATCAGTGATAGTGAACACTTCCGCACAGTGGAATGGAGTAGCCCAAATGATCTCCAAAAAAAATTACAAGTCGAACTCATAAATGAACTCAAGCTTGAAGGGCCAGAGGACGAACTTGGTTTTGAAATATCACTCGGGGGTTCTGGTTTCCAGAGTCTCAATCGTGCTTTTTTTTGGCATCGATTTGGTGACAACCCAGGTGCAGCTTTGGAGGTCGATTCATGGCAAGTGCTTTCGCCGATTCGAGGCGGATTGGACGGTGTTGATGCGCTGAACCGGTCTGTACAAAAAAACTTTCGAGGCCTCTGGAGAGCGCAAGCTGAAGCCGAGAGTTGGATTCGAAAAATTCCTAAACCTTTCGGGCCACAGGAGATTCTATACGGTGACAAAGTTATCAATGTTATCAATCAACGTCGAAAGGATGTATTTCCGAAATCCGACGATGAAGCTTACATAGTAAATGGTGACATGGGAATCGTAGTTGGACAATACAAAACGAAGAAATTTAAAGGGTCGCCGTGGAAACTTGAGGTCGAATTTGCCGGACAACTCGGTACAAAATACGGATTCGTCAAAAGAGAGTTTGGAGATGAGGCCTTGAATCCACTCGATCTTGCCTATGCCCTGACTGTACATAAAACCCAAGGCAGTGAGTTTGGCACTACTTTTGTCGTGTTGCCTAATCCGTGCTGGTTGCTTTCTCGCGAGTTGCTCTACACTGCTCTGACTAGGCAGAGGAATCGGTTAGTCTTGCTCCACCAAGGCTCACTAATAAAATTTCGAAGCTTTGCTAGTGAAAAGTTTTCTGAAATAGCGCGGCGCATGACTAATCTATTCACTGAAGCACGCCCACGAGAGATCACGGTCGGGATGAAATCTCTTTTCCTTGAAGAATACCTGATTCATCGAACAGAGCGCGGTGATCTCGTAAGATCAAAATCAGAGCTTGTTATCGCGGACAAACTCCATGCAAGAGGTATCGATTATACCTATGATATGCGGCTTGAACTTCCGGATGGTAGGTACCGACATCCAGACTTCACAATTGTCGACGACTTAATGGGTATAACTTACTACTGGGAACACTTAGGCCTACTTAGTGACCCAAGTTATCGAGCGAATTGGGAACGCAAGAAGAAAGAGTACAAAGCAGCGGGAATTGTACCATATCAGGACGGTGGGGGTTCCCACGGAACACTGATTGAGACTCGAGACGACCCAAGTGGAGGGCTTGATGCCAACATTATTGCCAAAATAATTGACTCCGTATTACTAGGAGGGGATTAGCGTGGTTTTCAAATTCGTTGGCGGATGTGCTACAGCGGAAGAAGGATTAAGGCCTTGAATCACACCATCAGCATTCTCCTAAAAAGTGCTTCTGGTGAGCTCTGTTTGTTTTTGACAAACTTATTACCGAAAATTGGCGGTGAGGATTGGTGGAGCAGAAATGTAATTGATCAACTTTCTTTCCAGCAACAGCGAAATGTTGAGCAGCGGCAGGTCAAAGGATTAAACGGACTAGACCTAGCAGCTTTACTTCGCGTGCTAGATAAAAATTGGTACGAGATTGGTTGGAAGAAAACATTGCCTCCTGATGCGCGTCATTTCGTTAAAGAAATGTTGTATGTTCGGAACCGATGGGCACATGAATCAGTTCAGAAGTATCCGGTGGATGATGTTTACAGAGACCTAGATACACTTCTAAGATTTCTCTCGGCAATCGACGCATCTGAAAATCTTCAGGATGAAGTACGAAAACAGCGTCAAATTTTGATCCAGCAAGAGCAGGAGCCAGGTGTAGAAACTAATCGGAAAGCGACCGATTCGAAAAACGAAGTTTCTGGTTCTGCCTTTCAACCCACTCAGTTGGTTAGACTCAAGTCAAATCCATTAGAAGTTGGGCCGGTGGTCGATGTTCAAGTAATGGATGCTGAAAATCGATACAAGGTTTTCATAGATGGAGCACCTAAGTCATTCTACGAATCTCAATTGGAAGCTGAAATTTCTGAGGATCAACAACGGCTGGTACCTCTAAATCAGTTCCATGCACACCTGACCGCGTTACAGATTCAGCACCCGAGCCTTTCGACCCTGTATTCATTGAATGCTGCAAGGGTAGACTTTATCCCGTATCAATTTCGACCGGTACTAAAATTCATCCAAGCGGACCGACCACGTTTGCTCATAGCGGATGGAGTCGGTGTTGGAAAGACAATTGAGGCGGGATTGATTTTGCGAGAGTTGCAGGCTCGCCGAGAAGTTCGCTCAGTACTAGTAATTTGTCCACGTCCACTTGTAACTGAAAAGAAGTGGTTGTTGGAGATGAGGCGTTTTGAGGAGCGCTTCACTCAACTAGACGGCAATACGCTACGCTATTGTATAAACGAAACTGATCTTGAGGGCGAGTGGCCTGAACAGCATACAAAGACTATTCTTCCTTACTCCCTGTTTGATGAGGTACTCCTACACGGAAAACAAGCATCAAGTTCTTCACGCCGAAATTTTGTTCAGAAAGGTTTACTCGACCTGGATCCTCCTCCGCAATTCGACTTGGTAATCGTAGATGAAGCGCACCATGTTCGGAATCCAAATACGTACTCACATGAAGCTGTTCGTTTATTTTGTGACAACGCTGATGCAGTGGTATTTCTCACAGCTACACCATTGCAGATGGGAAGTGACGATTTGTTTGTCTTACTCAATTTGCTTCGCCCGGATCTCGTCATTGACCGAGAGAGTTTTAAGCACATGGCAGCCCCCAACCCTCATATCAATCGAGCGCTTGATGCTGCCCGTGGAGGAGCTGAAGGCTGGCAGAAAATAGCTGTGGAGGGGATAGCGGACGCTACTAAAATAGACTGGGGTAAGCGATTCTTGTCAGTTAACCCTAAGTTCCGAAAATTAAAGAAAGCTCTATCAAAAACTGCGCTGTCGCATGAAGATCGGATTAGTGCGATTAACTCGTTGGAAGACCTGCACACTTTCTCGGGAATAATCAACCGGACGCGTCGTCGTGATATTGGTGAATTTACGGTTCGAGAGCCAATTACCGTTTCTGTCGAGTTCACCCCAGAACAGCGAGAACTTTACGATGCGCTGCTTACAGTACAGGCTCAAATTCTTGCAAGAATCCACCCAACTCAAAGCATCAATTTCATGATGACAACTATTCGTCGACAAGCGGCAAGTTGTCTTTACGGTTTAGCACCTCTAATTAGAGATATTTTGAATCGACGAATTTCGGATGTTAGTAACCAAGAATCCAGTGACGAGTACGAGCTACTTGATCCTGAGTCGGCCGAAGAATTCCGAGAAGAAATAGAAAGGATTGTAACTTGTGCTGAGCAACTTGAACGTAATAAGGATCCAAAGCTTGAGGCCTTAGAGGGTGTAATAAAAGACAAACAAGAACTTAGTAACAACAAGGTCATAGTGTTCAGCAGCTTCCGTCACACACTCAGTTATTTGTTTGAGAAACTGTCTGCCAGTGAAGTTCGTGTAAGTATGGTTCATGGTGGAACACCCGATGAAGAGCGAGTTCTGCTGCGAGAAAGATTCAGTAAATCTCGCGAAGATACCAATGCGATTGATATTCTTCTGTTCTCTGAGGTGGGTTGCGAAGGACTGGATTACCAGTTCTGCGACTGTATTGTTAATTATGACTTGCCATGGAACCCAATGCGAGTCGAACAACGTATCGGACGTATTGATCGCAACGGACAAAAGAGCGAAAAGGTTTTAATCTACAACCTCATTACACCAAACACTGTAGATGCCGACATATACGAACGATGCTTGCTCAGAATTGGAATTTTTAACAACGAAATTGGAGCAAATGAGGAAATTTTGGGCGAGATTGCACGGAATATACGAAGTATTGCTGATAATGTTGAATTGTCCGCTAACGAACGTAGAGAAAAGTTACAGCAAATTGCAGATAACAAAATTCGACTAATTCGGGAACAGAACAGGTTAGAGGACAAACAGGCGGAACTATTCGGAATCCGGCTGCCAGTGAATCAAATCCAAAAAGACATTGAAGGTGCTTCCAGCTTTTGGCTTTCACCGATGGCGGTGCAAAATCTGATTAAAAATTATATTCAACAAATTGCAGGAAAAACGCAAGAGTACATTACAGGCGAAAAAGCGACTAAGAGTCTGCGATTGTCCCAAGAGGTTAGAGGGAGGCTCTTGAAAGACTTTCAGGGACTTCCAAGAATTTCGTCATCAACTTACAAGCAATGGGAGAGTTGGTTAAAGGGCACGGTCTCACATTTTGCAATTACATTTGATTCCCAAGAGGCGGTGGAGAATCAGAGCGCAGCCTTCATTACGCCTCTTCATCCCTTTACACGACAAGCCGCTCGTGCATTGGAGTCAGGTGGAGCGAAACCTATTTGCGTTGTAGAGATAACAGACAGCAGTACTGCATCGGGTCAATATCCATTCGTAATATACGAGTGGAAGTTTAGCGGTGTTCGCAATGATTTGGTGCTTTATCCGGTTACTGAATCCACAGAGATATCACCACGTTTAACTAGACTATTGGAATATGGTCGACAAGGAAGTCTTCCAGATGATCAGATTCCAGATCATATAGTTTTTGACAAGCTCGATAACACACACCATGAGCGATGGACAAAAGCGCGGTTTGAACATATAGAACGAAATATACGCATTATCGACTATCAAAGAGAGAGCTTGGCTACAAGCCACCGAGCCCGGGTAGCAATGTTGGAAGAGCGGATGGCGACCGCAACGGAAGAGAAAATACATCGTATGCGGCAAGCACAACTAGCGAATGCCGAAGCGGATTACAAAAGACGACTATCATACTTGGAAGAAGCGTTAATGAGTGCGGACTTGAACGCAGAACCAGTGGCATATGGAGTAATTGTCGTGACACAGGATGGAACAGATGGTTAGCGATTACGACACGATCTGTAAGGAGAATATTCTAAATTACGGAAGAGAAACTCGACACCTCGAATTTCTTGGACGCCTATACAGTGATCGGACACATTTTGTTTACGAACTTCTTCAAAACGCTGAAGATGCGCGTGCTCGACGTGTAGAAATTACACTCTACAGTGATCGTCTGGAGGTATTCCATGACGGGAAACTATTCGATGAAGCAGACGTCCGTGGAATATGTGGGGTCGGAGAAGGTACGAAACCAGACGATCTGACCAATATAGGAAAATTCGGTATCGGATTTAAGTCTGTATATGCGTTTACGAGCACTCCAGAAATTCACTGTGGAGATGAGCATTTCGGTATCAGAAATTACGTAAGACCTTATGCGATTGATCCGATTGAAGTGTTACACCCATGGACGACACGATTCTTGTTTCCTCTCGACTCGCCATTGATCTCAAGTGTCGACACATTCAATGAAATTGCTGAACGCCTTAAGAGCTTGAACATCCGTACTCTTCTTTTTTTGAGAAGTATTGAAGAGATTACTTGGAACATTGATGGAGGGACATCAGGAATCTATTTCCGAGAAACTCAAATTGAAAGCTCTACCCGCTTTGTTAACGTAATTGGGGAAACGGCTGACGAGTCGGACGAAGAGTCTTGGCTTGTATTTCAAAGAGCGATTACTTCACCCGATGGAATGCAAGTTAGTCCTGTTGAAATTGCATTTCTGCTGGATTCCGAGCCAGAACTAAATGGCAAAAAAGAAATCGCAGTGACGTATGACTCCCCTCTCTTCGTGTATTTTGCGACTGAGAAAGATACAAAATTAGGTTTCTTGATTCAAGGGCCATATAAAACAACACCAGCACGTGACAACATCCCGAGGGACGATCCGTGGAATTGGTTTCTGTTGAAGGAAACTGCGGAACTCGTTGTCGATTCGCTAGAACACCTCAAAGTAATGAATCTTCTGAGCGTGCCCCTACTCCAATCTCTACCCATAAGGGAAGAAAAATTTTTACAAGATAGTATGTTTCGACCACTGTATGATCGTGTTGCGACTGCTCTGATGGAAGAGGAATTTATTCCCACTTTAGGTGGTGGATTTGTAAGTGGATGCAATGCGATTATTGGGCGAGGTGAGGAAATTCGAGATCTACTGTGTTCGGAGCAACTTCTGGCCCTGTTTGGAGATTCAATGGAAGAGAGCGATAGAAACGAGCCTCGTAATCTTGAATGGCTCAGCGAACTAATCACGCAGGATCGAACACTGGAGTTACGGAATTATCTGATGATTGAACTGAATATTGAAGAAGTAACTCCTGAGATCTTTGCGAGGCGGGTTGACTGTCGATTCCTATCTGCACAAACAGATGAGTGGATGGTACGGTTGTATAAGTTCTTAGGGCAACATGAAGCGCTTTGGCGAAGTTCTGTATCTAGGCGTGCAACTGGATTAATTCGCCAAAAAAAGTTTGTTCGTCTTGAAGACGGGCGTCAAGTTAGCGCATTTGATGAAGACGGTTCAGTGGCAGTCTATTTGCCTCACCACGGCACCCGCCAATTACCAACTGTAAAATCGGAGTTGTTAAAAGATCCCGCTGTTGCAGAGTTCTTCTCGAGACTTGGTATTCATGAGCCTGATGTTGTAGCGGAAGTGCTCAAACATGTTATTCCGCTATATGAGCTAGATGAGAGGGACGTGTCTGATAAAGATCATCGTGAGCATATCGACTTGATCATGCAGGCGCTTAAAGTTGATTCGACAGATCGTCGTAAAACTTTCGTTTCGAAAATGAAGGAAATTCGCTTCCTATTTGGGATAAATGCACATTCGGGTGAGATAGCTCGAAAACTGCCACGGGAATTGTATATGAAGTCGACTGGGCTTTCGGTGTACTTGGAACGGAATCCCGCTGCGTGGTTCCTAGACAGTAGATATGGAGACGACGAGATCAAGACGTTTTTAACGTTTGGCTGTTCAGATAGCTTGAGATTTCGGGGAAAGCAAGCAGATCGAAAAGGCAATGTAACGGTCTATGAACATCACGGTTGGCACAAGCGCGGATTGGATGATTTTGATCCTGATTACAGCGTAGATCATCTCGAATTTGCACTTAAAAATTCAACCGCTGATCGGAGTCTTTTCATTTGGCAAAATATTGCTGGTCCGTTGCAACGTCAAATTAGAGGGAGGGTTGAGGCGGCTACTCGGCAGACCTACGAGAATAGCAAAATTAAGTCTATAGTCTCCACGCTTGGTAAGTTGTTGCTATCAAATTCATGGCTACCAGATAGCGGTGGGCAATTTTATCAGCCTGCTGAAATTTCTCTGTCAGATTTACCCCATGACTTTATCCGAGACGAAAGTCTAGCGGCTCAACTTGGCATGAAAGATAGTGAGCTAGCAACAATTGCAAACCGATCAGGCCTCGAAATCGCTGACCTAGATTTTTTACGGGAACTTAAGAAAATGCCTGAACAGTTCGAGAAAGCCAAGGAGATGGTGACGCGTGTTAAGAACAAACCATCGTTTCCAGAACTCCCATCCGCGAATAGTGAGAGACGTACAGAAATTGCGAAGCGAGATGCTAGGGATGCTCCAAATAAGGAGTACGAAAAGCGTAAACGAAGTGTTCGAACGTCTGTTTCATTAGGTGACAAAAACACATACCTCAAGGAAAACTACACGAATGGTGAAGAACAACTTGTTTGCCAGATGTGTGAAGATGAGATGCCATTTCGTCGGAGAGATGGGGAGTATTATTTTGAATCTGTTCAGTTGCTTGATAACCTAGCGGGTGAGCATACTGCCGCTCATTTAGCATTTTGTCCGCTTTGTGCAGCCAAGTATAAGGAGTTAGTAAAGCGTGATACCGACATAGCTGCTGCGCTTTATAAAGAAATATCTGCACTTGTTGGTTTAGTAGTAGAAATCGAGTTGGGTCAGGAAATCGGAAGTATCCGTTTCGTTGAGAGGCACCTTTTGGATATTCAGGGGATACTCGAAGAGGAAACGAACTTAGACTAAGAAATTCGAGAACAAGTTGTTCATGGAATTAACTTGGGAGATTAGTAGGGCTGAAATTCGGGAATATTTTCTCGATTCTTTGGAGAAAGATTTCCGCCAATCCTAGAATACATCTTTATATTCAAAACCTTACAAAACGTAAATCTGTCTCATAACTTATATAAATTCCTAATTTATGAACTTAGAAACTTGAGTTGTTTACACTAATTGAAACGTGCGCAGAGCTTCAACCATGATCGAGCAATCAAACGACCCAACTAACATCGACGGCAATGAGCCTGGAATCTCAATGTCCGATGTTGTTTCCGATCTCGTAACCGGTACATTTGTGCCTGCTCCGATCAAACGAAATTTGATCAAAGCATTCTCTCGTTTGTGTTCCGTTGCGATTGACTTACCTGTCGCCTATCTTGAGGGAAAATCCGATGAACGACGTGCCGAAACTCAGGCGCGAATAAAGCTGATTGATACAACAGCTAGCCAGATTTCGGAGCAAATGCGAATTGATCCAGAATACGCACATCGAGCGATCAAACAATTTGGTAACAAGGTGCTTCGTGAACAAGTCAACTTGGACATGACCGTAGCAAAAGGAATGGCAAACCTTCGGGAAAACGGTGAATTGAATGAGCATGTAACTGCGGAGACATCGGAGACGGATATAGATGATGACTGGCTCAACAATTTCGAAACTGAAGCTCGAATGAAAAGTACTGAGGATATGCAAATCTACTTTTCAAGAGTTTTATCTGGAGAAATTCAAAAGCCAAATTCTTTTTCAATCAAGACGGTCAAAGTACTCGGAAATATGGATAAACAGGCAGCAAACATATTTCGGAATCTTTGTTCGATGTGTTTGATGCTAGGTGGCGTAAGAAGCGAACCTTTTGACGCTCGCGTGGCGAGTCTAGATGGAGACCCGGGAAACAATGCACTGTCAAAGTATGGTCTGGATTTTAGTCAACTCAATTTTCTAAACGAATATGGTTTAATTATTTCGGACTACAATTCATGGAAAGATTATCAGATATGCATTGGACAAACTGTACAAAATTCTAGCAACGTGCGGCACACAATTCGGGTGCCTTTTTCTCATCAGAGATGATCGTGGGTTTTGATACCAGATTCTGGACGTACTCAGAACTCCGAATTTAGACTGAAAGGTGTTGCTCTGACGCACTCGGGAAGAGAATTAATTAATATTGTTGATTTTGAACCAGTGGAGCAATATACACACGATCTCATGCAATTCTTTCGCAACAAACAATTACGAATGACAGAGGTTGAAGACGCAGTGGTTCAGGTAGTAGAATCAGATAACACCCACTCGTGAAAGCATTCGTAAGCGTCGCGCGTGCCTCATTTCGTACCCGGGGTTGAATTTTTTACCTTTGTGGGGACGTGTGTGACCGAAAACCCCTATACGCTATGGGTTCGAAAACTATAATTTCGAATTCGCATCTTCATGGGTTCCCGAGAAGTTCAATGTAAAATTTGTGGATCACCCTGTGAATTACGGTAGTTCGTCGTCGATGTGGTCAGCAGTTTCGTAGCGCCCCATGTCCCGCTACCGACAAAAGCAGAATTGGGAGCTAGGCAGAGTTGTTGACGATCACTTGAGTAGCCCCCGCTCCTCAAGCTTCCCTTTCAATCGGTCCACTTCCTGTCGGTGTTACGATACCAAATCTCTACCGTTCATTGCAGCTTAATTGGTTCGATTAACTCACCTCCACAACGTGTGCTTTCGGTATTCTCAATCATCTGCCTTGGGGTGATTTGGCGCACAAACTTATAGGCAAAACGTGCCAGTGTTACTAAACGGTAATCTTGTTGCTGGTTGTCATGGGTTCGCTCTCTCACACCGTGTGTTGATTTTAGGTGGCAATCAACAGTCTGAGAACCGCATACTCATCTTAGTTGGAATTACAAGACAAGTAGGCAGACACCTGCGACGACAATTGAATTATTCCTGTTCCAGACGACGAATTGCTAGAATGCGAAAACTCTCCCCTACCGAAAAGTGTCTGAGTCAAGTTTTAGGAATTACTGTAGAAGTTGAGGAGCACGAAACGTTCAAATATACTTGAAATTTTGTTTGCATAACTAGAACACGGAAGCTTTTATCCACTCGCCCGCTATTACAACAGTTTTTTGTATCTTACGCTGAGACGCCTAGCGATTGTCGAAGTGTTTAAGCCAAGTTACTTTAGATGTAATGCTGTGGTTGCTTTTTCTTGATTAAGAGGTCGCTTCTCCACTTGCGAAAGTTAATATGAAAGGGCATTCTAGCTAGAGTTCGAATTCTTTCCTTCCGGGCCCACCAAGATACAATTTCACAAAGTTACCCATGGCGTTGTAATTGACCACAAGATAGTCGATTAACTGCAAGCACATTGATATGATCAGATAATTGCTAAAAGTCTTACATCTAGAGTAGTTGGCCCTGAATTATTTAATTTTCACCGTCATTGAAAGCAACTGAAGTGGGGGACGAAGTCGCTGATTCGTCCTTTAACAACGGTACATCGGAACAGAATTTTCCGATTTTATAATTGGAACTGTTCAAATTCCCCATCCACGGCCAAAATGGTCGCCAAAAATCGAGATAACAAACTCATATCTACCTTCTCGGTGCGGTTTTGCGCACAATCTCACCAAGCGGCTTGAATCGAAACACAGCAAGGAGTGTATTGCACTCTCTTGCCACCTAGTAGGACGGGTAAACTGGGGTACGTAGACTCACTACTGTCGGAGCACCCGATCATCCAGAAGATTAATAATCCAAAATACTGACGGAGATGGACATGTGGGGAAAACAGCTGGACGAAAAAGGAATGAGACATTCCCGGGACGCGAAGTACCGTACGATTGGCGCTGTTTTGGTGTATCTATACATCTTCGCAACGTTTCTTAGCATATGTGCCAATGTTGAGGCAGATAATGCCAACACTTCTACGAAAGCCAAAGAACCACAGAATCTGCGCGTGGGTGCATGGAATATCAAGAAGCTTGGACATGGTGACAAAAAGGACTACGTTGCAATTGCCAAAGTCATCAATTGTCATTTCGATGTAGTAGCAGTTGTAGAAGTAATGCAGAAGGGACGCGGACATCCGGGGTACGACCATCTCAAAACCGAACTTGGATCGAGGTGGGGAGGGGAAATCACCACTAGACCAAGACCTAACACTAGTGTCGGGGATGCGGAATATTACGCTATCTTTTATAGAAAAGACCGGATCGCCATTTGTGACAATTGGAGCGGTCTCGTATATCACGAAGATAACGACGGGAGCGGCTCGGAGTTTACGAAGGACATCTTTAGTAGAGAGCCGGCGTTTGCGTGTTTTCAAACACACTGGGTGGGCACGAAGAAGGGTTTTGACTTCATGCTTGCTGCATATCACGCACGGTGGGAAAGAGGAAACAAAAAGAAGATATCTGCTGAGGTTACTCGTGTAGTAGACGTGTTTGGCTCAATGCAAGCAGCGCGGACAAGGGAAAAGGATCTGATCTTAGTTGGGGATTTCAATCTAAATCCGAGCAAACTGAAAGATGCCTTGAACCGCCAGATTAGTATACCTGAAGGAGGAGGGTCTACATTAAACGAAAGCGGTGCGCGAACAAAGAACATCTACGACTACCTGTTGTTGCATGATTCAAATTCTACGTCCGAGATGAACGAACAGCCAAGGATATTGGATGTTCGGGTCATTGCTGCAGATGATCGCACGTTCTATCAGACCATTAGTGACCACTTGCCTGTCGTCGCTAGCTTCAGGACAGATGGACCGGACGACGACTAGCCTTTTTTGGATGCCACACGGCTATTCAGTGGTTTAAGGCATTGTCAATTGAAAACAAGGCATTCTTTTGGGGAGGGAAAAATAATGAGTGGCACTCTATAAGTATCGAAAAGACATCTGCTACGGCAGTGCTTGGTAGTTTCCGCTGTTGTAGCAATTTGCGTAGTGGTGACTTGGTTCCATTTAACAAGATCTCCGTCAGCGGATTACGTCCCACTGGTCGTTGTGTTCCTCTCGGCAGTCGTTGCGATCCGTGGAAAGAGCTGGGATGAGCCCATTTCATCTTCGAATTACTTCGTCCAGGGACGCCCTCTTCATTGAGAGTTTTGACAATGCGGGTAATTGCATTACCGTTTTGATACTCTGAAAATATCCGTGAAACAATTGCGGCTTCTCGAGGCTCAATTTGGAATTTATACCCTTCTGGTCTCGGAACGCCTTTCTTGTCCATAATAGTTTTCTCGAATGGTACCGATATGTAACCAAAAGTTCTTTCTCCTGCTGAGAATCTCCGTTGCTTCTGACCGATCTGACCACGAAAGTTTTCTTTTTTAGATCTTGCAACTGCAATTCATTGAATATGCCGCGGATTTGAATCCCAAGTTTTGATTCTTCGTCATTGCAATCGAGACCGTCTTCTACAGAAACTATTCGAATCCCTGCAAAATGCAGGCTGCGAGTACAGACAGCATAAGGAAATTATCGCGGGCCAATCTTGAAAGATCATTTACTAACACAACTTCGAACGGATGGTTTTGGGCGACAGCAAGCAATGCATTTTGTCCATCTCAATCTTTTCTGGATCCCGATAGAGCACGGTCCGTATAAATGTGCTCATCAAGGATTGTAAATTCCCGTCGGTTCGCCAAGAGACGGCAAGAGGATATTTGATCCTCAATACTTTCAGGGCGTTGGTTTTCAGAACTATATCGAGCGTAAATGGCCGCACGCATTATTCATTCACCTCGTCATTGTTTTCTGTTGAGTTTTTGAGAGCTTGAGCCATTAGTTGAACGTATTCCTGAGCGAGTTCTTTTGCAAGGTGGTCCAATAACATCTCGCACGACCAATCTGGATTCATCGTTTCTAAATTTCTGCAAAGTGTTTGTTGTTCCATAATTCAAACAATTATGATAGATAATGTCTATCATAATGCGTGAAAATTTAACAACGCATAATTCTTTTTCGATTCGATTTGAATAATCCGTCTTAAAATGACGGATATAGACCGAGTTATTCCGATAATTTCTGTTTAAGTCAGATTGTGTAAAAACTGAATGTATATATGCAAGAATGTGTGAAGTTGCAATTAGGAAAGCAAGGCAGATTTTAAATTACGTGCTATTTTGGTCAGATTGAGCAGGAAATAGGCATAGTTCGCGTCGTTCGGAATCCATGCTGGTTGATTGAATAGTTCGGCTCGATTTTCGAATTGGAATTCGGTGACGGTCGGGATAAAATTTTGCGTGCGTTCGGTCAAATTCACGCTGCCAACCAATTTAGTTGATTGTCCAACGAAACCTAGCACAAAAGAAAGATGCGCACCGCTTGTAAGTACAATACTTATTTCCGGTGCCTTGGAGTCGGCAAGGGATTGTGGTAATTGAAAATCCGATATTGATTTTTTAACTTCTTTCTCAAACAGGCGAATTGTAGATAAGATATTTTTGGATAAATTTGCTGGGACTTTAAATTCACTAAGAGTCAATGCAACAGAGAATTCGAATAGATTCCTTGATGAAAAGCGACGACTGCTACCTCGACCTTTTGCATCGGTCCCATCAGGTACGACTACACTCTTTTCGCATAGATAGATCAAGCGATGCTGGGGTTGCTTCAGTTGCTTCGCTATTTCTGTGAGTGTTAACTGATTATATTTCATAATAGACAGAATCTATTATATTGTTAGAACTCTCAAATTGCTCTAAATTGTAGCGGAAGATCATTTGATTGGAATGGACAAGAGAAGTCTCAGCGAACGTGATATTTGCACAAAGTTCATTACTCCAGCGTTGCGTCGGTCTGGCTGGGATGAAATGACGCAAGTTCGCGAGGAAGTGTATTTCACAAAGGGGCGTGTGATCGTAAGAGGAAATCTTGTCAGCAGAGGAGAAGGGCAACGCGCTGACTATATTCTCTATTACAAACCCAATGTTCCCGTCGCAGTCATTGAAGCAAAGGACAATAATCATTCTATCGGCGATGGCATGCAACAAGCGCTGAGTTACGCTGAGACCCTGAATATACCTTTTGCATTTTCCTCCAACGGCGATGGATTCGTCTTCCACGATCGAACCGGTATGAGTGATTTAATGGAAACCATCCTCAATAATCACTCTTTTCCTACTCCCGATGTGCTGTGGCATCGTTATTGTGCTTGGAAAGAACTGACTCCAGAAAATGAAGAAATCGTACTGCAGAATTATTTTGATGATGGTGACAAAGCACCGCGTTACTACCAAATAAGTGCTATCAATGCGGCCATTGAAGCAATCGCTAAAGGCCGCAACAGGATTTTGCTTGTCATGGCTACCGGAACCGGAAAAACCTATACCGCGTTTCAGATCATTTGGCGGCTTTGGAAAGCGCGTTGCAAGAAGCGTATTCTGTTTCTGGCTGACCGAAACGTTCTCATCGATCAGACTATGGTGAATGACTTTCAACCATTTGGTCCAGCGATGACAAAACTGTCAGCTAAAGCCAACACCATTCAACGGATTGATGGAAAGATTGAAATTGACAAGTCCTATGAGATTTATCTGGGGCTGTACCAGGCAATTACTGGGTCCGATGACGAACAAAAAATTTACCGAGAATTTTCACCTGCTTTCTTTGATCTTATCGTTATCGACGAATGCCATCGCGGTAGTGCCGACAATGATTCATTATGGCGTGAAATCCTGGAATATTTCTCATCCGCTACGCAGATCGGTATGACGGCAACTCCCAAGGAAACCGAGTACGTATCTAACATCGATTATTTCGGCGAGCCAGTCTATACATACTCACTGAAGCAAGGGATACAAGATGGTTTTCTTGCTCCCTACAAAGTCATACGAATTCATGTAGACCGCGATATTGAAGGCTTCCGTCCAGAGATAGGTCAAGTGGACCGAGAGGGAGATTTGGTCGAAGATCGCGTCTTCACCGCGAGGGAATTCGACCGCACGATCGTCTTGGATGGCCGAATCAAGGTGGTTGCTCAGAAAATCACAGAATTTCTGAAAGAAAGCGGTAATCGTTTCCAGAAAGCGATTGTTTTCTGCGTCGACCAAGAGCATGCCGGACGTATGAGAATAGCGCTGACCAATGAGAATTCAGATTTAGCAACAGCAAATCATCGCTATGCAATGCGTATTACAGGTAATGATAAGGAGGGTCAAGAACATCTCGGCAACTTCATTGATCCGGAAAGTGACTACCCAGTGCTGGTTACCACTTCTCGGCTGCTTTCAACAGGGGTCGATGTAATGACATGTCGACTAATTGTGATCGACCGACAAGTCGGTTCGCTGACAGAATTCAAGCAGATCGTTGGACGGGGCACACGCATTCACGAAGATTCCGGGAAATTCTATTTCACTCTAATGGACTTTCGTGGGGTGAGTAGTCATTTCGCTGATCCGGAATTTGACGGCGAACCAGTGGAAATTTATGATCCGGAAGAGGGCGGTTCGATCTCACCGCCGGGTGACCCCACTGATACTGACAATGATGATCATGATGACGACGACGGCAATGGACATGGATTTCTGAAAATCTACGTTGATGGAGTTAAAGCTTCTATTGTTGCGCAAAGTGTGCAATATCTCAATAAAGACGGGAATCTGGTTACTGAGTCGTTACACGATTACACAAGAAAGACAGTGACAAAGCACTACGCAAGTCTTGACGAATTCGTGAAACGATGGACCGGCACCAGACGTAAGCAGGTAATTGTTGATGAACTGGATTCCCACGGTTTGAGCCTTGAAATTATTTCTGAAGAGCTGGGATTCGATTTAGACCCGTTTGATTTGATCTGCCATCTTGCTTTTAATGCCGCTCCAATCACTAGGCAGCAGCGAGCAAAATATGTCAGAACACGGGATGTTTTCGCCAAATACAGCGATACGGCCAGAGCGGTGCTTGATGCATTGCTCGATAAATACGCCGACGAAGGAATGTTCAATCTCGATGACACCGACGTATTGCGAATTCCGCCATTTAACGAACTTGGCACACCTGTTGAGTTGATTAATGCGTTTGGTGGACGGGAGAATTTTTCTGCAGCTGTTCACGAACTTCAAACTGAACTTTATTGGGAGGCGGCATAATCCATGTCTATTCGAAACATTGTTAAGTCGATCCAGGACATTATGCGACAGGATACCGGCATCGACGGCGATGCCCAGCGAATCAGTCAGCTTTGCTGGATGTTTTTTCTGAAAATCATTGACGATCAGGACCAGGAATTGGAATTGATGCAGGACGATTATGTTTCTCCGATTCCTAAGACATTTCAATGGCGAACATGGGCTTTGAATCCAGAAGGTACTACCGGAGATGAGTTGCTTTCATTCATCAACGACGAACTGTTTCCAACTCTAGAAACACTTCAGGTTTCCGGGCAACGCAAGAACCGCTCACGCGTGGTACGAAATGTGTTCGAAGATGCCAACAATTTCATGAAATCCGGGCATCTGATGCGCCAGATCGTTAACAAGATCAACGGTGTCGATTTCAACAATCTCGCTGAACGCCAGCATTTCGGCGACATTTACGAACAGATTTTGAACGACCTGCAATCGGCTGGCAACGCAGGCGAGTACTACACTCCCCGAGGAGTAACGGAATTCATGGTGGACCGGATTGATCCGCACCCGAATGAAATTCTATTCGACCCTGCCTGTGGCACAGGCGGTTTTTTGACTTGCGCGTTACGGCACATGCGGAAACATCACGTTAAAGTGCTCGACGATGAGAAATTGATGCAGAACTCACTGAGAGCGATTGAGAAGAAGCCGATGCCCCATATGCTCTGCGTTACCAATATGCTGCTTCACGGAATTCAGGAACCAAGTTTTGTACGCCAAGACAATACACTGGCGAGGCCATACGTTGATTGGGGTCAACGGGACCGGGTGGACATCGTACTCACCAATCCTCCATTTGGAGGAAAAGAGGAAGATGGAATTGAAAGCAATTTCCCGCAGAATTTCAGGACCAAGGAAACAGCGGATCTTTTTCTTGCCCTAATTGTTCGCGTACTGAAACCGGGCGGACGCGCCGCTGTGGTGTTGCCCGATGGATCTTTGTTCGGTGAAGGAGTGAAAACACGGCTTAAGGAACACCTGTTGCAGGAATGCTATCTTCACACAATTGTTCGCTTGCCGAATTCGGTGTTCAAGCCCTATGCAGCAATTGGAACAAATCTGCTGTTTTTTGAGAAAGGTGAATCGACCAAGGAAATCTGGTTTTACGAACATTTGGTTCCTGAGGGTCAAAAGCACTATTCCATGACCAAACCGATTCGTTCGGAGCACTTGCAAGACTGCATTGATTGGTGGGGTGGACTCGAGCGCAAGGATAGGGAAAAAACTGAACATGCTTGGAAGGTATCGATCGCAGAGGTTAAGGAACGCAGTTACAACCTCGACTTCAAGAATCCACATGCACAGGAAGAAGATTACGGTGACCCACAAGAATTGTTGGAGAAGCTGGCCATTGCCGAAAAAGAAGCGGCTTCCCTCAGGGATCAGTTGAAAGAAAAGTTGATGGATGCTCTGCAGCGATGAAATTTGAACAGCTTTTTGAGCAGTGCGAAAATGTTTTAGATTCGCCCGAGGCAATTCAGAGACTGCGTAAATTCATACTTGATATGGCAGTGCGTGGAAGGTTGGTTAAACAAGACCCAGACGACGAAGTTGATCTGAAGTTATTGAAGTTTAAGGATGTAGAATTATCTGACAGTATTCCTAGTTGGGTTTATTCCAGTGTTGGAAATCTATTGGATTTCAAATACGGTAAGGGAAAGAAAAAAAGCGATTGCCTTTCAACTGGGCCAATTCCGGTTTACGGATCAAATGGAATTATGGGGTATTGTGAAATGGCTCTGACAAATAATCCTGTAATAGTCGTTGGACGCAAAGGATCGGCAGGTGCGCTCAATCTATGTACCGGTCCGTCGTGGACAACAGACGTTGCGTACTATGTCGAATCCCCCGGTTTTTTCAATATTCAGTTTTTATTTTTTAGTCTTCAAGCACTGAGTCTCGAAACACTCGCAAAGGGGGTAAAACCAGGGTTAAGTCGGTCTGATGCATATAAACTATCATTGAGTATTCCTCCTTTTCGCGAACAGCATCGCATCGTTGCCAAAGTTGACGATATGATGGCACGCTGTGATCAGTTGGAAGAGAAATTCAATGAGCGGAAGTTAAGACGAAAAAAATTTACAATCGCGAGTTTCGCATCGCTCAATGAGCACAACCTTGAACCGGTGGCATTCAAGAAACGTACTGAATTTGTCATACAAAATTTCGTAGCACTAACTCAAAACATTGATCAGATCAAATCTTTGCGTCAGGCGATTATGGATATGGCAGTACGCGGGAAGTTGGTGAAGCAGGATCTAAACGATGGTCATGGTGCTGATCTGAAGAAAAGAATTCGAGTGTCATGGAATGAACGATTGGGTTGCGGCGAGATAAAGAAGATTGAGAAATGGGCCGAGTTGGCGGAAAAAGATATTCCATTCGACATTCCTCAAACTTGGGGCTTGACTCGACTGGGTGAAGTCATTGAACTCATCAACGGCCGTGCATTCAAACCTAGTGATTGGTCACCACGAGGTTTACCAATTGTGCGTATCCAGAACCTGAACAACCCCAATGCACTGTTCAATCATTTCGATGGCGAAGTAGAGTCGAAGTTCTTGATTGACTCAGGCGATTTTTTGATCAGCTGGTCAGGCACACCAGGGACATCGTTCGGTGCACACATCTGGAAGAGTGGGCGGGCGGTTCTCAATCAGCACATTTTTAAAGCCGTTTTATTAGCAGAAGTATTTGAGAAACGTTTTTTGAAGATCGCCATTAATTCTCGGTTGCTGGAATTAATCGAGCAGGCCCATGGAAGTGCCGGACTTCGACACATTACAAAACCCAAGCTAGAAGCCGTCGTGCTCACACTCCCACCTCTCCCCGAGCAACATCGTATTGTCGCGAAAGTAAATGAACTTATGGCACATTGTGATCAGTTGGAAGAGAAGTTCAATGAGCGCGAGTCAAGTCGCCAGACATTCCTGGAGGCGGTGCTGCACGAACATTTAACAAACACATGGACGAAATAGTTTTCAAAATGGAATTTATTTCTATCAATTGGTGTTTATGCGCAAAATATGGAAATCGTTCAGATTTCCACCGTTATGGTTGAAAAAATTTTCTTGAATATTTTATCAGGAGTGATTAGCGGGATTGTACTTGCTGCAATATTCTTTTTTGTTCGAGAGAAAATCTTTTCGCTACCCACCCTTTCAGGCAAATGGAAATTTCGATCGAAAACTACAAGAACGACATACAATACTTTCCAAGATATGGAACTAGAATGGGTAGCTTTGCTCTGTTGTGAAGGTCCAAAAATAAAAGGCACAGCTGAAAAAGTACATGAAGAATCTTTGAAGGGCGAGCGTTCGTATTCGGCAAAAGCACGTACCCGAGCAGAGCTTAGCGGATACATCGAGAAACGTATTTTCTCAAGAGATATCGTGCAACTTCACATCATTGAACATGGTTCAGAGCGTGATTCTACTACTGTACATAAGATGAGCGTGGAGAATAAGGGGGGGCGTATGCATGGTTGTTTTTCCTCAACGGCTGCGGATTCCGAAGGTGAAGTAACTTGGCAAAAAGATACATCTTTAGATTAGGGATGCACATTCTATGTATGCCGTTCATGGTGATTTCTAGATTCGCCGAAGTCATAGATCTCTGGAACATAAAAAATGAAATAGGCCTTTGCTTAAAAATTTTGGATTCGGAAACGCCGCAAGATATTTCACAGGAATTCATAATTACTCTAGCAGTCGCCGAAGATAGACGCAACACATACCATCCTGGTGTCGACCCAATAAGCATAATCCGTGCATTACTGTCAATAGCGAGACAGAACGGAATGCAAGGTGCAAGTACTCTCGAACAGCAGTTTGTTCGGGTTGCAACTGGTTCATATGAAGTAAAAATTCAGCGCAAATTAAAGGAACAAGCGTTAGCTATTGCAATCGCACGACAGCGTAGTAAAGTAGACATAGCTACGGCTTACCTTTCAATCGCAAATTATGGCTATGGTCTACATGGTTTATCCGGTCTCAAAACACTATGCGGAAATAACCTTGGAGATTGTTCCAAACAAAAGATACGTGAATCCATTGCAAGGCTAAAATATCCCGAACCACTGCATCCAACAGATTTCTGGCAACTTAAACTCGCAAATAGAAGTGACTATATATTGAATAGAATGCCTAGAGTAAATAATAAGACCGTGTGTAAATCTTCCGGGTTATAGGTTTCGTTACCTTGCTATTGCAGCAATTTGAATTATTTCTTCGATATCTCAACTTCATTGGCTTTGATGCTTACAAATTCGATAGTCATTGGACCTGATAAATCCTCTAAAGGAAATTCAGCATGTTAGAGCCACCATCCTGTCTTTATCGATCAGTTAGGGGCGATGAAGCAATCAAGAATCACATTCTAGGAAGACTTTGGTTTCGATCACCTCGCTACCTTCGCAATATTGAAAATTTTGGAGCTGATGAGTTAGAAGGAATTGGCAGTTTTAATTTGAATGGGACTCTTCATCACGATGTGGGGGATTCAATACCAATACAATCTGCATTTCTAATGAGTTTTAGTATGGAAGCAGACGCTACAAAAAATTTCGGAGAACATTGTTTTGTTGTGGATGATCCACAAATTTTAAAAACACGCGTTATAGATGCGTTACCACCTTGCATCACTGATGTGTCATGGCACCAGGTTCAGTATACGAAGACCATGTCGCTTGTTTCTGAACCAGATCCTTCGGAAGATTGGTATCGGAAGTACTTCTGTAAACCACAACAGTTCTTTGATGAAAAAGAATGGAGGTTGTTCATCTCATTTAATTACAGTTTTCGTATTCTCAACGATACGTTAAAAGTTCATGTCAATAATTTACAAGGAATATTTCGCACTGCAGCGTGAACAAGAATTGAAAAGCGAGGGAGATTCGACACTCTTATCGGCGTAGTCGAATCCACTCAAAGAATGAAAAAATGTGTGTTTGCAACACGGTGGATTCATTCTCAACTTTCAAGTAGTAAAATAATGAATTATTGTTGGCTGTCGAGCCATGATATTGCTTTTGCGACAGATTTATCGCCAACGTTAAGTTGAATCGCAATCGTCTTTTGATTTAAACCGAGTTCTTTTAGTTGCAATGCTTTCACAGCAATTTTCTGATAATTAGGCTGTTCTGACGGGTCGTATATCGTTAGCTCAATTGGCAATTCATACAAGGTTCGCCTGTATTGCGACCGCGCCCACCATTGGAATGAAGTCGAACCATTGTCTGTACTTTTGCAGTTGGGCGATGGTTCGGTAATTGCAAGCGCATTCTCTAAAGTATAGGCGAGGAAATAAGGCTTTCCAATACATGGGTATTTCGCTTCAAGTTTTACCAGTCCTAACAGATTGCGTTAGACCAGAGCTGAGTCGTTGGTGTTAACCTCAAGCAATTCGCTCAATTGGGAAAGCCTTTCTTCGATCCATTCGATTGATAGTATCTGAAAAAATTTGTCGCGGGTTTGACGCAATCCATCAGTTTCAATGTCTCGTCCACCTTCGGTTGGTCAACTTTTTTGTTAGGTCCGATTGGTAACTGTCAGCTCCCCAATCACCCGATCACCCGATCACGCTCGGCCAACCGCGCTTTCACTCGATCCAACTCGCACCTTTGTAGCGGGTGATCCTTGCCATCCGCCAATCCCGCTCGACCAGCTTCGATAAACTGCTCACGTCAGCGATACATCGTCGGCTCACTGATCTTGGTCTCTCGGGCAAGATTCGCCGTAGGGCAAGATTCGCCGTACTATCCTCCTTCGTCAGCAGCCAGATTACCTACTCCGCACATTCGCGATTCGTATGACAGGTTCTTCTCGATATCTTCCCCTCTACTCCTTATTTGTTAAACTATTCTCCATCATATCGTTTTTCCACAAATTCGAGAGTAAGATTGGCACCAATGATTGAACAGATACCCGTGGTAGATCTTTTTTCTGGCCCAGGTGGCCTTGCAGAGGGCTTTTCACCGTGCAGGATTCCTAGAAATTGTCGTCACTACAAAATAGTGCTGTCTGTTGAAAAGGAGCAGCATGCATTCAACACGCTTGTACTGCGGGCGTTTCTTCGAAAATTTAGCGATGAACTACCACCCGAGTACTATGAGTTTCTGAACCGTTCGACTCCGGAGCCAGACTGGCAGAAAATGTATCCTAAAGAATGGCAAGCTGCCTGCGAGGAAACCAAGATGTTGGAACTTGGCAACCCTCAAACAGATTCTATACTCAGCCGGGACATTAGTAATATTAGGAACAAGTATGGCAGACGTGTAGTTCTAGTTGGGGGACCACCCTGTCAGGCATATTCTATTGCAGGAAGGGCGCGCACTGCCGGTATTGAAGATTACATACCTGTCAATGACCCTCGAATTTATCTTTATGAGCAATATGTAAATATTGTTTCAATGCTTGAACCAGCGATCGCTGTGATGGAAAACGTAAAGGGGATGGTTTCTTCATCAATTAATGAAGAAGGCATTTTCCGAAAAGTCATGCAATGTCTACGAAATGCGTGCGGGCCAAATAGTTACGAGTTATTTGCATTTACACCATCCAAAGCCAATCTTTCGTTTGATGAATTACTTAGGGCACCTTCGGAATTTATTGTTCGCGCCGAAGAATTCGGCATTCCTCAGACTCGACACAGAGTGTTTATAGTCTGTGTTCATTCCGAAATCGCTAGGAGATTGTCTTTAGAAAATGTTCCTCAACTTGTACCTCGATCTGAGAGAATTTCCTTGGAAAGCGTGCTTAGTACGATGCCGAAGTTACGAAGTGGGCTCAGCCGTTCTGACATTTCATCAACTTGGAAGAGAGTAGTAGGGCAGGCTTACGAAAAAATCGAACGGCATTTGCCGCAAATGGGACAAAAGGACAAAGAAAGATTTCTTACGGAACTCAAATTTGCGAGGGAATCATTCCTAGAAAGTTCGCTGAAACGTACTGCGAGCGGAGATGCTTTTCTTCCTGATTTCTGTTCAATGGATCTTCAGTCGTGGTTACATGACGAAAAGCTAGAAAACTTGCCAAACAACGATACACGTGGACATATGGCTTCAGACCTGGAGCGCTATCTATTTGCAACTGTGTACGCTAAAACTTTTGGTGTATCCCCCAAAACTAGAGATTTTCCCAGCAAGCTGGCATCAAGTCATAAGAGTTGGGCCACAAACAAGTTTGCTGATCGGTTTAGAGTTCAACTTGAGGGACATCCAGCCAAAACCATTACAAGTCACATTGCAAAAGATGGTCATTATTTCATCCATCCTGACCCTAGTCAGTGTCGAAGCCTAACAGTTAGAGAAGCGGCACGTCTTCAAACATTTCCAGATAATTATTTGTTTAAGGGAAATCGTACTGCACAGTACGTGCAGGTTGGCAATGCAGTTCCACCATTTCTCGCCAATCAAATTTCCAATAGCCTATGGAAAATAGTTGAATACTGTGATAGAAATTTGTTTTTTCAATTGACGCGAAACCCACCAAAGTCGAAAAATCACAGATCGGTGTGTAGAGAAGTCGCATGATGAATTCGACAGAAACACGACTAAAAAAGTTCCTCCTCTTGCTTCAGCTTTAGTTGAGAGTATGCGTGATGTCGGCTACTCCCTGCAAACTGCGGCTGTCGATAGTATTGACAACTCTTTATCCACTCGTATCAAACAAATCGAATTGCTCTCTGTTATAGAGTCCAACAATTCCTAAATTGGAATTTTTAACGACGATATTGGCATGACTGAACAAGAATCGCTTGATGCAATGCGCTCCGAAACCAAAGCCCTCTCGACATTCGAGAACTTTCATGTCTTGAACGTTTTGGACTTGGTCGTGTAACAGCTTCCTTTACTTGGTGTTGCCAGCTTACGGTTGTGACTAAAAAATGTACAAATATCATGTATATTCTGGGACTTGGATTCTGTTGTTGCAAAAGACGGTTGGTACATGGAGCTTCCAAATGAATTTACCGTTGTTCCTTAGTTCGGGCGACTTCTTGAAAAGTGAACACTAATTGTGTGGGAAAAACTTGATCGGTTGTTGAACAACTAATTAGGTCTCAAAAAACAGGACTAGAATTTCCAGTTTTCTTATTTAAGTTAAACTGATTTACTCGGAATTAAGGAACAATGAATTGTTGTATGGTGAAGAAATTTCCACAATGGGTATTGATGAACCCTTTTGCTTAAATTGGTTAGAAAAGAAAAAAATTTTTAGCTGACTAGAATCAAGAGTTAATAAGGATGAATGAGATATTAAGCCTTGTTGCGATGATGGTGGGAGCCGTTCTGGAAAATAAAAGAGAACTTTCAACACCTAAAGAAATTCACAAACTCAGTCAGACAACAACAGTGACTCATTCAATAGCTGACCCTGTTTCAACCAAGCTCTGTCGATTCATGCGACGAATGCCGTTGCTTCTGAGAACTTGAGGTAATGTGGGTGAAAGACGAAATTGCGAGTAGCGAGCAACAGGAGTTGATCGACGAATTGCGCCGTCGCTTTCCTCTGATCGAACGTCTCGTTGGGCATTTTGGCCACGGTACGCAGGAAGAAAGAATTCCTTGGTTTTTCGCGCTTCTCCTGTCTGCTGCCGTGAAGGGCGAACCAGGCGCGTGTTGTTTTGTACTGGACAAGACACGGGGTACAACAGCAGTTGCAGCGGTTCTATTAGCTTTAGCCAAGCTCCAGGAAAACTTCCCGATTCTTGTAAATAAATACGCCCAAACGACGCATGTCTCGGGACAGCATGTCAGGGTCAAACCAAGCAACTACGTATACGAGTATAGTGGCGTTTGGGAAGAACATCCCGGATTTTTTAGACTCAAGGTGGTGGGCGAAGGGGCGTATCTCAGTTTCCCCATGGCTGAGCTACTGCGACTTGAACCAACCAGCCGAGCACGTCCCAAAGGTACCCAAGGCTCCTGTCTCGGTTCTTTTGAGCCTAGCACTCTCGACAGGTTACTCGATCTCACGACCTGTGGGAACAACAGTCTGATCTGCAATTCCGTGCTACTGTTTATGGCGCGGGCACAGTTTGCGGAAGTTATCGACGCTGTCACTCTAGCACCTGAACATGCTAATGGATTTGATAGCCTTTCGAATTTTCTACCTTGGGGCTCCATCGGACCGGGGGGTGAATTGAAGCCAAACGACCCCTATCAATTAGCAGGAGAACCCATTATCGCGGTGACGAGGGTTCCGGAAGATTTAGCGCTGGCATCATCAGTGTTGGGCGATACCAAGGTCGTTCTTGTTGACGGGGCCCGCGGTTTGACCAGAGATATTCAGGCATTCGATGATATTGTCGACCAGCAGAGAGTAATAGTCCTCGCGTCGTCGGAGGAAACGGAGGCTTTGGATCTCTTACGAGATCGCGAATGCCCGATTTGGCACATGTCGCCGAATGAAATTCTGATTGGTGAGACCCTCGTCGAAGGTCGGATGCGTAAAAGTTTTGTCGGCGCGACCATTCGGGCGGCCGATACGCGGAAGCGTGCTGAAGTGACCGTCGTCGACTGTCAGGATTCTGTGCTGCAAACGGTGGCGGAATCTCTGGAGCGCGCTGCGGCACTGATCGTGAATCACGATGAGCTTCTCGAACCCGAGGAGATAGTAGCACGGCTCTACGGAATACTGCTAGAGTGCAGCGGATGCTGCATTGGTGTCGGTGAAGAGACAAAGCCTAATCTTCAATTTGCCCAAGATCAGTTAACACAGCAGAGGAAATGGCTGGACAAGACTGTAGCTAACGAGCTAGAGGAGGCGATTCGTCAGCTGGAGAATTTCATCGAAAGTGGGGCATATGGCCAGAGCAAGGCCGACGAACTTCTGAATTTCATTCTTGATGGAAGACAGGATCAATGGATTGTAGCTGCAAGGTCGCCACGTACTGCCGAATGCCTCAGGACAGGATTCAACGACCTAAACGTTGATGTGTCCGTGTTTCCCATGTCTGCAATCACCACTGATCAAGACTACGCGGGTATTATCGTACCGGCTTGGCCAAATGAAAAGAGGTTTACCCGTTTGAGGAATCAAGCCGTGACGCCGGACATTCGTATTCTGGTTTATCCCTTCGAAAAGAAGTGGGTATCGCGTTACCAAGCTCGGGAACATGCGCAGGAAAGGTCAAACCGACTGTCAACCGAAACACGTGCCTCGATTCTGGAAATTGACTCTCGTCTTTTAGAGCACCTGACACGCTATGAGCCCGAACCACCTAGCATTACAGTTGGGCTCGACCCACCAATCTTCGAGATCGAACGTCGTGTGGTACGTCGCCGCATTGTTAGTCCTACGATCCCCGACGATGTTGGAGACAGTCGTGAAGCACAGTTAGTTGAGTTTTTTGGGGATTGCTACGCATTGCTCACCGAGTGGGCTAAATTGCCCAAGTTGAATCAGCTGATCGACGGCGCGAACGCGTACAACGCCAAACTGGCAAGAGTTACCGTCTCCAAACTTGCTCCGGGGGATTTTGTGCTGTTTAGAGATTCCGGAGACAAAGAATTTATCAGGCTGATTGCGGAGGAAATACTCGGTAAGGAAGAATATGAACGGGTTCGAACCATGGCCAAACGATGGCGATCCACACTTCTGCGCATTGGCAGCATCCCCGCTGATGTTCAACGAATTTTGGTTGCTCACGGCCTCAACCGAACAACGGCAACTGTTAGGGGATGGTTTGACGATCCGGAACGGATCGGTCCTGGAAATTTCCAGGACATTGATTTTATTGCGAAGGCCACGGGAGATGCGGAACTCTCGTCCAACAGGAAGGAAGTAGAGGACGCTATTTCCTGCATACGCGGGGCTCATATTTCTGCGGGGAACCGGCTGACCCGGCTCCTTCTCGGAGAGCTTGAAGGGCGATTGAACAAACTGGACGAACAGCCCGTACTGCTCGATCTTGGTTACGGCAAAGCATGGGTGGTTCAAGTCGAAATGGTCGAACAGAGACAGCAGAAACACCTTTTGAAATTAGTCAACCGGCTCCTGTGGGCCGATGACGTGGCATTCTGAAGCAAGTCGTATCGTATGGCAAAAATGATTCCTGCACAGATGGACAGTGACGGTATTAGCATGGCCGAGCAACGAATTTTCGGTTTGCTTGAGACCGACCCCGCAACGAAAGATTGGACGGTGTTGCACTCCTTAGGGTTGGCACGAAGATTGGATGGACCTTACGGCGAAATCGACTTCGTCGTGATTGTTCCAACTGAAGGCGTTGTCTGCTTGGAAGTTAAGGGTGGACGCGTGTCCTGCCAATCAGGTGTCTGGCAGACGATGGATCGCTACGGCAACCGTGCCGTGCTAAAGAAAAGTCCTTTCCTTCAAGCCCGAGATGGTATGTTCGCTATGCGTAATTCGCTCATCCGACACTTTGGAGCCGGAGTCGCCGAGTCACGATGTCCTTTTGGATATGCAGTGGTTTTTCCAGACGTTTCTTGTCCTCCACTTACACCCGAATTCGAACGTTCGGATGTCATTGATTTTGACGACCTTAGAAATCCGATTTCTCGATCAATCATGCGAGTAGTGCGCCGACGACTGAGAGAATTCCAACCGCGTGAAGGGAACCGATTCCCAACAACGTTGGAGGCCAACGCGATCAGACGATTCCTTAGGCCAGATTTCGAAATGGTAGTCGCGAGGAGCGTATCCATCGGGCGAACCGAGGCGAGGCTGCTGAGTCTCACGGAAGAACAGTACAACAGACTGGACGAACTTGAAGCCAACCCCAGGTGCCTGTTCGAAGGTGCCGCAGGCACCGGCAAGACGCTGCTTGCTTTGGAACATGCACGTAGGGCGGATCACGCCGGTTCGAAGGTGCTCTTCGTCTGTTTCAATCGTCTGCTAGGGGAATGGCTCCATCAGCAGACTGAACACAGCAGCGTCACTGCAGGAACATGGCACGCAATTACAAGACAGCTCATTCTGACCAGTAGCGTAGCGAACGAGTTCGCCGAACAGGAACGTGAGGCGTTGGAACGTGGTGACCACGGTTCGCTATTCGGAGAGCTGTATCCCCTCTACGGAGAAGCCGCACTGGAAGAAAGGGGTGCTCTTTTCGATGTGTTGGTAATTGACGAGGCGCAGGATCTTAGCCACCGGCACGCGCTAGACTTTTTCAATCTGGCCATTCGTGGTGGTTTGGCTGGCGGTCGTTGGGTTATGTTTGGCGACTTCACGCGACAAGCCCTCTACGGCGTGATTGACGACCCAGTCCATACCCTGTCGCATTACAGTGAGCATTTCGTACGAGCAAAGCTGACCCTGAACTGTAGAAACACTCGAAGGATCGCGAAAGAAACCACTATACTCGCAGGATTCGAAAGTTCGCCTTTCAGGTTGGGTGAAGAAGCGGGACTCCCCGTCGATCATAGATACTGGAAAGCGCCTTCCGACCTCATGGAATCGCTCACACGTGCTTTGCAGAGTCTGGTCAAAGAGAGGATACCCGTCGACAACATCATGCTACTTTCGCCTCTTCGCCTAGAAAATTCGAGCTTGGCAGGAGTCGACCGAATTTTGGGCTTTCCTGTCATAGACGTCGCGCACGGAATGACTAGCATTCGCTTGGATGCCCTCAAGTTTTCAACAATTCATTCGTTCAAGGGTCTTGAGAGCCAAGTAGTAATCATCTTGGACATCGATGCTGTGGATGGGGAACAATCACAATCCCTGCTATACGTTGCAATGTCGAGGGCTCGAAGTCTCCTGATTCTCATGATAAACGAACGCTCCCGAAAAGCGGTTGAATCTCGTATCAGGAGAGCAATGCAACAGGAGTTTTCGTATGAGTGATGTCCTCGAAGCACGTAACTTCATAGTGGATTTCCTGCGTAAGGAATTGGTAGGCCCGTCTCCCGGTTTTCCAGCCATTCAACTCGATGGACAGGAAATTCTTCGTGCTCAGGACCCACCGAGACAGCGATATGGCGCGGGCATCCTGTTTCCTATGAGATCCCAAGTGCTCCGCCAGGATGAGACGGGGGTTGACGAGGAAGCGTCGCAGGATGCCGACTCGCCAGAACCGGATCAGATCGTCGAAGGTTCCGGAGCCGAGCGAGATATGGAGGGAACAGAGGTCAGTCTGGACGAAACGCCACCCGACACGGACCGGGATGTCACCCTCGCGAACGAATTCCTCCCCAGTGCAATGGGCCTTTCAGCTCTTCTGGAAGTACCTGCATGCCTGCGAGTCGACGTACAAGCGGGAATCTACCTGCAAAAGGAGCTTCAATCGGACTCGAGAACCGATAAAGACCGTGGGAAGCTGTATCCGAAGGGTTGGTGGCGGAGTCCTGTTAACTGCTCCCTAAAACTGTCCTCCGACGAGCTTCTAAAAAATAGCACTGTAACGCTCGAGAAGCCCGTTTTTGAAGAGGACGGGAAAAGCGTCCTAGTGCTTCATGTGGTAAGCCGCCTTCACGAAAAATCAGCAAAGTCCGACAGATCGAGGCTCGTTACATTTACTCTCATAAATCGCAGGCAGAGTGGAGACAGAACACCGAACAACTTCGATTGCTTTTTTCAATGTGCTTTTTCAGTCACCACAGATGATGGTCAGGCGTGCTTTCTAAGTTATCCCGAGCAGCCGCACGACCGAAACAACCTTGACGAACGCTCTCTTCAGCTCCTGCATCTGCATCGCCGTACTTTCGCCGTAGGTCATGGCTGTGCCGCCGACTGGCAGGATTCGGATGGTGAACGCACAACGCTCATCCAAACCGAGGTCATGCCGACCTACGAGATAAAACCTGTTCTGCCGACTCGTATTGAGGGACTGGAGCTGCGTATGAACGGCTTGGCGTATGACGATCCACAAGTGTCGACCGACCTCTGCACAAGACTATGCAACGCATACGAAACTTGGATCATTGCTAGGGAAGACGAGATTGCCCGGAGAACAGACCTGACCCCGGAACTCGAAGAGACTGCTTTCAGACACATGGGCAACTGCAGGGAGTGCCTTCGTCGCATGCGGGACGGCGTTCAAATCCTAAAGCAGAATGAAGAGGTTATGCAGGCATTCCGAATGATGAATGAAGCCATGCACATGCAGCAGATCCACTACGAAATCTCCTCCCAAGAAATAAGGAAGTGGGTGAACAATTCTGGAAATCTGGAGCTTGAGAAGCCGTTCAATCGGCCTTCCTACAACAACTCTGACCGAAAGTGGCGGCCATTTCAACTGGGTTTCATCCTGATGAACCTGAAGGCTATTGCCGATTCCCAATGCCCGGAACGTGAAATTGTCGATGTCATCTGGTTTCCAACCGGAGGCGGAAAGACGGAGGCTTATCTTGGATTGTCAGCTTTCAGCATGTTTCTGCGACGTCTTCGGAATCCTCGTCACGCAGGAACCTGCATTCTCATGCGATATACACTCAGACTGTTGACGACACAGCAATTTCAGCGCGCTGCATCCCTGATTTGTGCGTGTGAGATAATTCGACGACGAAAGGTTGATCAGCTGGGGCTGGAACGCTTTTCCATAGGACTGTGGGTGGGCGGAGAGGTTACCCCCAACACTGAAGTAGACGCGGTGAATTCACTTCGAAATCTTCAAAGCAAACAAGGAGTCAACAAGTTTATCATGCTCAGCTGTCCGTGGTGTGGTGCCGCCATGGGACCACAACAGGTAGGCCAAAAAACGATGTGCAAAGGGTACAGGAAACTGGCACGTCCCAATCGTGTCAGGCACATTTGCGAAGATCCTGACTGCGAATTCAGTTCTAATGATGGCCTTCCGCTCGCAGTTGTAGACGATCACATATACAAGTCTCCTCCAACGCTGCTCATTGGCACCGTGGACAAGTTTGCGATGCTCACTTTCAAGCCTGAGGCACGACGGCTTTTTGGGGTCGATACGCCCTATCCTCCGCCCGAGCTGATCATCCAAGACGAATTGCACCTGATTTCCGGCCCGCTCGGATCAATGGTTGGACATTACGAGACGGTTGTAAACGCCTTATGCATTAGCCAAAGGGAAGGAAGACGCATCCCAGCGAAGATAATCGCTTCTACGGCAACGATTTCTCGTGCGGAAAGTCAGGTAAAGGGACTCTACGGCAGGAACGCGTTTCTCTTTCCCCCACAGGCACTGAAGACTGGAGACTCATTTTTTGCAGAGGAGCGTGAGGACGAGGTAGGTAGACTCTATGTCGGGGTTTTTGCAACAGCACTTCCCTCCCATGTGACAGCCCAGGTGCGAACAATGGGAGCGCTGTTGCAGGCACCCAAACTCTTTGAAACCGAGAGTGTCGAGAACATCGATCCCTATTGGACGATGATGGGTTACTTCAACAGTCTCCGGGAGCTAGGCCACGCCGCCACCTTGATTCGGGCGGACATTCGGGAATTCCTGAATGCTATGTGGGACCGACTTGGACTTCGCCTTGAAGAGGTTAAGAGGACTGGAGTTGACCCCCGACGGTTTCTAAAGCCGAGTGTCGAACTCACTAGTCGCGTACAGAGTAGTGAGATTCCAGCAATTCTACAGCGTTTGTTCACACATTATGACGGGTCGGCGACATCGGATGTCGTGGATGTCTGTTTTGCCACGAACATGATTCAGGTTGGGTTGGACGTTCCGAGATTGAGTTTGATGGCCATTGTTGGACAACCCAAGACCACGTCCGAGTACATACAGGCATCGAGTCGGGTTGGGCGGAATATAGAGTGCCCAGGACTCGTGGTAACCAACTTCAACCCGTTCAAGCCAAGGGATCGGTCTCACTTTGAACATTTTCGCTCTTACCACCAAGGTATCTATCGACATGTCGAGCCGACAAGCGTTACGGCCTTTGCCACACCTGTAAGGGAGCGAGCGCTTCATGCGCTTGTGGTAATACTATGTCGCTTCTGGGGTGACAGTGAACTCCGAGATCGGCCTAATTCACCGCCCAGCAAGGAACTTGTCCAGAGAATCAAGGAAGTAATCCGGGAAAGGGTGAATTCGGTAGACTCAGCCGAATGGTGTGGTACCGAGGCGATGTTCGATGAAATTATTCGCAGGTGGTCGACTACATGTCCTTCCAGATACGGGGGTTTCGGTCCGCTGGACGAGGAATTGCCTCTGATGTATCCTGCGGGGGGACAACAACATCCTCTTTGGCTGAATTGGCCATACGCAACTCCGAGTTCAATGCGCAATGTGGACGCTGAGTGTGCAGCACGCCCGTTGCTAGGCGGCTATGGCGAATGGAAGCACTAACCTAAACCGGTTCGAAGAAACGGTGATTATTAACGATTTGAACGAGGGCTGCTGATGGCAAATTTGAGACCGATCCGAAGAGGTCAGCTGATCGCACCGTTCGGGGTAGGCGCCCTAGTGGATTTCCGCGGCGACGAGTCTCTCATGACGGCTGGACTCGACGAATGGCCGTTTGCCAAGGATGAGTGTCCTCGGGATTGGCTCGTGAAGGAAGAGCGGCTTCAGGCAAGGTTGAACGTTACCCATTTCAGACTTCCTCCAGATTATAGGGAGCGTGATCCGGGCATCCAAAATCCGAAACAGTTCATTCCCTTCGTCCGATTCCCGCTGTGGCACTACTGCCCAATACGAGGAGCAATGGAGCAGTTATCGCTGTTTGGCGGTTCATCAAAATGCCCCTGCCGTTCGGGCCTTGACTGCGAATCATTGCCTGAACGAAAACGTCCCAAACTAATTCCGAGCCGATTCATCGCCGTTTGTCCAAACGGACACATCGAGGATTTTCCATTCATGGAATGGGTTCATAGGGAGGGAAGCTGGGATCACACACACAAACTGCGGCTTTTACCGGGGCGCTCCTCCACCACCCTGTCCGGAATCAAGGTTAAATGCAGTTGTGGAAGGGCGGAAACCATGACCGGAATCTTCAATTTCGATGCCGAGAAGGGAGGAGCGCTGCACAGGATTGGTTACGACTGTTCCGGAGGAACACCTTGGCTCGGTATGGAGGGCCAGCGTGGCAAGTGTGGTGAGCACCTCCGAGTCGTCCAGCGAGGCGCATCTAACGTCTACTTTCCGCTGACGGTTTCGTCCATTTATCTTCCTCTATGGGGTGAGGACACGAGCAGGACGATCAATATAATTCTCGATAATCCCGAAGTCTGGAACAGGCTCACCGCTGGTCTGGACGATGGCAAGTATATCCAAGAAGTACGGTGCGAGGTAGCCGCTGGTATCTATCGAGTAGATCCGATGGAGCTTAAAGAGGTCGCGCAGAAGAAACTCGACGGAACGGGTGGGCTGGCGGACATTGCGACTCGTTCCGAAGAGAATTTTCGACGACAGGAATACGAAGCGCTCCAAACGGAAAGAGGTGGCAATACCACGGACCTGATGGTTGAAGTACATGATGGCGCGAGATATGGACCGGATTTGGCCAAATTTCTGAACAGCGTCTGTTTGATCAGAAAGCTTCGGGAAACAAGAGTACTAGTCGGTTTTTCTAGGCTTCTTCCGGTCGAAGACTCCTCTTCGGCTAAGTTGCTTCCCATGTCGGAAAACGCGGACCTGCATTGGCTGCCTGCGACTGTCGTTCATGGGGAAGGAATCTTCTTCGAATTCAATTCTCGGAAACTTCGTGACTGGACGGAGAATCCAGACGTAAAAACGCGGATACTTTCCCTAAAGGAGGGCTACAACCAGCGACGGCTTGAACGCGGTATGAAGGAAAAGGAAATCAGCGCGAAGTATGTGCTGTTGCATACATTTGCCCACGCTCTGATCAGACAATTGAGTTTCGACTGCGGTTATGGAAGTGCATCTCTGAGAGAACGAATTTACTGTGAATTGGATGAACCCGATCGACCAATGCAAGGGGTGCTCATCTACACGGCATCGGGAGATTCGGAGGGTACTCTTGGCGGACTCGTACGACAAGGAGAGCCCGACCATATGAGAACCGTCGTCGAGCGAGCGATTCATCATTTACGGTGGTGTTCGAGCGATCCCGTATGCATCGAGAGCGTAGGTCAAGGCAGTGATAACGCCAATCTGGCCGCATGCCATGGTTGCGTATTGTTGCCGGAAACATCCTGTGAAACTGGTAATCGACTCCTAGACCGCGGCCTAATTGTTGGTACGGCAGGCAATCCCGACATCGGCTTTTTTCCGCACATTCCATAGCAATGGAGGAAATGGAAATGCACACCTTGACTTTGACCGCCGTTCAATCGGTTGTGGCTCTTCGACAGTACAAAAGCACAGAGCAAGAAACGTCACTGCCATGGCCAATGCCAATGCGTGAATCGAGTAGGCGTTGCTGATTTTCCAAAGGCACTACGAGCGGCGCACCAATGAAATGAAGATAAATACTGTTGTTATCGATTGAAATCCAAATTCCAGTGCTCAGTTGCGTGAGTCAATTACTATCGATGACACAACAGGCCAATGGTTGGGATTGTAGGGCACCTCGGCACATCTACTGGTCGTAGAGACTAAAAATTTAAGGTTGTCAAAAGTCGACCCGCGCACTGAAAAACAGCACAACATAAGGTCGTGCAGACGACCACAGTTCGATATTTTCGGTCATCAAGCATTGAATTACATTGGCGGATAGTCAGAAAATGACGAAAAATTTGGCAATTGAATCAGAGAGGAAATCAATAAGAAGTAATTTAATTGGAAGAGGGTATCCATAGATAGAATTGCTGGTTTCAATTCGTTCACTTGTCTAGGTTCAAATACATGTGAGACTCCGCCCCTAGTTTACCTGAGGATGTGGTCCGAGGAGAATTTAGGGGCGTGGAGGAAAAATTCAGTTAGCCTATGTATTTTTCAAATAGTAATTTAAACTTGTATCCTCTCAGCAGTTCAAATCGGTGCGAAATGCGGAGTAATATAGGTGCTCGCTCTGATCAAGGTGTAGTCGACGACTTGGTGCCGGGGTTGTGTCGAACGCGACAATGTCGCCACCCGCTGCGAGTTCTTCAGTTTCTGCCGGGCGAACCGAACGTGGCTGCTGTTATCGTGGAATTGAAGCGATTCCAATTTGAGTTCAACCACTATCGACCGAAATGAGGAAGTCAACTTGATGACACCAAGTGAATGGTATGATAATTTCTATAATCACAATGCAATGGCTGCCTGAATTAGTCTCATATGCAGTGAAGCCAGTATGATTTACTTGATTAAAAGGTAAAACTCTTTATCTCAATCCATGGCAGATGTTTTCAGTAAGGAAAAGAGAAGCCAAGTAATGTCGGCTATCCGTTCAAAAGATACTGCGCCAGAACTACAGCTTCGTAAAGCACTACACGCAAAAGGATATCGATACAGCCTTCATAGTAAGCATCTGCCTGGAACGCCTGATTTGGTGTTTCGTAAGTTTCAAGCAGTATTGTTTGTTAATGGCTGTTTTTGGCATGGGCATAACTGTTCTATGTTCAAATTCCCCTCTACAAACCAAGAATTCTGGAAAAACAAAATTCTTACAAATCAAGAAAGGGATTCAAAAGCTCATGCACTGCTAACGAAAAGCGGATGGAGAATTTTGACTGTTTGGGAATGTAGTTTACGAGGTAAATTCAAATTAAACTTCGATAGTTTGATAATCACTATCGAAGATTGGCTAAATTCAGAAAATCAGTTTTGTGAGATAAGCTCCTTTGAATGTAAACAAAATAATATGTATTGATAACTATTTGATTTACATTTAATAAATACTAAAGTTGCTTGGTTATTGTTCGCAACACAGAATGCTAAATGCATATCACATTTCCTAGGTTGCTCTGAATGATATTAGTTCACCATCTTAAATTTGAGTTGTAGTAAATCTATGTTGAGTCACTGGTGTTTGTCCATTTCATTAAAATTAGAACTTTTTAAAATTTGGACAGTAGCGAAGAGTACATTGAAATGAATAGTTCATCAAATAACGCATTTCTCGACGAAAGTATGAAAGATATGCTTCTGAAACAATATGACAGAGCAGTAATGAATAATACGAGTCGCGCCGCTTTCGTTGAATGCTTGGTTGCAAGAACGCTCGGTGAAGGTTGGGAACATCTCAGTGTAGCTGGTTGGGGATGGGCCGCATGGGATTGTTATCACAAGTCAAGTACACGGCTCGAAATTAAACAAAGCGCAGCAAGGCAACTTTGGCATACGGAGGAAATTTCCCCGAACCACTCTGCTCGGTTCGATATCAAACCACGCAAGGGTTATTGGCCTCCGGATTTGGGTGATGACGGTGCTTGGATTGACAAACCAGGGCGATTTGCGGATATTTATGTATTCGCGTGGCATGGTGAGAGGAAAAAAACGACCTGCGACCACCGAGACGCGAATCAATGGTGTTTCTATGTAACTAAGGAGCAAATGTTGCCCAAGCACCAAAAGACGATTGGGATAAGTTCTCTCGAAAATATTGCAAAGATTTGTGACATTTCTGAATTAAAAGTGACGGTGGAGGATTCAATGTCAGAAATTGAAGTGCTTAAGGCAACGCTGTAGATTTGATCATCCAGTTAACCAATCATCGCGATCGATCAGTTAACGAATTGGTTTTGTCTTGACATCGTAAATCGTTGGCCACGAAAACACAATTTTTGTGTTAGCGTTTGTTGTTGATTTCTGCATTGCCGATTGTCAACTCTAGTTGGATCACGGAATGACCTCTAATCGTAGTAATGCCAGGAATCGAATTCTTTCCTTCCCAGCCCACGAAGTTAACTTTTGTGACCAAAAGGTCTAGTACCAGAGCGGTAATTACGGAGTTAGTAACGATCGATGCAGACCATCTACCAATAATTTTCAGGATACAGAGATGGAATGTCCAGTTTGTGCCGGTTTGGCTAATAATTTCACACTCTCAGACTTCGACGGCAAGAGTTTCAAATGTGATGAATGCGGTGAATACGAAATTTCGGGAACTGCAGATCAGCGCTTTCTGGAGCTTGACCTTAACGGTCGGAAAGAAGCACTATGTAAGGCAAAACATTTTGCCAGTAGTGGACATCGCCCGTGTATTGACTTTCGTTGTCTTTAACGACAATTGGATTGTTGAGCGCAGGCCTAAAGATTTAAGTTACTCTACGTCCGATAATGGAATTCTGCGAACCATTTGAAGTTTCTTCGTCCAATGACCTGATTTGCAAACTTCATTCCTATGATACCTCTGTGCCACAACGCGGCCAGGGTCAAAAAACCGAAGACACTGAACGCTGGGTTACTTGTCGTTTTCTGCGAGCCATCGCAGACACCCCTCTTCTCTCCTATCCTCTGAGAGTTGAGTCGAGGGATAAGCCTGACTTGGTTCTTGAGATAAAGACAAGGGAACCAAAACAAATTGGCATTGAAATTACCGAGGCTGTCTCGCAGGTTTATGCAAACCTCAAAGTCAATTTGATTCAGTCAGGCGATTTAACTGGCATTCATCATGTTCCAGAAAATAAATTTAGCGATCAGCGATTACCCAAAAATGAATTCAAAAAGTTATCTGAAGAGTTCCAAAAGATAAATGAAGGTAAAAAGTATCCGCGTCCGATCATGGGTGATGCCATAGAGCAGAACTGGAAGGAGGCAATTCTCGGTACTGCCAAGAAGAAAGCAGATGCCTTCAATAAACCGTGTTTCAAATGCTATCGGAATAACTGGTTACTCATTTATGACAACTGGAGTCCGGCTCCTCCATCTTGGGAAGTACAAGGCCTCACCAAAGAACTCAGCCAATTCCTGTTTCCAAATGACTGGCAACAACCGTTTGATAGGGTCTTTGTCCTGAGCTCTGAGATAATGTGGGAATTTAGAAAAGATGTAATTCCTATCTCATACCGGGTCACAACGCCCGGTTAATATTTGTTGAGGTGCTTTTGGCTGCTGTCTTCAGTGAAACGCTGGGTATATTGATTGGATATTATGGTTTGCCCAGATTTTCGAGCCAATTTTACCCAATCAGAACCGGGTTAAAGTGATCTCAAAGAGGTTTTGCAGAACGCTACCCGGCAAAAGGCGCAGGTCCCCTATGCGACAGGCCGGATGCCTGCCTGCAAGTTGGTTTTTACTACGATGTTGCGCTCAGGCGTAAACGTGCTGGTCGCCGGGTGTTCGCAGTCATGCAAAGATAATCAAGCAGCAAACGGGAGTTCATGCGTAACTTTCTTATAGTCGTCGCCACCGATTTTTCGTGTCGTTTGATGAGCGCAATTGCAAAGCGGCGAAGCGCAGTTAGATTCTCTGGAGTTGCGCCAGGCGGAAATCGAAAATGGCAGCCAATTTACAAAGAAAGCAATGCCTCGAATGTCAGCGGCACTGGGAAACCAAAGCCGAAGCCAGTTTTATAAATTGAAGTGTTTGGTTGCATCAATTGAATGAGTTTTGATTGCCCAGCAAGCGAATTCGGTTCATTAAGTGCAAAAACGAGTCAATCCGTCGGTCAATGAGGTGCCAACTGGCAAATGTTGAGTTGAAGTATGATTGTTGCCGTGGTTCGAATTCTTCCCTTCCGGGCATACCAAGTTATCGAATCTATTATCATTTCAAATTTCGTCAAGAACATAGGTTAAAGGGCCATCACAATTACTAGACCATAGAGGTAGTCAGATTAACTTTTGTTTGCGGCCATACGAATTTAACTTCCTAAATTTACTAAGAATTCAAATTATGAAAGATCTTGACCGTATTAATCATTTTCTGCAAGACAAGTTACAGCAAATAAATAGTGTTGGAGCATTAGAAGCTGGTAGGTGGTTGAATGAATCAGGCATACTGCCGGATTCTGTACATCGACTAGGATGGGAATTGAGAAGGCTCCTTCGCAAAAATCTAATTCTGGTACAGGAAAAGCTACCGAATGGGTGGTGGATTTTCCGACAAATTTCGTTAGAAGTTGCAACTTCATGCTCTTCGGATAGTAGTTTAGAATCTGACCAGATTGGGAAAGGAGAAGTAGAAGACGACTCGTGTGTAGTTGTTTCATCTATCCTCAACCGGGATAGAATCGCGAATCGGGAGGAAGCAATGCGTCCGAATTCACCCATTCCCCGTAGTAATGGAGTTAACTTTACAGTAGGTCAAATGTCATGTATGGTGGCTTGAACGCGGCACTTATCTCAGTGGTAATGCCGGCAATTTGCGAAATCTAGCGAATTAAATTCGTAAATAGTGCTATTCCTATGATGCCAAGTAACCACCTTATAGAAACTTCGACAGATACAGGCGAAGTTATCACAACGGCTAAATATGGTGGAACCAATGTATGCTTTAGCGACTGGACTGGCGGGCGATTCATATCGACAATAGGTACAAATGCTGGAGCTACCGTCTTACCGTTTCAAAGTTGGTATCGTTTCAAAGAAGCGTTTGCTCCTGAACTCGTAGAACGCGCACTAAATGAGACTGTAGGCTCAGTTCGGCACATTGTCGATCCGTTTGGAGGCTCTGGCACGACCGCACTCGCTGCACAATTTCTCGGCGCTAAGCCGACAACTATTGAGGTTAATCCCTTTCTAGCTGACCTTATTGAAGCAAAGATTGCACCGATTAACTGCGATATTGTCGCCGAACTTTTGGAGCAGGTTATCGAACGCGCAAATAAGGGAAACGCATCCAAAATACCCACGTTTAGAGGTGCTCCGGCGACATTCATTGAACCTGGTTACAAAGGTCATTATATCTTCTCTAAAGCCGTAGCACGTCGCTTTCTTGCCTACCGTCACGCGATCGAGAAAGTTGAGGATATATCATGTAGAAGACTCTTTCGGGTGATTTTAGCATCTGTAGCTATACCGGTGAGTAATGTCGTAGTTAGCGGCAAAGGAAGAAGATATCGAAAAGAATGGAAAACTCGTAATATTCAACCTAATATAGTCGATGAGCTCTTTCAGACAGGAATTCTTTGTGCACTTTCTGATCTTCGTTTCTTCGCGGCACGTAAAAACACCGATTACAGAGTGTTGAAAGGTGATGCACGGAAGCTCACCGAAAAAGTTGGTGTGCATGACCTAGCTGTATTTTCTCCACCTTATCCTAACTCTTTCGATTATACCGATATCTACAATGTCGAGTTGTGGGCGTTGGGTTACCTCGACAACCCCAGAACTGTCGCACAACTTCGTCATTCAACATTGAGAAGCCATGTTCAAGTTTTACGCAAATATGACATTAATGATATCGCAAGCGCAACATTGACGGCTACCATGAAAGCGCTATGTGAAGTAAGGAGTCAATTATGGAACAAACACATTCCCGAAATGGTTGGTGCTTATGTTACAGATTTAGCAATAGTCTTGGAAAAACTTGCAAATAGTATGCGGTCATTTGGACGAGTTTACATGATCGTTGGTGATAGTCGCTATGCTGGAATTGACGTCCCTGTAGCTAAAATTCTTACAGAATCAACACCCTCACTTGGTTATAAAATAATAACATTTGAGCGCTGCCGATCAATACGCTCTTCGCCTCAACAGGGTAGCCGACTCGAACTTAAGGAAACACTCATTGTGCTCGAACGACGTTAACCGGTAAGACCCGCGACACGCGCATCGCTAGAACTACCGAAGATGAGTCTAACATTTTGTATTGGTGTGGGTTTACACTGCTTCGTTTCAGCAATGACTTTTTCGTCTTCAATTAAGTTCTTTTTCTTATCTTTGCGGAGATCAAACACCTCTAATAGACCGAAATCAACATCACGGTTCTGTTGGAAAGCCCAAGCTTGCCGAATTCCCTCAATGAGCGATTTAATATTAGTCGAATCATAAACCTTGTTAGGGTCACAACCTATTACTGCATTGGAAAATGACTTAATGACCTTTAACTCAATAATAGCCCAATACGTAAGTGGACCGCCTTGATCGCTCTTTATGAGTAACCGTACATCGATTCGGCCGATGCTTGTCTTATCCTCACGGTCGGCTCTCACAATTCCGTGAAACCAATAATTGAGCGCCAATTCAAGACCGCGTTGGATACTTTTTTCAGGTCTACGGCTAGGAACATACTCGTTTTCGCGTCCTTTTTCCCAAACATCAGGTAAACAGCAAGTTGGCGTAAGTAGGCTATTTAAGTGAAAAAAATTGAGTGCTTTCAAGAGTTCGTCTAGCGAAGCAGTAGGAGGATGCTCTCGAATAGGGTCGATATGAGCGAGATTTCTAATACCACGTCGGCGCGTCACCATCTTTTTTGAACTCCTATAAATAGTCACTAATGGTTGATCGGTTAACCCATTGTCTTCCAACCAATCAAGAATTTCATTTGCGTCTGTTACTGGCATTGGCATTACTCGACCAGCAGAGGCATCCCGATTAGTCAAGAATAGATTTCCCAGCAGCGGCGCATTATTTGCAATTGGATCTGCAAAAGGCTTTGCACCGTGCTTTTCCCCGACTTGGCGCGGGCGGTCCACCATTACGAATACAGCTACATCTTGCTTACCTTCATTTGTCCACCCGTCCTGCGCGCGCGTCTCTACTAGGGCTCTAATTGCTTGACTGAAGCGATCAGCGTCTTCAGCACGGATATTCGGCAGTTTTGGAAGATCATTTACGATAGCGGCTAGCTGATCGTCATCGACACCGTGCACACTATCGGAATTTTCAGGCTGCATGCATTGCTTTTCCAAGGTAAGCTGCGTAAAGGTATAGCTTCTCGCCAGGTGACAGGTGGGAGGCCTGTGGTAAAAAGGTTTGGAAACGTTCGGCTGTGCGCCAACTTGGATTCTCAGCCCAACGGTTTTCGACCCATTCAGCGAAATCCACGACACTGTGAAGAGATGCTTTTGTTGAATAGGTAACATCGACTCCGGCTGCAGAATCGATGTCGTCGTCAGGCAAAGTTGCGAGCGCACCGGCAAGCTCCACGAGAAAAGCATGTAAATTGCAATCGCTAGAGTCGATAGCATCTGATGGATCACCAGTCCCCAAAGTACTCAAAATTATCTCCAAATGTTCCGAAGAATAATTTAATGCATAATCAGCGGAAATTCGCGAACCACCTGTACTGTAATCCACATAGCGGAGATTTGTGACCTGAACTAGACCCAATACAACAAGACAGTCGAGCTCGTTTTGCAAGTCTGGATAGTGAGGACCTCCTTTCAACTTATAGATTTTTCCATCGAACGGGACGAGACCCCAAACCGGACTTAGTACATCGGCTAGATAGGCAAAGGCATGAAGTCGTGATGAAGGTAAAGGAGAGATTCCCACACGCTCTACTGCTTCGAGCAGAAGAAGTATACGTACGCGTTGTTTTAGTTTGCGTAGATGTAGATCAGCAAATTTCCTCGTGGGATCAGAATTGCGGCTCATCAGGGCTCCTGGAAATGGCTTCATGAAGAAGATTTTCATAACGCTCGCGGTCTCGAAGTAATGCACGATTCGGCGCTGCGACTTGCAAGAGGTTTAGCACTTTCTGTAACCTATTTTGTACTTGCTGCTGCGAATTTGCAGCTCCACCAAATAACGCCGTGACTATGCCAGTGTTTGTCAAATTGCTCGTAACAACAAGACGATTCCCTTTCTCGCGTGTGAATTTAGCAAGTGCCTGACCTACTCGCTCCATCGCTAGACCGTCCAAACTCGCTTCTGGAGTTTCCATCACAAACGTGCAAGCATTTCCACCTGCGAAGACCTTCACGAGGGTTAAACGAAAGGCAAGATCGACAAGTTCACGCTGCGATTCAGAGACGTCGTTCGGATTCTTACGCTGTACGAAGCCAGGACGATCTGCCGCTGTCATTTCAGCAGCATATGCAGGGACTTTGAGACGGCCGTCAGATGAGCCTGGTGCTTGCATATAACGTGGCTCTGCACTTACTTGAACGAGGCGGACATCTTCGACGAGAAGCGCTCTTGTGAGATTTTCAAACGTGTCAACTAGCTCTTTTGACTTTTCTGTAATAATGTTTTCTTTGTTATTGAGGAGAAAGCGCAAATCCTGCAATTTGGTAGCACGCGTTGCTCCCTTTTCTGAATGTTGGCTGCGTAACGTTTTCAACGTGCGTTCGTAATCACTACTTGTTGTCGATAGGGGTAATTTTGAGCGGAGGTGAATATTCTTGTGTTTACGTTCCTGTATCGATTGCTTAATATGGGACAGTTTTTCAATGGTCGTGTCGTAATCCGTTGTGAATTTCTGCAACTCCTGCGATTTGGTTTCTTCTTCAGACCTCGCTAACACCAACTTCTCTCGTGCTTTGTATAGCTTTGCTTGTTCAAACTCGTGTGGTGCGGTGATACTATCTTGGAATTCTGGGCCAGCGCCACATGCCGGGCAATAGCCATTTGCAATTTGATGCTCAAGCTCGACCCGTTTTTCTTTCGCGTCAGCATTGCACACTAAGCAACTATCGTCAGACATAATCCGCGAAATTACCAAGCGCGTTGTATCGGCCATATTCGGAAAGAGATGGAATAGCCCAGTGTATTTTAAGCGTTCAATTGCGCCCGCTGCATTTTCTCGTTCAATCTTGGAGCGTTCGAATTCCAGCCTAATTTCCTTTCTTGTTTCATTTAATTGTTCAAGCATAATTTCAAGCCGTGAGGCTTCTGCAAGATCCGCATCAAGAATCTGCTGTTCCGCTACAATTTCAGCGATAACGTTTTCTGCTCCAGCTTCTTGCATCTGTACTGTGCGAAGTTCTCTTTCTGTTGCAGTGATGCGTGCTTGAATATTGCGTGCTTGACTGTCTGCACTTTGTACACTACGCTCAAGTTCGGCAACACGTGACGCATCGTTTCTGTCGAGGCACAGCGCTCTAAGTAGTTGTCGTTGTGCATTTGGGTCCCATAAAGTTCCAGGTCGATTTTCGTGAAATAGGATTACGTGATGTAATACAAGTAGAACGTCTACAAAGCTACCAAGACCCATGAGGTCTACTAAGATTGACTGAAATAATTTTTCACGGGCCACTTTGGTTTCCGGTAACTCAACAATTTCATCGTTGAGATAACATCTTTCAAGAAAAAGATCACAAAGTCGACGCGAGATTTTGAGATTCGACTTGCCAAATTCTACCGATAGCGTGGATTCTGCGGTTTTCGCACCGTCGGCGACACGTTGTGCAAAATAGCTTATGTTGCGTGGCACCAAATGCACTGGAGTTTCTGGAAGGACAACATTTAGTGTCACAGGTACGCCGTCACCAGTCAAATCATACGGACCGGTGAACGAACGCAAAATCATCATTAGGAGAGTTGTTTTACCAATTCCATTGATCCCGGCAATTAGGCTCAGACCTGGCCTGAATGACCACTCTATCCCGCTACCTTGAGGCTCTCCCGGGAATAAGCCATAGTTGTCGACTTTCAATTCTGTAAGGTTCGGAAAATTGACCATTCTTTTTTGTGTGTATCCCATGAGTGTGGCATGTTCAAATTCCGTCAAAACATTTTATACATTAACACTCAACTTGTTCATGTGACGTCGGTAGTTGACCACGTGAAATATTATCCGGAATTTTGTCTAACTCTAGAAGGATAATGCGGGTAACGTACATATTAAATTCTGTAATGAATATACACCGATGTAGTCTTCGAATAATGTAAATAACCCTGACTTGCCTCAGAATCTTTAGACCACAAATGTGTTAGGGGATCCGGCAGGAGACCTTGACCATGAAGAAAATCAACGAAGAGAAAATCATCAAAGTTCTGCAGGAAACACCAGATCACCGAACAGACCTTCTATCGCTGGCGGAACAAATTCGGCAACATGACGGTGTTGGAAGTTTGGCGTCTGAAGGAGTTGGAGCATGAGAATTCGCAACTTAAGCAAATTGTGGCGGATTTGACGTTGGACAATCGGATTTTGCACGACGTCAATCAAAAAAGTGGTGAGGTTGTCGGAACGCTGTCGAATGGTGGATTGAGTCAAATCCAGCTATCCGGTCAGTGAGCGTCGAACATGCCGGATACTATCGCTCAACAGAGCGTCCTATCGGTAGTTGCCGGTGCTCCGGGAATCTGATATTGAATCGCGCCAAGTGATTGACAAAGAGGTACGACTACTGGGGCTAGCGGAAGATCACAGATTTGTTTCATCAGGACGGTATCCGCATCGGTCGGGAGAAAGTCTGCCTGATTGGTGGCCGTGAAGGTCTCTAGGTGCCTGTTAAATCTCCAAAGCGAAGTCGCCGCGGCACCAGCAACCGGGGGAGGTATCTAAAGCACGGAATCCGGGCCATGTGTGGGGCTATGATTTTATCTTTGAGCGAACGGAAGATGGCAGGACGCTGGAGACGTTGCTCCCCGTTTGGGGAGCAACGGATTGCCTGCGCAGTGACAACGGTAGTGAGTTTGTGGCTCGCCAAGTGAAGAAATGGATTTTGGACCATGAGATTGGCAACCACTATATTGATCTAGGAAGCCTTGGCAAAATTCATTTACTAGCAGTAGAATTCGAAATAAAAGCCTTATATTTCGATTTTACTGCGGCTGGAGGCTTTGAAGCATTCCCGAGCATTCGGTACTAAATCGACTTCATATCTCCGTCTGTCGAGAACTTCAAGAAAGCCCATTACGTGTACGTCGGAAACAGTAATCTGCCCACTAATCTCCCCAATTTCAACGCTAGTTTTATTGCATAAATACTTGAGTTTATCACGGTCGATTTCTGCCAAATTTTGTGAACGGATTGACGCTAAATACCGAGCGGCGCGTGGATGTAGAGACGCATATTTTTGAATGCCCCTGAAGTCCACGAAAGGTAAATCCTGGTTAATCAAATTAACATTTGAAGGCACAGCGTCTAAAATCGCTTGTTTCATTCCGCCGAGGAACTCGAAAGCACTTGGTCTCCAAATGTATATATGTTGCGAATCAATAAGCAAATCGAAATCGTGATCGAGCTTAAATATTTTATCCTCCACAATCTGCAGTGTATCTCTGCCGAATTGAATAAGTCGACTTTTTAGCACACCCTTGAATTGAGTTGCTCGCCTCACAGCTGTCAAGTAATTTTGCTGACCGTCTTTAAACTTTGCGAAGTAACAGAAAATTGCAGCTGAATTCATCAATGCATTTTTATCTATGTCCATGAACTGTGCTTGATGGCATTCCAGAATTCGTATGTTGTCAACGTTACTATTGTTGAGTCGCATATAAAGAAATTCATTGCTAGCATGCTTATCAGATGGTTCGTACTCTACAGGGCCGCCTTCGTGTGTTTGCATCGCGCTCCATGTCGCTTGTGCCATTTCACTGAGCGCATCTTGTACATTTGCGTCCACTCCCAGCATAGTAAAACGCGACTCGCCACTAAAATCTCGCCCAATACCGAACTCGACGATCTCGATATTGTCAAAGTCAAATTCAATAGTCATTCTTTCCTTTCTAAATATACTGTGTTGCTCAAACGATAGACATGTAAACGGTCATTAGCACGCAAGTATCGGTGATGTGTAATGAGAATGATATTTTCTTTTCCTGAATGAATGTTGTAATCCCGCGGTAAACTGACCATAAAAATCTGATACTTCAAAACTGCGAAGATTATGTTCATGTAATAAAGGTTGAAGCGCCAAAATATAAATACAATAAATGCTAATGCTACGATCATTGCGGCCAAGTCTCGGTAACTTGCCGATTCCTCGCTATAAAATGGCAACAATATGGTAAATAAATAAAGGAAAACGTGACCCCGGTTGTCTTCGAATTCGCCAATCGGGAGTTCACGTATTTCTCTGTCTTTTGTAGCTACATAAATACGCCAAAAAAGCACTGTTGTCGGTATGATTGCCATCAGCATGCATATCCCTATGAAATACGTGTCTGGAATAATTTTGTTCCCACGGATGGCCCATAAAATGAAGAGTGGTGCTAGACTGCTGAGAACCATCAGTAACCTCGCAACCGGCAATCCTTCTTTAAAATCGGAATTTGTTGTAGCCATTATGTTGCCTCGGGAGGAACCCACGTTTAGGAATTGATATTTCAGGATTGGATACGTTGTAATGAGAAAAGAACTCAATTTGGCAAAAGAATGATGGAGTAGCCAATGTAATCTAATGCTAGCACATACGTCCTAGACGTGATTTACGAAATTACGGATTGTTGTCGCCATAAGTCCGAGTCCTCAGGATTTCCTAACACCTAGTTCTCACGGGAACTCCAGATGGAGTATTTCAATGGCCCTACTTGTTGACGCAAATTTTCGGAGTGTACCCCACGCTGAGACGACGTGCAATTGTTGAAGTGTTTAAGCCAAGTTCCTTTGGATGTAGCACTGAAGTTGCTATTTCTTGATAGATAGGATGTTTTTCGACATGGTGAAAGTCAATTTGAAAGGAAAATTGTGCTAATGTTCGAATTCTTTCCTTCCGTGCCCACCATATTTTTCAATCACTTATGTAATTTCACAAAAAATAGTCATTCATTAGTCGCACAATATTATCGAAAACCACTAAGAAGCAATTGTAGGAAATAGGCAGTAATTGGACACATCAAAGTTGAAAGCTCAGGCTTTCGAAAAGTTGACCTGATCGGGTTTCGCAATGCCAATGCTATACCCGACCATTTCCGCATCGGTGAATTAGTGCTCGGCGGCGGGATCAAAGGGCGTCTCATCAAGAAAGCGCTTAAGAACATTGGTTGTAATGCGAGCTACGTCGTTTTTGTAGTCCGCGTGAGAAAGGCTGCCAGACCAAGCGATGGAACCGGTGGAGAAGACAGCACCACCGCTAGGTGTTTCGAAAAACACCATCTCAGCTCGGATAATTTCTGCCTCTGTTCCCCCAAGACCCGGCGCCGGATCATTCATGTCTTCAGGCGTCATCAGGTAAAGATCCGAATGGCGCTCGGAGGAAGCGAGTACAAGCGTATGCGGCGGTGTGCCCAGCGCATGGTTAGTGGCGTCCAGTTCAAGGCCAGCGGCCCCACCACCTGCCAAACCGTACTCGCCGACGACCGGTCCTTCGACTCCCTCAAAAACAAAGGCCGCACGCGGGTCGCGACTAGCTTCTCGCATAACGTAAGGTGACGAGTAGTCGAATCCCTGCGAAACCATACCGATTCCAACCAATTCATTGGGCGGTCGACCATTGCGCCGCCAAAGCCCTGTATATTCGCCTGTAAAACTGGAGTAGAACTCCCCCGGTAGAGGAGCAAAGGCGCGAATGCCATCTTCAGATTTTCGACATTCAATAACACCCGGCAGCGTCGGATGATAGGACACCCGCCAGTAGAACCCATTGCCTCCAAGGTACATAAGGCGTCCGCCTCCATCCAGATATGCCTGGAGGCTATCCAGCATCCCGGCAGAATAATACTCCGGATGTGTTCCAGTGATCACTGCTCTGTAGCCCGCAAGCACTTCGGAGCCTTCGGTTTCAAGATCTTCGTCTGCAATAACATCAAACGGTTGGTCCAGTTGCTCAAGCCAGTCAAGAATGTGTGTATCAGCGTTAAACTGCCACAGATTTGAACCCGCACCTCCAAGGTGGCCGATATGTTTTGGTTGCATATTGACAATCGGTCTCAGGCGCGATGAGTAAAACACGCCACTCCCGTCATTGTGCAGATCATAAAAGCAGAGGCCGATTTCGGGATGCGTTTGCATAAAAAGGTCGATTGGATTCATCTGAATTAGGCGTCCGGTAACTATTTCCGTCTCCGGTACATCAATCCCCATTCGATTATTCGCATAAGCCATGTAACTGGCAGTTGGCAGGATAAATGCTACCGGTGCGGTCTTTGTGCCACGGGGAGGGCGAACCGAAAAGGGTATGTAGTATTCTTCGCTTCCGCTATGAAGGTGAATGGCATATACCCCACTGGAAATGTTGTCTGGCAGTCTGACTTCAAAATCTGATTCCCAGGCGCAGTCGTAGAGGTCGTCATCGTGGAAATGAATTGCGGCATAATGTTTCGGTTTTTTATGCCAGCAATGTTCGCTTCCGTTCCACGCATGACCACATACACCTCGCGTTGGAAGATTGACCAAATTGCCATGTAGTTGGTTGTCTGATTTGTCGGTGATTTGCTCAGTTGATATCCCGACGGAGAAGTCCCAGGCGGCAACAAGATCTTTGCATTCTGAGCTCACCAAATTTTCCATTTCTTCCGTTCTTAAGGAACGTGAAAAAATTTTCGGGGCTTCAATGCGACCATTAAAGTGCTCAATTGCGGGTTGGTTAGTCGCCGATCGCGCAGCGATCATTATCGGAGCCTCAATATCGGCAAAGATCATGTTGGCAGAAACATTGCGGGACACTTTGCAAGCGACATTCACATTTGGGTAGGGTTTCAGTAGCTTCTGAACAACGGTGAGAGTGCCATTTTCTACATCGTAGCTGCCACTAATTAAGTACCATCTTTCTGAAATTAGCGGTTTTCCTGTGGAAATCCCCTCGCTCTTCCCTTTCTTTTTAGTGATTTCAAATGCAACAGCGCCTTCAGAGTCGAGATAAAGTCTAAATCCCGCTCCCGATTCCGGGTCCTCTCGACTCAATATGATTTGTGAACCACGACCTGGCAAGGTTGGCCAAATGAGCGCTTGCAAAGTCAATGAAGTCTGCGAATTGAACGCTGGTGCGTCGTTAATCACCGCATATGAGCCTGAATTTATGGGCTGATATCGACCATCAAAAGGACCGCCAAGACTCAGCGAAACAGATTCCTCACGATATCCCGGACCTGATGGATTAATATCGCCCTGAATGACTCTGATGAGGTTTGCATCGAATTGTTCCAATCCTTCGCAACTGACCATTACCTGAATGCATTCTCCCGGAGCGGCGCTGATGCGGTCGGCGTATCCAAGGATTCGAGTCATGTTACAGTTCCTGTTCGAGGTCCTGCCCGGTTTTCGCTTTCCACCGGAGTTTAAATATCTCCCACTCCGCTTCGATAAGACTCGTGAACTCCAGGTTATTTATGATTTCAACTGGTTGACCCCGATCAGCGGGTAGACGCCCGAGAGCCCAGCGTTTAAAAGGCTCTTTCACAACTAGGACATATTTCCCGGACTTGGGACCACCTCGCAGGAGGTTTAATACTCTCTGTAATCCAGGTCCTGGTATGCCGAGCGGGTCAGCCCGGAATTCTGCAGCGTGCTTGAGATCGTCATTGGTAATTCGATATCTGGACATGGGTCAGGCCCGCTAGCTACCGATAACTTTTTCGATGGTAATTTGAAGTTTGTCGAAAAGTTCGTCGATCTGACACCGGGTAATGATGAAAGGTGGGGCGACGACAATTGCCTGTCCAATCGGTCGGCATATCAGTCCAGTTTCCAATGCCACGTTTGCAATCTGTTCTGCTACTGGCTGCTCGGGTGGGAATGGTGTCTTGCACCCTTTGTCGCCTACCAATTCCAGCGCCCCCATCAATCCGACGCCACGGGCTTCGCCGATGTGTGGATGTGATAGGAAACTTGCAAGTCGCTCCTGGAAAAAAGGGGAAACGGCGACGATATTGTCGAGTACACCTTTATTCAGAATGATATCAATCGCTTTCAGCGCGATCGAACAACCTACCGGGTGGCCGGCCGTCGTATAGCCGTGTGGGAATTCCTCGTATTGTTCGGCTGCTTCATTGAGTTTCTCGGCAATGGATTGAGAAACCATGATTGCACCCATCGGGAAGTATCCCGCTGTTATACATTTTGAAGCGACTAGGATGTCTGGTTCTATATCGTAAGTCTGGCAGCCCCAGACTCGTCCGGTACGCCCGAACCCGCATATGACTTCGTCGGCAATCAGAGGTATGTCGTATTTTTTAAGGACCGGTTGGATGGCCTCAAAGTAACCCTCTGACGGAGGGATCACACCGCCGGCGCCCATAACAGGTTCGGCGAAAAAACCAGCAATGGTGTCGGGTCCTTCCGCCTCGATCTGCGCCTCCAGGTTACGGGCGCATCGAACAGAAAATTCCAGCTCGCTCTCTCCTTCGTTGGCGTATCGCCAGTAGTGCGGGCAATCTGCAAAAAGGAAGCCGTCAAGTGGTAAACCGAAAGCGTTGACGTAATCCTTGCCGGTCATGCTCGCCGTAATTCCCGTAACCCCGTGATAAGCGTTTTTGCGGGACAATATTTTGCGACGGTGAGGTTTGCCCAATCCACGGTTAATCATCCATAGCATCTTCACTACGGTATCGTTAGCTTCGGATCCCGAATTGGTAAAAAACACCTTGTCCATTGGCACTGGTGCGATTTCGAGCAGCTTTTCGGACAGAGCTACAGCGGGCTCACTTATGCGTCCGAAGAAAGCGTGATAGGCCGGGAACTTGTGAAATTGCTCGCATGCAGCATGTACCAGGTCCGAGTGGTCAAATCCGAGCACCATGTTCCAGAGTCCAGAGTTTCCTTCAAGGTAACGCTTGCCATGTGAATCTTCGACATAAACTCCTTCACCTCGCGACATCACGACGGGACCACTTTCATGGAGGGTGCCAAGATGAGTAAAACCATGTAGTACGGACTGGAGATCGCGTACTTCCCAGGATTCGGGGCAATTTGAGTCATCAAATGTCATACACGTCTCACTATGTGAAATATTTGAATAGTCTATTAGAATCAATTGCGCGACATACCAAACCGGGTGGGCGTAGTGTCGTCATATCTTCGGCCGCCAACATCGCGTTGATTACAGCCTCTTCGATCGATTCGGTTGCTGCCATGTAAATTGGGTCGAACAATTCATCATTGATAAAATCCATTCTCAATCTTGAACCACCCATTTGAGGGAGGGGGACGCGATTGGCAGTACTGAAGGCGAGAAAAATATCTCCCGAATTGTTGCCCCCAGGCGTTCCTCCTCGCCCAATTCCAATAGCGGCGCGTTTGGCCAGGCGTTGCAATTGATGTGGCGCCATCGGCAAGTCAGTGCCGAGAATGACGATGATCGAACCGTGTTCTTGGGTCATCAATCGGTCCTCTGGCATCGAACTGCCAACCGGTCGACCCAATACGGTTAACCAGGGTCGCAAACCGTGGTTCGCCTGAACCAGCGATCCGAGAACAAACTCGTCACCATCGATTTCCAGGCATCTTGAGGAGGTCCCCGTCCCTCCTTTGAACTCATAGCAAACCATTCCGGTTCCACCGCCAACGTTTCCTTCAGCAATTGGTCCGGATGTTGTTGAGTTCAAAGCCAAGAGTGCGTCTTCTTCAGTTATGTGTTGTCCGTTGATGTCGTTCAGAACTCCATCATAGGTTTCAGCTACGACGGGCATAGCCCACAGATGCTCGGATTGCCAGGCATCTGCATAGTTCTGAATGGTCCATTTAACGGCCGCATGGTGGACCATGCCGACGCTATGGGAATTGGTAATACAAATCGGTCCTACAAAGTAACCACCGTCCCGAATCCAGTGAGTGCCGGTCATCTCTCCGTTTCCGTTAAGCGCATACATCCCAGCCCAGACCGGTTGCGGGTCTGGTTCACGCCCGAGTGGCAGGATCGCGGTAACACCGCTTCGTACCGGGCCCTTTCCTTGCACGAGCGGTCCTTCCCCTTCGATTCTTGTGCAATAGCCAACCTCTACTCCCGGGATATCGGTTATTGCGTTGTGTTCACCCGTTCTGCCCGGGAAAGGCAGCCCAAGTTCGCGTCCACGTAGCTTATTCATTTAATTAGGACCTCTTGCGAAAGTAAAGGCCTAGCGAGGCGATTGCGAAGGAGAAAACCAGCATTAGCGTGGCAATTGCGTTGATTTCGGGTTTGACGCCACGCCTCAACATGCCGTAGATAAAAACGGGCAACGTTGTTGAGTCCACGCCTGCAATGAAATATGTGATCACAAGGTCGTCCATTGAGATGATGAATGCAAGCAACGCTCCGCCAACAATGCCGGGCAGAATCTGCGGTAGCGTGACTCGCCTGAATGTGGTCCAGGGTTTGGCGCCCAAGTCTGCAGAGGCTTGTTCCAAAGTGTCATCCATTCCTGCCAAGCGGGCACTTACTACGACGAAAACATAGGATATGAGAAACGTGCAGTGCCCAATCATGATCGACATAAGCCCGAGTTTTATGCTGAAGTTTACGAAAAACACTAACAATGCAATTCCAAGCACGATGTCTGGCATTACCATCGGCATGTAGAGCAGGCCCTGGTAAAAAGGTTTGAACCGGAATTGATGTCGGTAAACAGCCAGGGCAGTGGTAGTTCCGACAATTGTCGCGAATGTCGTGGTACTTGCGGCAACTAGCAGACTATTCTTTAAAGCTGAAACCAGTTGATCAGTCGATTCGACATACAGTGTTTGCTCGGTAAGTTTTGTCGGATAGCCAAAAATAGACAAGTACCAGTCAAAGGTAAAATCTTTCCACACCATCATATTGACCGGGTGGCTGTTGAAAGAATAGACAACGACGATAATTATCGGTGCGTAAACAAAGAAAAGAAAAAGCAGCCCGTGCACACTCAACAGGTGTTTCAACCATGGATGCTTCATTTGACGATCTCCGTACGACCGATTCGCCTTAGATAGAAGACTATCAACAGAAGCATTACCAGCATGATCATTACGGAAAGAGCCGATCCGAACGGCCAATTCCTTGCCGACAAAAATTGTTGTTCGACCAGATTTCCGATCATCAGAACTTTTGCCCCTCCTAGCAGGTCCGGGACAATGAAGTTTCCAAGGCTCGGAATAAAGACAAGCACTGCCCCGGCTGCTATTCCGGGAAATGTCATCGGTAGAATTACCCTTAAGAAGGTTTGATATGGGCTGGCGCCCAAATCCGATGAAGCCTCAACGAGTGAATGATCAAGTTTCTCAATGCTGGCGTACAGAGGCAAAAACATGAAAGGTAACATAATGTACGCCATGCCGATCAAAACAGCAGTTTCCGTATAAATAATATCAATCGGTTCGGAAATTAATCCCAGACCAAGGAGAGTGGAGCTCAGAAATCCACTCGGGCGCAGAATCAGTACCCAGCAAAACAGGCGCACGACCAGGCTAACAAAAAAAGGAAGTGTAATGATGAAGACGACAAATGTCCTCCATCGTGTTGATAGTTCGCTGACCCAAAGCGCAGCCGGATAGCAGATCAGTAGTGTGATAGCGACGTTGGTAAGTGCAAGCCGCACAGAGCGAAAGAATATTTCAGCGTAGACTGGATCGAATGCCTCCCATTGTCCATCAGCCCAGCCGAGAATTCGACCGTAATTCAAGTGATAGAAGTTCCATTCGACACCTCCGTAAAGCCCGGGCTCCAGGAAACTGTAAACAATCATGACAGCCAACGGCCCCATGAAGAAAATTCCAAGGAAAAGCGTCCCCGGTGTCAACAGGGCAGCAAGCCTACGATTTTCCCGTTTACCTATCATCCTTATTAGGTTTCTATGATTAAATGAGGCGTGCTTCTGCGGTAAGCAAGACGGACTGGCTCACCTGGCTTGACTCGACTAAACGCTTGGTCATCTGATTCTGTTGGCGTTGCAGAGATGGAGGTGCCGTTCGCCAGTTGGCATACATATCGGCGAGTTGCGCCTTGAAAGACTGATTGCTCCAAAACAGCATCCAAAATGACCATCGAGTCATCTGGATTCTCTGGCGCAATATTCAGTTGTTCCGGTCGGATGATTAGTGTTGCTTTGTCTCCGACTTTTGGCCCGACACCGACAGCAATACTCAGACCGTCTTCAGTCACCAGTATCGGGTTTTCGACGGTATTCTGAATTTTTCCAGAAAACAGTGTGCCATCACCGATGAATTCGGCTACAAAGCGAGTAGCAGGTTGATGGTAGTGGACTTCGGGCGGCCCAATTTGCTCTATCTGGCCCTGGTTTAAAACTATCACCTGGTCTGACATCGTCAGGGCTTCTTCCTGGTCATGGGTAACGAATAGAAAACATATCCCCAGGTCATGTTGCAAACTTTTCAACTCAAGCTGCATGGATTGACGTAAATTGCGATCAAGTGCCGAAAGTGGTTCGTCAAGCAACAGGAGTTTTGGTTGATTGATGATGGCTCTCGCCAAGGCAACACGTTGTTGTTGACCGCCGGACAGTTGCGCTGGTTTACGAAGATCGAACCCGGCGAGGCCCACTCGCTCAAGCGCTTCCCCGACTCTTCGGTCACGCTCTTTTCGTGGTACGCCCGCCACCTCCAGCCCGTAGCCTATATTGCCGCTAACTGACAAATGTGGGAAAAGCGCATAATTCTGGAACACGGTGTTAACCGGTCGCCGATAAGGAGGCACTCCTGTTACCAGTTCACCTCCAATGCGTACCTCTCCTGAGTCTAATTCTTCAAACCCGCTGATCGCTCTAAGGAGAGTGGTTTTTCCACAGCCCGAAGGCCCCAGCAGAGTCACAAACTGACTCTGCTGGATTTGTAGTGAAATACCGTCAAGCGCAGTAATTGCGCCTCCTTCGGGTGCAAGGAATCGTTTTACAGCATCCTTAACCTCGGCGATGTAATCCAACGCCTCTTCGATCACTGTGCGGTACGAACCTTGGTCCAGACTCGATTGTACTTGCGCAGATCCTCGCCCAAATCTTCAAAAATTTGAAGTTTTGCAATTACTTCCGGCGGTGGGTTAGTGTTGGGGTTCGACTTCAGCTCCGGGGGCAGCAAGTCTCGTGCTGGCATATTGGCAGTGCCATTGACTTGTTGCAAGGTGTTGAGCGCCGCACTTTCTGGTTGCATGTAAAACTCAAAGAAGCGTATAGCGCTGTCCTTGTTGGGAGCGTCTTTGAGAACGCAGATGTCCTCCTGATACATGGTTGCACCTTCTTCAGGAATCACAAAGCCCAGTTTATCCGGTTCTTCCAGCGTGTACAGGGTGGCTCCGACATACCAGTGAGCAGCTGCGATATCGCCTGACTGGACCAGCGAAACAATGTCGTAAGAAAAGGCAGAAATTTTATCCGTGCGTTCCAGCAGCCACGCTTGAGCTTCCTCAAGTGCAGCACTGTCACCGGTGTTTACCGAGTGGCCATTTTTAATAAGGGCAACACCGATGGTCTCCCGCAGATCATCCAGCATTGTGATTTTTTTGCCTTTGTCGGGAAGTGCAAAGAAATCGTCCCAGCTTTTGATTTCGCCTGCTTCAGCCTTGTTGTAGAAAATTCCAACCGCGCCCCAGGCATAAGGAAGACAATAAGAACTTTCCGGATCAACCTTTGAGCGCATATTGGCTGGGTCGATGTTCTCAAATCCTGGCAATGTATTGACCTTGGCATCGTACAGCAAATCCAGTTTCTGCATAATGTCTCGCATGTGAACTGACGGGAATACGATGTCGTATCCGGTCGCACCCGCTTGAATCTTTGCCAGCATTTCCTCGTTTGTGCCGTAGGTGTCAAGAGATACTTTAATCCCGGTTTCTTCGGTAAAGCGGGTCAGCACTTCTGGGTTAATGTAATCGCCCCAGTTATAGATATTGAGCTGGCCCTGGGCATAAGCAGATTGAGCAATAACCATTGCGCCTACAAACGCTATGGAAAATTTTGCTGTCGTTAAAAATTTACATACAAATCTAGTGGGTAACTTACGCATTTCTTACGTTCCTCTCTGTGTGATTTTGGGGTTTCAAATTCGCCGTAGAACCGAACTACTATAGGCAACAATTCAGCATTACTGTTGTGTGAATGTAATATATTTGTCTTAATTGAGTAATGTAATTATTCTATCACAATCGCTCAAAAACTATCATGAGAGATATATTTTCCTTATCAACACCATACGTTTTTCCGAAATTTGAGGAAAAACTCAGGGTCGCATTACCAGACCTTCCTAGGCTGGAAGCCCAGGTGGTGCAATACATGGTTCTGAATATCGGTGAATTGAGTTTCGAGACTGGCGTTTCAATTGCCGAAAAGGTTGGTGTCAGTGAAGTTACGGTAAGTCGTTTATTGCGTCGTTTGGGATTTCGGGGGATGCGCGGTCTGAAGAAAGAGCTTCTTAACGAGTTATACAACCGGGAACCCATTCAAGAGAGTAAACAGGAAATCGGGGAAGTATCTGAGGGTATGACTCGGAATATGGACCTTGAATACAAGGCACTCGGAGAAATTTACCAGCAAAGCACGTCGCCAATGTGGGGTCAACTTGTGCAGTTAATTGTAGAAGCGGAGAACGTCTATGTGACGGGGTTTCAATCTGTTCGAGGCATGGCAGAAGATTGTGCGCGACGCTTAGGAATAACACGCGATAACGTGCGGTTTCTGGCTGCGCATGACGGTATGCTGACAGAGTGGCTTAATTGTGGTGATGACAAACTGGAGGCACCATCTCAATGCCTGATTCTTATCGATGTGGTTCCCTATGCACGGGAGGCATCAATCCTCTCGAAGCTTTGTAACGAGAATGATCATTCGTTGATCGTATTTACTGATGAGATGTGCCACTGGGCCAAGAATTACACCGACATGGTCATTTACGCGAGCACTCGAACCGGACTCATTCTTGAATCTACGGTTGCCATCAATGCTGCGTTGAATCTTATGGTCAATTCCGTTGCCGATCAATATTCAACCACCCTCACCGAACGTCTGGAGAAGTGGAGAACCTATACTCGAGAACTTAAACTATTTTGACACTTTGTACTCAAGTATCGGGTGCGCCGAGCTGACGGCGAATACTACAATCTACTTGCACTCGCTGCTTGATTTTGTCTCATATCTATTGAACCCGTTCACCTGCTTGTCAGCCAACCGGTTTTGAGTCATATCAAATTCGCTCATGAATATCACTTGGTGCGTCCCAGAAAAAGCTTCCTCACTCCGAACACCTCCATGATTGTCATCGTTAGCGGACCAATTAACGCAGGCAAGAGCACCGTTGCACGACAGCTTCAAGGTTGGTGCCAGAAAGCCTATACATCGATGGAGACAATCTTGCGCCCATCGATCTGCCGAACGTGCAAAAGTGGGCAACAGGCATCGAATTTATCAACCAGGCAACGCTGAGTATTGCGCAAACAGGCTTGCATACCCCATTGACGACATAAGCTGGGAAAAAATCAAATCACCACTTCGAACTGCCGGATACGATGTCCGCTGCATAGTTTTGGCGCTGCCCCTTGAGGTTGCCCTGTCTGAGCGCGGTGGACGGCAGCTAAGCGATTGGGAGCGCGCAAGGATTTCAGTGATGTACGACGAGGGTTACGACAATCCGTCGTTCGCCAACCTCGTCATCGACAACAGCGGTGAAGGCGCCAACGAGACCGCGCAGCGCATTTGCGATCACCTGCGATTAGACGGGCGCGGACTCAACTAATGTTCGAACCAGACTTCGTAACATGTAGCCCGATACGGTGAGAAACACTGCGAACAGGAAATTGAGGAGAGGCACTGTCATTGTTGTAAGATTAGTTTTGTGCTCTATGCGCGAAGGTGGCTAGAATTCGTAGAGGTGCTTGAATCTAGCTGCTGTCACTTTTGTACTCTCCAAAAATTTTCAATATGGTGAGGATTTTCCCGACAGAGAGAAAGTCAATTCGAAAAGGCAGTTCAGACAAGGTTCGAATTGATTCCATCTGTGCCCACCACTAATAGCAATTGTGTTCAATTGCCTGAGTCAGCCACAGTACGTTTCGATTGGCTATTGAATCGCTTGCGAAAGATTTTCTACCTTGATCTGGTTTGCTGTCTTCATCGCCTGCGCTAAATTGTAAGTAGCCTGAAGCCAGTGCCAAGTATCAGCGCCACCACCGAACGCCGATACTTCAAGGCATTGCGATCCTTCTCAAAGCCCTGAAAATACATCTGTCGATGTTCGCTGAACTTCGGACACTGGTAGTACACCGTGCCGGATTCACTATAAGAAAATTGTCCACGCACTTGCCGCCATTGAGCTTGCTTTTTCCTATTTAAATGAGTGTTGATTATGTTGAAATCGGTGTTGATTCACTACTGTTTATAAGAGCTTTCAGACATCGTAGATTCATCAGGGCATATGGTCACACCAAACGAAATTCATTTTTGGTGTTTCCGAAAAATCCGAATTATCGTCAGAAACCAACAATGGTGAAGTTGTCTTTTTATTCAGATCAACTTTGGAACGAGTAGTTTTAATCGTCAACCATTGCAAAAGCATCGATTTCAATGACCATGGATTCGTACGCCAGAGCAGGCAATGGAACGCCGGTTGTCGCTGGCCCGGGTTCATTGAAATAAGATGATCGAATTGGCAGGTTTTTGTGTATGTCAGTTGCACCACAGCTTCCCTGATAAGCAGTCGTAATCTTGCAGACATCGTCATAGGTCGCTCCTAATTCATTCAAAATGACACCAATATGGCGCATCGCCTGGTGAGTCTGCGCGGATAGGTCGTCGGGATGTACTGCTCGCCCCTTTTTGTCCAGTGACACCTGCCCACCCAAAAAGATCATATCCTCACATTTCAAACCATGTTTGTACGGCAGGTGTACGTGCCAGTCCCATAGACTGTCCGGCCAGGAATGAATTCGTGGTAGTCGATCGCCATTTTCTGCCAACATTGCCACTGCGGATATTTTAATGAGCACTTCGTCATTCGCATGTCGTGGAATAGGAATACCGGTCGCCGCTGGCCCCGGTTCGCTGAAATTCCGTGCAAATGCAAGTGCCGATGCCTCGAACGCGTCGATTCCGGAATCGCTGGTATACCAACGATTGATTTTAACGACGTCGTCGAAAGATGCTCCAAACTGCTCCAACACACGAGCTATCCTTGAAGCAACCGCATTGGTTTGGCCCACAATATCACCTTCGCAAAGAACGAGATTATTGTGGTCAAGCGGATATTGTCCAGAAACAAATATCAATTTGTCCGAACGCAGCCCCTGAACAAAAGGGGTTGGCAAGATATCTCCACGGGAATACGGGACACAAGTTCGCGTAGTGCGCTCACCGTTTTCGCGACGCATCGCATAACCTTCAATTTCTACCATGAGTCCGCTATAGGCCAAATAAGGAACGGGAATTGCATTTACTGTAGTTTGACAATCACCGGGCAGGCAGTTTGCGACCTGCTGCAGAATTTCCCTTTCGTCGATGGCCTCATTGTTCACATAGAAACAGAGCAATGTAACAAGGTCGTTAAAGTCGCAGTCAAGGTCGTTCAAAACACGATCAATATTTAACATGACATTTCGGGTTTGAATGGAAAGATTCCCAGAATTGAGTACTTCTCCTTGTGAATTCAAATCAACCTGACCGCCAATCCAAATCATCGATCCTGAGCGTACACCGTGTTTATGGGTTAACTTGATCGGCCAGTTCCAATGGTTTTGCGGCCAACTGTATTGTTTTTTCATGGCAAGAAGGCTTTGGTGAGGGCTTGAAATATCGTTCTATTTCAATACATTTTAGACTGAAACTAAGAGCAAGCGACGCATTACCGTTCAGTCAGGTAATTCAATGCCGACCACGCACCGTCAGGCGCGTTACACGACAGTTTGAAAGTCCGTGTGGCGCGTCAACACGTCCAAATCTCTGTCGCGATGCAATACCGGCACGTCGGTACGGATCGCGATGGCGGAAATCCGACGTTCGGTTCGGGCCGCGATAGTTCCGAAACAATGTTGGTATCGAGTAGAATTTTCACTGGTTACAATCGAATATCGCGTCCCCCCGTCTCTTCGCGCACATTTCCAAACAGTTCGTCGGGGTTGAGTTCGAGGTTAGAAACGTCAATGTTGGACGTGAAATCACGATACGCTGCAACAAAACCACGCCGAATTGAGGTGAGGTGCTTGAATGCCCGGTAGCTGATCAGCATCGCCACCGGCTCACCTCGGCGGGTCAGTTCCACCTCTTTGCCGTTTTCCGCTTCACGAATAAGCGCTGGTAGGTTGCGCCGCGCCTCGGCGATAGAATGTCGGTCTGACATTGGTTAATCCGCGATGTTCATCCAGATGTACATACTACAGGAATTCGCAATGGCGTGCCACTCGGAAGTCGAGCAACAGGGTAAATGATCAGATGGCAATGGTTTTTGCTTTCTCTATGCGAACTCTTCGTTATTCTGTGTTCAGGGCTTTCCACAGATCGTTGCGTTGTTGCAAATTCAGCCAGAAACTGGCCGTATTGCCAAACACTTTGGCGAGCATCAGTGCGGTGTCAACCGTAATGGCGCGGCGATTGGTGCACAGTTCGTTGACAGTTTTTCGACTTACACCCACCGCATCTGCCAACTGTCCTTGAGTCAAATCCAAAGGTACGAGAAACTCCTCGGTAATCATTTCGCCGACACTGACGGGTTGTCGTTTTGTGTTATTCATAGTTTGTCTCACCGGTAAACGTAGTTATTCAGATAGATGTCTTGAGCCTCCCCATGCTCATCAGACCACGTAAACACCAGCCGCCATTGCTTGTTCACGCGGATAAAGTGTTTGCCCTCCAACTTGCCTTTCAATTTTTCAAATTGGTTACTCGGCGGCGAGCGCAGGTCTTGGTCACAGGTCGCATCATCGATTAACTGTAGCTTTCGGAAGAGTTGCTTCTTTATATTTCCCGAAATTCAGATTCAAAGTGTATGTTCGTTATGGCTCGAATTGATTCCTTCCGGGCCCACCAAGTTCGAATTCTTATAAGGATTTTCCGTGGTAGATGCCAATAGAACTGCTAAAAACACACTGCAGATCGAAATGCCTTAGGCAATCCGGCTTATTTCAGAATTCCATTTGCGGTGTGTCTGGATTTGATAGCACTATCGACCGGGAAATTAGTATTCGTTTGCGGGCTGTACCAAATCTCATGGTCACCCCGGCCTTGTCGTACTTTCTTGCAGCCGGCTTGTGCAAGGATTTGTTTTAGTTCCCTGGTGTAATTGCTCACCAGTTAAGAAATTCGAAGCTCTTCCTCAAATCTCTGATAATCCGCAGAAATAGAAATTTTATCCAAAGGAGTTTCCATTAAATGCTTGTTGAGTTCGCATAATTCCGGAATTAACACCTGCAATTTTGCTACCAACTTCTGAAGCGAAGGTGCTTCCGCAACTAAACCTGGAACATCATCGCTAATGGCAACCCAGACTTGCGCTTCAGTATCCCAATTGGCCGTAACGTTATAAGCTCTGATATCGCTAGACACGGGATTTCAATAATCGACAATCGCTTTCAAACATTAAGATAGGATAGATTAATCCTTGCATTCATATTCTATTTTATGAACGTCAAATCGGATTTTACCTCATATCAACTAAAACATAGTTCAAATTGGAATCGTAAATTCGCTAGGGTTCGAATTCTTTCCTGCCGGGCCCACCACTAACAGCAATTGTGTTCAATTGCCTGAGTCAGCCACACATCTTTTCGATTGACTATTGAATCGCCTGCGAAAGATTTTCTACCTTGATCTGGTTTGCTGTTTTCATCGCCTGCGCTAAATCGTAAGTGGTTTGAAGCCGGTACCAAGTATCAGCGCCACCACCGAACGCCTTGTCGAGACGAATAGCCATCTCGGGCGAGATTCCAGATCGACAATTCACGATGTCCGAAAGTTGCTTGCGACTGATACCAAGTTTGCGCGCCGCTTCCGTCACGCTTAGATTCAATGGCTCCAGACAATCGTGTCGTACGGATAGACCTGGATGGGGTGGGTTCATCATCGGCATTTCTCAGTTCTCCTAATGGTAGTCAATCAAGTTCACGTTCCAAGCATTTCGCCCTTTGAAACGGAAGATGATGCGCCAATTGCCGGACACTTTGCGGCCCAATAACCCGCTAAATCGCCTTTCAACGGGTGTAGTCCGAAACCCGGCAAGTTGATATCTTCGGGTCCGGACGCTTCGTCAAGACGAAAAAGAACATGCTCGATTTTGGCGATCAACTCGGGAGATATCCGCCTGCAATCGTCCTTTTTGAACAAGCGTTCAAGGCCTCTGTGGCGAAAGGCGAGAATCATCCAATTAACTGTAACGTATCACTATATAGTTTACAAAATTCATGACCCTCAATATATGCCATAGGATAGACTTGATATGGACAGACATGGACCACAAGATATAGCATCGTTGTGTTTAGATACAGAATTGTGAATGTTTAGGCAGCGAGATAATTACTATCTTTAAGAAAAAAATTTGATTGTAGAGTCAATAATATCTGTGCCGAATGGTAATTCGGTCAAGGTTTGGATACGTTGCAACCGTGACTACCAGTTCGATCAACTAAAATTCAAATTGACAGCGCAATAGTTGGAATTGCGTATGAGTGGTGATTGATTTTCAGTTGAAATAGATTCACATGCAAGTCTTTACAAGACTTCAGCCTATCTTACACAGAAAGAATATGCAATTATTTTCCTTCAAAACGGGTGGATTTATAACTACGGAACGACAATTTTAAATGACGCAAGACCAAGAGATATCACTGTGCCTTTATCAACATTGAAAATATGAAACGTAACAAGGCACTCCAAAGGACGGGCTACACCCGTCGCTGAGCTGCAGACTTAACATGAGTGAGCGATCAGAGAAGCTTGCAAGACCCTTCGAGAGCGAAGCAGTCGCTGAGACATTCAATGCCTATCCACCGAAGATACGCAAACGACTGATAGCTTTGCGGTCTCTGATATTCGAAACAGCTGATAAGACAGAAGGCGTCGGAGCACTCGAAGAAACGTTGAAATGGGGTGAACCAGCGTACCTGACGTCGAAGAGTAAGAGTGGAAGCACCGTGCGAATTGGCTGGAAGAAGTCTATACCTTCGCAGTACGCCATGTACTTTCACTGTCAAACGAACTTAGTGGAAACCTTTCGGACTTTGTTCCCAAGCGACTTTCGATTCGAAGGTAATCGGGCCATAGTATTCGAGGAAGGAGACGCCGTGCCATTTGATTCACTAGCTGTTTGTATTTCATACGCACTCACTTATCATCGAATCAAGGGACGCCAACGGCGACTGTCCCAACCATCAAATGCAGCCGAGGCAGATAACTATTCAGTTGATTCGCGACGTTAGACTTCATGTGCTTTGATGTAGTATGGGAATTGATGAGCAAAATCAGCTTTGTTAGAGCTTTCACGGCTAGCTTGCCGTTGTTGTTCGTTGGCTGGTTAATCCGGAAACCTGTTCGGCGTTATAGAGCAAAGCAAATATTCAGGAATTTGTAAGCTGGCCTTAAGGAAAAGAATAAGGAATTCTTGCCTACTGTATATTTGTATACCTAATTTGGGCGTGCACAGTCTCAAGTAGAGTCACTATGCAGCGATCACAAGAAATTCGTAGAAACAAAAATGAACTGGAATTATGGCGTATTTCTTAACCTTGTGCTACCTGGCACAGCGCTTAAGCGAACACGACTTGCGGCATGCTACTTAGCATTGACATCAGGCAGGTAGAGGCGGATTGATGTGGAATTAGACCTCGGAACATTCTCAACAGAGTCGGCCAAGGTTTGTCGGGAGTTCGTAATTCGAACATATGTACCTGAAGAAGATGTACCGAAAACACTTCAGGCGGTAACCGAAATTGTGCCGCTACGATACGGCAGTTATGAAAACGTCGCGTTCCAATCATCCCCAGGGGTGCAAAAATTCCGTCCTCTGTCAGGCTCTCATATTGGTGATTCGTCGGAGGTTCTTGACTTTCCTGTTGTCGAGCTGATTTTCTCACTCCCCTATGATTTAAATATTTTGAAAAGTGTTGTCGACCGAATATTTGAAGTACACGTAGCAGAGGAACCCGTAATTTACATTGATGAGAGTTGGTCGACTCGTGCGAGGAACTACTCAGATAAAACTAACCCAAATCGGTTCTGGAACAAGCCGAACTACGAAGACGAAAGCAAGTGGTAGTTGAACTCTCTTTTGTCGAGCGCTACACGTTTACATCTTCATTCGGGATCACTACCCAGAGCCGTTTATCCAATCTGATTTGGTCTGTTCTTGGGACCAGGGTTACTTCCCACAAATCTGTTCGTATCCCATGTTCTGTAAAACCTTCACCCAGCTTGTGCAGGTGCTCGGTATTGGGTTTGCCTCCTGGCAAGACCACTAACTCTCTTCCGGTTCGTGTAATTGGCGGCGCATTCCAGGTAACAACATGATTCAAATCTCGGAACCATGTTGCCAATCCATAGCTGCCTACTTGCCACGCGTGATACAGTTCGATTTCCGAGTGCGGTTTTAGCGTAGTCGCGATAAAACCATTGCTGCTGCGAGCATCGCTCGGCGAATGCGTGTTCAGTGCCGAACATCTGAATTTGTTTTCAAACGAGTGGATTTGAAGCGATCAATCAAAAAATCCAGCACGATATACTCAACTATTGTTCAAGTCTTTCAAATTTGGGCCAAGACTTTTCAGTCGGATTGTATCAGGCTGAAGTGGATTACTTGATTTCCAGAGAATTTGCCAAAAGTGCAGAAGATATCATTTGGCGACGAACCCGATTGGGGATACGCATGAATAGGGATCAAATCACTGAGTTGAGAAAGTATGTCGATGCACGTATGATGTCTACAAAATCGGTAACGGGATTTCGCAATGCAAACGTATATTCTTAGTATAGATCAGGGGACGACCAGTTCTCGCGCCCTGCTGATTGATCAACAGGGTGTGGTGTTGCACTCGCAGCAAAAAGAATTCAGCCAGCATTTTCCAAAGAATGGCTGGGTAGAGCACGACCCGAACGAAATTTGGCAGACTACCTTGTCAGTTACTCGCGGCGTTTTGGAATATGCAGGTGCTTTGACTGGTGAAGTAAACGCAATTGGCATAGCCAATCAGCGCGAAACGACAGTTGTTTGGGACCGAAAATCCGGCGAGCCGATTTACAACGCGATCGTGTGGCAGGACCGACGCACTGCTCGATTATGTGAATCTCTAAAAGAAAATGGTTTGTCACCGCATATCGCCGAGAAAACCGGTTTACTTTTAGATCCGTACTTTTCGGCAACTAAACTTGCATGGATTCTCGACAATGTTTCCGGCGCACGGGAAAAAGCCGAGCGTGGTGAATTGGCGTTTGGCACCATCGACAGTTTTCTGATCTGGCGTTTGACGTGTGGTCGTTCGCATGTGACTGACGCGACCAATGCCTCGCGAACTATGCTTTTCGACATTCGGCTTCAACGTTGGGACTCGGAGTTGCTTGGAATTTTTTCAATACCGGAAAAGTGCCTGCCAGAAGTAAAGAACAGTGCCGACGATTTTGGCATAGCCGACGAATCAATACTGGGACAATCAATTCCGATTTGTGGTGTAGCGGGAGATCAACAGGCGGCGTTGATCGGACAAGCGTGCTTCGAACCTGGCATGGTTAAGAGTACCTACGGCACAGGATGTTTCATGATAATCAATACTGGATCAGATATCGTTCGATCGAAACACCAAATGCTGTCTACGATTGGCTATCGAATCAATGGCGAAGTCTGTTATGCAATGGAGGGATCGATTTTTGTCGCGGGTGCCGCCATGCAATGGCTACGGGACGGGTTGAATCTGATCGATAGTGTAGAGCAATCCGCGAGTCTTGCGGATTCGCTGGAAGACAATTGCGGAGTGTATATGGTTCCAGCATTGACGGGTCTAGGTGCCCCTCATTGGCTGCCCGGTGCACGAGGTACAATTTTAGGAATGACTCGGGATACGGGTCAGTCACACATTGTTCGTGCAGCACTTGAATCTGTGGCTTACCAAACAGTCGATGTATTGCAGGCTATGCGTGCGGACGGAAGTTGGATCGGCCGATTGCGAGTTGACGGGGGTATGGCAAGAAATGACTGGTTCTGTCAGTTTCTCAGCAACATACTCAACCTGTCGGTAGACCGCCCCTCCAATACGGAAACTACTGCATTGGGCGCAGCATATTTGGCGGGCCTTTACACGGGTCTGTACTCTTCATTGGATGAAATTTCAAAAAACTGGCAGTCTGACAAGATATTCGAAGTCACTATGGATGACAGCGTGCGTCATGAACTTTTACGGCGTTGGGGAAAAGCCGTTGATTTAGTTGCGCAGTTTGGTTGTGACTGAACAACAGACATTTTTGGTGGACTACTGTTTCGCACTAGCGAAACAGGAAATCAGTCAATCTCAACTAGTACACCATCAACCAACATGCTGAATAAAACGCGACACCAAATCCACAACCACAGGTAAGTGCCCGACATCCTTTGATTTGGTTTCGAGTTGAATCGCGATACAAAGCGTGTTGGGAATGTAAAACTACTCCTGCTTATTGGGTAGATAATTGACCTTGAGTGTAATTTCATGAATTGTTTAAGGCTTGGGTAAATCTCAAACAAGCTCTTCGCTTTGCGAGAGCGTGAGACTCTACAGTCAGTCTGATTCGTCCAAAATCTTATGAATTATGAGACGTGGTTGTTTGGATAGATCAAGTGGTTGGTAGACTTTGAGTATGCAAGTCAAGACTGCCACAATTGCACGAAGTTTTGACAGCGAATGTGAACAAAGGGTAGTGGCTCAGTTTGAAAATTCCTAATTTATAATGCTTAAGCGGTCATGCTATCATAGGCAGCATGGCTAAACCTAAAAGACCCCGTGATACTAACCAACTGGCTAAGTCCATAGTAGATTTATCTACTGGTGGGGCTGAGGAAATAAATCCAGACGAAGGCAAAGACCCCAATGCTGTAGCTTTGGGCCGCAAAGGCGGTCTGAAAGGTGGAAAAGCTAGAGCTAAAAGCCTAACGAAAATGCAGCGATCAGAAATAGCTAAAAAAGCCGCTGCTGCCAGATGGAAGGAGAAGTCTAAAATTTAATTTTTTTGCTTTAATTTTTTTGCGGTTATTGATTTTTCTAATTTTTTAATATTTTCTTCAGGCTTTAAGTTTTCAGGCATTTCGCCACCTATATTCATTATTGTATCTCTGACTGTTTTGCCAACTTCTTCATGCGCTGATATTGCCGCATTTTCTTGGTCAATATTATCCAGAATAATTTTTTGATCTGCTTGAGTTATACGAAAATAATTGGCAGCAAGTTCAGTATGTCCAGCTCTATCGAGTAATTCGTCTTTCCCGATCCCTTTTTTACTTTTTACATCGTTTAAATTCATTCCGTACAAACCTCGATACCCAGCATTGTTGAAAACTGCGAATTGCTTTACGCCCGCGCTCTTTGCTGTTCCAAACAGATTTTTATTAGCTTCTTTAACTTTGGATCTCATTTCGATCCTATCCTTAGTACTTGCTTTACGGTCTTCTTCTTCCATCCTTGTAGATTGAATTGCGAAATATGACTGAGCGGTTGCAATTTCAATTTTTGATGGTTCCCCATTCATTGCGATCAAGTAACAGGCATAGCGTGACAAGTAATAGTCTTCTATTTCCCTTTGGATGTCTCTACCTATGTTTACCATTTTACCGGTTTCGGCAAAATGGTATTGGGGGTCTATTCCAGTACCTTCGCATGACTCAATAGCTTTCTGAATGACATTTTGGAAATTGCTCCACTTCGAATATCCAAGAATCTTCTGAATATCTCTTGCAAACCAATATTCTGTGATTTCATTAGGCTTGTGTTTAGCTATAACCAATTGATTTAAAACAGATGATGAAGACATTATGTTTCCTACCTTAATCATTTTTCCTCATTATCGAAATCATAGTTTACATGAATCTCTTTTAATGCGCTATAATCTCTCACACACTCTCATGTTGAATGCAGGTGATATTATAGAGGTATTTTTATGAGCGCTAGAGTTAAGATAGAAAAACAAATCAAAAGAAAAGAGCTAGAAATTCAAAGGCTTGTTGATCAGAAAAAAGAGTTAGATAGCGATATTAGAGATACCGAGACATTTATCAAAGGGTTGCAAGAAGCACTTAAACATTTACCTAAAGAAAAGAAAGATACTGACACATACACTGTAAGGTCTGGGTCAGATGTAGAAAAAGTACTACTGATTCTACAAAATTATGGTAAGCCGCTTAGAATCGAAGATATTCTCAAGAATATGGGCAAGGAAGTTAATAAACATAATAGAGCAAATGTTGCTAGTCAGCTTTCACATAATTACAGGGAAGGGAGAATATTTACTAGACCAGCTCCTAATACCTTCGGATTGCTTAAATGGGGGGATAATCAGGAGATTGATGATCTAGCTGTATCTGATGACCTACCCAATGAATTTGGAAGTATGAAATCAGTAAAATAAATGCGCCAGTGGTGGAATTGGTAGACACGGCGGTCTTTAAAACCGTAGCTTGATGAGCATTGTGGGTTCGAATCCCATCTGGCGCACCACCATAATATAGCATACAGCACACAAAATTTTTTGAAAGAATTCATATAAAATGCTTGATTAGCTAGACCGCTCATGTATAATGTTCAGTATGAATAAGATGGACATTAAGAAAAGAGCACAGATTCTCCATATGCTTGTCGAAGGCAATAGTCTTCGTGCTACAGCTAGAATGGCTGATGTATCCCGCAATACTGTCGATAAATTACTTCGTGACGTAGGTCAGGCTTGTCTTGATTATCAGGATGAGAGATTAGGTAATCTCTCATGCAGAAATGTCCAATGTGATGAAATCTGGTCCTTTGTATACGCTAAAAGTAAGAATGTTCCTGAAGACAAGAAGTACCAGTTTGGGTTTGGGGATGTATGGACTTGGGTCGCCATTGATACAGACACCAAGCTTGTACCCTGCTGGAACGTAGGCCCACGCAATAGCGAAGCAGCTAAGGTTTTTATTGATGATCTGGCTGGCCGTTTAGCTAACCGTGTTCAGCTTACTACAGACGGGCATAAGCCCTATTTAGAAGCTGTAGAACATGCTTTTGGGAACGACATTGACTATGCACGTTTAATCAAAATTTATGGTGAAGACCCCAGTAAAGAGAAACGATACAGCCCTTCCCGATTCGTTGAAGCCAAATGCTCTACGGTTACTGGCAATCCAGATAAAGGCGAAATCTCAACTAGCATTGTAGAAAGACAGAATTTGACCATGCGTATAAGCATGAGACGGTTTACCAGATTGACTAATGCTTTCAGCAAGAAGATAGAGAATCACATGTATGCTATTTCCTTGCATTACATGTATTACAATTTTGGACGGATACATCAAAGCTTAAGAATAACCCCAGCTATGGAAGCTGGTATAACAGATCATGTATGGTCACTGGAAGAAATTGCAGGGTTGGTTAAAGAAGAATCACCTAAGAAGCGCGGGCCATACAAAAAACGAATTTCCAACTGAGCCTCTACCGAACAAACGTAAGCAAAAATGTTTAGGGGCTGAAGACAGTATGATTGTTAGCCCATCTTTTCCATTTTACCGTTGAAAAACGCTGATTTGGGGCAATTTACCGCTACCCCAAAATCCTACCGTGTTGTTTTTATTTGATTCTGATTTCTTTTTGTTGGCAAAAACCCGTTGTAGTGTCCTAATTATTAATATATATGTTGACATTCATCAGTCCCACACTATAATCAACTTCATGTTCATCCGCAAAATCAAAACCCGAACCCAAAACGGAACCGACTACTTCGCGTTTCGCCTGGTCGAGTCGGTTCGCATCGGTGACAAGGTGCGACAGCGCACCTTGCTCAACCTCGGTTCCGACTTCAGCTTGCCGCGTGAACAATGGAACGAACTGATCGCTGCCATCGAAGCGCAGCGTTCCACCAATTTGCAACTGCTGTCATTCCCCGAACCTATCGCCCGACTGGCCGAACGCATCGATGCGCAGCTGTCGCCGAGCAGACCTGCACAAAAGGTACAGCACCATGGTGTTGATCTGAAATCCATGCACCACCGACAACTGCGCAGCATCGGTGGTGAAACCGTTGCATTGCATGCGCTGCAACAGTTAAAGTTCGAAGAACTGCTCGCATCACTGGGGATCCAGGAAAAACGACGCAAACTGGCCATTGCCCAGGTGGTGGCACGCATGGTGCATCCATCAAGCGAACGCGAATCGTTTCGCTGGCTGTGTGATGACAGCGCGTTATGCGAGCTGCTGGGTGTTTCCATGTCACAGCTCAAGCTCGGTGCGCTGTATCGTTCAGCCGATGTCATGTACCGTCACCGCGAGGCCATTGAAAGGGCCATGTATCAGCGTCAGTGTGAACTGTTCAAACACACTTCAAGCGTGATGCTGTATGACCTGACCAACACCTACTTCAGCGGGCAGGCACATCTGTCGCCGGGACAGTTCGGACGTTCGAAACAAAAGCGCCATGACTGTCCGCTGGTGACGCTGGGCCTGTGTCTGGATGAAAGTGGATTGGTTCGTCGCTGTGAGGTATTGCCGGGCAATGTGTCGGAACCGACGACACTGGCGAGGGCGGTTGAACGTCTCGGAGCCGGTGGTGGGTCACTGACGGTCGTGATGGATGCGGGTCTGTGCACCGAGGCGAATCTGAAGTGGCTGAATGAAGCCGGACATGACTGGGTGGCTGTGGTTCGGAAACGAGCCCAGATGCCGGACACAGACCCGGATGTGGAAACGGTGAACAGCAGCCGAGATCGAATCCGGATCTGGCGTTTGGATGAAGACGAAAAAGGTCAGGTACAGCTGTGTGTGCATAGTGCGGCAAGACAAAAGACCGAGCGTTCAATGCTGAGCCGGGCGCGCCAGAGTTTCGAGGACGATCTGAAATACTTGAATGAAGGACTTGGCATTCGCGGACGCTTGAAGCGCCATGATCGGGTGGTGGAGAAGATCGGTCGGCTGCGTGAGCGTCACAAGCGCGTCAGCGCTCAGTATGACATTGTGGTGAAAGCGGACGACAAGGCACGCAATGCCATTGCCGTGAGTTGGACTTGCAATCACAAACACCAGGTGCGAGATGATCATGCCGGTTCGTATTTACTTCGCACCTCGCTCAGTGACTGGGATGATGAACGCATTGTTCGTCTATATTGGACGTTGAGCGAAGTGGAAGCGACATTCCGCAGTCTGAAGTCGGAGTTGGGGATGCGTCCTATATATCATCACAAGAAATCACGGGTGGCGGCGCATCTGTTCATCTCGGTTGTGGCTTATCAGGCGGTGCATTATTTACGACTGATGCTGCGAGGCAATGGTGTGCACTCAAGTTGGAATACGGTTTAGTCTTACCCCAATTTGGTAGAGACGTTAGGATTTGAGAGGTTACCAGCGCCCTTAAGGGCGCTGGTAACCTCTGGTTGCGCTTTTTTCAGCTGCGCTTCATACTCGACTGGACTCCTATTACCCAGACTCGTATGCAATCGTCGGGTGTTATACCAAGACTCGATATACCGAATCACTTGCTGTCTTAGTTCCTTCGCTGACTTTAAACGATCCGTTTTCAAAACGCTTTCCCGCTTCAATGTGGCAAACCATGATTCGGCTTGCGCATTGTCATAACAATCACCAACACTGCCCATCGACTGCTTGATCCCATGCACTCGACACAACGCTTGAAAGGCCTTCGAACTGTATTGTACTCCTTGGTCCGAATGGTGAATCACGCCTTCGCAACTCCGACCTCGAAGTGCCATCTGCAAGGCCTCACTCATCAAACCGACGTCCTGGCAGGTTTTCATCGACCAGCCCAAAATCCGTCGGCTACAAGCGTCCTGCACCACCGCCAAATACAATACACCGTCTAACGTATGCAGATATGTCGCATCCGCTACCCACAACTGATCCGGCTCGGATACGTTAAATTCACGATTCACTCGGTCTACTATGCCGTGCGCGCGACCCGAGCAACGGGTGCTACGCACAAATTTTCGAGCTGCACACGCCGATAATCTCGCCTTTTGCATCAATCGAGCGACTCGATTTACACTCACTTTGATCCCACTCTTACACAACTGCGCAGCAATGCGAGGTGCACCATAAGTCCAACCACTTTCGACCAATACACCACGAATCGCCACCAATAACTTTTCATTGGCTTGCGATCGCGGACTCGGCTTGCGGTTTCGCCACGCATAATAACCTGATTCTGAAATCTCTAATACCCGACACATCAAACGGATCGCAAAGTTCTTCCTCTCCGCTTCGATTAATTCGTACGCCCGGTTCCACCACGATGGCCCCCGCTGTCGGCGGCAAACCAGGCTGCCGCTTTTTTTAAGAACGCATTCTCCTGCTCTAACTCCTGATTGCGACGCTGCAAGCGACGCAACTGCGACACTTCACTCTCACCTGGCTCCGATTCACTCGCCTTCGCCTTGGCTTGACGTTTCCAATTTTGAATCGTCGTCGCCGAGGGCTCGTATCTGCGCGCTAACTCTCGCACCGATACCCCAGCTTCATGCTCCGATAATATATGTTCCTTAAATTCCTCGGAATAGTTCCCTTGACTCATCTCCGATTTTCCTCCAAATCTTTGGATTACTCTATTACTAATGTGTCTCTACATTATCGGGGTAGTACCAGTTCGCAACAAGCTGTCGACCCTGCATCGGCTGACGACGGTGATGGATGAAGCCAATGGTCAGCAGATCCGTGTTCGTCAGAACAGTGATGCCAGTGCTGAGCAACGTCGGCTGCTATCGGCGATGAAAGTGGAACTGAATCGGGACCAGCGCATTGAGTGTTGGCCCCGTGAGGAGTTAAGTGTTACAAAAGTAGTGACCTAACGCCTGGTGGTGAAAAATCAAGTAATTGAAAATAAAAGGATATTCTTGTCACAATTTAAAAAAATGGCAAAGATGGGTTAGAACAGTTTGTACAGGTTATGAAATATAGGGAAACTTGGTGCGCGAGGGGACTTAGTAGGTATTGACAAAAATTAATCAGGTTTCGGAATGTTCGATCCACATGTTTGCATTTTGGATTACGAACATGAAAACAGTGCTGAAGATGACGCAATCTAACTGAAATCGCTTGCAATCACATCGAAAAATCTCATTGCCTCCGTGTCGGCTATCATGTCCAACTGTGTCGGCCGTGAAGAAAGACAGGAAATTACCAAATTTCGAAGAGGATTGATATAGAGGTATTGTCCATAAATTCCCAAAGCATAGATGACTTGATCGGAATTTCCCGATCGCACCCACTTGTTGTGATAGCTTCCTTTCGGCATTAGCAGCGCAAATTCTCCGAGCTTCCAAGCTTCCCGGTTCCCGGTGCTATCCATGATTTCATTGATCCAAGCCTTGGGAAGAACCTGATTGCCCTGGTTGCTTTTACCTCCGTCACAAATGACTTGTCCCATCGTTGTCAAATCATCAATAGTTACGGAAATCCCACCTGCAGTGCGTACATCCTGAAAATGATCCAAAGTGATTGAAGCTTCAGTCTTCGCTCCAATGGGTTTCCATAGGAGTTCACTCATCAGTTCGGGGAACGAAGAGCCACTGGAAGTGGCGAGAATCATACCGAGAAGATCGGAATTCTGGGAGTGATAGCGAAAGACTCTGCCATGCTGATCGTCAAGCTTCCCCAAACTAAGAATAAATTTCCGCAATCCTTCCAGTTTGCTTCCGTCATCGACAGGGTCCCAACCAGCTGCGTTCCTATAGCGACAGTAGTCACTTGATTGTGCTACATAAGATTCTTCGAAATCCAGAGCTACGGTCATGTCCAGCACATGCTGGACAGTACAGTCGGAATAGGCCGATTCAGCCGGAACGGGAAGATAGTCCGATACAGGTGATTCGGGATCAAGCAATCCTTGATGTTGCAGAATTCCTGCGATAGTGGCGGTAATTGATTTGCTGACGGAAAACACAATGTGAGTGTTGATCGGATTGAAATGCGGGGCATACCAGCTGGCGACGACGGATCCTTTGTGAGCAATCATAAATCCATCGGCATAAGTTCGACTCAGGAAAGCTTGGAGGGTTTTGCCCGATGATGGAAGAGTGGTCTCACTGAACAATTCTGACCCTGATGCCGGGTGGTGAATCTGTTCCATCTCAGTGCATGCAGGAATTGTCGCAGATGGCACTACTTCCGACACGTGCTGAAAGGACCATTGGCTGAACGGATGTTCTCGCCAGTTTGAAAGGCTCAATCCCTCTGGAGCGTTCATTCTTCATTTACCAGTGAAGGGCGGTTATCTGGGTGTACATACCATCGCTTGAATTCGGCTCTATTGGCGAACGCTGCTTGGATTACACGTGCATCTTCATAGCTCAGCCCAACCAATTGAATTCCTGTCGGGACATTGTCTCGTCTTCTTCCGGAAGGTATGCTGATGACAGGGCATCGGCTCAGCATGTTGACGAGCAGGGTCATAACCTGGCAAAGTTCTGGATTGAGTTGTTTACCGTTAACGATGACGGTAAATTTGGATTGGTCATGATCCGCTGGCACTAAGGCAAGGTTGTTTGTAGGGCAGACCAATAGATGATTCGTGCATAGCAATGGACCGATGGTCCGATACATTTCCCCAGCAATGTTGTAGCTATTCCAGAATTCTTCATTGGTCGAATTATTGTCGTGCAACGCAAAATCAATTGCATAGCTGGTTAGAAGATCTCCGAATTCAAAGTATGATTGACACATGGCATGTACGAACAAGTGGTTGAATTTGATTCCGCGGCTGGCTTGGATTGCGCCGAGAAATCCAACGATTCCGGAATGGCTCTTGAAACTCGGCTTAACACAATTGGTAATGGGTAAGACTATAGTTCTCTATCTACTAGTTCATTAACGCTTTCAATGCGCTGATCCCATTCTTCTACATCGACGCTGAGTAATTTCCAAAACTCTTGAGATCGGCGGGCTTCAAAATCATCCAGTGTGACGCCTTGTTGTTCTACCCAAGTGTAATACCCCAAGTTGAATATGCGCTTTTGATCGTTGTAAGTTAGATCATGAAGCTCGCTGCCATCAATCGCCATTAGATGCCGGCCAAAAATCTCAGCAGCCGAAAGTGCATCGAAAGCACTCTGATATTTGCCTTCAACCATTGAATCGACTTGACTTCGATAAAGATCCGAACTATCGGTTGCTACCGTGATTACGACATGCTCTTGATTCAAATCAAAATGGCGCGCATAACGACACGCAGCCAATACATTGGCAACACCGGATAGCCCGAGCTTTGACAGATCTTGAATTTCCTTGTCTGTAAGGTTGCACCTCGATTTCAAATATGATCGCCCTTCCTCAGTATTGAGTAATAAATACACTCCATCGCTGGATTGATCCGAAATACCTACAACGGTATCTGTATTCATTACATTGTGAATGAAGGGTAGATGCTTATCGCCGATTCCTTGAATATTATGTTCACCAAACCCATTGTGCAGCATGGTGGGACACTCGACCGCTTCGACAGCAACATTCTTTGACCCGTACTGCTCTTTCAGATAGTCACCCGCTGCCAGTGTTCCAGCGGAGCCGGTCGCAGAGACAAAAGCAGATAATTTCAATTTTTTATTGGTCTCGTGGAGCGATGTAAATATGTGTGCGGCCGCTTGTCCGGTGCAGTAGTAGTGACCAACATAGTTTCCAAATTCTGCGAACTGATTGATAACAATATTCTGATCGTCACGACCCAGTCGAGCGCATTCATCATAGATTTCCTTAACATTGCTTTCAGTCCCATAAGTTCGAATGATGTCGGATGGATTGGTAACCCAACTTTCCAACCAATCGAAACGCTCTTTGCTCATTCCTTCAGGAAGGACCGCAATGCTTCGGCAACCCAAAATTTTGGATATAGCAACGCCTCCGCGGCAATAATTTCCTGTTGACGGCCAAACCGCCCGATGATACATAGGATCAAAGGATCCTTCCAAGAGACGGGGAACCAAACAAGTATATGCAGCCAAAACTTTGTGAGCAGACACCATGGGGAATCGCTCGCCAAGCATCACGACTATGCTTGCATTCGTACCACTGATTGCTTTTGGGATTTCAATAAATCCGGGTATTTCATCAAACCCTAACCCCTCCTCATCGTTATACCAATGAACACGATAGAGATTTATCGGGTCTGCTGCATTTTTTTCGATAGCTTTGAGTTTCTCGACTACCGACTGGGGCATTGTTAAGGGATTCGCCAATTCAGAGAATTTTGGCAATCTAATGTTGTTGGTTCTCAAGTAATCGATTAACTCAGTAGAACCATTTTGCGCATTTTTACTAGATTTTGACACTCAATTATCTTCCCGATTTTTAATCTCTCCAGAATGGATCAGAACAAATCTATTTGATTTCCCCACAATTTCAATCTAATTTTTTGATCCCACTGATACGGTATTAACTTTAGTGAGTTCAAAATCTGCAAACGTAGGCGTTTGTGATTTCTCAGTATATGCTTTCACTTCCCAATGTGGTCCCAACTGTCACAATACAACAGAGCCAGATTATGAAGTAGTTTTATTTTGAATTGAGTATTGTCCAAAAACCATTGACTTGAAGCGATTTAAACGTGCGTTTGAGTCAAGACCGCGCTGGATTATCGGGGCAGGTCAATCTTCAATTCATGCCAAATCCAAGTCGTGTCATATGGTTCTTGGCCTTGTTGCGCAGCGCGTCGATACTCCATATTTTCCAACAGCTTAAGCCAATCAATCACCTGATGGCGGCCTTTTTTTGTCGACGTCGCCTGTCTTGGCGTATTGTTTCCCAGCGCGGGAATAGGTTCATCAAGGGTGCGCTGGTAGTGATCATCGAGATAAGAATGTAATGCCTCCAACATATCCTCAGTCATAATCAGGCTTTCTTCCTCTACCAGTTCTCTCGGTTCTTCCAGTTCTTTCTCCACGTTCTGGTACGAAATCAGAGATTGGCCCACAAGATTCCCTAGGCGGGATGCTAGAAGCACTTGCCCCCTTTCAGCGCGTTCTGCTGAATTGGTACTCAGCACCAACGCCTTCGGATGAAGCTCGGCGTAACCCAAAATTGTGTTACCGAAATCGGTCTCGATGGACTCGGAATACGATTCCGATACCAGAAGTCCCTTGAGTTGACGCGCGGACCGATATCCCGGATTCCCCGCCTCGAGCCAATCCCATTTATATTTTTCGTCTGTCCTTTGAAATTCCGCTGTTTCGTCGAGCACTGCAACTACATCGGCTTGATCACCCTGAATCGGGAACCGCACTTCACAGAATATGAATAACTCATCGTCGCTGTTACGGATTTCCGGCAAAGGAGCCTGAGACTTGACAACGGTATCTATTATCCAAGCATGCGTGAGCATCTGTGCACAGGGTACGGTTTCAAGCACCATTTCCCGGGAGACAGGCGGAATCTCTGATGATTTGCCGTACTGCTTTCGTAGATCTTTGAGCATATCTTTCTTAAATTCTTTTATCATCGTGTCTACAATTGACACGAGCTCCTGTGCTATATGGCGGCTGAGATGCATTATGGGAATCGTAAAATAATTCTTCCCGTTCACGGAAACGACTCGCGCTGCTATGCAATCCCAAATTGCCGAATTTTCCGACCCCAGCCTCTCCTGTATAGTCAATGTCCTACCGTCCCTAAGCAGGTCTCGCACCGTCATGTTCCGTTCAGGATTGAGTTCAATGATTTCGTACAAAGATACCGTGGAATCCCGGAGCTTTTTCAAGTAGTGCCGGACGGCAATTGACTCACGTTTACCGCGTCGCTTGAGGTAGTCGTTGACCACATTCAATTCGCCGTTCTCACCGAACCAACTGGCAAAGAAGTCCTCAAAGATCGCGAAGTTCAGCATTGAAGTGTTCAACATGCCGAGATGATTAAAAATCTCATCTTCCTCAAGATCGAGAGTCTCGATAGGGATATCGAGGTGATCCCCGTATGTCAGGTGCAGAAAATTTACCCATTGGGGCTTTTCTGACCACTTCATGAGTCTCTCTATTGCCTTGTTGATCCTTCTACTATTTGCGATCATTTTTCCGCTATCAATCAATTTGCCAAGCACTGTAGGGCACGTTTATTTATTCGTCTATAGGGGCCGCATTTTACAACTGAATCTGAGATTATATGGGGTCTCAATCAGGCCTTCATTTTACAACGATGCAACAAGGTAATTCAGATGCAAAAGTGGCATTTGTTTGAACGTGAATTGCAGCTGAAGCCCTGCAGGAATTCAACGCTTTGGCTCGGATCAAGGAGCTGGTGGACTGGGAGGTATTTCGCTCGCGCTTGGAACAGGCCTTTGGCACTGGCGGTGCAACCAGGCGCCGCGGGTTTCCGTGCTGGGATGTGCTGGTGATGTTCCTGGCGCTTCTGTTGGGTGTGACGCATGGATTGAGTGACCATCAGCTGCAGTATCTGTTGTTGAATCGAAGGAGTTTCAAGCAGTTTGCCGGGCTGGTGAGCGAAGACCAGGTACCTGATCAAAAGATCTTGTGGAAGTATCGGGAATTGCTGTCGAAGTGCGGCAGCCTGGATGAGTTGTTTTTGAGGTTCAAGGATCAGTTGCTGGAGCGCGGTTATCGGCTAAACAGCTGCCAGATTGTTGATTCGTCGATTGTGTCGATGCCGGTGCAGCGCAACTCTCGCGACGACAATGCGACGATCAAGGCTGGTGGGGTGCCTGCAGATTGGTAGGCTAAGGCGAACAAGCTGCGTCAAAAGTGATGTGGATGCGCGCTGGACGAAGAAAGGTTCAAAGATTTACTACGGTTACAAGAATTACATTGCGGCTGACCGCGAGACCAAGTTCATTGTTGATTCTTGCGTGACGCCGGCGAGCACGCATGACAGTCAGATGTTGTTCGAGCACCTGTAAGGAATTCCTGATTCTTTCGCTGGCTCGTTTCACCGAGGCAGGATTCAAGGGCCTCAGAAACTCGTGTAGCCGTTGCAGGTCGCGAATTGCCTTAGTCGCATATCTTACTTGTGGCATTTGGGTGTTTGCAATTCACCATCAGTACCCCAGCTGGCAAGCCATGTGTCAACTTCTTCAACGGTCGCATGCTAGTACTTGCGTCGGAGTGTTTCTTCAGATTGAATTTTCCCATATGTAGTCCGGAATAGACTATATACACTCAACTGGAGTTCGAATTCTTTCCTTCCGTGCCCACCATTCTAAGTTATTACGATGGTAGTGGAAATTTGGTCCACTTCATTCAAATGCGAAAGATAAAGTAAACTCTAGTGCTTCCCCAACACGCCACTTCGATGAGAGCTATACCCGAAAGTAGTGCGTGGGAGGTTTGAAAAAAAAGTGGCGTATCTGGTTTAACATGTAAATGAACACATTTATTACAAGAAACCAGAAAGGTACGCCACTATGAATAAGGATAACGTAATTTCATTTGAAAATCGAGAACTTTTTGAAGACCCACTCACAGATTTGATTCGAACCGGAGCCCGTCAGTTGATCGCACTGGGGGTTGAGGCTGAATTAGACGAGCTTATGGCGAAGTATGATGGCCAGCATACCGAAAACGGTCATCGGGCGGTCGTTCGAAGCGGTTACCATCGGCAACGCCAGATTCAGACGGGCATTGGTTCGGTGACGGTGAAGATTCCCAAGGTGCGTTCGACCACTGGAGAGCCGGTGACGTTTCACTCCTGCCTGATTCCGCCCTATGTGCGAAAGACACGCACGTTGGAGGCGTTTGTGCCATGGCTGTATCTGAAAGGGATCAGCAGCGGTGAGATGGGCAATGTGCTTGGCGTGTTGCTGGGTCAGGAAGCCAAAGGATTTTCCACCGGGGTGGTATCGCGACTGAAAGCCGAGTGGGAAGAAGAGCGTGATCAGTGGATGGTGCGAGATTTGAGCAAGGAGCGATGGGTATACCTGTGGGTGGATGGGATATACAGCGGATTGCGCAGCGAGGAGGTCAAGTTGTGTTCGCTGGTGGTGATCGGCGTGAATGATCAAGGCGAGAAGAAGTTATTGACGATCGAAGACGGGGTTCGCGAGTCTACGCAGAGCTGGCGCGAGGTGTTGCTGGATCTGAAGGCGCGTGGGATGAACGTGCCGAAGCTTGCGGTTGGCGACGGTGCGCTGGGGTTTTGGTCGGCTCTGGATGAGATTTATCCAGACACCCGTCACCAGCGCTGTTGGGTGCACAAGACAGCGAATGTGTTGAATGCGCTTCCGAAGTCGGCACAGCCGAAAGCGAAGGAGGCATTGCATGAAATCTGGATGGCCGAGACTCGAGCCGATGCACAGCGTGCATTTGATCAATTCACCCACACTTACCAGGACAAGTATCCGAAAGCGACTGAGTGTTTGGAGAAGGACCGCGAAGAGTTACTGGCGTTTTACGATTTTCCGGCGGTGCACTGGCTAAGCTTGCGTACCACCAACCCGATTGAATCGACGTTTGCGACGATCCGTCATCGCACGCGTCGCTCGAAAGGGTGCTTAAGCCGAAAGGGGATGCTGTGCATGATGTTCAAGCTGGGTATTTGTGCGCAACACAACTGGCGCAGGTTGCGAGGATTCCGGCAACTTGGGAAAGTGATAGAAGGTATACAATTCAAAGACGGGATTGAGACAAAGCAGTTTGACAACCAGGTAGCCGCGTGATTTCACCCCACGCACTACTTTCGGGTATAGCTCCTTCGATGAAAATCGTAGAGTTTGTACAATTGCGGTAAATTTAGGTAAAAAATTTAAATTAAGGGTCCATATCATCAATCAAAGCTGAAATCATCGTTGGTAATTGCTGTTGACTAGGCGGTGAAAAGTAGAGTAAAAGACAGAAAGGTATCCAAAAACCGTCAAGCACACGCTAACGAAGGATACAGTGAACATAAAAATTGAAACCGGTGTTCACATAAAACCAGAATAGGCATTCAGATAAAATCAGAACAGGTGTTTAAATAAATTCAATACGTAATGAAATAAGGTAGAAACATTTTGACACGTTACAATTGGCTCGAAATTGGTAGGACTAACGACTACCAGCGACTAGAACAAATACTAGATGGGGAATTTGCGCCGGATGTTATAGGGAAACAGTTGCAAAATCAAATTACGGGTGCAGTGAAATTTGTTCTGATTGAACATGGTTACGTAGATAAAGACTATAGAAGCACTTTCTACAATTTCTACGCCAAAAAAGGGCGTCGTTATCGTGATGATTGTGTGAGGCTACATTTTTTTGATAAATGTGTGAAATTCGATAGCGAACGTACTACGGATTTGACTTGTTACGACGGACGTCTAGAGGACCACTATTTTGGTTACATTGTTCTGCGTCCAACTATCGTTGCAACACTTGGGCGGTCTATATTGTCACCGAACATTCGGGTTGGGGCTTCTGGAATGGCAATTCAGTCATGTCATCGAGTACATTTGCTGGGGTACACTCTTTCAGTTTGGGGTTTTCCTTCTATGGCGCAACATATCGATATAGCAGTTTGTGCACATGTCTCTTGTTGGGCGATTCTTCGCCACTATAGTGAGCGATTTTCCCAGCATAAAGAACTCCTGTTGCATGATATTACGAGACTTGCGAAACCTTTTGATCCCGGTGGTCTTGTTCCATCACTTGGTCTAGATATTCTTGAGGCGGAACGTATCTTCCAAGCGGCAGATTGCTTTCCCCTGATTGTGGCGAAGAAATTAGATTGCAAATCGCAATTCTATGCCCAGTTGTTAGCTTATCTTGAATCTGGCTTTCCGTTGTTCGTCGCTATGCATGGGCGTGGACATGCTATTGTTGTTACAGGTTACTCTTGGCGTAAGACCTTCGCTGAACTGCCTCACGATCACTCGCATGCGTGGACGCAGGTGGACACTCTTCTTTCGGTAGATGACAACCTCTTGCCGTATGACTGCGTAGACTTGATGGCACCTGATCCACTAGGAACAATCACAACCAACTACACTGCAGAAGATTTCGACGCATTTATTGTGCCGCTTCCAGAGAAAATTCATTATTCGGCTCAGGCAGTAGAGTTATTTTCTAAGGGAGCGTTTTTTTTGGCACATAAAAAAATTCTTGGATTGCCGGAAGAAAGTAACCTTGTTCGACGCTATTTTGTCACAACAATATCAGCACTTAGACGTTACGCGCGTGAACACCAATCGCAAATGGGCGTCGAACTTGTTAATTTGCTCATGCGTCTCCAGACGGCTCAATTCATTTGGGTAGTGGAGTATGCGTCTGAAAGTCAATGGAGCCAAGGACATATTATGGCGAGAGCGGTCGTTGACGCAACCGCAAGCCCAAACGATGACATGCCAATTTGGTTGGCGCATAGTAGTGAATTAGCAATCGTGTATGATCGCTCGTCAGTCCAGGCGGAAGTGAAAGTTTTGGACCTTAAACGTCCAAGAGAAACACCATTGGCTCGAATCGAACAAAATCTGCGACCGGTTGTCAATGACGGAACGTTTAACCGATTTGCTCAAACCTAACTTTACCACGGTGGAGGTGATACTTGTGAATGAGAAACTAAAAGACTATTTAGATAGTCGTGGTGCAACACCGCTTGATGCTAGTGTTGTGGATGATTTTAAGAAAAAAATGAGCGAAGGAACAATCCCACAAATCGTCAAGAATATCAAGCAGAGCGAAAAACTAGTGGCAGAAATGCGTTTTTCTCCAACAGCAACATCGAAACAGAAGACAAAGCGTGACTAGTCGTCCGTTGATTCGCGCTTAAGCTTGAAGCGGTCATAGGCTGTTGTTATTATCGCTTCCAATGCGTCTGCACTAGAACGGTCCAAAGTGGGATCATCGCGTAAGAGTTTGGTCACCATGGCGATGGGCTCGCAGTCGTGTTTAGGACCACTCGTAAAGTCTACCGGATTCAAACCTGACCAAGCCGATAACGCCGTTAGGCTTCCGGCATCTGGTTGACGCCCCTTTGACATTCGCGATAGGGTAGTCTGAGAGACGCCAGTATGTTGGCTAACTGATTTCCAATTAGTATTTCGGGCGCGGACTGTGGTGCTCAGTGCTCGGTAAAATGCCTCGAAATCGAATTGTGAGCGTTCAATCATAAGGTATGCTCCATTTGCGTTTGAATGCCGTTACGTAGGCAATACGTGGAATTAATCGACGCCAATAAAAAAGGGCAACTGTTCGTGTTGTCTTCTTGGGTTCGGTGTTCATAGTATGTGAATAATTTGCTGAGATTATTTCAAGTGATACTAAACACGATAGGCACACGTGGTGCGTAAGTCCATTGCGAAAAGGAATTGCAACTACGGTCTCAACGTTCTGTAAATTCAACAAAATCTTTAATGACTAAATGAAATAAATGCTAAAAAGCAATTGACATGCTTTCGCGCAACTGTTATATTATTGCTTATTAGCATTTAAATGTCAATGGAGCAAACAAAATGACTACAAGTAATAGTAAGAATGATGGTGATGTAAATATCGATGCTGAAACGCGACACGACGAGATGACCAAGTCTGTTTTTATCGAAGTTAATAGCCATAAAATAAAGATGTTGGAGGGCTTGGCTACTGGTTTAGAAATTAAAGAAGCTGCGATAAAGCAAGGCGTAAATATTCAGCTTAATTTCGTACTACAACTAGAATTGCCTAACGGCATGGACAAGGTGATCGGTGACAATGACAAAGTTCCGGTTCGCGATCATCTGAGCTTTACTGCTATCGAGCCCGATGATAACAGTTGAGTTCTAGGAGACTATAGTGAAGCAGGACGTTGCTAACGCCATTGAAGAACTGAAGCAGGCGTTTCCATCTTCGGCGATTACTTCCAGCGAAGATGACCAAGGAGGTGCATTTGTCGTAATCGAGAGTGTGCACATTGGGAAACGTTTTATACCATCGTTCACGTGGATGGGAGGACATATCACTGCACACTATCCTTATGCCGACATCTATCCTGTGTTCATTGATGCGAATGTTCGACGCGTCGACGGAAATGAATTCGAAGCACCAATAACAATTGGAAATAAATTCTTAGAACGACCTGCAATTCAAATATCTAGGCGAAACAACAGGGTACACAGTTCTCCGCAGACCGCTGTAGCGAAGTTCTTGAAAATCATCAACTTCGTGGAAAATTTTCAATGACCGCCAAAGATACATCTGAGGTTTTGATTACCTCAGAAGATCATGATCTCCTGATGTCGCATCTATTCCCTGGTGATAGTGACGAACATGGCGCAGTGCTCCGCGCAGGCTTCGCAGTATGTGGTTCTGCACTTCATCTTTCAGTTCAGCATGTTGAGCCTGCCAAGTTCGGGACAGATTATGTACCTGGAAAATTTGGTTACCGCGCACTCAACCCCACTTTTATTCATCAGCAAATTGTTAAATGCCGCGATCAACGTCTTGCCTACTTAGCAGTCCATAACCATCATTCTGACAACTTCGTCAGGTTTAGCAAAATTGATCTTGAGTCGCACGAGCGAGGCTATCCAGCGTTACGCGACATAGGCAAAGGAGTACCAATCGGTGCGCTAGTATTCGGTCGTCGAGCAGTTGCTGCTGATATATGGTTATCTGATGGCACCCGGCGAACACTCGGGTCATATCGCGTAATTGGCAAATCAATTAGACGATTCTATTCAAACCCTACGGTGGCATCTAGAGCGCAAGTCATTTATGACAGACAAATCCGTATGTTTGGTTCCGCTGGGCAAACACTCTTGGGCAAGAGTAAAGTTGCAGTAGTTGGATTGGGTGGAGTCGGATCGTTGGTGGCCGAATATCTTGCCCGGTTGGGCGTCGGCCATCTAGTACTAATTGATCCAGACAGACTCGAAAACACTAATCTTTCACGAGTTGTTGGCGCAACAGTGTTGGATGCGAATACTGGAAAGCTCAAGACACAAATTGCAATGCGGCATGCACGCGAAGCGACCGATGACTTAGTGATCGACGCAATTCCCTATGACGTAGCTAGAAACTCGATTGCCAAAGTTTTACGGGATTGTGATTTCATATTTCTGGCAGCCGATTCAATGCGTGCGCGGTTGCTTGTTAATGCACTTACACACCAATACCTAATTCCCGCCGTACAATTGGGTGCGAAAATTCGTGCAAATTCATCTGGGGTACTAGAAGAGGCAATGTGTGCAGTGCGTCACTTGAGACCTGGAAGAGGATGCCTTTGGTGTAACGGATTAATAGATGCAACTCAACTAGCAATTGAGGCGAAGACCGACAAGGAGAGAAATGATCAAGCCTATGGAGTCAAAGAACCTAATCCAAGCGTAATTACATTGAACGCGGTTTCTGCTTCGCATGCTGTAAATGAATTTCTGTTCGATTTTCTTGAATTGCGGCCAAAAAACACAGAGACAGTGTACCAGCACCATCACTTCCTTACAGGTAAAACACAATGTGTTATTCCGCGCCGTGATCCAGCCTGTTACGAATGTAGCCGAAGGTTGGGAATGGGGGACGCGATAGAGCTACCGACAATTTATGGATGAGATGATTCATTTTGCAACCAAGTTAGTGACGTAATTTGATTTCAATTGGCAGTTCAAACGAAGTTCGCTTGTATTGCGTCCGCGCCCACCCTCGCAATGCATCCTTACCTTATGACTAGATATGTTGGCTATGGATGGATGCGATGCATTGAACTACGATACTGGACTGAAGGTATCTGCCAGCGGCACTGATTTCAAAGTAGTCCGGCCGTTCACGGTTGTCCTTTGCGCGGATGGAGGAAGTGCAGGTCGAAAAATGGGGATAACCGATCGACCAATTTTGTTTGGCAACAAACTTCTGGCGAATGGAACGTGGAATTCAATCTCTCCACATTTCCTTTTGTTTGTTTATATGAGCTCGTATTTTTGTCATGAATTCAAAACTCGCACGTCGAGTGTATTAGGTGGAATTTCAATTAGAAAGTTTCAGCAGATTCCGTTTCCTCTTCCACCATATACCGAGCAACTAAGAATGGTAGGTACTGTCATTGAACTGATGTCGTTTTGTGACAAACTGAAGGTGAACTTATTAATGTCGGTCGATAGTCGAGATGAATTACTTGCCACATAATTGCATGAACGGTAGTGGAGTTAGATGACCAACTCAAATACAGTCTTTCGACTGAACTGAAACGTCACTGCGCTAGATGTGATGAGAATCTATTCACTTTCGGAACTTCATACTGAGATTTGATCATGACCTTTATGTTATACCATCGAGAAATTGCCCCAAACGGAATGACATTTGAAGAATCTGAAGAATCTTCAAATTCAAAAGAACAATTGCTAAAAGACGGTTGGGTAGACCATCCTGAGAAAGCGAACATGAATCCAAGGAACATCTCGGAGGGGTATGTTAATAGTAAATATCACCGATATTTGAGTAGCGAAATTCTTGGCATAGACAAATACGACAACCAGACAGGAAGAAAGCGCTGTCTGATTTGGAATACTGTGGCTTTCACTATTTCTAAAACAGGTGACGAAGAATTTGAATGTGTTGATTCTCTTCGTGCTGGTGGCAAATATGCAATCAGCAGAACTGCTACTGAATTTCTAAAACTGCATGATGAACAATTGAAGGCGCGTCTAACGACATGGTTAATCAAACAGCGGGTACTTGGTATCGATTGGCCTTGTATTAAAGTGTCAACAATTGAGGATGTAATACGATACAGGAACTTGGCAATTTACGAACGTTCAAACTTGCTTCTTCGATTTAACTCAAATCAAAGTTCCAAACTTGGAAACTCAGTTTCTTTTTCGACTCCCGATGTATGTTCTTCAGCAATCGCGTGGTCAGAGTCAACTGATTTCAATGAAGTGCTATGTCTACTTGGCTATTTGGTTGAACAAGATTTGTTGCAACAGGATAAATGTGATATTGAAAAATACTCTTTGACAGTCAAAGGTTTTGCTAAGCTTGAAAAAATTCAAAACGAGAATGCCAATTCATCACAAGCATTTGTGGCAATGTGGTTTCACGATTCCATGAATGACGCTTGGAATCAAGGAATCAAGCTAGGGATTGAGGATGCTGGATATATTCCGCTCCGAATTGACGAGAAAGAACATAACAGAAAAATTGACGACGAAATTATTGCAGAAATAAAACGATCTCGTTTTATTGTTGCAGATTTCACACAAGGCGATGAAAGGGCACGCGGAGGTGTTTACTACGAAGCAGGCTTCGCACATGGGTTCAATATCCCAGTAATATTTACTTGTCGAAAAGATACGCTGGACAAGGTGCATTTCGATACGCGCCAGTACAATCATATCATTTGGGAGACGCCAGAGGAGTTGAGACGTGGACTTGCAAATCGAATTTCTGCTGAAATAGGAGATGGACCAAATAAATAGCAAAATTTAATTTCACACACTCAATTTTCCATCCTAAGTTTCTGTTAGCAGTTTAGGACATTTTGCTAATATCAAAATATTGAAAATCTTCTTCTTTTCAATTCTACCAGACAGTTGTGAATGTGCACCTGAGCAATATGTATTTGCCTGAGGGTCTTGACATACCCGGTCATCCCAACCGTTGTCACGCCATGCCATACGAACAGTTAAACGCATGCTAAAAATCTACTCGTATTCCTGACTTCGGCGGTTCATAGGACATTTAAGCCGAAATTTGAAAGCATATTGGTTGGCAAACACCGATGATACAACGGTTTTTTGAAAAATGAATTTTGGCGTTTCTACCTACATTCGGAATTCAATCAAATTTTGTTGATGGTCTTGAGCAAATCCAAAGCTTGTTGCTGCTTGGCATTGGTAATTGACGTCAATTCGAACTGCAGTCCATCGCCATTCGCCGAATGGGTTCGACAGGTGTTGACGGTGATGGTTTCAAGATGTTCAATCAGCGTGCGGAAACAATACGCTGCCGAGCCATCTTCAATGCGTGCAGTGGCGACTTTTTTACGGGCACCACTCGAACGACTCGCCGACAATACCGGGTCTCGGGTTTCAGTCAACTCGTCAAGATGCGGATCGGCGGAAAATCCTTTGGCTTCCTGCCCCAGCAACACTCCAAGCACCTCGCCCATCTCGCCGCTGCTGATGCCTTTCAGATACAGCCACGGCAAAAACGCCTCCAGCGTGTGTGTTTTTCGCACATACGGCGGGATTAGCCAAGAGCGAAACGTCACTAACTCCCGCCATTAAAATTGTTGCCCATTTGTAATCATAACATGAGGAAAAATCTCATCCGGGAACTCAAACCACTGGGAAGTATATAAACTGTCTCGACAGCCCAAGCGAAATGTCAATTGAATTCTTACAGGCTAGTAAATACAAGCTCGATACGTTGAATCGGGCGTTAACAACAAAACAGTCACAAAATTCAGACGAACTTATCAATGGTTCATATGTCATCCAGACTGAAATCAGTCAATTGCGAGAACGCCGTGGTGACAAACAAATAGGGTACAAGGTTGGATGTAACTCTGAAACCATTCAGCGAGAATTGGGTATACACCATCCGATCTTTGGTCGGTTGTATGCTTCTGAATGCTGGAAATCAGATACGACATTCCCGTTAAGCCAATTCGAAGGATTGGCGATTGAAGGTGAATTAGCAGTCAGACTGAGTAGATCAATTGTTGAATTACATGATCAGATGTTTGATCCGGATGAAGTCATCCAAGCTATATTTCCGGTCATTGAACTCCATCATTTCGCATTTGATGAGCCACCCACAGCATCAGATTTAATTGCTCGCAACGCGATTCACGCCGGATTTGTATGCGGAAAAGAAACACACGGCAACATCCACTTCCCTGAACAAATCTCAATCAAAATTAATGAGGTTGAGGTTGCCCGTGTCTTGGGTTCCGTAATTTCTCAGACAGTTACTAACTCGCTTCTTTGGCTAGCTAAAGCCCTTCAGAAACAAAGATTGCAAGTGGCTTCGAATCAAATAATATTGTGCGGATCAGTGGCACCGCTATTCCCACTATTTCGGGGTGGACGTTGAAGTCAGCACAGACACTAACATCATCGTTAAGTGTGCAATTCAAGCATAACTCACCACAGGTTCTTGAAGAAACAAAGTTCAAGTCAACCGAGATCTGGATACTAAAGTCAACGCAATTCGAACTAGGACTTGGAGTTTTCCACCCACTCGATTGCCTTTACGACCGTGTTGGATCCCACGTTTAAGCGACGAGCAATTGTCTAAGTGTTTAAGCCAAGTTTCTTTAGATGCAGTGCCGTAGCAGCAATTTCTTGATAGAGAGGTCGCCTTCCCACTTGGTGAAAATCAAATTGAAAAGGGATTTCAGCAATGCGACCTTCAGGAAAATGGGTGAACGAATTTCGGATGCCTGTTCCTCGCGTTGATTTCGGAAATCATTACGCTCATTGTCGCAACAGACTAAGTGAAGGGAAAGCGTGCACTCAAAAAGAGTAGTGTGGTTGTTCGGGACCGATTGACAGATGCATAAACTCCATGAATGCTTTGGCAGCGTCACTCATGTCAGCGGATCGAGACCATGCCAAACCGACATCCATCGTAGGAATGTCATCCGACACTGAGACAACTTCAACCCGCTGACCTTCGAGTGACCAAGGACGATAGACCATATCTGACAGTATCGTGACTCCCATGCCATTCGCTACCATGCTGCGAACTGCTTCAACTGAAAAAGTTCGAAAAACTGTGTTCGGTCGGTACTTTGTGCGATTCCAGTATCTCTGAGCTGTATTGCTTGCTTCATCCACCGTCAGCATAATGTATGGCTGCGAGGAAATTTCCTGCAGGGAAATCTCAGTGGATTCCATGAAAGAATGGTGAGCATTTACCCACAGCCGGCGGCGAGACTGTAGCAAGGTGTCATATGAGATATCCTCTTGATTAATGATGTTTGATGTCAGCATTACTGCCAGGTCAAATTTCCCTGCGATGAGACCTTCTTCAATATTAGGTCTATCGGTTTCAGTTAGGTTGACGCGTACGTTTGTAAATCCTCTTGAGAATCGAGCGAGATATGAAGAAAGAAAGTAGCCGGCAACCGTGTAACTTACCGCAAGATCAATACTGCCTTTAACGGTTTCTCGAACACGATTTGGAAGGCGCACCGCTTCATCTATTGCGGCAACGATATGACGCGCATGTCCCAGAAATAAATTCCCCTCGTAGGTGAGTGATACGCCTGACGAATGCCTTTCAAAAAGTGAGGCGCCGATAATCTCTTCCAGAGATTTGATGGCGGAGGTAACTGCGGACTGTGAAACATTAATTTCCATCGCAGCACGGGATACCTGACCAGAATTTGCCACTGCTAGGAAATATCGAATCTGACGGATAGACGGATATATCATAAAAATTAATATCTATAAGAAATAAATCTAATATTGTGAACTTGTAAATATTTCTGATTGATCTCCATTTGTACAGCCATCTGAATTGACACTGCTAACATAACTATTTGTAATTAAAAAATATAATTAGTAATACAAACTTCTATTACTGATTTAAAACTAGAATAATGATTTAATAATTATGGTATCTGATTTAATGATATATGCTAGAAATATTTACTATTTTACAATACATGTGCGATTCGATATGATGTTTATCTCAAAATTATTTATCACATTATGTTCAGAAACTCAATTTGTTTCTGAAAGGAGAAGGTTGTAATGAATAAAGCAACGTTAGCAATACTCGGATCGCTACTTACGACATTGTTCGTTTTCCCGTCAGTCCAAGCAGATGACTGGTTCCCGTATCCAGTGGAAGTCTGGGATCCTCCATTTGATATGAGCAGTCCCCGCACGACGATTGAATATCAACCGTTGGAGAAAGCATCAAAACCCTGGGAGGTATGCGTATCGTTTCCGCATATGAAAGATGCTTACTGGTTGGGCGTTGATTATGGTGTGTCGGAAGAGGCAAGTCGCCTCGGTGTGAATATGCAGCTCGTCGAAGCGGGTGGATACACTGAACTGAATACCCAGATATCACAAATCGAAGATTGCATTTCAGCAGGCGCGGACGCTGTTGTCATTGGGGCCATTTCGTTTGACGGTCTCAACAATCTTGTAAAAGAGATTCGTGGTAATGGAATTCCGGTAGTTGATGTGATCAATGGCATGTCTTCAGACGAGCTTTCAGCGAAGTCCCTAGTGTCATTCGGTGAGATGGGCGGGAAAGCAGGTTCATTTCTTGCAGAAAAACATCCCTCAGATACTCCTGCCGTGAAAGTTGCGTGGTTCCCCGGACCAGCCGGGGCAGGTTGGGTTGAAGCAGGCAATGCTGGATTTGTAAGCGCGGTTGAAAACAGCGCAGTCCAGCTGGTGGAGACCAAATATGGAGATACTGGCAAAGAAGCTCAGGCAAAGCTCGTGGAAGATACGCTTGAGGCACATCCTGACCTGACCTATATCGTTGGTACGGCAGTGACTGCTGAGGCGGCCATTCCGATTTTGCGTTCACGGGATTTGACGGACCAAATTAGCATACTGGCTTACTACTTCACTCCTGGCGTTGACCGTGGCATCAGACGTGGACAGATTCTCGCCGCACCGACGGACTCTCCAGTGATTCAAGGGCGAATAGCGATTGATCAGGCGGTTCGAGTCCTTGAAGGTCAGCCGTATGAAAAACATGTCGGTCCGGCATTGTTCATGGTGAGTCAGGACAACATAGATGAGTTCGATACGTCTTCAACGTTGGCTCCTGATGGATTCAAACCTGTCTTTCGCGTCAACTGAACAAAATCCATGTCTTGTTTTGTATTTTGAAAGGTTCGCTGTTCATGAAATATGATGTCTGACGGAAAGGAATTGTCGCTCCTAAGGTTGGTGAACATCACCAAAAAGTTTCCGGGGGTACGTGCACTGAATGATGTGAATTTCGAATTAAAATCTGGTGAAGTGCATGTATTGTTTGGTGAAAATGGTGCGGGAAAGTCGACGTTGATTTCCATTGTTGCGGGTGCCACCAAACCAACGGCTGGAGAAGTATGGATCAAAGGTGAGTCTGTCCAGCTGAACTCGGTGCATGAGGCCCGCGAATTCGGCATCAGTGCCGTCTTTCAGGAATTTTCCCTGGTTCCGCAGATGACTGTGGAGGAAAACTTGTTCCTCGGTTCGGAATTCGTACGAGCGGGAATTCTGCAGAAGCGAGCGATACGCAAACGGGTCAAAGAAATGCTCGAAGATTTGGAGTTTCAACTTCCAATCGGCAGAAGGGTGGACCAGCTGACCAGAGCCGAACAGCAGATGGTCGAAATTGCCAAGGCATTTCGCTCGGAGCTGCTGATACTGATTCTTGATGAGCCGACGGCGTCACTGACACAGCAGGAGACCTCACAACTGTTTAGGTTGATCAATAGGCTCAAAAGTCAAAATATCGGGATCATTTACATTACACATCGAATTTCGGAAGTTCGGGAAATAGGCGACCGAATTACCGTCTTGAGGGATGGTTGTTTTGTAGATACGGTTGATGCGAAGTCAACAACTGAGATTGAGCTGGTTCGACTGATGGCGGGTCGGGTGGTTAGTGAAATCTTTCCGTTGATTGATTTCCAGCCGGGTGAGACACTTCTTGACGTCAGTGGTCTTCATACAGCGGACGACTCCGTGCGTAATGCATCCGTCAGGGTTTGTCGGGGCGAAATTGTTGGGCTTGCCGGATTGGTTGGGTCAGGAAAGTCCGAATTCGCCCAGGCCTGTTTCGGAGCGCTTTCTATATCAAGAGGTACGGTTTCGCTTGCTGGAGTTGACGTGACGGGAGCCTCTATCCAGGCCATGCTGAGGCATGGGGTACTTTATCTGCCACAAGATCGAAAAACTGACGGGTTGGTGATGATGCGCTCGGCTCGAGAGAACATCAGTCTCGCATCATTGTGCGAAAGACCGGTATCTAGGGGATGGCTACTCGACAAGCGCTCTGAAAGGAAGATGGTAGAAAATGTTGCCGGAACATTCAAACTGCCCCGCGAACGCATCGAGTTAGCGGTGGAACATTTTTCTGGGGGAAATCAACAGAAGGTCATGCTGGCAAGAAGTCATACGCAAAATTTCTCACTGTTCGTTTTTGATGAACCGACAGTCGGTGTCGATGTGGGAACGCGAATTGCCATTTATCAGTTCATTGTGGAACTTTGTAAATGCGGTGCAGGCATTCTGCTGATTTCTTCCGACCTTCCAGAAATTCTGCACCTGACTAACAGGGTCTATATTTTTTTCCAAAAACAAATTCAGGCTGAACTCGAAGGAGGTGATATTACGGAAGAAAATGTACTGTCCCACTTTTTTGAAAAGGCACAAGGATAGTTCTACACCCTAAGTATTAGTAGTTCCTGTAATGCATCGTTCCAACAAACTAAATGACCTTTTTGTTCGTGTGGGAATACTTCCCAGAGCTATACCCGAAAGTAGTGCGTGGGGTGAAATCACGCGGCTACCTGGTTGTCAAACTGCTTTGTCTCAATCCCGTCTTTGAATTGTATACCTTCTATCACTTTCCCAAGTTGCCGGAATCCTCGCAACCTGCGCCAGTTGTGTTGCGCACAAATACCCAGCTTGAACATCATGCACAGCATCCCCTTTCGGCTTAAGCACCCTTTCGAGCGACGCGTGCGATGACGGATCGTCGCAAACGTCGATTCAATCGGGTTGGTGGTACGCAAGCTTAGCCAGTGCACCGCCGGAAAATCGTAAAACGCCAGTAACTCTTCGCGGTCCTTCTCCAAACACTCAGTCGCTTTCGGATACTTGTCCTGGTAAGTGTGGGTGAATTGATCAAATGCACGCTGTGCATCGGCTCGAGTCTCGGCCATCCAGATTTCATGCAATGCCTCCTTCGCTTTCGGCTGTGCCGACTTCGGAAGCGCATTCAACACATTCGCTGTCTTGTGCACCCAACAGCGCTGGTGACGGGTGTCTGGATAAATCTCATCCAGAGCCGACCAAAACCCCAGCGCACCGTCGCCAACCGCAAGCTTCGGCACGTTCATCCCACGCGCCTTCAGATCCAGCAACACCTCGCGCCAGCTCTGCGTAGACTCGCGAACCCCGTCTTCGATCGTCAATAACTTCTTCTCGCCTTGATCATTCACGCCGATCACCACCAGCGAACACAACTTGACCTCCTCGCTGCGCAATCCGCTGTATATCCCATCCACCCACAGGTATACCCATCGCTCCTTGCTCAAATCTCGCACCATCCACTGATCACGCTCTTCTTCCCACTCGGCTTTCAGTCGCGATACCACCCCGGTGGAAAATCCTTTGGCTTCCTGACCCAGCAACACGCCAAGCACATTGCCCATCTCACCGCTGCTGATCCCTTTCAGATACAGCCATGGCACAAACGCCTCCAACGTGCGTGTCTTTCGCACATAGGGCGGAATCAGGCAGGAGTGAAACGTCACCGGCTCTCCAGTGGTCGAACGCACCTTGGGAATCTTCACCGTCACCGAACCAATGCCCGTCTGAATCTGGCGTTGCCGATGGTAACCGCTTCGAACGACCGCCCGATGACCGTTTTCGGTATGCTGGCCATCATACTTCGCCATAAGCTCGTCTAATTCAGCCTCAACCCCCAGTGCGATCAACTGACGGGCTCCGGTTCGAATCAAATCTGTGAGTGGGTCTTCAAAAAGTTCTCGATTTTCAAATGAAATTACGTTATCCTTATTCATAGTGGCGTACCTTTCTGGTTTCTTGTAATAAATGTGTTCATTTACATGTTAAACCAGATACGCCACTTTTTTTTCAAACCTCCCACGCACTACTTTCGGGTATAGCTCTACTTCCCATCTTGTTGCTTGTAGCTATTGTTGTGTTTGCACTAGCATCGGAGAACTATCTGACGATAAGAAATCTGACTAATGTACTGCGGCAGTCTGTTTATTTAATGATTATTTCTCTGGGGCAGATGTTGGCCCTCATCACTGGGGGATTTGATCTTTCGGTAGGCACGATTGTGGCGTTGACTTCCGTCGTGGGAGCCATGGCAATGGCAGGCGTTTACGCGACAGTCCCTGACCTCGCCTGGGTTGCCATCGCAATTGGCTGCATTGCGGGGATTAGCGCAGGGACACTAGTCGGCGTGTGCAACGGTATCGGTGTTGCCGTATTCAATGTCTCGCCGTTTATTATGTCCCTCGGAATGCTGTCGGTGGGATTTGGAATTGCACTTTATCTTACCGGTGGAATGCCGGTATATGGGATGCCGCAGGAGTTCGGTGACTTTTTCGGATTCGGCACATTTCTTGGAATTCCGGTACCAATTTACATCGCGTTGCTGACAATTTCAGTGATGTATTTCCTTCTGAACTGGACTGTAATAGGCCGCTATTTCTATGCTGTCGGAGGCAACATCAAAGCTGCGAGGCTGTCAGGCATTAAGACCCGTTTCATACTGTTTTGGACTTATGTTTTATGTGCGCTACTGGCTGCCATTGCCGGTATGCTGCTGACGGCGCGACTTGATACGGGTGAGGCAAACATAGGCGCATCAATGCCCCTGCAGTCTATTGCCGCCTGCGTGATTGCTGGTGTCAGCCTCAGAGGAGGTGTCGGAAGGGTGGAGAGTGTGGTGCTCGGTGCGCTGTTCATCGGTTTGGTGCAGAACGGAATGAATCTCGCTAGGATTGAATCATATTTGCAGACGGTGGTACTGGGTGGACTGTTGATATTCGCAGTAGTCGCCGATCAGGTGCGACTTCGATATTTCACTTCACAGAAATACTGAAACGGAGAAATAAATTCATGGCTTTAGGCATCAATTGTGATATGGGCGAAAGTTTTGCACTCTACAAAATGGGAGACGACGAGGGGATAATACCGTACATCACGGAAGCAAATATCGCTTGCGGATTCCACGGTTCTGACCCAAACCATATGCGCAGGACGGTGGAACTGGCAAAAATACACCACGTAAAATTAGGAGCACATTTCTCCCTTCCAGACATGGCTGGCTTCGGACGGCGTGAAATGCAAGTTGATCGAGATGAACTGGTCAATATCGTTATTTACCAAATTGGTGCGCTCTGCGGGTTTCTGAAGGTGGCGGGTTTGGAACTGAATCACCTAAAACCGCATGGTGCCCTATATGGCATGGCCGCGCGGGATGAACACGTTACGCATGCAATTGCTGATGCGGGAGAGCATTTTCGCGTGCCAATCTTCGGTCTTGCCGGAACGTTGCATGAAGAAATCTATAAGGCACGGGGATTGGAATTTCGTCCTGAGTTTTTTGCTGATCTCGACTATGATGGACACGGAAATTTACTGATCACCCGCGAACATAAGAGCGTGCTTCCTTGCGAAGCTGCATTCAGAGCGAGCAGAGCAGTTGAAGAAGGGTTGGTTCGTAGCATCACCGGAGAGGATATTCCAGTTCGGGCTGAAACGATCTGCATACACTCTGACACACCGAATGCTGTTGCAATCGCCCAAGCCGTACGGGAAGTTCTGTCGAAACACATTGAGAGTTAAATGGACAACCTGTGGTGTTGCCACTTTGAACAAATAGGAAAACCAGATGCAAATTTCGGAAATTCGAACCTCTCTCCCCGGTACATTTTATGGAAAACCCGGCCCCGACGAACCACCGTATAAGGCACCTGGCGATAAAGTTGACGTAGGCGATGTAATTGGACTCGTTGAAGTGATGAAATCATTCCACGAGATCAGATCAGAGTTCAGCGGTATCTTGAAGCGATTTCTGGTTGAAAACGAAACCCCAATCGCGCCTGGTCAAGTGATCGCAGAAATCGAACAATTCTGACGGATTCGGATGATAAAAAAGCTACTGATTGCCAATCGAGGAGAAATTGCCGTGAGGGTCAATCGTGCAGCACAAGAACTTGGCATTCAAACCGTGCAGGTCCATAGTTCTGTCGATAAGGGTTTACTCGCACTCGATCTCGCGGATGAGGTGGTTGAACTTGAGTCATCGTTAGGTACAAAGTCTTACATGGACATTAACGCAATATTGGCTGCGGCGTGGAAGACCGGAGCAGACGCCATTCATCCTGGTTACGGGTTTCTTTCAGAAAATGCAAATTTTGCGGAAGCCGTGGAGGCATCTGGAATAACCTTTGTCGGACCAGCAGTCAGTACGATTCGAACTATGGGCGACAAGGCCACTGCGCGGAAAGCGGCAAAACAAGCAGGAATCCCCATAGTGCCAGGGAGCGACGGTGTAGTAACTGACTTGAGCGCAGCCAGGCAAATTGCCGAGAAAATCGAATTCCCGATCATGATCAAAGCCGCTGCTGGAGGTGGAGGACGGGGAATAAGAGTCGCTCGATGTTTGGAAGATTTCGGTCATTTGGTAGCCCAGGCTGCCACAGAAGCGAAAGCCGTCTTCGGCGATGGGGACATCTACCTGGAAAAGGTCATCGAACATGCCCGCCACATCGAAGTTCAGATATTAGGTGATGGCCGCCATTTTGCTCATTGCTTTGAACGGGAGTGCTCATTACAGAGAAGGAGGCAGAAAATCTGGGAAGAAGCGCCATCAATCGCTTTATCCGTCAGCAAGCGAAATGAAATCTGTGCATCTGCAGTGAAACTGGCGACAAAACTGAAATACCGGGGAGCCGGCACCGTGGAGTTTCTGTATGACAGCAGGACCGGAAACTACTACTTTATAGAAATGAACACACGCATTCAGGTCGAACATCCGGTAACTGAATTTGTTGTAGGAGTGGACTTGGTTGCGGAGATGATTCGAATTGCGTCGGGCGAGGATCTGTCAATAAAACAGTCGGACGTTGTAGTAGAGGGTCACTCCATTGAAGTTCGTATAAACGCGGAAGATCCCGGAAATGGATTCCTGCCCTGTCCTGGCACCATTTTAGATTTACGCATTCCAGATGGACCGGGTGTGCGATGCGACCATATGCTTTATCCCGGTTACGAGGTTTTGCCTTTCTACGATTCTCTACTAGGCAAATTAATTGTGTGGGGAGAGACTAGAGATCATGCACTCGCCCGCTTAAAGCGGGCGTTATCGGAAACCAGAATTGAAAAACTGAAGACGACTTTGCCACTGTTCTCAATACTTGCTGACGACAACGATGTGCGGAATTGTCAATTCAGTACGGATTGGCTTGAACATTGGCTTGAAGTCAACTCTATAGATGAACACAAACCAAACTTAGATGAAACAACATGACACCACGATATACATTTGGAGGGGATGAACATCTTTTCGTAGAAGTCGACGAGGAGATGTCTCTCGAAGCTTTTTTTAAGAGCTTATCGATTACGAATGCCGTAAGGGAGGCGCAGATCAAGGGAGTCACGGAAATCTGTCCAGCAAATGCCTCGTTTCAGATAAAGTTTGATCCAGATTCAATTCATCCTAATGATTTGATGGAGGAAGTCAAACGGCTTGAGGGACATGCAGACAAGTCTGAATCCACTCTCAAAACCAGAATCATTGAAATTCCTGTTTACTATCAGGATCCCTGGACTCACGAAACTCTGATGAAGTTTCGTGACAGACATCAGGACCCCACGATGACCGATATCCAGTATGCAGCAGCCAGCAATGGTTTCGGAACCGTTGACGAGTTCATTGACGCACACTCAAGGTCACCGTGGTTCGTCTCTATGGTGGGATTCGTCGCTGGATTACCGTTTTTGTATCAGATGGTTGATCGGGCGCGTCAGATACAAGTTCCCAAGTACCTGCGACCAAGAACCGACACACCAAAACAGACTGTTGGTTACGGCGGATGTTTTTCCTGCATTTATTCCGTACGTGGTGCCGGCGGCTATCAGATGTTTGGTATTACGCCCATGCCGATCTATGATCCGGATCAAAAAGTTTCTTACTTACGAGACTTCATGGTGTTTTTCAAGCCTGGTGACATCGTAAAGTGGAAATCTATCACTCGTGAAGAATATGATCAATCCATAGAAAGTGTTAATGCCGGTAAATTCGAGCCGAGAATCCACGATGTTCTATTCTCGCTCGATGAATTCAACAGCAACATGGACTCAACCAACGAAAAACTTCTGGCGTATCTCTCATGACAATCAAAGTTTTAGATTCAGGATTTGCGTCGACAATACAGGATCTGGGACGTCCCGGGTACTATCATCTCGGTATTCCAATAGGAGGTGCGATGGATCGGTATTCCATGCGCATTGGTAACATGCTTGTCGGAAACGATGAGAGTGCGGCGGTTGTTGAAACGGTGTTTACAGGGCCAGTTCTTGAATTCACGCAGAACTCGGTTGTGGCGGTGACCGGTGGAGAACTTCCGCCAAAACTGGATGGCAAGGTCATGCCAACTTGGACTTCATTTGAGGTGGGGGAAGGGCAGATTCTGTCATTCGATTACCTCAAACATGGTGCAAGATCCTATATCGCTATTCACGGCGGGTTTTCAACTTCAGTATCACTCGGAAGTCGATCCACTTACGCAATTGGAGCACTTGGCGGAATTGCAGGTCGTGGACTAAAGGAAGGTGATGTCTTACCAATTGGACCTGGGGCAAAGCCAGCGAAAGTTGGAAAAACAATCTCAGTTTCCATGCGGCGAATTCCTAAAACACCAGTGGAACTTCGGGTTCTTCCCGGACTCTATCTGCACAGAATCACCAAAGATTCCGCGGAAAATTTTTTTGGTAGTTCATGGAGAGTCGCACCGGAGGCGGATCGAATGGGGTACCGGTTTCAGGGTGGTAACCCGTTGAGTTTCATTGAACGCAAGCCCCCTTTTGGAGCCGGTTCCGATCCTTCGAACATAACGGATGCGTGTTATCCGTATGGGTCGATCCAAGTTCCAGGCGGAACTGAACCAATTGTTCTTCATCGTGACGCGGTTTCAGGTGGTGGATATTTCATGCTCGGGACAGTGATCTCAGCTGATATGGATTTGATCGGACAACTTCAGCCACATGCAGAGACGAATTTCGTAAAAACTGATATGGAAGGAGCACTTTTTGCCAGAAAATCTCGCTCCAGGATGTTGGATATAGTGCGGGAGTATCTGAACTGACGGTTCCTATTTTTAGGAAACCACTGTTCCTGCGATTCATTTAAAAATTAGTAGAATTCATAATTTAGAGCACAAGTTTTCTATCCAGTTCGTTGTTATCTCGACAGTCTTTTGTCCGACATGGAGTTGCTCACGATTGAAGAGTTTTTGAGTGTGAGTTCGTAATATGCTGTGTTGTAACAGCTGTTTGTTGATGAAGCGCTTGTTCCTCCACTATGTAATAATCTATTTTGGTGGGGATTGAAGCAATAGTTTGAATTCTTTCCTTCCGTGCCCACCAAATACGGGTTGCAGGTTAATATCATGTGATGACCGCACTACAGTCACGCTTGATGTTGGCCTTCATTTGATTGCTAGTACGAACTGGCGTGTAAGTGCCAACAGTTAAATGAATTCAATGCCAACAGCGATAACGCAAATCATTCTTTACACTAAACGCATTGAAGCGATGATTGATTTCTATGAGCGGTATTTCGGATATACCGTGAAGCATAATGACAATGATCGATTGATTGAGCTGGTTCACCCAATGCATTCGATCAGATTGTTGCTTCATCCTTCTGGAAAAGGAACGAAGGAAGGGCAGGCGTGTGTGAAGTTGGTATTTGATGTCGAAGATGTTCAGGCCTTTTGCAAACAAGCCCGTAAGAATGGATTGGAATTTGGTCCAATTTACAAAGCCAGCGGATATGAGTTTGCCAATACGAAAGATCCTTCGCAGAATTCAATTTCGGTTTCGAGTCGAACTTTCCGCAAAATATGACGGCTTCGGGCCTCTTGACTTTGACCATTTATTGAGAATATTCCGTTACTGGTCAATATTGAAATCACGCACCGCCCGTACGTTGACGCACTCCAGTGCATTTCGTTTGATGAGATAGACTCTTCCCACTCTAAATCGGCGAAAATCTCAAGATGGTATTGGATAAAGCGTGAGCGACATAGTAATCTGAGAATTTCCACTGTTTCAATCATCAATATCTTCATTCAGAATTGAGATGTACTGATCATATGAATATATGCGGTTTCGTTTTCTATTTGTAATTTCACGAGCAATTCCAATCTGTTCAAGTGCAGACATGCCATTTGTAACTCCAGGAATCGAAAGACCGGTTTCAGTAGCGATACTTCCAAGAGTTGAAATCGGACGCTTTTGAAGTGCTTGCTGAACAAGCAAAGCTGACGACTTGAATCGCGCGAAATTACGAATTCGTAACGAATCGTCACGAAAAAGCGCATCGAGTCGTTTCGCGACTGAAACTGCGTTCTCCGACGTTTCAGTGATACCCTCAAGAAAGAATCTTAGCCAAGCCTCCCAGTCGCCGTGATGTCTTACGGCATCTAATAACAAATAATAATCGCTTCGATTTTTTTTAAAATGCAAACTGAGATACAAGAGCGGCTCATTCAGTAACCCTTCGTGGCACAATTGCAAAGCGATCAGTAAGCGTCCCACTCGTCCATTTCCATCAAGAAAGGGGTGAATCGTCTCAAATTGAACATGGGATAGTCCGGTCCGAATGAGAGCCGAATGTCCACGATCATCGGAATACATAAAACGCTCCAAATCAGACATGCACTTTTCAACAAAATTCGTGGGTGGTGGTACGAAACGAGCGTTTCCCGGGCGAGTTCCTCCTAGCCAGTTCTGAGATCGCCGAAATTCACCAGGTAATTTTTTGCTCCCCCGGTCTGAAGATAAAAGTTTTTTGTGAATTTCGCGGATTAGACGATTACAGAGCGGAAAATAGTCTTCTCGTATACGTCGGAGTCCGTGTTCTAGGGCGGACACATAGTTTGAGACTTCAACTACATCGTCTACTCGAACTCCCGGAACTTGAGTCAACTCGAATAACATAAGATCCGACAAGGTGGACTGCATTCCCTCAATCCGCGATGAAAGCACCGCTTCTCTTCGGATATAGGCATAGATATACAGCCATGGCTCAGGTAGTATTGTCGCAATGCTGTGCAGTTGCCCAAGTGCAAATATCGCGCTATCCAACGAATGTTGCAAATACTTCATATCCAGAACGTCTTCTGGCGGCAGCGGATTTGGAATAAACGCTCCTACCTGTCCATCTCCAATGGATGCAGTTTCATAAATTCCTGTTTGTTGACGTTTCATGCCGACTCTGATTATTCAGCAATGTTTCATAAGGGATGCTGTTATTAAGTATAAATAAATTATACTTAATAGTAATCAGATTATCTTTTTATTATTCGGAAATGTTTTAATAAGGGATGTTATTATTAATTATTTACATATAATACTTAATAAGAAACTAAGCATTAAACCGAATACACCATCAAAATTTAATAGAGAAATAGTATGGCAAAGATTACCCAAGAAGAATAAGGTGACACAGGCCTGAAACTAGTAATGACAAAACAGTCTGTTCAAACGTTGGACTGAAACAGGGCGCAAATTACGACTGTGTAATTTAACTCGAAGCCGGAATTCTAAGACTGCAACTTGCTTAGCAGCCTTGAGAGCGATATTACCGTTACGTCATTGCCAATTGGAAATTCATCATTTCCCCCATAAACAACGTATTTTCTGGTAGCTTCAACTTGTTCAAAGATCTGATTGAAAGGTTTGCTTATTTAGGGACTACTCCGTATCTACCTCGATTACCAGAATTTCAGTGGGCTCATAATCCGTTGATCGAAGGTTCGAGGCCTTCCGGCCCTACCAATCGAACAAATAAGGGTAAGGGTCTTCATCAAATAGTGTGAATCAATTCTTGATGATTATCAACAACTGTCATATCGCGTTCAACTCAGTCGTTTAAAGTGTGCAACCGAATTTTGCAATCTAGTAAGTCTTTCGTCGACTTGAGTGTACCTTTCCGCATTTGCGTCATTTCAATCAATAAAAACATCTTATCAATTTCTTTTGCATATTCTTCCAGTTTACGCTCAAAACTGGCTCTGTTTTTGGTGCAGAAAAGAGTATAAGGATGTCCTTTACGTCCCGTTTCATGAAAAAGGTTAAGTTTCTGATTGTCAATTATTCTGTGCAGGTGTGCACGCAAATCTTTTCTCAGTGGAAATTGTGCTACCTGTAGTTGCGGGACTTCGCAGATTCTGCGAAGTTCTCTACAATGCGCACAACTATTCTTAGAAGCATTCGTCGTAGTCAACTGGGAGGAAGTGGGTGAATCAAAAAGTCATAAATGTTTCTCTAGAGAAGGCTAGCCTCAAGAGGAAAATTCGGCGGCACCTGCGTCAGATAGGGTTTCAGAAACGTGACGACGGTACCTTGTCTATTAGCGGCAATGGTAAAGAAGTGGTTCGCGCACTCCACGGCTATCAAAGAAATGACCGATTGGAAAAGAATCGTGATTTTCTGATCAATCGCGCTCCCAAACTTCTTAAGTTCTTCGCTTCCGGATCAGATATCCAACCAAAATATATATCACCGGTATTGGAGAAAATAGATGCTGGAACGTGGCAGGCAGAGTTATTTCGGCTCGCGTCACTTACATGGTCTGTACCGGTTTCGAACGGATTTGGCCGCAGGCTGAGATATCTAGTGTGGGACAACAATAATCGGAAGCTGATTGGATTGATTGCAATTGGAGATCCGGTATTTAACCTCGCCGTCCGCGATAAATTGATCGGTTGGGATGCACGAGATCGAAGCGCACGTTTAGTGAACATTATGGATGCATATGTGCTCGGTGCTGTACCGCCTTACAATAGTCTCCTAGCAGGGAAAATGGTGGCATGCCTGATTCGAACACAGGAAATTTTCGAGGACTTTCGGCACAAATACGGTGATTCGAGAGGCATAATATCAGGTGAAAAGAAGAATGCCCGACTCATAGCGGTGACAACGTCCTCATCGATGGGTCGCTCCTCCGTCTATAACAGGTTGAAGCTCGATAGTGTCGAGTATTTTAGGTCTATCGGTTACACTGGCGGGTGGGGTCACTTTCATATTCCTGATCGACTGTTCGCGGAGTTACGGAACTATCTCCGCAGAATCGAGCACCCGTATGCAGATATCCATCAGTTCGGAGCTGGGCCAAACTGGAGGCTGCGAACGACACGTGCTGCCTTGAAGGAGTTGGGATTCAGGGACAATTTGCTTCGTCACGGTATTCGAAGAGAGGTTTTCATCTCATTCCTAGCGACGGAGGGAGTAAAGTACCTTCGAACTGGGAAGGGTCAGCCGGATCTCTCGACGCTGTCCTCTGTCGACGAAGTGTCTTTGTTAGCCCTCAAACGCTGGATCCTACCGCGGGCGGAGCGGAGGTCGGATTATCGTGATTGGGAGCGCAAGGAACTGGTGTCGTTGTTCGGCCGCCATAGCCGGCAAATTGCCGCGAAGCTCTCACGAGCCAGTTAGTTCGACGTGTCAGACGTACCGGTGGAATAGTGATGTCCAGTTCTCTCGACGAATGGCAAGTCCGGCTCGAACAGCATTTTGAGGCGCTTGCGCAGAGCCGATCAGAGTCGGGCCTCGACATTTTCGCGCTTGAGCATGGACTGAATGTAACCGCCGTCGAGGAGATCTCAGAACAGCTTCGTTTACGGTTGAAGAATGGGCTACGGCTATCGCCTCACTGGCTGCTCTGGATCGTCTATTTGACCGAGCATGGCTATCACTACGAGGGTGATGAGTATTGGCCCTCGTTTGAGCAGCAAACGCCGTGTTGGGATGGTGAGAAGCGTTATCAGGTCAAGCAGTGGTTCAAGAAGTTCCAGAGGACTTACAAGGGAGTGGTGCCGACTGGGCGATGGGCCGATCATTTCAGCATCATCTCACGACCAATTAGGCACGCTATCTTGCCGAAGTATCTGCAGCTTCATTTTGCCCGAACGCTCTACTACCAGCGCCACCGTTTGATCAGCTTGACAACGCTGGACGCAGGTGATATTGGAAGACGGCTTGCAGAAAATGCACATTATGCGTCGACTCGTTTCCAGGAGTTTCTCCAGCAAGAGGAATTGACGGGACGGATAGTGCTTGCACTTCTGGGAGGGCAAGCGGTCGAAGGCAGCGAACCGATTTACCCGTTAACCCTTCAGCGCATTGTTGAAGATTTGGAGAGGGTTCGTAATGCGCGCGAGTGGCTCGACGAAACGCGGCGATACGTCAAGGATCGATTCACTGGTATAGCAACTGGGTTACCGGGCACTGGGGCAGCCAGTCCTCGCGGTAAACCACCCAGACGAGACATACCCCAACTCGATATAAAACCTAAGTTGCACTTGAGCCATCGTGGCGGAGGAAGTTGGATTGTCTGGGCGGAATTGCCTTCTTTCAAGGAGATTGCCTCGTTAAGCGCGGACATACGGTCATTCCTCAGAGCTACAAGATGCTGCCTCAATGGCGCGGCCGACTTTAAGCCCGGCGGCTGGTTGCTGTTTGGCAATAGAAAAGGTGTCCTCAAGCGGTGGCCCGACCCGCAGAAGCCGATGATTCGTTTTGAGCGCCCAGATGGGAATCTTGAGAATATTCTTCAAACCGAGTGCCGCACGAACCCTGGTCCGATTTGGTTGTACCGGATTGGGCAAGACGGTACGGCACGCGAAATCACCGGCGGTATTGTTCGTCCAAAAGGCAGATACATCATTGTCATGAGTGAGGAGCAGAGCCAGTTACGGTTTGGAATACACTTGCTCGGAGTCGATTGTGCTGGCATTTGGGCCTATCGCTTGGACGTACCGGCTGACGTATCTGCGGAGTTCACCAAGTGGCTCTCCATATTGAAACTTCAAGTAGCGCGCACGGTCCACGTTTGGCCTGCCGGTCTCCCTGGTCGGGGTTGGAATGGCGAGGGGCGGAGCGAGTGGCTCACGACCGAGGCGCCGTGTTTCGGAATGGTGCAAGACCATCCGGTGGACGAGTATGTGCTTCGGCTCGACGGTGAAACCGAGATAGACATCGAAGCGGGGGAATGTGGGGATCCTGTGTTTGTTCGGTTGCCACGACTGCCTGCAGGCAAACACATCCTTACGGTCGAGGCGAAGCGAAGCGCGGCCCTTGATCAAGTTGTATCAACGCCTGCCGCGGAAGGGCATGTTGAACTTCGGGTGAGGGAACCGGAGCCATGGATTCCCGGCGTTGCGTCGCATTGTGGCCTGATCCCGAATCTTGATCCTCATGATGCAGATCTGGAAACATTCTGGAGAAACGAGGTAAATCTCTCGGTGATGGGTCCAGCGAACCGATCGGCCACTGCCAGAATTCGACTAATGGACAGGAAGGGCGACGAACTTCTCTGTGAACAGGTCGGAGATCGAATCGAACTGCCGCTTCAATCGGAGTCCTGGCGGAACACGTTTGATAAGTTTCTACAGCGACAGCGAGAGAGAAATGCTTGGGTCTATCTGGAGGCCGCGAGCGGCGAACTGGAAATATCGGCCGAAGAACTCGGACGGGTTTCCTTCCAATTTGAACATGACGTTCCCCCTTTGCGGTGGATTCTGAATCGCGATCAAGACAATATTGTTGCGAGATTGGTTGATGATACTGGCCTTGAAGAGTCTGAACCAGAGGTTTCGTTTTTTAATATGAAGACACCCTTATTGGGACATCGCCAATCATGCGATGCGGTCCTGGCCGGGCAGGCAGTCGAGCAGCCAGGTGGGCTGCTATATGCAAAACAGGGAAATTTCGAGGATTTCGTGGTGGTTAGTTGCAGGTTCACGGTGACGAATTTGAAAGCTCTGGGCATTGATTATGATCTTTCACAACTGCGGGACAGTTCAGTACTTTCGACAAACATGTTGCGCTTGTACGCAAATTGGCACAATGCACGACTCTATGGTCCGCTCGTAAAGATCTGGTGGGAAAAGATAAGAAGTGATTATCTTGCCTTGATTTACGAGAAGCTATGCGGACAAAATTGGGCGAAAGCGGAAGAGTCCCTAAGCAAATCACCGGACTCGCGACTGACATTTGATACGCTCCTGCAATTGGTCGAGAATAGATCGACCGGTTTTAGTGCGATGTTGCGCCGCGAATGCGAGCAGTCAATTGGTGATGTCCGTCATAACTCCACTTGGTATGCGGAGTTAGCCAACAAGTATAACGTGTGCACAGATCCAACGCTATCTGCATTTGCATTTTGCTTGGCGATGGAAGCTCATCGGGTTCCGGAGATATTTGAAACCAATCTTGACAAACTACTCGTTGCTGTCCGGGAAAATCCAGCCGTATTGCGTGGAGCTCGTTTTCTCGAATGCACGGCATCGCTAGCACGACAGCCCTGAAGCCTGAATGTCTGGACTCGCAGAATGATAGAAAAGATTACAAGGCACGAGGTTCTTGTTGGGTGTCGCGAAATTCTTGGATTAAGTGATGTTGACAATGCCAAGGTCGATGATAACCTGCTGACAGCTTTGGTTCGGCGAAGTGCAGGAATTCACTGTCCTTGTTCTAGAACTACTCTACGAAGTTCTCTTATCGACGCTCTTCAGTATCTGTGTGATTCGGAGGCATCTCTGCCGGATCGTATTGAGACTATCATCGAGGGTTTGGTTATCGCGGGCGATCTGCTCGAATTGCATGATGTGGGGTTTTTTGATCCGGCGGTCAGGGGCACCTGGGTGTTCGTCGCTCCACCGGGCTACATCGTCAGTCAGAGCGGCGAGATATTTGTTATCGGGATAGTTGCAGATCAGGATGTGTTTCTACCCGAGTCACTAATGTCCCGAATTCGTATGAGGGGCTTTACGAGGTTGATCGTGCCGGAGGTCGATGAGGACTTGTCGACGAAGCTGGACGATCAAGGCCTTCAGAGATTGTCCGAAAAGTCTTGGCTCAGGACCCCGAACGCTGAACCATTCGGACAACTGCTCAACCGATTCGAACTCAGGCTCGCGGAGAGACCTCCGGCGGGCACTGTCAACGAAATGGAAATCCTCGATGGGGAGCAGCCGGTTACCTATTATCGTGGACGTTGGAAGACTTGTACCGAAAAGACCGGCATTTTCGTGGGTAGGCGGCCCCAGGAATACGGGGCACCGATTTGGTGCCTAGCTGATGTGGACGCAGGTAACGTCGCAAGGTTTCTGGATCTGCCAGCAAGCAAATCCCGTTGGCGCGGTTGCGATGAAGCGTGGCATTTGCAAATGGCCATTGACGCTAGGCTAGGCCAGCCTCAGCGGTATCGGGTTCAAGCTCGCGATGGTGAATGCCGATTTGATTTCTTCTCGCCGCTGCCAGCTTGGTCCGAGAGGCGCCTTATCACATTTGGCCGTGCCGTGCCCCGGGAGAAGTGCTTGATGTCATATGTATTACCAGTTGGAGCGGCCGAGTTAGAAGAAAAATTTCTTCAGGAGTGGCTTTGGCTCTCTCGCACGGAAGATTCAGAGTAGATAATAATGATCCACACGATGCAAGAGTCAATCGAGCAACTTCATCGTGCGCTTAGCGAGTACATCGAAGCGACTTATCATATCAGTGCTCCGTCCCTGATACGGCGACGAAAAGAACTGCTAAGTCAGCCTGGCCTGATTCATCAGATTCCCTACTTGGAATCGACACCACGTTATGAATCGGGTGAGCAATTAGCCAAGATGAAAGGGCTTCCGACGGCGGCTCTAGAAGCCTTTCTGGCTGTATCGAAGAAAGAGGGGAGCCTTCCACAACTCGTCTTCGATCCACCATACAGTCATCAGTCGGACGCAATTCGCGGCTGCCTTATTGATAAGAAAAACTTGGTCATTATGACCGGGACGGGTTCCGGTAAGACGGAGTCGTTCTTGCTACCTATACTCGGAAAATTTGCCCGCGAGGCCAAGGCCCACCCAAATGCATTTAATACATTGCCGGCCATGCGGGCTCTTGTTCTCTATCCGATGAATGCGCTCGTGAACGACCAATTGGGACGACTACGAGGCCTATTCGGTGATACTCGAATTGTAGAGCTGTTCAAGAGTTGGTCTGCCCGCCCACCCCGTTTCGCGCGATACACAAGCAGAACGCCGTATGCGGGTATGCGCACTGCGAAGAGGGATACTGTCAAGCTGAAGTCGTTTGACGAGTTCTATGCGGATATCGAACGCAAAACACAATTGGAGGATCGTGAGGAGCGGGAGAAAGCACAGCGTCTTTTGACGAAATTGAAGGAACATGGAAAGTGGCCAGCCAAGCCTGATCTTGCTGCGTGGTTAGGCAAAAAGGGCAGTCAATGGCAGAATTCGAGGACTGGCGAATTCCAACGGGCGGTGACATTGCCCAATGATTCAGAACTGCTAACACGACATGAAGTGCAGGCCTCGCCACCGGACCTCTTGGTTACCAACTACTCAATGCTTGAATATATGCTAATGCGCCCCATTGAACGCTCGATTTTCGACAGGACGAGCGAATGGCTCAAAGGCAATCCCAGCGAGAGTTTTCTAGTGGTTCTCGACGAAGCGCATTTGTACAGGGGTGCAGGCGGTGCTGAAGTGGGGCTACTTATTCGACGATTACGGGACCGCTTGGGCATCGCTAGAGACCGACTTCAAGTCATTTGCGCGACTGCAAGTTTTCGGAATCACGAATATGCACCGGATTTTGGAGCACAGCTGTCGGGCAATCCCGCGAATACCTTTCTCCCGATCACAGGCTCACTCGACCTAAGGGTAGCGGAATCTCCAGGAACAGAAGCGGACGCGGACATACTGGCTTCGGTCGATCTTGAACAATATTACAAAGCAACTACGGACTCCGAACGCATAAACATCGTCCAACAGCTTCTAGAATACTGCGATGTATCGGGTGGTGCGACTGTCGAATCAGCACTCTACAACGCCTTGTCAGACTTCGGCCCAATGAAACTGCTCATCAACTCAACAATGAAGCAAGCGCAACCGATCAGAGATCTCGGTCAGAAAATTTTCCCGACTGCGACCGCCTGGAAAGGTGATTCTGCGCTTACCACCTTGATGGCACTTGGAAGCGTGGCCCGGAAGGAGTCGAACACGCCAGGTCTGTTGCCATGCCGCATTCACAATTTCTTTCGGGGACTTCCGGGACTCTGGGTGTGCATGGACCCCAATTGCTCGGAAGCAGGTGAAGGATCCGGGGACGGGATTTGCGGGAAGATGTATGGGCAGCCGCGGGAGCTTTGTAAATGTGGCGCACGAGTGCTGGAACTGTACACGTGTCGGAACTGCGGAACTGCATACGCGAGGGCATACACCGATGATGCTCTTGATAATTCTGCCCTTTGGGCCGAGCCGGGACAGCGTCTTCGGATGGTGAGCGGAGACACTGAGCCGCTATTGGCCATTGACTTGCTACTGGAAGATCCACCGGATGACGAATTAGCTGAAATCGCGGATTACGATCTTGAAACGGGGCGATTAAATCCACCAATGCGTGGCCAACGCATGCGTAGCGTCTTTATTCGTGACGGTAGGGTATCCGACTCTGTCGATGAAGACGAAGAGGTTCCTAGCGATACGGAGTCGTGCGCACAGTTTATAGAATGCGCGGTCTGCAAGAAAACAGCTCGATTCGGTCGATCATATGTTCAGGACCATCAGACCAAAGGAGACCAGCCCTTTCAGGCTCTAGTCTCTCGTCAGGTTCAAATTCAACCACCGGCGCCGGTAGTGGCAAGCAGTTTTGCTCCTTTGCAGGGGCGTAAGGTGTTGACGTTTTCGGATTCAAGGCAGGTCGCTGCCCGGCTCGCCCCAAATCTGCAACTATATTCGGATCGAGATTCTCTGCGGCCGCTTATTGCTTGGGGATATCGGCGACTTCAAGGTTTGCCGAGCATGGAGGAGTTATTAAGTCTCGACGATTTGTACTTGGCAGTTTTGCTCGCATCAAAGAGCTTGAAAGTCCGTCTTCGCCCTGAGATCAAGTCTGGTGAAAGCTTTGGTGCAGACCGTATCGTTGCAAGCGCCTTTGAGAACGGGGTACTGGAAGATAATGGGGCACTTCTGAGGTTGTGCATGGAACTCCGAAGTGAACGGCCACCGGAAGCTCTTCTTGATAATATTATCACGACTGTTCGAGATCGTTTTCTTGGGTTCGAGGCGTTGGCTCTAGCGTCGATCGCGGAGCGCCGAGACCATACAGGAGAACTTGAGCTGCTGCCCGCAATTCCTGGGATGATTGACAGTATGGAAGCAAAAATAGGGCTTGCGCGAGCCTGGCTGCGCTGTTGGCAAGGTCGCGGATTTTGGTTGAATGCAATGCCACCTGTTTGGTGGAAGCGGCCGCGGTCGCAAGGCATCAGTATACGCGGGCAGAAGGGCAAATTTGCAGCGATGGCAACTGTGCTAGGCGACAAAGATGCTCAAAAAGTGTTTTGGGACCAATGGTCGCCTAAACTTCACAAATTGTTCACAGAAGATACGGAAGGGGGAGTCAAACGCCTGAGAGGTAGTCAGTTGACACTCAAGTTTGAAGGAACTTGGGTCCACTGCCTGAACTGCAAGTCGGTGCACCGGCCGATACCAGGATTATCGCACTGCCTAGACTGTGGCGGGGCAGGAATTCGGGTTCTGGATCCGGATTCGGATTTGATTTTTCTCGCTCGAAAAGGATTCTACCGAAAGACTGTCACGGAAGCGCTTGAGGAGCCGCCGCGCCAGCCGATGGCCCTTATCGCTGCCGAGCATACGGCCCAGTTGAACGCTCCCCAAAATGAGGATGTGTTTTCCAAGGCGGAGGAAAATGAACTTCTTTTTCAGGATATCAAATTCGACAGGGGCGGTGCAGGAGCAACAGCGATCGATGTTCTGTCGAGTACCACGACGATGGAGGTTGGCATTGACATCGGAGCGCTGTCGGGCGTTGCCATGCGCAACATTCCGCCCAGCCGAGCTAATTACCAGCAGCGGAGCGGCAGAGCGGGACGTCGAGGCAACACGGTGGCTACAGTTGTAGCGTTTGGCAGTGCCGATAGCCATGATGAGCACTATTTCTCGGAACCGGACGGTATGATCCGCGGCGACGTGGTTGATCCGATTCTAACCCTCGACAATGCGGATATCGTTCGCCGTCATGTCCGCGCCTTTCTTTTGCAGAATTATCATCAAGATCGAATTCCGGAAATCGACCCTAGTATACGGCACGATCTTTTTTCTGTGTTGGGCACGGTGTCCGAGTTCCGAAGCAGCAAATCGATACTGAATCGCATTGACTTCGAGAAGTGGCTTATCGAGCATGAAGAGACGTTGAAATTTCGAGTCGGGTCGTGGATCCCTGATGAACTCGCGAAAGAGGACCGTGATGACCTTCTGCACAAGATGAAGGAGGATTGCTTGGTCGCAGTTGATGGGGCAATCCGTTACAGTGCTAACGAAACTGATACGGATGGGGAGAGCGACCCAGAAGATGAAACTGGACCAGAGGAGGCGCCAGAGCAGGGCGAGGAGCGGGCTCAACAGTCGTGGAACTCTGGGAAACTTCTGGATCGTCTTCTCTATTGTGGAATTTTACCGCGTTACGCGTTCCCAACCGATGTAGCGACATTTCATGTTTTCGACCAGGCTCGTTCGTCGAGCTTTAGGCCAATTATGCGTTTCGCGCCGTCCCAAGGGTTGTCAGTTGCATTATCTCAATATGCCCCTGGTAAGCAGGTTTGGATTTCGGGAAAGTGTTATACGTCGGGCGCTGTCTATTCCCCCATACGGGACGAGAGGTTTGAAGCGTGGACCGCGAGGCGCATCTACATGGAATGTTCTGAGTGCGGATTTGCGAGGACGTTTGAAACTGCAGAGGTAGATCGAGGAGAAGTGCGTGACTGCGAAGCTTGCGGCGGTGATGGGAGTTTCGGCCCAGGCAGAATTTGGCTGCGTCCTCCGGGGTTTGCCCATCCCGTCGATGTTGAGGAGGTTACATCTCCAGACGATATGCCTGAGACGAGCTATGCGACGAGGGCGAAGCTAACGATGGGTACGCCCGACGAGTCGGCGGGATGGACCATAATTAATGACCGCGTGCGTATCCTAGCAGATCGTCAGCACCTGCTGGTATCCAATACGGGACCGAAAAAGGACGGCTACACGTACTGCGTGAATTGCGGTAGGATCGAGTCAAGTCATGAGCGTGAGCCGAAGCTCAACAATATACATCGAAAGCCCTATCCTGAAGATGATGCCAAAATTGCCTGTGAAAGTATCAATCCAATCAGGCACCTGGTGCTCGGAACAGATTTCATCACGGATATAGCGCTTTTCTCCCTAAGCGTGGAACCGCCGTTGAATCTCCGGCCAGGACATTCTTCTACCAATGTAGCATTGAGAACTGTCAGCGAAGCATTGGCCAAAGCGGCTTGCCAGCTGCTTGAGATAGAAGGAGGGGAACTGATGGCTGAGTTCCGACCAGCCCTTACCGCCGAAGGAAAGAGAGGTTTGGAGGCGGAGATATTTCTTTATGATACCTTGGCGGGAGGGGCTGGATTTTCCCGACTTCTCGCCGGCTTCGGGCAGGAATTGCTCGAGAAAGCTCTGCAATTGTTGAAAGCCTGCCCGGAAGCATGCGATGCGTCGTGTTACAGGTGTTTACGCAGTTACAAGAACAAATTCGAACACGGCCTTCTTGACCGCCATGTAGGTGCAGAACTTCTGGAATATCTTGTGACCGGTAAACGGCCGAGTTTCAATGCAGAGCGTCTGCATAGTTCGACCGTACTCTTGTATCACGATCTCTTGCGCCAAGGCCTGGAAGGTATGGAATTTGAACTTGACGCGAAATTGGACAGCGAGTTAGGCGGTTTGGTTGCACCTATCCTGGCGAAGACAAGTTCCGGAAATAGATTTATCATAGCTCTTTCCGGTCCGTTGACATCAGATCTTCCCGTTGATCCAGCCATCGCGGAGTATCAAGACAAAGACGAAGCTATTCCCGTGATAGTCGCAAACGAACTGGTAGTTCGTGGTAATCTCCCTTCTGCTACCAATGTGGTGAGACAAGCGATTGAAGACTAGGGGAGAAAATAGCCGTGAGGTTAGGAGCTTTAGAGTACCGAACTGAACAATAAAAATTGCGCTGACTTTTCACCTTATGCCCCATTCTTGTCCATAAGCCGACGCAACACCGCAAACAATTTAGGGGCGCGTTGAAATTTGTTTAACATGATGAGTTAATTGCTGTGACTTTCTAGTTAAGTGGTTGAACCAGTCAATTTAAGCAAATCTTCTGGGGATCCCAGACCCAGATAGGCTGAGTTCTGACTCTGAGCAATAGTTTAATGAAGTCTATCTGTAATCCATCGGGGTAACATACCAAGTAAATTGGGAACTAGACTCCGAAAATACAAGGTTTGGTGTTATCCAATGCAATTCGAAAGTCTTTGGATACCCCTGTCAATTTCACTTAGATTGAACGCACACTGCCCAAATTCCGCATTACCCAAATCCGAAATTAGAGAATGAATTCGCTTAACATCAGCAAGATTTTAGCGAATTTACTGGATTTTACAGCTCCGATTATCGAAGACAGGAGCAACACGAAGAATTTGTCTGGATTTGCAGGAGATTGCCAACCTGATGCATTGTCCGCTGGCATTTTCGCCACTGTGCAAAGGTGCGCAACCCTTCCGGAGTCGGAATGGATTCAAGCTCGGTTCGAAAAAGCGCCACCCGAGGCGCTCAGCTCATAACAGCAGCGGAAAGCCTCGAATATGATCCAGCGCTTCATCCATCACCTTGCGGTGGCAGGCATTGACTTTCACTGTCCATTGCCGGGCATGGCGTACGATCAGTGCGGCGACATCATACAGACGCAAACGCACTGTAGGAGCACGGGCAGTTGACAACGAATGCGGCAATACCATCCGCATCAAGGCAAACAGGTTATAGGCCATTGAGCTTAACATCAGCCATGCTGCATTGGCATGAAAGTCCCCACAGGGCAATCTGGCGGCGGCGAAATCACTGCGAAGCTCCTTGATTCTGTTTTCGCTCGACTCGCCACGCTGGTTATAAAAATGCACCACCTCGGGGTCTGATAACTCATCCTTGTTGGTTGCAATCGCACGATAAATGTTGCGACCCCGTACCCCTGTTTCAGCATCGCTGTTGATCAAAATGTCCAACTGTGAGTTGTCATCATCATCAATGTGCTTTCTTTGCACAATCAGCGTAAACGCTTCTGTTTTTGTCATCACATGCAACGTGCGACAAACCTGTTCTGTGTCCGATTCACTGCCATCACGATATACCAATGGGCGCCATTCGCAATCTTTGATTTCAGAGATGGTTTCTTTGACCGCACTATCCATCTTGGCACGGATCGCAAAACCCATGCCACTGTCCATCGCATAGTTGATCACCGCGGCTTGATAGCCGGCAGCATCAATGCGAACATCCGATACCGACACACCCTCCGGCAATGCCGACTCACAGCGCTGGATGAACTGTAAATTCTCTTTGTTCGGAGATTCATTGCCTTCTCGAAACTCTACCGCCACCACCTGGTCGGTTTCAGCGATGTGCCCGACCATCGGCGTGTAGCCACGGTGCTTTTTATACGTGTACCGAGCTGCACGCTTGTTCGATTCGATCACCGTAGCATCTATGTCCAAGGTAATCTGCGTTCGGTTGTAAAGCCCTGCTGCAAGAATTGTTTTGTTGAGATTGACCAATCCCTGCATCGCCTGATCACTGCGCCCGGCGCGCCGCAACCAATTGCCCAGTGTCTTGGCCCCAGGCAACTTCCCGCAGCCCAATAGCTTCATCAAAGGCTTTTCTTTTTGCAAATGGCTTACGTCGTCAAGACATTTGCCGCCTTCATGAAACAGCAACATGAAAATATTGAACATCGCGCCTTGACGGTAGCCGCGGTTGCTGCCCGCTACAGGCAATTGCCGATCCGCCAATTGTTCCAGACCAAGACGCTGCATTAGCTGTGCAACGACGATCAAACCGGCGCGGGAGGTTAAAATACGTTTGCTGATTCCAATTTTATGGGGTAAAATCGACATGAGCCTTGTACCTCTGAGATATTTTTGGGCTTCACCCATTGGGTGAAATTCGATTGTTTATGAAAGCCTTATTGTACAAGGCTTTTCTATTGATCTCAGATTTCTAATTGCGGATTAGGGCATTATGTCAATAGAATTCAGTGTTCTCTTGTATTGGAATATCCGAGTTTGACGATGAAACAGAATGTATGGGTTATTTCTTTGGGATGGGTTGAGTCGGGATATCAACCAGCTTACCGCGCGGAATTAGCCGATTTTTGTCATACATGGGTAGGGTACAAAGTTCACCTTCCAGCACAGAACCATCGATACCCTCAACCTGAACATGGGTACCGGGACCTTGAGTTGGATCATCCATGCGCACAAATGCTACACCACAACCCTGATAGGGCGACCATCCGCTAGAGCAGACGCGGCCTGTAACTTGACCATCCACTTTGATGGCGCGTCCTAGAATGGCTACCCCGTCGGTAACCCGCATGCCCCATGTCCGACACTTTTTTTCGGTCTTTTCCAGCGCCTCGCGCCCAATAAAATCTCGATGGTCAAATTCGACCATGTGACCAAGACCGACCTCGAACGGTGTTGTCTTATCGTCAAAATCCGTCCCTGCATTCAACAGCCCTGCCTCAATCCGGCGGGCACGGAAGACCGGCGCGCCGGTTATGGTCATGCCGAACGTTTCTCCCACTTTAAGGATATGATCCCCAATTGCGGCAATATCGGTGTCGGGCATGAGATAGATTTCCCAACCCAGTTCATTGGAGAAACCCGAGCGGCTGATTATGGCCCTTTGGCCTGCAATCGTGACTTCGGTCAGATCGAAATAACGAAATGGGTCCGGCAGATTACTAGCTACGGATTTCAGCACTTCAATTGAATGAGGCCCCTGAATTTGGCTGACCCAGACGTTTGGGTCGCTAATCTTCACATCCAGTCCATGTGCGTGAGCCTTATACCACGAGAACATATCGCCATCGGCCTGCACCATCCAGAATCTGTCTTGTGCGAGGCGAAGCAGGATACCATCGGTGATCATCCCGCCATCATGGTAGCAGGCAAATTGATACGAGCAACGTCCCACTTTAACCTTGCTGACATCCCGCGTAAATAAGCGGTTCAACAGCGATTCAGCATCCGTCCCACTGATTTCGATTGGTAATTCACCTGTGTGGCGAAAAATGACCTCAGTACGGACTTTCCAATACATTTCATCTTCTGTGACATGGTTCAGTGACTCTGGTGTCAGGCGGTTGTTATAGAGTGTGTATTCTGGATCAAAGGGTAGCTCTTGATAGCTGAGTGGATGCGGTACCATCGTATGCGACAGCTCTCTAGGTCGGGCACCCATGTTTGGTATTGCTTTGGTGACAAAGCGCAATGAGGACAGATCAGAATTCATAATGTTATTGTTCCATGTTGTTGTTTAACAATGTTTTTAGGTTCCAGACCATCCGCCGCTGAAACCCAAGGTCGTCCCATCCTAGTTCCTAGATGAAATATTACGAATAAATATAGTTAAAGATAGAAATTGCAATGTCTTTTTTCGTTTATTTCATGTGATCGGACAACTATGAGTTTTTGCTGTCTGCTACCACTGAAATGTAGTTCGGATGAGTTACGCTTGCGCGATGTCGCGGTGCTCATCCAGTGCATTCGGGTGAGCATTGTAAGTGAGATCAAATGATGTGTGAGCATTACCATCTCGGTTACAAGAAGGTCGCCGGGGATATTTTACGATGTGTTGTTGAATTGTAAGGTTTGATAGGGAACTAAGCAGTAATGATGTTGATTGTGACAACTTTCGAAAATTTTTTCAATACCAGTCAATTACTGTCAGGTTCAATAGAAAAAGGTGGCAAAGACATACCTAGGCAAGCATTATGTTGTATATGTTTGCCAAGAAGAACTGATTGAAAATCAGTTCTTCTTGTACTTCCATCAATGTCTGCTGTTGCGAATCTTTATTGAGGACGGAATATTTGGAACGAACTTACAAGACTCGTGAATCGCATTCATGCTTGACGAGATGGTTGGTTTTCGCCTTTCAATCAGCCCAATGAAATTTGTTAATGTCCGAACAGCCGTAATCCTACGAAAGTAAGAAATAGTATTGTTGCGTATCGGACCGAAATCGAACAATTAACGGAAAAGTTATTAATGGCATTCCTTTCATTACTGGACGACCGTGCTAAACCCAAAGGATCCCGAGATCCACTCGGCTTCGAGTTGGTTTGGTCCCATTTCGGCCGTAAGGTAATAGGTAACCTGACCACTATAACCTCTTCAATGGATAATTTCGCCGTTGCGCTACTTGGTTTTTACTGGGCCAATTATCTTGCTGAATTGGAACCAGAGAGGAGCTTACAGCACAAACTCATTCGAGAGATCTTCCTTCGCTACGAACAACTGACAGGCTATATTCGTCACTATGGCGGGTCGACCGAAATTATGGGTATCACCCGCATTAAGCAGAGAATTGATGACGATGCTTTCATTATTGCCCTGGGATTATCTACTGAACAACAGATATTGAGTGATCAGGCTTCCTATGGACTTTGGGGGTTGTACTCTTCCGCTGCTCACGAAACCGGTCTGATCGAAGGCAATGACCGTACTTTAACCTCGCTAGGAGTCTGCGCTGCAGAAAGTTAGACTAGTCTAAATCCGGGTTCGGACAATCCATTTCGGATGAAAATCATTGTCTATTTCAGAATTTCATCAGAATTCATGTTGAATTGCTGGTTTACACTCGATTTTTGGGAATTTCCTCCCAGATTTACCGATTTCAAGGCAATTCCTGTGTTTTTCAGCCAATTTGAAGTCCATGCATCCGTCTGAGGTTCAACGCCAGGCACACCAGATTCCACTCACCCTGCACTTTTGTCAATCCTCGCAGGCTGAATTGGCGAAATCCCAATACGTGCTTGATCCATCCATTCGGCGCCTCCGACAACCATTTGCGCTGACCGTACAAAGCGCGACCGTCTGCGGTTCTGAGCTTCTCGCTCATCCGTTGCCGAACCGCCGAATTGTGCACTTCGGTTGACGCCAATCGCTTCTCCCGGCCCAACGCAATGTAACCTTCAATGCCTTGATCTTCCAACCGCTCCAAATCCTTCTCATTCGCGTAGCCCGCATCGGCCAGCAGCGTCTGTGGCAGCGTACCACAATTCGCCTCTACCTCCCCCACCACCGGCATCAACCGTCCCTGATCCGTGGCATCCGCAGTCACCTGTGTCGCTACAATGATCTGATTCTCACCTTCCACCGCCAATTGGGCGTTGTAGCACTGCTGAAATCCGTCGTTGCTGGTCTTCATGATGGCACTCTGCGGATCCGTGAAATTGCTCTGTGCCTGGTCTTTCGGCTCGCCATAGGCACGCTTGTAAGGACGACCGCGCCTCGGTTTGCTCTCCTCGTCCTGTGGTTTACGACCCTTGGCATCGTCCAACTCGCGCTGTTGCGCCTCCAGACGCGCCATCGCCTCTTCAATCGCTGCCTTGCGCACCTGCCGCCGGCTCAGTTCCTCCGGCAAACTGCTGCCATCGCCCTCCGCACCGTACTGTTGATCCTCTTCCTCATCCGCTTGAGCCGCTCGTCCAATCAACTCATCAATCTGAGCCTGTAAACGCACACGCGCGCGTTTCATATACTCGTAACTCATCGCTTTGCGCTTGCTCGCATTCGCACGCACTTTGGTGCCATCCACCGCAATCTTGCCAACCTTCGCCACTCCCATCTGCTGGGCAATCCGCAGCACCTCTACAAACAACACTTTGAAATCCGACAGATGACGATGACGAAACTCGCAGATCGTACGATGCGACGGGAAATTCTCCGCCGACAAATACCGAAATGCCACGTCCTCGTGCAAACGCCGGGCTATCTTGCGCGACGACACCACTCCGGTGGCATAGGCATACAGCAGCACCTGCACCATCATCGCTGGATCATACGGCATGTTGCGCCGGCCATCTCCCGCATATGGCACATAAAACACCGACAAATCCAGCCGCTCCACTATATCCCGGATATGATGCGCCAGATGATTATCCGGCAACCATTCGCGAAGGTCGGGCGGCAGCAACAGCGGTTGTTCCGGGTCATAACGACGAAAACGGGTTGGCATGCTCTTGGTCCTCAATCAAATCTTGTTTGGAAATAATGCTAATGACTTCAATTATATCCTAACTATCTGTTTTACATGACTTATTATTGTTTCTTTCGTTTTCGTATCGACTCATACTTCTGCTCGCTTTGGCAATTCAACCCCGCACCACTTGCTTCGATTTCTATAATGTCCTGAATTCAAGTTTCTACGGCGCAGACTCCTAGGACAATCTATCACCCAGGCAATATTGCAGCAGCTGGGCGGTATCGCAGATGAGCTCAAATCATTGCTGAATCACGGCGGTCCCCTCAATCGTCAGCAGCTGATGCTGATATCTGAGCCATTTATGAATGCCATTCAGCATTCCAGTGTCCAGGAACCTCTTCTGGAAGCGCTGCTGTCGGGTAACCCGTCCGGACCTGGGCATTTGCAAAAGGAAGTCTGGCAGATTACGCACCAGAATTTTTCGACTCAAGAGGAACGACCGGAAAACAATAAGAGTTTTATTGATCTCGTACGGGCGAACAATCCGAGCGAGAGGCTTGACCGGTACTTGCAGGATATTCTTGATGTGGAGCGACTGCTTGTTGCGACAAATAATATTTTTCACTATTGCAGACGTATGGACGGCGAGAGTCTGGCCAAGATATTGGAGACTCTCAGGGGGCGCTACAACTATTCGCATCTGCCTGAGACCATTCCTGAAGACAATTTCCCACGACGAGATTATCTGATATCAATTCTCACAGCGTTTCGCAATGATGAAATGCAGCGTGCAATTGAACAGATCATGCAGATGCATAAAAAAGTGATGCAATTGCGCAGCGGAGCGCCGTGGGTGGAAATCGAATCAGACAACCATGTTCGCGTCAGGATAAAGAGCCAGACTGTCGAACTCCGCAGCCAATCAGAGATTGAGCGGTCGTGGGATTACGATTATTTTCTTGGCTCTTTTATCAATATTGCCAGAAATCACATAAGGATAAGTTGATGGACAGGGCGGTAATAACGGAGCGCTTTCTTGAACTTGTCGCCGAGCGTGAGGTTCTGGCAGCGGTCTTTACAACCTATACATTTGAACCGAACTTCTTTGAGCTGGAGGTCATCCCTCTGCTCCTGAGACAGGATATGCCTTACTCAACAGATGATCGAGTCAAACGTTTCATGGTTCGGGAAAACCTGCGAGAAGCGAACATCCCAATCGATGTTTTCTACGATTTGCCTGTGTTTCGCGCAAGCGGAGACCAGTCGCCGGAAATGGAGTATTTGTGCAATGGAGTTGATCTGCGCAACCGTGCTTTTCACGGCAAGGTAAATATGATTCTGATAAAGAATACGAAGACTGGGGAAGAGTCTTTGCTGCTGGGAGCAGGTTCCAACAATCTTACTCTCGCTGGCTGGTGGGACAACGTTGAGTGCCAGCATTGGAAAGAAGTTAGAAGCGGCGCCGTGCCGCGCATGTTTGTCAATCAAATTAAAGAAGAAATTGACTTTCTGAAGAATTGTGCGAGCACTGCTGCTGGCAGCAAGCAAGCTGCTATCCATCGCATGGAAGAGTTTATCTCGGCCTGCAGAGGCAGCAACAGTGCAGCGCCAATTCACTATTTCGGGATAAGCCACCGACAAAATCGAGATTCCTTTCCTTATTTCATTCGCAACAAAATCAGTCCTCTAATTCACGATAACAACTGGAGTCTGGAGATCATTTCTCCTTTTTTTGCGAATGATGCCGGGAACAAGGAGCACAAAATATTTACTGATATGGGAATTGATGAAATTAAGCTGTTGCTTCCCCATGATAGCGAGGGGAATGCATTATGCGAATATAGTTATTACGAAAACATACAAAAGGAGGAGAGAGTTCACTGGGCAAAATGGCGAGATGAATTGCAAAGCTCATTGGGATTGAAAGGGGAACCTTTCCGTCGTCTTCATGCGAAAATTTTCCATTTTCACAATAAACAGCAGTCATGGGTCTTTGTGGGTTCGGTAAATTTCACTCACAAAGCACTTCATGAGAACAGTGAAGCCGGGTTTCTTGTAAAACTTGAAAAAGCGGAAACGCTGCTTGAGCGCATTCCAGAAGATTTTGAAATTGATAAATTTACGGAGCCTAGTGAATCTGTCCCGGGTAAAGGTGACGATTTGGAATCGGAAGTTGCTTGTCCGGAGCTTCACTTGTGCTATGACTGGGTGTCCAATCGTTTAACGGGGCGAACCTCACGGAGCAATGTCTGTCAGATTGAGATTCTTGGAGCGGAAGATGAACCGGTAATTGATCCTTGGGACCTATGCGACAGGGAAAGTGAATACGAAGGAGAAGTCCATGATTTGAAGCGAGTATTGAGAAATGGCTCTCTAATTAAGGTAAGGGGGCGAGACCAGACAGATATCGACAAATCGGAATTTCCGCCGCAACGGGTATTGCTCCAGCAGATTGGATGGAGTCATAAACCCTTGGACCTACCGCAACTCACAGCTGCACAAATTCTGGCGATTTATTCAGGGATGTCGCCTGAGCGACGCCAAATGATATTGGTCGTTGCCGAGATTCGTGAACTCGTTCTTAGCGCACAAGGGGGTGAGCTCACCTCCCAGGCAGACGAGCAGATCATTGATCAGTTCTTTTGCGAGTATGCAGAAATATTTTCCGCTTTTTTAACCCTGAAAAAGCGGCTTGAGCGGATGTGGGAAGACAAGCAGTTTAACAACGTTGATTATTATCTTACGGGTGCGGGCGTTGACAGCTTGCCATCTCTCATTGAAAGAGCGCAGGAAAAGGATGGAGGAGAGAACCGCGCTAGTGAAGTAACCTGCTATCTACTTCTATTGTCAGCGCTTGAGATTTATCGCATCAAGACATTTAAACAACGTCCAAATGTCAAAGAGAGGGAGAAGGAATTTTGCCAAAAATTACGAATGATAAGAAAAAGCGACCGATTAAAACTGGAGAACAACGATAGGCAAAATAGACAGCAATTTTTTAAGTGGTTTGAGGAAGAATTCTTCAGAGTCTACAAAGTCGTCGAGGAAGAATAATGGACCCGATAGACTTAACGACAGCGCGACGGCTAATCGACTTTTCAGGTGGGGATGAGTCATTAAGAAGCCTCGCTGAGTTGCAAATCGAGGGTGCGGTTGCGCTGCAGAACATGATCGCGAATCCAGAAATTGGATTTGCTTATCTTGCAGATGAGGTAGGTATGGGCAAGACTTACGTCGCGCTTGGTGTCGTAGCCATGATGCGTTACTTCAATCCGATGCTGCGCGTTCTGTATATCTGTCCCAGCAGAAATGTCCGGGAAAAGTGGAACCGGGAATACAAGAACTTTATTCGAAGCAATGTACGCGTTTTCCACGGCAGAATTCGTACTCTCCAAGGGTTTTCTGCAACACCTTATACAAACTGCCAGAACGTTTCCGATTTACTGCGTGTTGCTACGTCGGGTTATTACGCAGATTTTTTTATTGGCAAGGACAGCTTTAGCATGGCCCTAAGTGAAGACGAGCAGGAATGGAAACAAAAGTTAGACCAGCTCAGAAATCTGATTCCTGCGTACAAATGGGAAGGTGTGGTTGATTCAAAGCACACTGTCAAGAACCAATTTGCACACGCTCTGAATTATATTTTGCCGACGTTTGATCTAGTAGTGATTGATGAGGCTCACAATTTCAAACACGATTTTTACAGTAGTGATCGAAATAGAGTGTTGTCTGGAGTGCTCGGCTTTCGTGAAGGAGAAGGGTTTCAGCCTAGAGTAAAACATGCGCTGTTGCTTTCTGCAACTCCTTATGATCGTGATCTCACTCAGCTGCATAATCAGTTAAAACTGGTGGGGCGCCTAAATCTTCTGCCCGAAGAGATTGATTCTGGTGATAAGGAGCAAGTTCAAACACACCTCCGGCGTTTTATGGTCAGGCGACTGAATGCCATACTAATCAATGGTGAGAAACGTACCCGTAACATGTATCGAAAGGAATGGCGCAAAGGAAGCAACGCTGAGATCACTTTAGAGACCGATGAACAGAAGTTGGTTACTGCGCTGGTTCAAAAAAAAGTCAGTGAGATGTTAGTCACGCAGAGCCGATCACCCTCTTTCCAAGCAGGTCTGCTTGCATCGTTCGAGAGTTTCCAGGAATCCACCCGATCACCACCAGTCGAGTTTGATGGAGAGCGAACTGAAAAGAAGCAGACAGATGCCAGAGATCGCCGTGTAATTGGACGGATCGCAGACAGCTATAAAAATTACAGCCTCGGAAGATCACTGCCTCACCCGAAGATGGATACTGTGGTCAAGCGTCTTGCCAATGCGATGTTTAATGGGGCAAGAAAGCAGCTTGTCTTCGTTCGTCGGGTGAAGAGCGTTAATGAGATCAAGAACAAGTTGGACGATGCCTACAACGAATGGATTCGACAATACATCAGTCGGGTTCTGAGCTCTGATGCGGTTCCGTGCAAAATGATGGAAAGCATCTACCAAAGTTATTTAGAGGTGAGCGGAAATCGCGATGCCAGTGTGATTGGAGGAGAATTTGATCTGGATGATGAAAATTCGGATGAATCGCCACCGCCAAAGAACGACACCTTTTTTGCCTGGTTCTTCCGCGGCGCGGTGCCAGAGGAAGCGTCGTCACAACTCAGTGTCGACGGCAGAGATTATCCTTCCCCAGATTTAGTTCGCAGAGGACTGGCAGCCAGAAAGCGGGTTCTGATCACTCTGTTTGAACCGAATTGGAGCTGGTTTGTCTGTAGACAGGAGGGATTTGACCTGGGTGAAATTCTAAACATACATGGCGAGGATATTGCGCTGACGGTCGGCCGATATTTTAGCGAAGACCTAGATGATGACAATCTTGAGGTCTATCATGCTTGTCAGACCGCATTCATCAAATGGCTGATTGATCATAACGAATGCACTCACTTGGAACCGTTATATCGGCACATGGCGGTTGCGCGCCTCAATCAGTCCGTCCAGACCGTCAACAAGGAGAATCTCATCAGCCAGTTGATGACTGTGACACTCTATTCAGAGTTGGAAGTCTCCGGCTTGGCTCAGGCTGTCATTCCCCATCAGAAAAAACTTTACAACGCGCTCAAAACGGGGAATAGGAAAGTGCCTGAATTATTGAAACTCTTCGATATACACAAGACATTGATGAGTTTTGTTCTAAGGACAGCTCATAGCATTATTGATGTCTATTTGGCGCGTCTAAAACAAGGTCCGGGCAATTTAACCGTCGAAAGTCGCGCTCAATGGATAAATGATTTTGTATCAATATTATTGTTCCAGCGAAACCAAACTCAATTCTCCACATTTCACGAACTGGTAAACCTCGCCGAACATTTGGAACTGATTATTAAAAACAATATTCCTGATATTCGTGTAAAGAAAAAGGCTGAATATCCAAAGTATCTGAGCGATTCTCTCAGCCCGGTTTCTCCGGTAATTGGAGCTTCTGGTGAAACTCCTGGAAGATCATCACAGGCCAGGAAGTTTCGAATGCCCGGCTACCCGTTGGCTCTTGTCTCAACAGATGTATTTCAGGAAGGCGAGGATTTACACACATTTTGCGACAGCGTTGTTCACTATGGATTGTCAGGCTTACCTGTCAGTCTTGAGCAGAAGGTGGGTAGGGTAGACCGTGTCAGTTCGTGTGCGGAGCGTAGGCTGATGGCGTTGGATCGTGAAGCGGAAGAGGAGGAGTTAATTCAGGTGGCATTTCCTTATGTGAAAGAGAGCATCGAAGTGTTGCAAATCAGACAGGTATGTAAAAACTACAATGAGTTTATTGAATCCTTACACGAAGTAATTTCGAATGTCGTCTCTGCTAAAGACATCGTTCATTTGGAAACTGAACTTGCATCTAAGGAAGATGTTCCGGAACAGATTCTCGACAGATTAAAGTCACCCTTTGATCCGAATGTAGAAGAATGGAATGAATATAACGCTATTGATTCAATTGAAAATAATGAACGAAGTCGGAATTCGGAAATTAGACATGTTTGTGAACTCCTAAACCGCATACTGGGTTGTAAGGCGCCAGAGGAACCGCAGTCCTATCACCATGAAGATGGTGTGAAAGTCCGTGATTCAAATCTGGAAATCAAGTTGGTATCCGCCAAAGCCAGCAATAAACTCCTTTTATCCCTAACGCGCCCCTCCGCCCCTCGTTTTGTCCAGATTAGTGACCGCAAAACGCTTGTAAATTTGATGCGTAAAATCTCCTGGCACACTTTCCATAGAACCTATGCGATCGAGGATTCAAATTTGAAGGAGGGTTATCAACTCTATTTCAACGCTGAGATGTTGGTAAGCGATGCAGAAACTACACAGCACACCGATATCAAGCGAATTTTTGAACGCATGGAAATAAATCACGATCCCGCCAATTATCAAAAAACACTATCCAATGAGATTTCGGCCCACGTCAGTTTGATCAATATGGGTAAAGAGATACCTTTTGACCGATCTGGTGATACTGGATTACAGATCGGCAACGCTAATGGTGTGACGAATCTAATGTTTGAGTTCGGTGGATTGCAGAATCATCGCGCGCAACATGTATCACTTTATGAGTCTGATGGTCGCTGTATATTCCTGAGTAAAGCAAGCAGTGAAGGATTTGGCAAAAGGTTGCCTGTCAGTGATGTGATTAAACACACTTGGATTCGAAATAGGTACATAGACCTAGTTGAATTTGTGTTGAACCCAGATTGGGCTATCGTTGGGCGGGTTGTGCATCCTATAGATGATATGCGTTGGGAGGAGTTTATTTATTGCGCCTATACACTAGCAGTAGAAACAGATCGTCTCGAGTATCTGCTGAACCCGATTGATGTTCATTAAGTGTGTATATGTTGAGTGCTAAATTTATTGAGCATCCACTAACACTATAAGGTGTTTTCCTAGAGCTTGGTAAAGATCCCTGAGCGAATCATCAAGCCCTTCCAAATTTTCAAATTCTCTTTGGAGCAGCACATCAATGTTTACTAACACTGTTTTTGTCAGATACTGTGGAACTGGTCAAATTTGCGTTCACCAATTCTAGCCTGAACTTCATCTTGATTTAACCTCAATAATTCATTCCAGTGCTTTGTTATAGCGGAATTGTTTTTTGACATTTCCGCTTTTTTCTGTGTATATTTGTTTCCATGTATTAATTCATTATGTTTCTTGTTCATTATTATCCAATAAAGTATAATTGCTCTGTATATGTTTCCATGTTCATAAATTCAACTATGGCTATTTACATCGAATCCATACCCAACCGCAACAGCCGCCCAGCAATCCTGTTGCGCTACGCCAAACGCAACGGAAAACGCATCGAACGCAAAACCCTCGCCAACCTCTCCAAAACCCCGGCATTCATCGTCGATGCCATCCGTATCCTTTTGAAAGGCGGTGTCATCGTCAGCTCCCTCGACCAGGCATTCACCGTACACCGCTCGCTGCCGCACGGACATGTCGCGGCTCTGGTCTCTTTGGCTTCGCAGATCGGACTGCCGCGCATTTTGCATAGAACTGGTTCGCGTCAGCGCGACCTGGCACTGGCGGCCATCATCGCCCGCATCATCTCGCCCGCCTCCAAACTCGCTACTGCCAGAGCGCTTTCGCCCGAAACCGCCGACAGCTCGCTGGGCACTTTACTCAAGCTTGATACCGTACACGGCAATGAAATGCTCGATTGTTGATTGTCATTGAATAATGACCCCTTTAGGGGTCAATTGTCACTCAAAATTGACCCCCCTAAAAAGGGTGCATCTGGCAGGTCGAGTTGATTTGTGAAGATGTGATATTCAAACTGCTTCACATTTACACAATGTGAGGCTTGAAAGGAGATGTTGACAGTGGAGACGATTGCCAAGATTCGACGTGACTATCATGTCAAAAAAAAGGGCATTAAACAGATTGCTCGGGAACGTTGCGTTGCACGCAATACGGTTCGAAAGGTGATTCGTGAAGACGAAGTGGAGTTTCGATACGAGCGCAAGAAGCCATGCAACAGCAAGCTGGATGCGTATCGGCAGGACTTGGAGGAGCTTTTATCTAACAACGCTGAGTTGCCGGTTCGAAGCCGCGGTACGGTTCTGCAGATTTTTCAGGAGTTGTCAGCTCGGGGTTATGAGGGCAGCTATGAGAGCGTGTGTCGTCATGCGCGCAAGTGGACTGATCAGCAAAGCAGCGGGCTTTCGAAAGCCCATGTGCCGCTGGAGTTTGATCCAGGTGAAGCGTATCAGTTTGACTGGAGCCAGGAGCAAGCCTCAATCGGCGGTCAGGGGATGCGTTTGAAAGTCGCTCAGATGTTGCTGTGTTACAGTCGCATGCCCTATGTGCGTGCCTATCGTCGTGAGAGTCAGGAGATGATGTTTGATGTGCACAATCGGGCATTTGCCCATTTTGGGGGTTGCTGCGAGCGTGGCATCTACGACAACCTTAAAACCGCAGTGGATCGCATTGGCAAGGGACGCGAACGCAAGATCAATCGGCGCTTCTTACAGATGTGTTCTCATCATCTGGTCAAGCCGGTGGCGTGCACACCGGCGGCCGGATGGGAGAAAGGCCGAGTGGAAAAGCAGGTACAGGATTTGCGTCGGGTATTGTTCACCCCGCAGCGGTCATTCGAACATCTTGAGGAATGCAACCAGTGGCTGTCGGATCAGTGTATTCATCATGCCAAGACGCATGCGCATCCTGAGTTTCCGCAGCGCAAGATCTTCGAGGTGTTCGAGAGCGAGCGTGAGTTTCTGATTCCCTATGCGGGCGCTTTCGATGGGTTTCGTTCGTCCCAGGTGCGGGTGTCGAAGACCTGTCTGGTACGTTTTGACAACAACAGTTACAGCGTCTCAGCGCAGGTGGCCGGTCAAATCGTTGAGGTGTATGGATATGCCGAACGGGTGGTGATCCGCAAAGATGGTGAAGTGGTCGGCGATCACAAGTGGTACTACCCCGATAATGTAGAGACACATTAGTAATAGAGTAATCCAAAGATTTGGAGGAAAATCGGAGATGAGTCAAGGGAACTATTCCGAGGAATTTAAGGAACATATATTATCGGAGCATGAAGCTGGGGTATCGGTGCGAGAGTTAGCGCGCAGATACGAGCCCTCGGCGACGACGATTCAAAATTGGAAACGTCAAGCCAAGGCGAAGGCGAGTGAATCGGAGCCAGGTGAGAGTGAAGTGTCGCAGTTGCGTCGCTTGCAGCGTCGCAATCAGGAGTTAGAGCAGGAGAATGCGTTCTTAAAAAAAGCGGCAGCCTGGTTTGCCGCCGACAGCGGGGGCCATCGTGGTGGAACCGGGCGTACGAATTAATCGAAGCGGAGAGGAAGAACTTTGCGATCCGTTTGATGTGTCGGGTATTAGAGATTTCAGAATCAGGTTATTATGCGTGGCGAAACCGCAAGCCGAGTCCGCGATCGCAAGCCAATGAAAAGTTATTGGTGGCGATTCGTGGTGTATTGGTCGAAAGTGGTTGGACTTATGGTGCACCTCGCATTGCTGCGCAGTTGTGTAAGAGTGGGATCAAAGTGAGTGTAAATCGAGTCGCTCGATTGATGCAAAAGGCGAGATTATCGGCGTGTGCAGCTCGAAAATTTGTGCGTAGCACCCGTTGCTCGGGTCGCGCGCACGGCATAGTAGACCGAGTGAATCGTGAATTTAACGTATCCGAGCCGGATCAGTTGTGGGTAGCGGATGCGACATATCTGCATACGTTAGACGGTGTATTGTATTTGGCGGTGGTGCAGGACGCTTGTAGCCGACGGATTTTGGGCTGGTCGATGAAAACCTGCCAGGACGTCGGTTTGATGAGTGAGGCCTTGCAGATGGCACTTCGAGGTCGGAGTTGCGAAGGCGTGATTCACCATTCGGACCAAGGAGTACAATACAGTTCGAAGGCCTTTCAAGCGTTGTGTCGAGTGCATGGGATCAAGCAGTCGATGGGCAGTGTTGGTGATTGTTATGACAATGCGCAAGCCGAATCATGGTTTGCCACATTGAAGCGGGAAAGCGTTTTGAAAACGGATCGTTTAAAGTCAGCGAAGGAACTAAGACAGCAAGTGATTCGGTATATCGAGTCTTGGTATAACACCCGACGATTGCATACGAGTCTGGGTAATAGGAGTCCAGTCGAGTATGAAGCGCAGCTGAAAAAAGCGCAACCAGAGGTTACCAGCGCCCTTAAGGGCGCTGGTAACCTCTCAAATCCTAACGTCTCTACCAAATTGGGGTAAGACTAAAGCGTCTTTTTGGCAAAGGCAACACGGCCTACGATGCGTGGCATTACGTGCCAGTGCTGACGCGCAAGCCGGGTGCATTACGAAACGGCGCGCCGTTTCGCAACTGGGCACTGCCCGAATCGGTGCAGAGGGTTCGGGAGCGTCTGTCGGGTTATGACGATGGGGATCGGCAGATGGTGAAGATTCTGTGTGCTGCCATGCATCATGGGCTTGATGCGGTGACTGCGGCGTGTTCTGAAGCCCTGTCGATGGGCACCTGCCATGCCGATGTGGTGCTGAACATTGTCAGTCGGCAGGGGGAGTGCGCAGCCGTTGAGTCGATTGAACCGCCATCGCGTTTGAGGCTTCGCGAGGTGCCACAGGCAGACTGTGAGCGGTATGACCGTTTGCGAGGTTTGACCGATGGATCGTAACCATGTGTTGAATTTGATGAGCCAGTTAAGGCTGCGAGGCATGCGTGCGTCGTATGACGAAGTGCTGGCGGACGGTGCGCGTCGAAAGCATCCGTCACAGCGCATTGTGGCAGCGCTGCTGGAAGTGGAGGTGGCGGACAAAAAAGCCCGCTCGATTCAGTATCGGATGACAACGGCAAGGCTGCCGATGGCCAAAGACATCAGCGACTTTGATTTTTCGGCTGGCTCGGTGAGTGAGTCATTGATTCATCAGCTGGCTGATGGCGCACTGCTGGAGGCGCACCGCAATATGGTTCTGGTCGGCGGCACTGGCACCGGCAAGACGCATCTGGCGGTGGCGGTGGCAAGAATGTGCGTCCGAAACGGTGCCACAGGGCGATTTTACAATGTGGTGGATCTGGTCAATCAGCTCGAGGCGGAGACTCGCGAGGGACGTCAAGGGCGATTGTCGGAGCAGCTTTTGCGTCGCAACTTCGTGATCTTGGACGAGTTGGGGTATTTGCCATTTGCGCGAAGTGGCGGTCAGTTGCTGTTTCACCTGATCTCGAAACTCTACGAGCGGGTGTCCATTGTGATTACGACGAATCTGTCATTTGGGGAATGGCCGACGGTGTTTGGTGACAAGAAGATGACCGCTGCGCTGTTGGATCGGCTAACGCATCACTGCGAAATTATTGAGACCGGCAACGAGAGCTGGCGCTTCAGGAATCGAACCTGATGAAAGGTGGAAGGGAGGGTGAATTTTCGGAATTTTACGGAGCCCGAGCCTCGGCTCGGGCTCCGTAAAGGGGGGTCATTTTTCAGTGACAATAGGGGGTCAATTTTAAATGACATTTGACACTCGATATGCTTGACTGGCTGCGAGGACGGCAAATGTGGATCGAGAGAAGCCTCGCCAATCGCCACTTGCGCGGCGGCACGCTGATTCTCTACGATGTCACCTCCAGCTATGTCGAAGGCAAGTGCTGTGCGCTTGCCGCATTCGGCTACAACCGAGATCGCAAACGCGGCAAGATGCAGATCGTCTATGGCTTGCTGTGCGCCGCCGATGGCTGTCCGGTCGCGGTTGAAGTGTTCCCCGGCAACAGCGCCGACCCCAGCACTGTGGCCACGCAGATCAGCAAGATTCGCAAGCGCTTCAACATTCACAACGTAGCGCTGGTCGGCGACCGTGGCATGATTACTTCGGCGCGCATCCGCGAGGATTTGCTGCCGGCCACACTGGATTGGATCTCGGCGCTTCGCAATGCCGACATTCGCAAGCTGTTCAAAGATCAAAAAGACAGTCAAATCGATACTCAACTTTACGCCGACGAACTGCAACCGGACCAGGTGGCAGAAATCGTCAGTGCCGAGTTTCCCGGCGAGCGGCTGCTGGTGTGCCTCAATCCGCGCCTTCGCCAAGAGCGGGCGCGAAAACGCGAACAGCTGCTGCGCGCCACTGAAACCATCCTCACCGAGATCGCCGCCGCCGCCCGCCGCCACAAGTCAAACTCCGCCAACCGCGACCGCACCATGAAACGGCTCGGACGCGAAGCCAACCGCCGCAAAGTCGAAAAGCACTTCGACATCACCGTCACCAACAGCGATCTGCTGTGGTCGCGAAATCAGCAGCGAATCCACAACGAAGCCCAACTCGATGGCATCTATGTGATCCGAACCTCGCTGTCGGCTGATGCCATCAACGCCCATGACGCAGTGGCAGCTTACAAATCTCTGTCCACAGTCGAGCGCGCCTTTCGTACCATCAAGACCACCCGGCTGGAGGTGCAGCCCATTTATGTCTACAGCGAAGCGCATGTACGCGCACATGTGTTCCTGTGCATGCTCGCCTGCTACCTGGAATGGCACTTGCGCCAGCGACTCAAACCGTTTCTGTTTGACGACCAGCAACCGCCAAGTCGCTCCTCGCCGGTTCAGCAGGCTAAGGTCTCACCGCAGGCAGCACAAAAAGCCAACTCCAAAATGACTTCCTGCGGGGATCCGGCTCACAGCATGACTACGCTGCTTGCGGATCTCGCCACCCTGTGTCTCAATGAAGTAACCTTGTCTGGACTTTCCGATGACATCCTCACAACCACCACCAAACCAACCCCGCTGCAGAGTAAAATCCTCGCCGCACTCAATGTCGACCCCACTGCAGGTGTTTCCATAAGAATGACAGGTTGATTTTCCGAAAGTCCGCGTATTTACTACGCTTTCACCTTATCCTTGTGGTGAAGTTCGGTCTAGCCCGCCCGACAATATTTGCTCCAATATAGAGCAAGTAACTATTGTGAATTTTAAGTGCTGTATTACAGCGTTGTGGGCACTTTTAAGGGAGTGACAATTGAAATTGCGACGGAAACATTCAGGAAACACCCGCCACCGCTAGATTTCGATTGGGAGCATTAGTTACACTTATCGTAAGCAATTCCTCATCTAGTGTTCACGGTTAACCTAACTGTTTCGACTTGGTTGCTCGTGCCAACGTCAAAGCATCCTCAGCCAACAGATCCAGGTGCTTACCCATAGTTAACGAGGCGTCGTTTGCTGCGTGTTGTTCAATGGCGCTCAGAATCGCCGCATGCTCTTCGTTTGATTCTTCGATACGATGTGGCCGAAAAGTGACTAATCTCCGATAAGGTGCTAGGCGCTTGTCGAGCGCAATTATCTGCTCATGCAAAACAGAATTGTGTGCAGCTTTATAAATTTGCTCGTGAAACACTTGATTTGCTGAGAAATAAATCGCTGGATCGCTTGTCTTTGCGGCAACAATACAATTTTCATGAGCCTCTTTAACGGCCGTCAGATTACTTGGGGTGGCACGATGAGCCGCTTTTTCCGCAGCAAATGACTCTAGAGTTGCCATTAATTCAAACATTTCCATTATCTCATCCAAGGGCGGATTGACAACAAATACGCCGGCATGCTGTCGCTTTACGGCCAATCGAGAAGCAACGAGACCTTTGAAAGCCTCCCGGATTGGAGTTCGCGACACACCAAATCGTTTCGCCAATCGGCTTTCATCCAGGCGATCTCCAGGACTGAACTCTCCGCGAATAATAGCGGCCTCTATATGTTCCTGAAGCGTAGCCGTTTGAGCACGTTGGTCTGACCTTGATTGTCGGTAAGAAACGGTGTTATCCATAGTCGTTGCGATGTGGCCAAAGTTATTTTAGGAAATCTGTCAATTCTGCATTCATGTTAGATCATCCCAACTGTTGTTGATTAGCAAATGCCGTCTGCCTTCTTGGGTCTGAGAGTTGGATCAAACAAATTAATGGCACGATTTCGCCAAATCACAATTATAGTTAATTCACACGCAAAACACATTGTAGAGTACAATATTTCTTATATTACATACAATAGAATACTATATTGTATACAAAATAACCGACATTTTGGAAATGACCAGAAATTAAGCTTGTTGATCGATATGAAAGATTTCGAACGACTGAACCAACATTTCGAACTGATGGTAAATACCCCTGACTTAATGTGGTTAGGTCGAAATACCAACCATTTCCCGACGCATCCTGTGGTTCTAGATGCGATGCTCAAAAGCATCATCGATGAAGACTTTCATGTCTATGCACCTCCGTTTGGGCTAGAAGATCTTCGAGAGCTTGTGATAGAGAATCTTGGACTTGAAGGCATGTCAGCATTGATCACGGATGGCGCAGTTTCTGGACTCTATCACGTATGTCATACACTTTGTGGTCCTGGTGATGAACTTGTTACGACAGACCCGTCATGGGAATGGACGATGAGTTTCGCAGAATCAGTGGGAGCCTCGGTTAAACAGATTCCGATATACGGTAGGGAATATGGATATCGATTAGATCCAGGGCGATTGCGCGAAGCGGTCAACGAGAAAACCAAGATCATTTATCTAGTTGATCCAAATAATCCACTCGGCACTTGCTGTACTGCAGAAGAGATCGAAGAAATCGCTGACATCGCACGAACAGTGAATGCGTATTTGATTCAGGACTGTACCTATCGCGACTTTGCATATCAACACTACCTGTCAGCAAAGCATTATCCAGAACGCACGATCACTGTCTGGAGTTTCTCAAAATGGCTTGGATTTGCTGGATTCAGAGTAGGCTCGCTTACCGCAAATCCTGATCTTATCGAACGATTAGCTACAGCTCCACCGAACATTCTAGGATCAAACATTGTCGCGCAAAAAGGTGCTGTTGCTGGACTGAAAACCAAGTCGGAATGGTTTCCGAATGTCCTTGCGTCAATCCGAGAAAATCAGCGTTTGGTTCGAGACGCGGTTGCTGATATTCCAGGACTTAGTCTGCCAGTTTATCCATCCAATGGCAATTTTCTGATTGTCGAATGTGCGGCAGCAAGCATCCGACCGGAAGCGATTTGCGAATTGATGTACCAACAGAAAATTATGGTGCGGCAAGGTGCGTACCACACGAGTAAATTTGGTGATCAGTTTATAAAAGTATCGGTAAGTGCTCCGCGTGAGTGGGTCGAAAAGTTTTGTGAACTGCTGCCGGCTGTGGTGGAGGAGGCAAGCTCACTAGACAAGGAAATACAGCTTTTCTGATAGCCCCCATGAACATTGATATTCTGAAAATCTCTAAATCCAATTCAACCAGTATGGGTTCCGAAATGACAAAGAGGCAAGATTTATGGACCTTAAACTAACTGGTCAAACCGCACTGGTTACCGGTGCATCTCAAGGCATTGGTGAAGTAGTCGCAAAATCACTCGCCGAGGAGGGGGTCAATCTTCACCTCACAGCAAGAAATATGAAAAATCTTGAACGGGTAAAGCAGGATATAGAAGAAGTCTCTAACGTACGAGTTGATTTGCATTCGTTCGACTTGACAGAACGCGGTGCCTGCGAGTTGCTTGGTGAGGCTGTAGGGGAGGTCGATATTCTCGTCAACAATGCTGGCACTATTCCTAGCGGCAATCTATGGGAAGTTAACGAAAGTAGCTGGCGTAGCGGATGGGAACTTAAGGTAATGGGCTATATCAACCTCTGCCGCATTTTTTACGCCAATATGAAGGCAAGAGGCGAAGGAGTGATAATCAACAATATCGGAAATGGTGGTGAGGTATTTGATCCACAATACATCGCCGGCACTTCCGGCAATGCCAGCCTCATGGCATTCACACGAGCCCTCGGTGGTCGCAGCTTGGACGACAATATTCGTGTCGTTGGCGTTAATCCAGGACCAGTCAATACAGATCGTATCTATAAAATTTTAAAAAACCGAGCCAAGAGCGAACTTGGTGACGAAGACCAATATACCGAGTTGCTGAAGCGATATCCTCTGGGGCGTCCAGCCCATATTTATGAAGTTTCTAGCCTGATCGTCTTTTTAGCCTCGTATCGTTCAGGCTACAGCTCGGGGGCTATTTTTACTGTTGACGGCGGCATCGCATCACGCTGCTCGATTATCTGATGGAAAATAATATGACATGGGCAACAACCAGTGACGGAGTGAGGCTCTATGTGGAGAATACCTCACAAGGTACACCGATTGTTTTCGTGCATGAATTCGGAGGTGATCTACGAAGTTGGGAGCCACAGGTTCGATTTTTTTCAAGGCGTTATCAATGCATTACGTTCAACGCTCGAGGATACCCACCTTCAGATACGCCAGAAAATATCAGCAGTTATTCCCAAATTCGTGCTGTAAATGACATTCGCGATGTTATGGACCATATTGGAATCGAGAAAGCGCATATTGTTGGACTGTCAATGGGTGGATTTGCAGCACTTCATTTCGGAATGCAGTACCCGAAACGAGCATTGTCACTTGTCGTTGCCAGCACCGGGTACGGTGCTGAGAAAATTTATGAAGATTACTTCAAACAAGTCTCACATGAAATTGCAGACGAGTTTGAGAAGCAAGGAGCCGAGGCATTCTCTCATATTTATGCCTTGTCGGCATCACGTATCCCATATCTGAATAAAGATCCGCGCGGATGGGAGGAATTTCGTAAAACACTTGGTGACCGGTCTGCTTCCGGGTCTGCCAATACAATGCGAGGCATTCAGGCAAACAGACCATCGTTGCACGATCTTGAGGACAGCCTCTCGAAGATGAAAATTCCGGTGCTTGTCGTGGTCGGCGATGAAGATGATCACTGCCTCCAACCGGGATTGTTTCTAAAACGAACGATATCTGCGAGTGGTCTCTACGTGATGCCAAAAACCGGTCATACCTGCAATCTTGAAGAACCCGATTTGTTTAACCGTAACTTGGCAGAGTTTTTTTTCTCAGTCGAAGCAAATCGCTGGTTACCTAGAGATCCGAGATCAACTCCCACGGAAATAATGAAAACTGGCAGAAGGAATGAATAGGAAAAAATCTGCAGCCCGAATTGCCGAATGTGTTAACGAAGAACGGCTCTGGAGTCGGCTCATGCAACTCGCCCGTATTGGCGCGACTGATGGGGGCGGTGTATGCAGACTCGCACTTTCCGACGAAGAAATAGAGGCACGCAAATTGCTGATCTCGTGGGCATCGGAACTCGGCCTATCCGTGTTTACCGATTACATCAGTAATCTCTTCTTTCGTCTCGAGGGTATTGATGCGAACGCGGCACCCGTAATGACCGGTTCCCATATTGACACGCAACCGAAAGGTGGGAAATTTGACGGTGCATTTGGAGTAGTAGCGGGTCTTGAGGCACTACAGGCCATTAGTGAATCAGGAGTTTCAATCAGGCGTCCTATCGAAATCGCTGTCTGGCTGAACGAAGAAGGATCGCGATTTTCGCCCGGCATGATGGGATCTGAAGCCTTCACTGGACTCCGTCCACTAGAGGATATTCTTTCAGTCAAAGACTCATCAGGAACAACCACGTCCAAAGCGCTCGAAAAAACACAGGCCGTCTTCGCCAATATCCCATGTCGGCCTTTCGGGTTTCGCGTGGCGAGTTTTATCGAAGCTCATATCGAACAGGGGCCATTGCTTGAAGCAAAGGGCGTGCCGATAGGTGTGGTGACTGGAATTCAAGGTTCAAGAAGGTTTCGCATCAGAGTTTCAGGAGATGAGTCACATGCAGGCACGGAGCCGATGGCACAAAGAAAAGACGCTCTGTTCGCCGCAATCGATATGATCCAATCGATGCGTCGGGCGTTCGTCGAAACTCAGGGGCAATTGAAGTTTACGACAGGTTTGTTTGAAATATTGCCGAACGTCCCGTCAGTTGTGCCATCAAGCGCATACTTTTCAATCGATATTCGTCATCCAGATACATCAGTTCTGATGCGATCGGGAAACGGAATACCGATCCTTTGCGAGGAAAATAAAGGTCGATGCTTTGTAGAGATTAACGAAATTGCCACGTCTGAGTCATTGGAGTTTCCACATGAAATCAGAGATTGCATTTCGAAAAGCGCCAAATTACTTGGGATAGCCCATATGCCAATATTTTCGTTGGCTGGTCACGATGCTCGTCAACTTCACTACCACTGTCCTACAGGAATGATATTTGTGCCCTGTCACAAGGGAATCAGCCATAACGAGGCAGAAAGCTGTAAATCCACAGATCTTGCTAGTGGAACTCGTGTGCTTGCCGCATCTTTAGTGAAGTTGGCCGGGTAGACCAGAGGGAGAATTGGAAGAAGCGACCATAAATTGGACACCGCCGTTCAAGTTGTAAAAATGCTCTGCCAGAATGCAGGTAATGAAATAATGTCTGAAAATCAGCTGATATCGAAAGAAACGTTGGCAAAGCCTGGGGAGGCGCCAGTTTCATATCAGCTACATATCAACGGGAAATGGTTTCAGTCTGCCTCTGATCCGTTAATTGAAGTTCATTCGCCCGCACATGGCGGTCTTTTGGCCACGGTTCCAGATGCTGGAGCACAATCGATAGACTATGCTGTTGATTCAGCACACAGGTCGCTTGACATCTGGTCAAATCTTGACGCATTCGATCGCTCCCGACATCTCCATGCATTTGCTGAGGTTATTCGCAAGCGCATTGATGAACTTGCCGAAATCGAGACCGCAGTTACAGGACGTCCGATTCGGGAGATGCGCACACAGTTGTCTCGCGTTCCAGAATGGCTCGAATATTTTGCGTCAATTGCAATTGGGCTTGAGGCAGAGGCCAATGATGTAAAAGGAGGGTTTGTGACCATGACTCGTTACGAACCACTCGGGGTTTGTGCCTTGCTAACACCTTGGAATCACCCCACGCTAATTCTCATCAAGAAACTCGCGGCCGCCTTGGCAGCGGGCAACTCCTGTGTTGTCAAACCCTCAGAGTTAGCGCCTGTTACGCCTTTGCTACTCGCCAGCTGGGCCACCGAGGCCGGAATTCCAGATGGCGTTGTCAATGTGATTACCGGTGGCGTCGAAACGGGTGAGAGGTTGTGCGACCATTCTCTTGTCGCCCGTATAGATTTGACTGGAGGAACGGCAACAGGGCGTCGAGTCGCAGCTAATGCTGGCCAGCGTCTTGTTCCCTGTACGTTGGAGTTGGGTGGCAAGACACCTGTTGTAATCTTTGCCGACACCCCGGTCAAGGAAGCGGCGGCAGGGAGTGTTTTTTCTGCTTTTATCGCGGCTGGCCAAACCTGTGTTTCAGGCGCCCGATTTATTGTTGAAGAAAAAATTTATGAGAAGTTTCTTGATGAATTTGGTAAACGTGTAAAGTCAATTAGACTCGGTGACCCTTCCGACCCAAAAACCGAAATGGGACCCGTCATTTCCGCCGCGGCACGCGAGCGTTGCCTAGAGGCGATCTCGGAAGCTAAGGCAGCAGGTGCTCGTTGCGTGGTTGGTGGTGGATGTCCCGATTTGCCTTCGCCCTTCAACAAAGGGAATTATGTTGAACCGACAATTTTTGCCGATGTGACGCCAGAAATGTCGCTGTTTCGCAACGAGGTATTTGGCCCTGTCGTTTCAGTCACTCCGTTCAAAACAGAACAACAGGCACTTGCACTTTCGAATGATAGTGATTACGCACTTGGTGCGGCACTTTGGACACGCGATGTGACTCGAGCGCATCGTATGGCAAAGCAGATTCGTTCGGGGGTGATGTGGGTCAATGATCACCATAAAAACGATCCGCGTTCAATTTGGGGTGGATTTGGAGCTAGTGGTTATGGAAAAGAAAATGGCTGGGAGGCTCTAAAGAGCAATTTGCGCAAACGAAGTATTGTGCTGCGAACCGCGCCCAATTTTGATGATTGGTTCGCCGGTGGAAATCGGTATGGGTGAGATTGATGAGTGTTGTTAATCAGGATGTTGATGCTCGCTCTGGAAGCGATAAGCTGGAGTTTCAAAATCTGCAAGTCATCTATTCAGGTGCACAAGGGGCAAGTGCAGTTCACGCCTTGGAAGAAATTAATTTTGCAGTTAGTGATGGAGAATTTGTCTCTCTAATCGGCCCTTCAGGCTGTGGGAAAAGTACGCTCCTTCGTGTCGTCGCTGATCTATCGAAGCCAACCAGGGGGAAAGTACAGGTCGGCGGAGAATCTCCGAACGCAGCCCGACTGAAACGAAAAGTAGGGTTTGTTTTTCAGGACCCGGCCTTGTTGGAATGGCGTCGAGTATTGCAGAACGTGGCACTGCCACTTGAAATCAAGGGGGTGTCGCGCAGGGAGCGCGAAAAGAGTGCTCAGGAATTAATAGAGTTGGTTGGTTTGAAGGGTTTTGAGCGTTCTTATCCCCGACAGCTTTCAGGTGGGATGCGTCAACGAGCGGCAATCGCTCGTGCAATGTCGACAAATCCAGAGGTAATGCTCATGGATGAACCCTTCGGTGCGCTGGACCAGATTACACGGGATCGGTTAAACATGGAATTGTTGAATCTCTCACAACGCAAGCGTATGACCGTATTGTTCGTCACTCATTCAATACACGAAGCGGTTCTCTTGTCGGACCGGGTATTCGTAATGACGCCAAGGCCCGGGCGTATATCTGGGGAGATTGAGGTAGACCTGCCGCGACCACGAAATTTGGAATCGAGAGAATCTGATACTTTCATCAAACTAGTCAAGCATGGCGTACGCCTGCTGGAAAGAGGTTTTGAATCATCATGAGCGATCAAAGTCATAACAAAAATTCACTCCCCCAAACGGTGCTGAAACGTATTGGGAGTGAGAGACTGAGCACTATCCTTTGGAATCTATTACCGCCTTTATTGACGTTTGCACTGGTCGCTGTTGTTTGGGAATGGGCAGTACACATATTTGAAACTCCTGCCTACATATTACCCGCACCAAGTCGAATCTGGGATTCGTTACTCAAGGATCAGGGATCGATTCTTGGACACTCAGGGATCACGTTATTTGAAGCCGTTTCAGGATTCATAATTGGATCGATTCTTGGTGCCTTGCTGGGGACATTCTTTGCCTACTCCAGACTCTTCGCACAGAGCCTGTTGCCGTATGTCATCGCTGCGAATACGATTCCGGTTGTTGCAATCGCTCCAATCATCATAATTTGGTTTGGTCACGGAATCCCGTCGAAAATTGCAGTGACTGCATTTCTTTCCTTTTTCCCGCTTGCTCTGAATATGATGAAAGGCTTGCGATCATACGATCATACGATCATGGATGTGTTTCACGTTGCCGCTGCAAGTAAATGGCAAAGGTTCGTCAAGATGCGGTTGCCAGCCTCTTTGCCCTATGTCTTTGTAGGATTGAAACTCAACGTCACGTTTGCTGTCATTGGCGCAATTATCGCCGAGTTCGTTCAGGCAGACCGTGGACTCGGGTTCGTCATCATGACTGCATACCGCACACTCAACATGCCACGGCTTTGGTCAGCAATGCTGGTCTCCGCGGCGACAGGAATTCTCTTTTTCGCACTTGTTGCACTGGCTGAACGGTGGATCATTCCGTGGCACAGTTCAATGCGAAAAGAAGAATAATTTCACTTTTTATACTAACGACTAGAGGAAATAATTTATGAAAACAATATCCTTAAAATTGAAGTTTCTACTTCAATTGACGACTGCATTGGCAATTGCCTGCACAACCGCGTTTACCTCAGTTCAGGCAGAAGAAACTATGCGCTTGGAATGGGTAATTCAGGGTCAGTTTGCTGGACCAGTAGTCGCATCCGACCAAGGTTATTACAAAGACGAAGGCATCGACATGAAGTTGATACCAGCGGGTCCGGATATTAAACCGATGGTGACGGTTGCTCAAGGCAGTGACAGTTTCGGTATTGGTCATCCGAACCAAGTAATTGCAGCACGAAGCAACGGCGTACCATTAGTGATGGTACTGCAATTCGGACAAAAGAGTGCCACTACATATGTTGTTCGCAAGGAAGCAGGAATCAACAAAGTTGAGGACATGCCCGGCAATAGTGTGGGTCTGTGGTTCGGGGGCGACGAGCATGAATTTCTGGCAATGCTCGATGCAGCAGGTGTTAACCAGGGAGATGTACAAGTTATAAGCCAAGGGTTCGATATTATTGGTTGGTTGAACAATGACTACGATGTAATGCAAGTAACACTTTTCAATGAACTTTTGCTAGTTTATGGCCAAGGTTTCAAGAAGAGCGATCTTGTTTTCTTGGAACCATCTGACTACGGTGTTGCTTTAGTATCGGGTGGCATTTTCACAACTGAAAAAATGATAAATGAGAAGCCGGATGTGGTTCAGGCAATGGTAAATGCCACAATGCGGGGTTGGAAAGAAGCTATTGCAAACCCCGAGGAGGCAGCAAAGATCGTTGTCAAGTACAACAGCGAATTAGATGTAGCCCAGCAGGTAGCACAGATAAAGGCAATGGGCGACCTCATTTGCTTTGGGCCGACTTTGGAAGGGAAATTTGGTATGTCCGTAATGGCAGATTGGGAAACTTCTCAGGAAGTTCTCATGGGTGCCAAGTTAATCGAAAATTCAATCGATTTGGCCGAAGGATTTACCAACAGATTTTGGGAAGCGGCTCCGGATGAGCTTAAAACGGTTAGTTGTGGAAACTAATCTTCTTCTTGTTGAGGGTTGGTGTCTTTGATTCACCAACCCTCAGCTCCGTCGAGTGTTCATAAATGTTTGAAGTTCGTCTTCGTCTGATGTGGCATCCACAACCTCAGTTCGCAGGTGCGTTAATGGCGCAGCACTGTGGAATTGCATCAGCACGTGGAGTGGAACTGGATTGCCAGCCACTTGATTTTGACGAATCCCCGATCGATGCAGTATTAACTGGAAACGCCGATCTTTGCATTGCCAGTCCATCACATCTATTTGAGGCTGAAGATCCAGAAGCATTGCGTTTGCTGCTCGCTTTTCAGCAAAATAGCCCGCTTGTGTATTTAGCCCGTCGGGAGCATGGAATTTCCGAGATAAAAGATTTATCCGGTAAGCGTGTTGCAGTCTGGCCGGGAGGGGAAGATCTAGAGCTTCGTTGGATGCTACAGAATGAAGGCATTGATCCTGAAAGCATTGAACGTGTACATACTACCGACACCGTGGAACTTCTTCTCGATGATCAGGTATCCTGTGCTCAAATGACCAGCTATAACGAATATCATGAATTCATTGAGCGAGGTGGAGATTCCGATTCCATGTGTCATTTTTTCGCTAAAAACAACGGAACCGACTTGATAAAAGATGGTGTCTGCGCCCGCAAGGACTGGATACTCGACAATCCAGAACGGGCTCAACAGGTGGTCAACAGCTTACTGGAAGGATGGACGCGGGCGATACACGACAAGCAAGGTGCGGTAGCGCTTTGCAGGGAAATGCGTCCAGAAATGGAAGAGACAAATCACAAAATTCAGTATGACGAAATCAGAAAACTAATTCTGAGCGGCGCTACTCTCAAGCAGGGACTGGGTTTTCCCAACCTCGAACATGTAGTTCGAGCAGCAACGGCAATGAGCGAAGTTGACCACCGAATTCTGGAAGAATCGCCAGAGAGTTACGTTGCAGCACAGTTCTGGCATGCTGCTCCGGCACATCTTCGCAGTACTCACTGGGAGTGAAACAGTCTGTCGTCGTTGTTGGTGCTGGCGTTGTTGGCGCGGCGGTAGCGCGGGAACTTTCATTGGCAGGTCATCAGGTCACAGTGCTTGAGAAGGGCTCCGCTGGCGGAGCCGTATCCGGTGCAAGCCTTGCCTGTATCGGGTCTCATATGATTGATTTTGATGAACTCCCATTGTTAAATTGGAGTTGTCGGGCATGGGCTGAACTTGCAAATAAATCCGCGACGAATTTTGAGTACAGACGTTGTGGTCAAATTCGATTTATCGAGCGAGAAGAAGATATTGCAATTACGAAGTCCATTGTTGAAGCTGAACGCGCAAATGGAGCTTCTTCCGTATTTGTTGATCGGGAAACGGTCCGCCGCATTGAGCCCAACTTAACCGGCCCCATCCTGGCAGCTTCTCACGACCCGGATGCAGCGATGGTCAATCCTTTCCAAGCCGTGCGCGCATTGTTGCTTGAAGCAAAAGAAAATGGCGCCCATATAAGAACGCACAAGCCGGTAGAAATGATTGAAACTAGGAACGGCAGGGTTTGCGGTGTTGTTTCTGAAGGTGAGACAATTCGGGCGGATAATGTTGTCCTCGCATGTGGGCCTTGGACCGCGACATTAGCGCAATCGTGTGGACTGAACCTTCCAATCTTGCCCCGCAAAGCCCAATGTCTTGCAACGGTTGCAATGCCGGCGAATACCATAAGGAATGTCATCAGCTCTTGCGAAGCTTCCGGTGGCGTTGATGCAGGGTATACGCAAATTCAGCAAACTTTTAGCGGGCAGATACTCTTCAATACCGTTCTTGCGGGTGGATTATCAAAGCAAGGCGAACAGAACAACATCCCAGAGGTTGACCCTGATTTTGTTGCCGACTCTATCGAGACACTCCTGCGACTGTTCCCGATTCTTCAATCGACGCAACTGCTTCGGTCATGGGTTCGGTTCGAGGCGGTAACCCCCGATGATCGTTTTCTTATCGGACCACTGGAACCGGAAGGACTTTTTGTGGCGGCTGGCGATTCTGGAACAGGATTCACACGCGCACCTGCCATCGGTCGCCTTATTAAAGAATTTTTGTCCGATGAGGTGACGTCATTTCGGACGGACATTTATTCGCCTAACCGGTTTTCTGAGGTTACTCAATGAGCAATCGAGTTAGCGTGACGATAGATGGTGTGGATTTTCAGGTCGAAGAGTCGGCTCTTCTCGGTCATGTCCTGCACGATCTAAAGAATGCACAATTCCGACTATCTCCCAAGGCTGGAGAGCCACGAGGGCTCTATTGTGGTATGGGCGTGTGTTTCGATTGCCTGGTAAGCATCGATGGCTGTTTGGGTGTTCGAGCCTGTTTGCAGCAGGTGCGTGACGGTATGCAGGTTAAGACTACATCGTGAGTAGAAAATACCGAGCAGACGTGCTAGTAGTTGGTGCTGGCCCAGCCGGCATGGGTGCGGCTATCGAGGCAGCACGTGCTGGAGCAAAGACAATCGTGGTTGATGGATTTAGCAGAGCAGGCGGGCAGTATTGGATTCAGCCACCTTCGCATCTCAAGGCTAGAGAGAGTCAAGTGAAGGAAGGAGCCACACAAATCGCTGAGTTGAAGAATCTCGGTGTGCAGATGTTCTCAAATTCAGAAGTGTGGGGAGTACTACCCGGAAATCGTGTATTGGCTCGTGGACAGAATGATGAATCAATCGAGATTATTGGAAAGACACTGGTTGTCTGTACCGGTGCACACGACTTGGTCTATCCATTTCCGGGATGGACACTCCCGGGGGTTATGACGGCAGGTGGAGGTCAGCGTTTCGCGAAACTCTCCGGTAAATCGCCAGGAAACCGAGTTGTTGTAGCGGGTAGTGGTATTTTTCTATGGGCCGTCGCAGCTTCAATAATAAAAGCCGGCGGTAACCTTGTCGGTTTGGTAGAAGCGCGAAGGAATCGACTTGCAGTAATGAATCTTCTTATGCGTTATCCGGAAAAATGGATTGAAGCTTATCGATTATTACTCCCTGTTATACGCGCCGGAACTCCACTTCTATCTGGACAGTTCGTAAAATCGGCGAAAGGAAACGGTCATCTTGAATCTCTTTGCGTGGGACCTTTGAGTGAGAATGGTTCGAAAGCTAGTGAAGATCAAAACATAGAAGCAGACTGTTTGCTAGTAAGCCACGGCTTCAGGCCGATTACGGAAATTACTTCATTACTACGGTGTGCACATGACTTTAACCCAAGCAAAGGGGGTTGGTTTTGTAAAACAGATTTTGTCACAGGCGCTACCTCTGTAGAAACGGTTTTTGCGGCGGGGGAGGTGACAGGTGTAGCGGGAGCTCGCCCTGGATTTTTACGTGGCGCGCTTGCAGGTTTGTCCGCAGCGCAGAGTATTGGATTTTCATCTGGCAACCTCAATAAGAAGCGACAAAGAATTTGCCAGGAATTGAAAAGAGCGCAAGCATTTGTCGACAAATTGGGAGAAATTTTTGAACCACTGTCAGGAATGGCGTCATTAGTTGCGAATGAAACTCTTGTCTGTCGATGCGAGGAAGTTACCTGGGGTGAAGTACTTACGGCATGGAATGATGGAGCCGACAGTTTATACGGTATCAAACTTTGGACTCGAATCGGCATGGGACGTTGTCAGGGCCGTATCTGTGGCGATGCCGTAGCAGCGTTGCTTGCCGACAAATTCAATGCCGATCAAAAACAACTCCTATTTAATCAGCCACGTTTGCCCATTCGTCCAGTGTCATTGAGCCAAGTGCAGGAGTCCCTTTCGACCGATTGAATACGGCTTTTCACTTCAACATAAATCGCACACGCATAATCGTAAAACCAATTCCGGACAGAAATTACTGCGGACATGTTTGTCGCAATCAACCGTTACCTTGAAGATGGTGAACGCACACTACAAGCAAATAAGGAAAACGAAAGCAAACGCCTTTACTATATAGAGCTAGTTGAGAAATAAGGACGAGAGGCAAAGCCCCCCGTCCTTAAACCAACACTAGGTAGGCCAGCTACGCCAGTGTGCGGTTACATACTCCAACCTTCCTAAACGGAAGCGTGTGTATGCGCGAACAAAAACATGCTTAATTTGCATGTTACCCTCCTTTTAAATGAAGGGTTGGCAGGGCGAATTTTTGTTCAGTTCAACTGTATGATATGAAATAAATAGCGTCTGATACTGGACTTTTCTGATTGATTCGTGTATGGTTCAGCCAACTGAAGTTGAACTGAAACGGTGAGAGATGAATTTGTCGGAGTTGGTCATCGTACCGGTCAGACGCGACGAGGAGGAGAAATTCCTTGCGCTGATGCGGCAGCATCACTATCTTGGCGCCCCGCACAAGATCGGTGAGAGCGCGTTTTATGCCGCGGTTTTGCAGGGCCGATGGGTTGCGCTGAGTTCATTTTATGCGGCGGCCCTGAAAAGCCGCGCCCGAGATGAGTGGCTCGGCTGGCACCCAAGAGACCGTGGCGCAAGACTGCACCTGATCACCAACCAGAGCAGATTCCTCATTCTGGAGCCGATTGCGAATCTCGCATCCCGCACTTTATCGTTGCTGGCCAAGCGTGTCGTCAAGGACTGGCCGGTGCGATTCGGACACCCGGTGCTGCTGATGGAGACTTTCGTTGACCCGCAGCGCTTTGCCGGAACCTGTTATCGCGCGGAGAACTGGATACAGATCGGGCAGACGGCCGGCTATCGGCGACAACGCCGCGGCTACCGACAAGGCTCATCACCGAAGCTGATGTTTGTGCGCCCGCTTCGGTCAGATGCGCGCCGGTTGCTCGGTGGCGCACATCTTGATTCCCACTATTTCCCGAAAGGAGTTTGCAGGAAAATGTATACGGACGCGGATTTCAAGTCATTGCTGGATTATTTCTCACACATTGAGGACCCGCGCGGGCGTCGCGGGCGGCGCTATCGCCTCGGGACACTGCTGGCCATTGCGGCGGCAGCCACAGTTTGCGGTGCGCGCGGCTATCAGGAGATGGGCGAATGGGTACAGGCGCAGTCAGAAAAGGTGCTTCGTCATTTCAGGGTTGGATTGCGGCGTGGCAAAGTCCAGCGTCCAAGCGTGTATTGCATCCGCGAGGCGCTGGTCAGAACCGACCCCGGGCAGTTCGATGACGCGCTTCGCAAATGGTGCATATCGATTGACGGCTGCGATGAGGCGATTGCGATCGATGGCAAGACGATGAAAGGAGCGGTTGACGGGAACAATCGCCAGATTCATGTGCTGGGCGCCTGTGGGCATCAAAGTCGCATGCATCTGGCAAAAAAAAAGATGAGGCTTGACTCGGACGGGAGTGAGGAGCAAAAGTACACCAACGAGATCGGCGCGTGCATCCCGTTGCTGAAATCGATTGATGACCTCAATGGCAAAGTGATCACCGCTGATGCGCTGTTGACGCAGCATGCGATTGCGAGCTATATTCTCAGCCGGGGCGGGCACTATATGTTTATTCTCAAGAACAACCAGAAAGATCTCACTGGCGAGGTGAGTATTCATTTTACCGATCTGCTTCGACTCAGACCGGATACTGAAGCTGACTTTGTCACCCGCACCGGTGACGCGACCGATGCAGGGAAAAAGGTGCCCAAGGTCCAGCATGGACGTCATGAGATCCGCGAAATCCGGGTCAGCGACAATGCCGAACTGATGGCGTATCTGAATCGCGAGTCGAAATTTCCGGACATCGCGCAGATATTCCGCATTCGTCGCACGATTGACCACTACCGGCGTGGCGAGGTAACCAAGACGACGCAGGAAACCGTTGTCGGGATCACCTCACTGCAAGCCGCTCAGGCTGATCCGAAGACTTTGCTGGGGCTCAACCGCGGCCATTGGACCATTGAATCGAATCATCGCATTTTGGACGACTCAAACACCTGGCACGAGGATCACCTTCTGATTCGCACCGGGCATGGACCGGAAAACGTCACGGCACTTCGCCGATTTGCGATCTCGGTGATCAGACGGCACGCAGAATCAGTTGCGCCGACGATGCGCAAATTGCGCACCAACGCACGTTTGCTCCTGGATTATCTGGGCCTGGCCGGGAACACGCGACGCAGGGGTCGGCGTTCGCCGATCACCGGGGCCGTATGTCGATGACCCACCGAATTGTGATTGCGAAAAATCGTTGTTCGGCAACAGCCGAAACAGGAAAAATCCGTACTCCCATAGGACAGTTCACTGAAAGAATACTGAAAATCGGTTGCGGCATCACCTGAAGCGGTTCAAATCAGGCACAGTGCATGGTTTCATGCCAGTGGCCTGAACATACTTGTGATCCATAGGCTAAAATCACGAGTCGATGGCGTTCGGTTAGCGTGACAAAAAATTTGCCTTGGAAGGGTTGCCCTAATCCGCAATTAGAAATCTGAGATCAATAGAAAAGCCTTGTACAATAAGGCTTTCATAAACAATCGAATTTCACCCAATGGGTGAAGCCCAAAAATATCTCAGAGGTACAAGGCTCATGTCGATTTTACCCCATAAAATTGGAATCAGCAAACGTATTTTAACCTCCCGCGCCGGTTTGATCGTCGTTGCACAGCTAATGCAGCGTCTTGGTCTGGAACAATTGGCGGATCGGCAATTGCCTGTAGCGGGCAGCAACCGCGGCTACCGTCAAGGCGCGATGTTCAATATTTTCATGTTGCTGTTTCATGAAGGCGGCAAATGTCTTGACGACGTAAGCCATTTGCAAAAAGAAAAGCCTTTGATGAAGCTATTGGGCTGCGGGAAGTTGCCTGGGGCCAAGACACTGGGCAATTGGTTGCGGCGCGCCGGGCGCAGTGATCAGGCGATGCAGGGATTGGTCAATCTCAACAAAACAATTCTTGCAGCAGGGCTTTACAACCGAACGCAGATTACCTTGGACATAGATGCTACGGTGATCGAATCGAACAAGCGTGCAGCTCGGTACACGTATAAAAAGCACCGTGGCTACACGCCGATGGTCGGGCACATCGCTGAAACCGACCAGGTGGTGGCGGTAGAGTTTCGAGAAGGCAATGAATCTCCGAACAAAGAGAATTTACAGTTCATCCAGCGCTGTGAGTCGGCATTGCCGGAGGGTGTGTCGGTATCGGATGTTCGCATTGATGCTGCCGGCTATCAAGCCGCGGTGATCAACTATGCGATGGACAGTGGCATGGGTTTTGCGATCCGTGCCAAGATGGATAGTGCGGTCAAAGAAACCATCTCTGAAATCAAAGATTGCGAATGGCGCCCATTGGTATATCGTGATGGCAGTGAATCGGACACAGAACAGGTTTGTCGCACGTTGCATGTGATGACAAAAACAGAAGCGTTTACGCTGATTGTGCAAAGAAAGCACATTGATGATGATGACAACTCACAGTTGGACATTTTGATCAACAGCGATGCTGAAACAGGGGTACGGGGTCGCAACATTTATCGTGCGATTGCAACCAACAAGGATGAGTTATCAGACCCCGAGGTGGTGCATTTTTATAACCAGCGTGGCGAGTCGAGCGAAAACAGAATCAAGGAGCTTCGCAGTGATTTCGCCGCCGCCAGATTGCCCTGTGGGGACTTTCATGCCAATGCAGCATGGCTGATGTTAAGCTCAATGGCCTATAACCTGTTTGCCTTGATGCGGATGGTATTGCCGCATTCGTTGTCAACTGCCCGTGCTCCTACAGTGCGTTTGCGTCTGTATGATGTCGCCGCACTGATCGTACGCCATGCCCGGCAATGGACAGTGAAAGTCAATGCCTGCCACCGCAAGGTGATGGATGAAGCGCTGGATCATATTCGAGGCTTTCCGCTGCTGTTATGAGCTGAGCGCCTCGGGTGGCGCTTTTTCGAACCGAGCTTGAATCCATTCCGACTCCGGAAGGGTTGCGCACCTTTGCACAGTGGCGAAAATGCCAGCGGACAATGCATCAGGTTGGCAATCTCCTGCAAATCCAGACAAATTCTTCGTGTTGCTCCTGTCTTCGATAATCGGAGCTGTAAAATCCAGTAAATTCGCTAAAATCTTGCTGATGTTAAGCGAATTCATTCTCTAATTTCGGATTTGGGGGTTGGGAGGGCGATATGGATACTTACCAGCTTATGCTATACTTTGTATTGCACATGCGTGCTGGTAAGGGCAGAGGGCACGCCCTCACTGCCTTGCCATTGTTGGTGCTGGCGACAGGAGTTGCACCTGCACGAGCCGTGACCCTTGTTGCGAAGCGGCTCACTGGACTCCAAGTCCAGCGCGTCTACTTATTTCGCCACGCCAGCACATAAAGGTGGTAGCTTTTCACCACGGCCCTAGTGCTGTTGCGAGCACTAGGGCCTTTTTTTCGTCTCCCTTGCCGGTAATACGGCTACCCACGTTGGGCGAGCAAAGGGGACAGACTATCTTCTCATTCGGCACCTCTCTTTTTCTCTGTTTGGCTTTGAAGTCGTTCTATGTAAGCCTCCAACATAGTTTTTAACATTTGCCAATCATGATCATTCAGTTCTTTTGGAATTTGAATGCGGGCTGGTTTTTTGCCAGGAATAGGGATCATGAAAATTTCCATATTTTCGTCAAACTTTTGTCCTGAGTTTTCCTGATTAATTGGGTCTTCAGGTGACTTTTTGCTGGTGTCTTCACTATCTCTTGGCTCTTCTTTAGGCTTTTCTAACATTCCATTATTTCGTTGTAACAAGCCAGAAAACTCAAGGTAATCTATCAACATTACAAGCTGACTCTTGAATTTAGTAGCGGAGTTACTCTCCTCTGCCAATGCTCTGATAGCATCCTTTTCCTTTATTGGCTTCATTTGCAATCGTAGCAATACTACGTTCGCAAACCATGTATTTTTAATCAATGGCGCTAACTTATGGGCAGCAAAGTCCGAATCCCATTCCATACTTTTCGCATAGTCAATGACTTCTTTGCACGGTATGAATTTATGACCTTGTTTGGTAATTAAACCTGCTTCAATAAAAAAGGGGTTGCACATTGAGATGCTGTTAGGGTGCATACTCTGTATCGATGCAACAACTTTTATCGAGACAGCACCGCCTTGATTATTGTTAGCCACAGACATTGCCCTTAGAATTTCCCACTGTTTCTTTGTTGAAATTCGTGCAGCAGGGAGATGCTTATCGGGCTTTGCGTGCTTTGTCGTTGAGCTATACCCGAAAGTAGTGCGTGGGAGGTTTGAAAAAAAAGTGGCGTATCTGGTTTAACATGTAAATGAAAACATTTTTTACAAAAAACCAGAAAGGTACGCCACTATGAATAAGGATAACGTAATTTCATTTGAAAATCGAGAACTTTTTGAAGATCCACTCACAGATTTGATTCGAGCCGGAGCCCGTCAGCTGATCGCACTGGGGGTTGAGGCCGAATTAGACGAGCTTATGGCGAAGTATGCTGGCCAGCATACCGAAAGCGGTCATCGGGCGGTCGTTCGAAGCGGTTACCATCGGCAACGCCAGATTCAGACGGGCATTGGTGCGGTGACGGTGAAGATTCCCAAGGTGCGTTCGACCACTGGAGAGCCGGTGACGTTTCGCTCCTGCCTGATTCCGCCCTATGTGCGAAAGACACGCACGTTGGAGGCGTTTGTGCCATGGCTGTATCTGAAAGGGATCAGCAGCGGTGAGATGGGCGATGTGCTTGGCGTGTTGCTGGGGCACGAAGCCAAAGGATTTTCCGCTGCGGTGGTGTCGCGACTGAAAGCCGAGTGGGAAGAAGAGCGTGATCAGTGGATGGTGCGAGATTTGAGCAAGGAGCGATGGGTATACCTGTGGGTGGATGGGATATACAGCGGATTGCGCAGCGAGGATGTCAAGTTGTGTTCGCTGGTGGTGATCGGCGTGAATGATCAAGGCGAGAAGAAGTTTTTGACGATCGAAGACGGGGTTCGCGAGTCTACGCAGAGCTGGCGCGAGGTATTGCTGGATCTGAAAGCACGTGGGATGAATGTGCCGAAGCTAGCGGTTGGCGACGGTGCGCTGGGGTTTTGGTCAGCGCTCGATGAGATTTATCCGGACACCCGTCACCAGCGCTGTTGGGTGCACAAGAGCGCGAATGTGTTAAATGCGCTTCCGAAGTCGGTACAGGCGAAAGCGAAGGAGGCAATGCGCGAGATCTGGATGGCCGAAACTCAAGCCGATGCACAGCGTGCGTTTGATCAATTCATCGACACATACCAGGACAAGTATCCGAAAGCGACTCAGTGTTTAGAGAAAGATCGCGAAGAGTTGCTGGCATTTTACGATTTTCCGGCGGTGCACTGGCAGAGCTTGCGTACCACCAACCCGATTGAATCGACGTTTGCGACGATCCGTCATCGCACGCGTCGCTCTAAAGGGTGCTTAAACCGAAAGGGGATGCTGTGCATGATGTTCAAGCTGGGTATTTGTGCGCAACACAACTGGCGCAGGTTGCGAGGATTCCGGCAACTTGGGAAAGTGATAGAAGGTATACAATTCAAAGACGGGATTGAGACAAAGCAGTTTGACAACCAGGTAGCCGCGTGAATTCACCCCACGCACTACTTTCGGGTATAGCTCTTTGTCGTTTGGTCGGGAGCATAATTTGTAGAAGAGAGTTCGTTGCCACTAGCAGAGGTGCCCTCTCGGCTTTTCGTGTTCATATTAGTGTAACCATTTTTAATTTACTGCGAAAGATTATATCACGTTGATAATTCTAACATCAAGTATTAATTATAAAAATTTTCTATCACATATTCTATACAATTTGTATTACTAATAGCACTAATCGCAACAATTAATATTACAATGCTTACCAAATCATTGATATTAATAATAAAAATGTCATTTGAATATTACAATAGATGTGCGAAATCTAAAACAATGGTTTGTATAGAATCAAGTATAGGCCCAAAACTAGAAAATGTAAAGACAAGAATGGATTGGGAAAGAACTGTTGGAAGGGCGTTGAAGAAATATCACACAAAGGAAAACTGACCTGAACTCCACAAGAATTATTAGTGGTACTTTGAAGAGTGCTGGCTAGTTCCATGTTACTTACCCAGGTTTCACTAAGTGCATGCTTCGGAAATTAATTTTGTTTCATTCACTTGGTAAATACTGGCAATGAACGTTCAACGAATGAGTCCGACAGAGAACAACACAATTTAGCAAAATGCCTACATGTGTCTGATTAACGTACGGTTCGATTTATCGACCAACATGAATGACTATTTTTTGAAAATTTTATCGGCATTGATGATTGAGCTTGCCATCTCAGATACTGTAACCTGCTTGTTCATCGCCTCTGTTCTAATGAGAGCATAGGCGTCATCTTCATCAATATTCTGATGCTCAGCTAGAATTCGTGTCGCTCTCTCGACCAACCTTCGTGCTTTCAGTGTTTCATCCAGTTTAGCAATTCGCGCGTTCAGTCTCCCCTCGTACTTAAAAATAGATAGGGCGGTGAGCAGATTGGCCAAGACTCCAATTGGTCGGATTGGTTTTGTAATAACACCATGAACGCCAATATTGGTAATTGATTGCAAAACGAGTGGGTTCTCATAGGAAACGATCGCAATTAGAGCTGACTGATGCCAATCACTCAAGCGGCCCAGGCTGTCACTTTGGTCAGGATCAGCAAGAAAGAAGACGGCGTTAGCGCCATTGAGTGCTGCTTCTTGAAATGGCCATGCCTCGCTGACTCTGCAACCAATTCTTCGCAGTTGAAGTGAAAGAATTCTCTGATCGTCGTCCTGCGGGTGTATGACTACGACCTTGGTATTGCGAATGTCACGAATTAGCCGGTCGTTTTCCATCATTACTAGATCACCATTTCACCTAAGGCAGTTAGATTGTAACGATAGTTCTGTCGTAAGCAACGAGATATGGGTCCGGCTTCACTGGTTCTGGGGCCTGCCACACAACCTCAAAGGTACCTTCTGTTGTGGATATTCCGATACGTGGCGTGACGTAGACATGGTTATTGTCTGGATCAATCATAATCCTTCCTTGGGGCGCCTCGAATTGAGCACCCTGCATTGTACTCAACAGTAGTTCGGGCGATTGACTACTCATACGGTTTAGTGCCCGAGCCATTACGCGAACTTGAGAATATGTTGCCTCTGAGTAAACGCAAGGCATATCGTCGGGCCCATACTTTGATTCATATCGGGCAAGGAAGTCCTGGTTCGTATCTGTTTCGATGGACTGGAAATAGGGAAGTGCTGTGATATGGCCTGCACGTGATTCAACACTCATGCACGCCAATTCGCTTTCGCTCGTTGTTAAGCTGGCGATTGGACAATTCTTCGCATTAATACCCTTGTTATGACAGGCCTCATACAACTTCGCGGTGTCACCGCCAACAACTGTCGACAATATGACGCTTGAGTCAGATTCCACTAGTTTCTCGGCTGCGAATTGGAAGCGTTCGTCATCGGCACCCTGAGGCAAATAAATCTCAGCTGTAGTAGAACCGTTGCTCTCAACTAAAAATTCCTTAACGATACGGTTAATTTCGCGAGGAAAGATGTAATCCGAACCGACAAGGCCGAATTTTTTCCCATACTTGTTGAACAGATATTCGACCAGTGGGATAACTGTCTGATTAGGTGTTGCCCCGGTGTACACAATGTTGGGTGAGTATTCAAAACCCTCATAAAATGATGGGTAAATAAGCAGAGCTCCGTGTCGTTCGACGATGGGAAGCACTGCTTTGCGAGCGGCAGAAGAGCAGCATCCAAAGATCACCGAAACGCGATCCTGTGTAAGTAATTTCTTTGCCAGTTCTCGGTAGATGTCCGGGTCTGATTTTGGTTCTTCTACGATAGGATGAAGGGGTAAACCGCCGATGCCACCATTCTCGTTAATCTCATCGACTGCCATCAAAGTACCTTTTAGGTGCGCCTTTTCGGTAACCGCCATTGGACCGCTCTGCGAGAACAGCACTCCAATGGAAATCCGGGAATGGCTTCCGGTATCAGAATCATTGCTTGTGTTACTGGTCATCCGATCAATTCTTGGTATGTTTTGTAGATTCTAACGCATGGACTAGATTATTAGTTGGGCTTTAATTTATGCCATTCAGTCATATTTTGAAATCGATCCGCAATAGTAATAATGTTGTTTTCTCCGTAGGCTGGCCCAACAAGCATAAACCCTATCGGAAGCCCCTTAGAGTCGTGCCCACATGGGACAGAGATTGCTGGCAAGCCAGAGGAATTTGCAATCCAGGCGATAGACGTCATCGCATCTTGAGAAGTGATTGAACTGCCGTTGATGTTGACTTCACTCTGTCCAATACGCGGAGCCGTCACTGGGAGGGTTGGCATTGCGATCATGTCGTAGTGCTCGAAAAGCTCGCTGAGTCTTTGATTGAATAAAGCGCGAAACTGTTGGGCTTTCAGATAACTTGGTGCGGATATGCATCGTCCCGCTTCGATTTGAACCCTGACATTGTCAGAATATTTTTCGGCGCAATCCGAGAGGAACTGTGCATGATAGGTTGCGGCCTCACTATGAAGAATGATTTTCCATGCACCGAAGCCAGTCTTCAAATCTGTGATCTCTACATCGTTGACGATAGCTCCATCATCCACCAATAACCTTAGTACTTCTTCATTGGAAGCAGCAACAGAGCTGTCACAAAGAATCTCATCGGTACGAAGAACAGCAATTCGCACCCGTTCGCCAAGTGGCTCCATGTGATTGTTATTGCTTGTGCCGTATGTTGCCGGATCTTTTGGGTCCTCGCCGGAAATAATTCTGAAAAGAAGGCCAAGATCCTGGGCAGATCGTGCCATTGGGCCACTGGTGTCGAGAGACCATGATAAAGGAAGAATGCCAGCTCGGCTGACACGCCCAAAGGTTGTTTTCAGCCCACACACCCCACATGCAGCTGCCGGAATTCGGACTGAACCTCCCGTGTCGCTTCCCAAAGCAGCAGGAACCATTCTTGCCGCCAACGCCGCCCCTGATCCGCCGCTGGACCCGCCGGTAATATGGTCGTTGTTCCATGGATTGCGTGTAGGCCCACAGGAAGAAACTTCATTGGTAGCGCCATAGGCCCATTCGTGCATATTCGTCTTTCCGATGATAATTGCACCTGCACCGCGAAGTTTCGCAACAACGGTCGCATCCATCCCGTTCGGTTTGCCTTGATGCACTTGCGAACAGGCGGTCGTCGGAAAATCTGCAGTCCAGTAATTATCTTTCACTGCAACAGGAATTCCGTGTAGTGGGCCGGCAAATTGCCCGTTTGCAGCTTGGGTATCGAATGCTTGAGCTTGTTCTAGTGCCCATTCGGCGTTGAATGTGACGAACGCATTTGTTGAACTTTGAGCCGCCTCTATTTGGCTGAGGCAACTGTCTACCAGTTCAGATGCAGATATTTTGCGCTGATAGATCAGCTTTCGTAGTTCGACAACATCTAGTTCATTTAGTTGGTTATTGTTCATATTACTCACTCTTGTCATTGCACATAGTTGCAACGGAAAATCGAATGTCAGGTTCGATCCACGACACACCTTCCAGTGATTTCATGGTTTCATGGGCATCATTCAGAATCGCCAAGACTTGATCGATTTGATCGTCGTTGAGCGATGCCCATTCCATTTGTTTACGATGTGCTATTAACCTTTCTTTTGTCCAGTTTGTCATTGTTGGTCTCCGATTAAACGCCTAGCAATTCATGAAGGAGCGCTTTGTTTTCGAGGAGGTGTTCTTTGGATGTTTCCTGAGTAATCGTACCATTGTTCAGGATGTATGCGCGTTCAGCCAAGGAAAGGCAAAAATCGAGATTCTGTTCCGCCACCAAGATTGAAAGTCCGCGTTCTTTGTTGAGACGTTTGAGAATATCGATAATTTCATCAATAATTGACGGTTGCACGCCTTCCGTCGGTTCGTCGAGGAGAAGAACCTTCGGTTTTGTTGCGAGTGCTCGCGCGATTGAGAGAATTTGCTGTTGCCCTCCGCTCAAATTTCCTGCCAAGGCATCTCTTTTTTCTTCGAGAATTGGAAAATCGGTAAAAGCCTCGCTTATGGCAGTTTTTCTGTCATGACCACACGCAATCGCAGCAGCTGCAATATTCTCAGGAACACTCATTCTAGGGAACACGAACCGTCCTTGCGGAACATAACCCAACCCCATTTTCACTCTTTTCGAAGTAGACGATGGCAGCGTTTTGCCATCAATAGAAACGGACCCGCCAAAATTGTCAATGAGCCCCATCGCGTACTTCATTAGGGTTGATTTACCTACGCCATTGCGACCAAGAAGTGCAACGATTTCAGTTTCACCAACCGTAAGTGAGGCGTCGTGAATTATGGTAACTTTCTTGTATCCGCCTTTGGCATCAGAGATCGCGAACATTTTCTCGCCTCCCAAGATAGATATCAAGAATACGATCATCCTTTTGCAACTCTTCTATATCGGCCTGTGCAAATACAGCTCCTTGATGAAGGACAGTGACATTTGCGTCCAAAGTCCGCACGAAATCCATGTCGTGCTCAACGACAACAACCGATGCCTTCTTGGCAAGTGTACGAACCAATTTTGAAAGCTGCCGTCTCTCTTCTCCAGTCATGCCAGCCGCGGGCTCGTCCAGAAGAATCACCTCTGGCGACAGACACAAAACCATACCGATATCCAGCCATTGCTGCTCGCCATGAGAGAGTGTAGATGCGGGTCGCGCGGCGAGGACAGACATATCCAGCATCTTCAACATGCTGTCAGAGACTGCATCTGCTTTGTCTTTATCCCGGTTCCGGCTGTAGGCGGCAATCCAGAGGTTCTGTCGGACGGTGAGTTCGTCGAACACCTGTGCCTTTTGCATTTTGATCCCGAGCCCTAACTTTACGCGCTGAAAGGGATTGGCCTTGGTAATTTCTTTTCCACCTAACAATACCTGCCCTGAATCAGGCTTGTAAGCTCCTGTACAGGTCATCAAATAGGAACTTTTACCTGCTCCATTGGGACCAATGATGCATCGGACTCTGCCGGGTTCGAAAGTTTGGCTGACATGATCGACTGGAGTTACACCTCCGAACCTTTTCAAAGTATCAACCGTCTGAAGTGTCAGGCCTGAACTTTCTGTTGTTTCACCCTGCAACTGATCGAGAAGATCGAAGTTGATTTTTACACCAGAGGTAGAGGATTCACTATCGGTCTTGATAGCAGCATGTTGGAAAATTTTGTTGAATAGAAGTTGTAAACCTCCCACAATTCCTTTTCGTAAAAACAACACCAAAATTATCAGGCATACACCCATAACGAGTGTCGTTTGTCCGCCGATGGCTCCACCGCCCAACCAAAAGGAAAGTCCACCAACCGTCAACGCGCCGATGAAAGGACCAACAAGTGTACCGAGCCCGCCAACCAACACATAGATTGGTACTAACAAAGCTTCCTGAATGCTGAAAATCGAGGGATTGAGATAATTTGCCCAAGCTCCAAACATCGCACCGGCAATTCCAGCAACTACACCGGAAAACATGAAGAGAATGAGTTGAAATTGACGGATGTCATATCCCAACAGTTCCGCTTTTGCAGAATCGAGACGAATGCAGTCGATTACTAATCCGAATGGTGATCGAACGATCAGTTGCGCGACTAAATATACTGCTGCTGAAACCAAGACGACCGTAAGGAACATGGCGTTTGGGTCCAGCGCAGCCACGCCCTCTCCGAAGCCGAGGACAAAGCCTGGAATATTCGACATACCATTGTCGCCGCCGACCACTGCGGCGCCGATTTTGGTAGTAAAGGAAAGGGAACCAGTCCAGAGAATCAATGTAAACGTATAGGTCAAGATGGTACTCTGAAGAGACCCCATACGACTGTAGAAGACAAACCATCCGACAAGGGTTGCAGTCGCCAAGCCTGCTATTGCTCCGAATGGCAATGCCCAGATTATGGTATTTCCTGTCAATGGCGCGAAGTTGATTGCAGCAATGCTGCCAACATAACCGCCAACGCCATAAAGCGCAGTTTGGCCTAGGCTTAGCATTCCTCCGCGTCCCCATACCAAGTCAAGACTGAGACCCACCAGACCGAATATCACCCAAGACGTCCCTACGTAGGCGAGGTATGGGTCAATCCAGAAAGAAACTGCCACAAACCCCGCGACCACGACCAAAACAGGTATCCACCAGACGAAACGAACTTGCCACTCATTCGCTGTGAGAAGAGGAAGAAGCGCTTTTTCTATATTCATGTTTGAGCTGCTTCGTTAGAGTTTCATTCGCCAGCGCCCGGAAATTCCCAAGGGAAATATTCGCAATATGGCAATCGTCAGAAAAAAGAAAACGAAATCGCCAATGACACTGGTCCAGAAACTTGCAGTAATATTACCAATCATGCCTAATGTACCACCTACGACGACCGTACCAGTTAGAGTCACTGGCCCTGCTGCGATGACTGCCAGGAATGCCTTGACGACGTATGCGAATCCCATGTTTGGTGTTGCCGGGATCGCCGGGAGAAGGATCGCGCCTGCAAATCCGGCGAGTCCGGAACCAAGCGCAAAAGTTATGGTGTTTATACGTGAAGATTCGATTCCGATCGCGGACGCTGTTTCGCCGTCTTGAATTGCAGCGCGTGCAGTTATTCCGTACCCGGTTTTGGTTAGCAACCAATAAAGGCCGCCAATTAACAACACGGCAACAAGGATTAAGAACAGTAAATAAGATGAGATGGAGTATTCGCCAATTTGCACATTTGAAATTGGAAGTCCGATGCCGGGAGTTACCGAACCAAATATCAAAACCGCCGATTGATATAGAACAAGACTAAGCCCCCAGGTCGCGAGCAGTGTATCGAAGATTCGTCCATAGAGGTGGCGTATGATGAGGCGTTCGACCAAGCCCCCAAAAACTGCGGTTGCCAAGCTGGCCAGAATAACGGCGATCGGAAATGGGATTCCAGCGCTTGTGGCGAATAACGCGGCGTAGGCACCGAACATTATGAACTCGCCATGGGCAAGATTGATCACACCCATCAGGCCGAACATTACCGCAAGTCCAACCGTTGCGATCAGCAGGATCGAAGCACTCGACAAGGATGACAATAGAACGGTTGCTAGATAGTCGAATTCCATTGCAAATCTACTTTGGAGCAAATATTGTTATGCTCCAATGAACAAAGCTGCCCGTTACTTCAAAAAAATGGCGCGGGCAACCGTTTAAATGGCTCCCGCGCCCAAGTCATTTCATTGAGAAACTCTTACCCTTCTGGCGTAAAATGCTCCGCCGTATCTGGATTAGCAATCAAATCGCACTTTTCATCTTCGAAACTCGGTGCTACTGCTTCAAATTTCTGTATTACATCGAAACCGTGCTCACGATTTCCGCGTACGATGTAAATATTCTGCTTCAGATGATGCGACCCAGGTTGCATGGTAACAGTTCCGTTGGGCCCATCGAATGATAGCCCACTTTCGAGTGCTGCGATCACAGCATCTGCGTCCGCGGTTCCTGCCTTCTCGACAGCTGCCGCCCATATATGAACCGCATTCCAGACATCTGCGGCTTCGGAAATGATTGGTTCGTCAAGACCATAGGCCGCTTCCCATTTTGCCATGAATGGTTCGTTTCCCGGTTCATCGATCCACATAAAGTATTCCTGCGAGGCAACAATTCCTTCACCCGCGTCAGGCGAAACTACAACCTGCTGATTTCCCGATCCGTAGTTTGTAGATACAAGCCCCATTTTGTCTTTCAGGCCAGCAGCAGCAAACTGCTCTAAAAAACCAGTCTGGTTCGCCCCGACTGGTAAGGCAACGACAAAATCCGGCTTGGCGGCCTGAATCTTTTGGATTGTCGGGGAATAGTCGGTAGCAGTTAGCGGCAGAAAATCCGCTCCGACCACTTCGCCACCGTATTCATTTGCATAGTACGTGACCCAATGGGCAGAGATTGTACCGAAGTTGTAATTGGGTGCCATCACGTAAATTTTTGGGCCATATTCTTTGATTGCCCAATCAACCAGGACACTCAATTGCTGAGAAGCCGATGCCCCTGTGATAAAAGTTTGCTTGTCACAAGCGCCCCCCTCATATAGCGCACTATAGAAATAGGGAACATTGGCTTTCCGAACAATCGGTCGCATTGCTTCTCGTGACGAACTGGTCAATCCGGCAAAAAGCACATCAATTTGATCTCTTAAAATGAGCGTGTTTGTATACTGAGTGAACTTTGCTAACTCGGATTGCGCGTCATTCTCTATGACTTGAATTTGCTGGCCTAGCACACCTCCCATTGCATTTATATCGTCCACTGCTAAATGTAGTGCACGACTTTGCTGAATTCCGTATATGTTGAGCCCGCCCGTAAGATCAAAAATTGACCCAACCTTGATTTCATCCTCAGCCTGAACTGCACCGCTCACGAGAGATGAAGCCAAAAAGGCGAACGCTAACAAACAGGAGAAGCGATTTCTCCGAGACGTGGATTTTACCAGAACTCTATTGGTTTTGACTGACATAACTACCTCCAATTGGAAACGTCGTTTAAGTTTCCTACTTATTCATAACTGCATTCTAGTGACGTAAGCTGCCAACAGCGCTACGGCAAGCCGTTTGCGTCTTGTTTCATCTGGAAACGATTGAGGGGAGGTGCAAATAAAAAGCAACCACCCACTCTCTCAGCTCAAAAATCTGATAAAACGTTGGCTGCTTTGCCACTTATTTCTGTGATAGCTTTGTTGCTACCAGAAGCCATCATCGGCATCATAGGAGATTCTACTCCCCTAATCAGTTCTAGTCAAGCACTAGCGTTGTTCATTGTGAATTGTGTTTGCAGGGGCGTCGAGTTTCCAATGTTAGCGAATGAATGCATATTAAGACAATGTCCATCAACGTCAATTCACCAAATATTCATTCGCAGGCAATTAATTTTATATTATGTACTGTAGACTGCACATTCAGGTCAAAATTGAGTGTGCAGTTGTTCTTTGTTACGAAACTTTCGTTAATCATACTTGAAATATTATCGTAAGTTGTTGATTTAAGATGGCTTACTATGTATTTTGTTAAGTATTATCTGATCAAACACTTGCTACAACTTCCACGTACTATTTCAGAAAGTTTTGCGTCACAGGATTAACACCAACATTCAATCAAATATTAAATGGAGTAGATAATGAAAAATTCTAACATTAGCCGACGTGTAGTATTGAAAGGCGCAGCTAGTGCCGGCGCACTTCTTGCAATGCCAGCTTATGTGAAAGGAGCCAAGGCTGAGCATGTTCTGACCTTTGGACACACTTTCGGCAAAGCCACGGAAGACGTGATGATTACAGGTCTTCAACAATGGAAAGCAAAGGCTGAAGAATATGCAGGCGGCAAGCTACTGGTTGATATCCATGAAGCTGGAAGTCTGGGTGGGCAAACTGTTTTACCACAAAAAGTTCTACAGCAATCCATTCAGGGCTGTCAGTTGTCGACACAGAATTTCACTCCTTTTTCTTCAGTCTACAACCTTTTGGATTTTCCGTTTTTGTTTTCCAGTAATGAGACATTTGAAGATATGCTGGGAACAGAGGCCTTTCTATCAAGTGAGTTCATCTCGGAACCGCACTCAAAGGGTTTCATGGTATTGCCGGGAATGTGGGCAAATGCAGGTCATCGAGTTTTAGGTATCAGCAAACAAGCGAACAGAGTCGTTCAAAATCCAGAGGATCTTGAAGGAATTAAGATTCGTGTTACAGGGTCAAAAGTAGAACAGCATTTCTTTAAACTGACGCCAGCAAATCCCGTTTCTATCGCTTGGGGTGAAACCTATCAAGCACTGGAACAAGGAGCTGCAGATGCGTTAAATGTTGGACTTGGACCGCTAACTGCGACTCGTATATTTGAAACACTCGGTTCAGCGACATTGACAAGAATTAATTTCAACTGTCATATCACTCTGCTGAGCGCAAGCTGGTTTGACAAACTTCCGGCAGATGTTCAGGACGCGATCATGAGAGCGGCATCTGAAAGTTTTGCATTTCAACGAGCAGGCCAGTCTGCGGCAAATGACAACATGATTTCTATGTGGCAGTCAAATGGTATACAGATCGAAGACCCAGCTCCCGCCGTCAAAAGCGTGTGGGTCGAACGGTTTGGTCACCAGCGTGCTGACTGGGACGAGCTCAAGGAAACCTATGGCAAAAATGTTTGGTCTAAGTTAGAGGGCTGGGCTAGCTGACAGCAATTGACTACGCGGCCCATTCGAGAAGCATGGGCCGCGTTTGTCTTGAGTGACAGGCATGGCGTTCGGTGACCAGTGATCGTGGTGCGAGCAGGAACAATGGTACAGGACACATCAGTCTTGTGTTTTTGAATCTCCGCTTCGACCCTTTAGGGCAGAGGTCAAATCCGGATTAGGCATTACATATCCAGAGTCGTTCATGAACCCAGTATGCAGTACCCCACATATGTTAGTGTGAGAGGCCCCCAGGGATAACCCCATCTCCTACTCGACTGCAAGGTTTCTATCGTGCTCTTCTCCAAAATTTTTAAATTCGTCAATAACGAACTGCCACGATGGTTTGCGATGACGGCTTATTCCTATCTCGCCCTGATCATACTGTTTGAAGTCATTAGACGGTATATGTTCAACGCCTCAAGTCCCTGGGGTGAAATGACTGCGCGGTATGCCTTTGTGTATTTAGCTTACATTGCGGCTGCTGAAGCGATTCGACTGCGCAAACATATACAAATTGATCTCATCATCAAGAATTTGTCAAAACGAATTCGTTTGATTTTTGATTTATATATTGATCTTTTGACGACAGGATTAGCCCTGCTGGTTATCTATTATTCGGTACAGGTGATCAAAATTCAGTGGCAAGTCGATATCGTAATGGAAGCAGCGGATATTAATATGGCATTTGCCCATATTGCACTGCCAATCGGTTGGGGACTAATTATTTTGCGGATCTCGCAGATCTGGATACAGCGTTGCAGACCAAGTGAATCTTCTCCTTTACGTGAACAGGACGGACGCAGTGAGTGACGATTTAACGGGCGTCTTATTGATTGTTGGTTTGATGCTGGTCCATCTGGCGATTGGAGTGCCTCTTTTTGTTGTTTTAGGGCTGGGTGCTGCGACAGTCATATTGGTTTATGACGTGTATTCGCTCGCTGCATTCGGCGATACGCCGTTCAGTGCGATTAACAGTTGGGCTCTACTTGCTATGCCGCTGTTTATTCTTGCAGGAGAGATAATCAGTCGCGGGAAAACAGCGCACCATCTTGTTCAGCTGGCAGAAGCTTTGGTCGGATGGGTAAGAGGGGGACTGGGTATGGCTACTATATTTGGTTGTTTTCTTTTTGCTGGTACGAGTGGATCAAGCTCAGCCGACACGATTACGATCGGGAAAATAATGGTGCCGTCAATGCGTAAGCAGGGATATTTAGGCAGTTATGCAGCGTCGCTGGCAGCATCGGGTGGTATTCTTGGGGTGATAGTGCCTCCGAGTTTAATATTTATTATTTATGGCGTATCTACGGGAACATCAATTGGCGGGTTATTCTTGGGAGGCATTTTCCCCGGTTTACTCATGGCAATTACCATGTGTATTGCGAACTATTTCGTGTGTCGTCACACGAAGTGGGGATCCATTGAACGTTCAGAATTTGGAGTAAAAAAATTAGCTAAGGCTTTTTGGGCGGCGAAATACGGACTTGGCGCACCGGTAATCATTCTTGGCGGCATTTATACCGGAGCGTTTACACCCACAGAGGCTGCTGCAGTCGCGATCGGATATGTAACAATAATAGAAATGGTGATTCACAGATCAATTTCATTTGCCGATTTAGGCAAAAGTTTGAGTTCTGCAGCCATATCAACAGGAATTCTCGCGCCGATTATCGCGTTTTCCATTCTATTTGGCGAAGCACTGGCTGTTTTGCATATCCCGCAGGCCATCATCGATTTTTTTCTTTCAATTGACGCAGGATTGTTTGGTTCTGTTGTGCTGATCGTAGTTGTGCTATTGATAATCGGTTTCATTCTCGAGCCAATCGCAGCTATTCTGGTTGTTATGCCAATTCTTGCCCCGATTGGAAAACAGTTAGGGTTTGATCCGGTACATTTCGGTGTATTCGCGGTCTGCGCACTTGGCGTGGGATTCATAACACCACCAGTCGGCATTAACCTGTTTGCAGCAGCAACAGTCAGTGGAGAATCATTCATCGAAATCGCATGGAGAGCATTTCCTGCCTTCATTGGATTGATGGTGGCAATTGGGTTTATTGCAGCCTTTCCTGGCCTTGTGCTTTGGTTTCGATAATTTGTACGATGTGGAGTCTAAATTGACAGACGACTTAGTAAAAATAGAAAAGCTTATAGTGAACTACTTCGATCTGCTTTATTTTGCAGACACCGACTTGATCGAAAAATGTTTTTTTTCTGAAGCCACAGTAAATTCGGTCGAACAAGAACGTCTGGTAAGTATTGACATGGAAAGGTTCGCCGCAAGAATTTCTGCGAGGCCGTCGCCCTCAAGCATAGAGGAACACAGAGAAGATACCTTGAAGTTCATTGAAATCGAGTCACCCTCTACGGCTTTGGTAAAAGTGGAGGTGAATATATTGGGCGATAGGTATCACGACTATCTGACACTGATGAAACAAGGTGGTGATTGGAAGATCATAACAAAAGTATTTCATAAATTTGTAACTTAGCCTAAATTGGATAAAGCCATGAAAAAGAACATTAATTTTTTGCCGTTTTCAGAAATTCCACGTGTAAAACGAGGACGTGGCATTGTGAATCACTTGATTGCCAGTAAACAGATTGGAGCTAAAACGATTCATTCTGGAATTACGTTTATGCCGGCAAGAACAAGTGTACCTGCCCACTCTCACAACACGGAAGAGCAGGTGACAATTCTAAAAGGATCGTTGAAAATAATTCTCGATGCCAGCCAGGAACTTGTCTGTAACAAATACGATTCAACATTCATTTCGTCAGGCGTTCAGCATGAGCTGATCAACGAGACTGATGATGAAGTGCATGCCCTGATCACATACGGTTCTTCAAATGTAACACGCACTTTTACGGAAACTGGCGAGACCGTTGAAATTGGGTCTGATCAGGATACTTTTGAGGATAAGAGCTGAATTCGCCTCTCAAGCGGAAACACTTGAACTGTTAAAACGAAGTGTCGGAGTTGACTATTGAATTCTGTACCGTTTACTGGTTGAATCAGAATACGCACTTCATCTAGTTCAATATAATCACGAGCGGCTTTTACATCATTATGGGGGTGAATTGTGCAAACCAACGCAGCCGTTGCCTATGAAGCAGGCAAACCACTTGAAATTGAGACAGTAAATCTTGACGGGCCCAAGGCAGGAGAGGTTCTGGTGGAAATCAAAGCCACTGGAATATGTCATACCGATGAATTCACACTCTCTGGAGCAGACCCCGAGGGGCTATTTCCGGCTATTCTAGGTCATGAAGGAGCTGGCGTGGTGGTTGATGTTGGAGAAGGGGTGACCAGTGTTCGGAAAGGCGATCATGTGATCCCGCTTTACACGCCGGAGTGCAGGCAATGTGAGTACTGTACCAGCGGCAAGACTAACCTGTGCCAGGCGATTCGGGAAACTCAGGGCCAGGGCATCATGCCTGACGGAACCAGCCGGTTTTCGATTGGTAACCAACGTCTGTTCCACTACATGGGTACCTCAACGTTTGCAAACCATACCGTTGTGCCTGAAATAGCGGTAGCCAAAATTCGTGAAGATGCACCATTCGACAAAGTATGTTATATCGGTTGCGGAGTGACGACTGGCATTGGTGCTGTCATCAATACTGCCAAGGTGCAGCCGGGCGATAACGTGGTGGTTTTTGGACTTGGTGGAATCGGTCTCAATGTCGTACAGGGTGCTAGAATTGCAGGCGCTGACAAGATCGTTGGCGTTGATATTAACCCTGCCCGTGAATCCCTTGCAGGGAAATTCGGAATGACACATTTTGTCAATCCAAACGAGGTTGAAGGTGATTTGGTAGCCTACTTGGTTGCGCTGACTGGCGGAGGAGCCGACTTCAGTTTTGAATGTGTTGGAAATGTGGATCTCATGCGAGCGGCACTCGAATGCTGTCACAAGGGTTGGGGCGAGAGCATCATCATCGGAGTGGCCGGAGCTGGACAGGAAATTAGTACACGACCTTTCCAGCTTGTTACAGGACGAGTCTGGCGCGGTACTGCGTTCGGTGGGGCCAAAGGCAGAACCGATGTTCCCAAGATCGTGGACTGGTACATGGATGGAAAAATCAATATAGACGACTTGATTACCCACAAAATGCCGTTGAACAAAATCAACGAAGCATTCGATCTGATGCATGCTGGGAAGTCAATCCGTAGTGTAGTTGAATTCGCCTGAGCGGGGCTATGGAAACTGTCAGTGAACACCGCTGTTTTGGCGGTGTGCAGGGAGTGTATCGCCATCAGTCGCAGCACACCAACACTCCAATGCAATTTTCGGCGTTTGTACCTTCAGCCACCGCTGGAGGGAAATGTCCTGTTTTATGGTTTTTGTCTGGATTAACCTGTACTGAAGAGAATTTCACTGTTAAAGCTGGAGCACAGAAGTATGCCGAAAGCTACGGCATGATTGTTGTTGTTCCGGATACGAGTCCCAGAGGGGCAGGTATTGAAGGAGAGGACGAGAGCTATGATTTTGGAACAGGTGCTGGATTCTATCTGGATGCTACCCAAGCACCCTGGGATCAGAATTACCGCATGTACTCCTATATCACGCAAGAACTTCAGGCTTTGGTGAGTGATAACTTTCCCATAGATTGTAGTCGCCAAGGGATTACCGGGCATTCAATGGGAGGGCATGGCGCATTGACTATTGGCCTGAAAAACCCGCATCTCTATCGCTCCATTTCAGCATTTTCCCCAATCTGTTCGCCAACCCAGTGCCCATGGGGGCAAAAGGCACTAAGAGGGTATCTGGGTGCTAACGGTTCTGCTTGGACTCAATACGATGCGGTAGAACTCATCAGGAATGGATACCGGAGCGGAGAGATTCTCGTGGATCAGGGTGAGGCGGACAATTTCCTGCAAGAGCAGTTAAAACCCGAACTGTTATCGTCTGTTTGTGTCGAAACCGGCCAGCCTTTACGGTTGCGGATGCAGCCAGGTTATGATCACAGTTACTATTTCATTGCCAGTTTTATTGAAGATCACATTGAATTCCATGCTTCTAGTCTCAATTAGTATCTCCGCATTGGATGCTCAACACTGTAAATCCAAGAAAACCGAATCCAAACACAGATTTCTCTAGTTCTCCTGATGAGGGTCACTGCGACAATGGTTTCGGAAACAGGATTATTCAACTTTATCCGGCAAGCGGTAGCTGGTACTCCGTCCACCACCGGGGTTTTGTATAAAAATCCCTCGTAACTTCAAATCCTGAATATCTCGTAGCGCTGTATCATTTGAACACTTAGCTAGCTTGGCATATTTTGATGTATTTATATGCCCTTTAAATTTATCTTCCAGCATGCGGTTGATGATGAGGCGTTGTCGTTCATTGATAGGGATTTGGTTAATCTTATCCCATAGCTGGGCTTTGAACAGTACATTGCCCAACGTTTGCTCCGTATTGGATATAGCCCGCCCGAGGCAATCCAAAAACCATGCAAGCCATTCAGTGATTTCAGGTGTGCTACGCTGCTGTTTTTCCAATTGGTCGTAGTAATCTTTTCGCTCGGACTCAATTTGGGTAGAGAGACTGTAAAAGCGATCCGAGATGCCATCAGCACGCGCCAAGGCCATATCGGCAATGGCTCTGGCAATACGTCCATTCCCATCTTCAAAGGGGTGAATGGTGACAAACCAAAGATGAGCAATCCCGGCTCTTAGTACAGGATCAATATGATCTTGGCTTTCAAACCATCTGATAAACGCAGTCATTTCCATTTCGAGCCGTTCAGCGTTCGGTGCTTCTAAATGCACTTTTTCACTGCCTATATGACCTGAAACAGCCTGCATGGGACCAGCATCAATTGTGCGCCAGCCTCCGACTGTAATTCGGTGCATGCCACTACGCCCGGTGGGGAATAATGCCGCATGCCAGTCAAACAGGCGCTCTTTTGTCAGTGGCTTGGAAAATCTCTGTGTGGCATCCAGCATCATTTCAACAATGCTCTCTACATCACGGCTGGCAGGGATAAGCTCGGCAAAATCGATACCCAAACGACGAGCAATTGATGAGCGCACCTCTTCAGGATGCAGGATTTCACCTTCAATCGCTGAGGACTTGACCACATCGTTCGTCAGAGTGATTAAGGTTGCCTCTTGTTTGAGTTCAAAGCCAAGCCTTTCCATCCGGCCAAGTAAGCGACCTTGGCGATACCGTATATCAGCAAGCTTGGAAGTCAGCGTTTCAGCGTTCCAAGTAAGGTTTGGCCAGTTCTGATGTTCGTGTATCCACATATCAATCACCGCATATATTGCAGTGATTGTAACCGCTATTCACCGTAATTGCAAGATTTATCGCTGCATTTTATGCGGTCATTAGTCATATGAATCACTGCAAGCCGATTTCGTTGTACAAAAAGCGGAAATTTGAGCAAAACGAGCCTGTACCCCTCGCGTTTCCTGGATTTGCAACGCTATTCCAGTTTGGAGAGATTGGACAGCCTTGCCGAATGTTTCGATGGAGCAAAAAATGGGTCTGTAGATGCCTAGTGGTCAACTATGGCATATTGGTATAGAAATGAATCCGCTTTCGCCCTGTTTTCAGCGGATGCTATTCTACCCAGACTAGTCGGAATTGCTTGGTTGGAAGCTTGTTTGAATACACGTAGGCTACTCAATGCGTTTAGGTATTTTTTACGCGGTGAGGACATACACAAAGTATGCGCATCAGCTACCATCAATGTGCACAAAGAGGGAATAATATAGAAATCAATTTGTTTGTACTCTTATTCTAGAGAAAGAATCACAAGTCCATATCTTGAAATTTGGGATAATTGAAAGTAGTAATTTCATATACACTCTAATTTGCTGAAACTGAAAGAGAAATTACGCCTTATTTATCCCACAAGAGAGTGATCCTATGAAAGTCTGTTTGATTGCAGTTTGCCTCGCCGTCGCTACCATTGGATCTCTGACGACTTCCAGAGAAGCTTCGGCTAACGACCTTCTGATAAGAAACGTCATTCTTATCTCGCCGGAGCGTGAGGCGCCGTCCGAAGCGACGAACGTACTAGTGCGAGAGGGACGGATCGTTGAAATTGGGCGCGAGCTTTCGCAAGGCACCCATGGCTCCGAACAAGTGATCGACGGCGCAGGACGTTATCTCACGCCAGGACTGATCGACGCTCATACCCATCTGAGTGAGGTTCCGGGGATGATCTTCAAGCATGAAACTGCTTATCCGAAAATCGCACGCGATGCCCGCCGGCAAATTCCGCGCAGTTACCTATACTACGGCTTTACCACGGTGATCGATTTGATAGCACGGTCCGATGTGATTGCAAAATGGAACAATCTGGACGTCCGCCCACACGCGTATTTTTGTGGGGCGGCGCCCATATTCGATGGTTATCCAATGAGTTTCATTCCGAAGCCCTTTCGTTATCGGATAATGCCCTACTTCCTGTTCGATGAGACACGCGCCGATGAATTCCCTTACGGCTTTGCCCCGGCAGAGCATACGCCGGAAGCCGTTGTCGATAAGATGCATGCCGACGGTGCCATCTGCGTGAAGACGACATTCGAGCGCGGGTTCGGCGATAAGGACAATCTACCCGTGCCCACCACACAGATCATCCGGGATCTAGTGGCCGCCGCGCACGCGCGCGGCATACCGGTGCTGCTGCACGCCAATTCACAATCCGCCCAAGTCTTCGGCCTTGAGGCAGATATTGACATTTTTGCGCATGGTATATGGAAATGGGATGACAAAGAATCAATCGGAATGAACGCAGAGATCACCCAGATCCTCGATGTCATCATTCAACGAAACATCGCCTGGCAACCCACAATACAAGTGCTCTATGGCGAGCGTGACCTGCATAATCCGGACTATCTTTCCGACCGCGAACTGCAGGACGTGCTGCCGCAGAGCCTGATCGATTGGTATGGAACCGAGGATGGGCAGTGGTTCCGTAAGCGAATGCGCGACAATCCAAGAGTGGCGCGGGTACTGGAAAGTGGCCGCTGGGAAAATCTGGACGCCAAGCCAATAGCGCGAGTCACTGCGGCGCTCTCCTATCTTGCTTCGAACGGCGGACAGCTAAGCTTTGGCAGCGATACCCCGAGCAGTCCCACCTACGCCAATCCTCCTGGCCTCAACGGCCGACTGGAAATGCGCCGTTGGTTAGAGGCCAGCGTTACTCCCGCGCAATTGTTTCGTGCTGCGACGATTGTGAATGCGGAACTCTTTGGTCTACAGGACCTAGTTGGGACGGTTGAGGTGGGTAAACGAGCAGACTTATTGCTGATGGAAAGAAACCCCATGAAAGATACTTCCGCCTTCGATGCAATTGATATCGTCATCCTTGATGGACGCGTCCTGCATCGAACGGAGCTGTCCGCGAAAGACGCACAATAGAACGGCGCCGACGCGCCGCCGGGTGGTGCCTCGGCCGGTGGTGTGGCGCCCGCCGATCAGGGGAGTTCTATTCGAAAATGCTGTTGTTGTAAAAACTCTGAAGCACCGATACAATCAAGGGCGTCGGTCCAACCTGTCTCTTTTCTCGATGTCCGAGGTTTGGAGTGTGACCTCTTATACGAGAGTGCGAATGACCTTAGTGCATTCGAAATCAAGTCCGGTGCTACGATAGCATCTGACTATTTTGATTCGCTAAATCAAGTAGCGAAAGTGCTGCCACAGATTTCAACCAAGACAGTAGTCTATGCAGGCAGCGATCGACAGTCTAGGCGGTATGGAGAAGCAGTTCCGCTCACTGACTTGCGAGAGACCCTTATTCGATTGGACGAAAAAACATTCGTATGACGACGATCTGCATTTGCGCTTCAGAATCACCGTTCACATAAATCAATATACGCACTGGCGTTACCAACTGAAGGAGGTACTCATGAACCCGCATCTTAGACCCGAAAAGGTGGACGGCGTAATTACGCTAAGTACAATAAAAATTCGCAGGTTGTATCTCATCAGACAAGGCTTAGCACTTGCTTTCATGGTGTTTGCGACTGCAGCTTTCAGCGATGGTTTCAAATCGGGACCGCTCGGTGCAGTCGAGATCAAGCCCGGTCAGCCGGTCGAAATCCGCGCACTCCTTTCCGATACAGTCGTACCGTCTGTGTCCACTGTCATTCGGACCGCCATCGAGATAGCGATCAAGGACTTCGGCTCCATACACGGGCGCCAGGTTTTCATCGAAACCCTCGACGAAATGTGCTCAGGCGAGGGTGGGCGCGCAGCGGCTGAAGCCGTCGTAGCCAACGCACAGGTCGTCGGCGTTATCGGCACCTTGTGCTCCGGTGCAGCGGTGGAGGCGTCGCCCGTCATCAGCGAGGCAGGCCTATCGATGATATCGTCGGCAAACACGTCACCTGTCCTAACGTCCGACCTGTCCGGAAATGCTGGTTCTGATTACCACAAGGGTTACTACCGTGTTGCAGACAACGACCTTATCGAAGCAAGCATTGTCGCGCAATTCAGCTACGATGAACTGGGATTGCGCACGATGGTGACGATCCATGACGGTGACCCATATACCAGCGCCATTTCGAACGCTTTTGCTGTTGCTTTCAGAGAGTATGGCGGCACTGTTCCGGTCGTCGCTCAGGTGGCAAAAGGCCAGACTGACATGGCCGCTGTTCTCGCCAGTTTCGACGAAGCCAGTCCCGATGGCGTGTTCATCCCGCTCTTCCCGGCAGAGGCTATGTCCTTGATTCAACAATCGGCCCGGCGCGACTTCATGGAAGGAGTGGCGATAATCAGTGGCGCCGCCACATTGGTGACGGAGTTTCTTGCGTTGCCGGAGTCGGAAGGCGTCTATTTCACAGGACCTGATCTTGGAGACAGCAGGAACACGAATCAGGCGACAGGCAGAAGCTTTGCTGATGTACTAGCCGCGTTCGAAGCCACCTATGGAAGCCCTTCGACGTCCCCGTACTGGGCGCACGGCTATGACGCCACGACACTGTTACTCTCAGCTATCAAGCAGATTGCGGTCGTGGATGGAGACACACTTTTTATCGACCATGCGGCACTGCGTGAAGCCTTGGATGGTACCGCAGGTTTCCAGGGCATCATCGGCACGATGACCTGCGATGACTTCGGGGACTGCGGTACGGGCCGCAACGTGATCCGTCTGCACGTAGACTCCAGCGTCACAGACCCGTCAATTTTGCCCATTGTGTACAAGGGTGCGCGGGACTCGCACCTGCCTCAATAACCGTCTTCCCGAAGCGCACTGGAAATCGGGGTTGGGAAAAGGCAGGCTGACTCGAGCCGGCGCCCCTACCTGCGGTTCGACGCCAGCCCAGACCATCGAACGGGGTCTCGACCGGCCTTTCGGCAAGCGCATCACCCCGGCCTTGATACGCGGCCGAATGTTATTCCAGTTCAGGATTTCTGTTCAAATCCGGCAGAATTGACAAAAATATTGGGCTTCCGATAAACCGCAAGGAGTATGCATCCCTCGTCTGATTTGGTCTCATGCATCGAGCCCGAATGCCGGTAGACAAATTCTCCTGCACGGCAAATGCCATCGTGATCGTAGAACGAGCCTTCAATTACATAACTTTGTTCGATATCGGCATGCTTGTGGAAAGGAAGCCTCGCGCCCGGTTCCCATTTCAACAGAACCGTCATAGCGCCTTCTTCATCATCACGATAGAGCACTTTTGTCGAAATTTTGTCAAACTGTGATGGTGTCCATTCCATTTTTTCCGGATCAATGTATACCGAACCGTTCGGTGTCGGTTCCAATTTTCCTTTCAGTCTCTCTTGAAAGTGCTTTGGTTTGGTTGCTACAGCCATATCATGCCTCCTGTTTTGTCATGAATTTGGATTAAAAAAAGTTGTTATTCACGTGTTAGATGTGCCTGCGCTGCGGCACTTACCGGGTTAAGCACTGTTAACCAGTGCCTGTCCGTTGGCACGCGTTAGCTAAGTTACGCAAGTCGTTTATTGTTTCGCGCCTTTCTGAATTTTCTTCAGGGTGAAAGATATTGTTTAAAAATTACTTTGCCCTCTATATATGCGAATTTACTCAAATTGAAGCCATTTCAACTTGACGCTGATTTGCGAGATAACTTGGTCCATATTAAATAATCACAGATTTCAGCCGTTGCTCATTGGCATTTGCAGCAGCAGAATATTCGATAATCCGAGCAGTTTCTTCTGCAATTGATTTGCCGCACGCCCTTTCGATCAAGTGTAGAGTAACATCAATTGCCAGACTTACTCCTCCGCCAGTGATGACTCGCCCCGTGTCGATAAACCTTGCAGGAACAGCAGTAATGTTGGCATAGGTTTCAGTCATCACGCTAAGAGGTGACTGTTCGTTACCGAAAACTTCCTGCTTTGTTGTTGCAGACAACCCATCAAGAATTCCTGCCGCCGCCAGGATCATGCCCCCTGTGCATACTGACGCCACAGTCATACTCAACGCACAAGTACGAATGAAATTCAGCACGTTTGAGTTGTCGCATTGCGTCTTCCAGCCAGCACCGCCAGTAACGATAAGGAATTCAGCTTTCGGAAAACTATCAATCCCATATTGTGCTTCCACGATCAGATTATTGGTCAAGCGCACCGGACCTGCATTCTCGGCAATGAGAAACATTTCTATATGCGGAGCAACTCTTCGTGCCATCGACAGAACACCGAATGTACCACCAATATCAATTGGCTCTACTTCGTCATAGACAAAAATTGCATATCGAACTGGTTCGGGCATCGCTCAATTTCGGTTACAGCACGTTAAATTAAAATTTTACGGTAATTGTGTTTATTTGTTTCCTACAAAAATGGGGTGCACAGAGTTATCAATTGCCATATCGAGATAAATTAAAGGGTGTATACCCTCTTTGTTCATCAGCATTGCCCAACCGATTTCCATTGTCAATTAATGGTTTCAAGTATCTACTTTCGAAGAATGGGATAATTGAAAGTAGTAAATTCAATTATACACAAATCTAGTATACTAAAGGCATGATTGAAAGAGAAATTACAACTCATCTAGTCAAGCTGTTTGAGCAATTTCCGTTCGTAACCGTAACTGGACCGCGACAGTCTGGCAAGACTACGCTCTGCCGTGCCGCTTTTCCGCACCTCAATTATGTCAATTTGGAGTTACCAGATCAACGGGATTTTGCAGAATCAGACCCCCGAGGATTTCTTTCCCAACTAGGTGAAGGAGCCATCATTGATGAAATTCAGCGAGTTCCAGACCTTTTGTCTTATCTACAAGTCTTTGCTGATGAATCAGGACGAGATAGCCTCTTCGTATTAACCGGTAGCGAGCAGTTTCGACTTTCCGATTCTATAAGCCAGTCTCTTGCCGGGCGCACAGCATTACTCAGACTACTGCCGTTCTCGCTCGCTGAACGGCAAAAAACTGGTGCGAGCAGCGACATTGACGACATCTTGTATTCTGGTTTCTATCCCAGGATTTACAGCAAGCAGCGTAACCCCAGTCAAACGCTTGGCGACTATTTGGAAAGTTACGTTGAGAGGGATGTCCGCCGAATTGGAGAAATACGAAACCTCTCCAGTTTTCGTAAATTTGTACGTTTGTGTGCCGGGCGTGTTGGTCAACTAGCCAATCTCTCACATCTAGGTGCTGATGCTGGTGTCTCTCATACAACGGCGCGTCATTGGTTGACGGTTCTAGAAGCGAGTTACATCATTTTTCAACTCCCGCCCTATATCACCAACTTTAGAAAACGATTAATCAAGACACCTAAACTCTACTTCTATGATGTTGGTTTGGCCAGCTATCTCATTGGTATTGAACATGCCAGCCAGATAAGTACTCACCCACTTCGTGGCTCCCTATTCGAAAATGCAGTCGTTGTAGAAGCTCTGAAGCACCGATACAATCAAGGCCGTCGGTCCAATCTGTCTTTTTTTCGCGATGTCCGAGGTTTGGAGTGCGACCTCTTCTACGAAAGTGGTAACGACATTGGTGCATTTGAGATAAAGTCCGGTGCTACGGTCGCATCTGACTATTTCAATTCGCTGAATCAGGTGGCGAAATTGCTACCGCAAATTTCAACCAAGACAGTAGTCTATGGTGGCAGTGATCGACAGTCCAGGCGGGACGGAGAAGCAGTTCCGCTTACTTCCTTGCGAGAGACGCTTATTCGATTGGATGAAAAAGCATTCGTATGACGATAAATTGTTATTGCAATTTAGGATGATTTTGAAATTGCCGGTGGAACTAGAGAATATTGCTTAGAAATTCCTGGGTTCGCTTTTTTTGTGGATTGTTGATCAGGTCTTTTGCTGCACCAATTTCATGAATTACACCCTCGTGAAAAAATGCTACGCGATCTGCAACCTCTCGGGCAAACGGCATCTCATGGGTAACCGCAATCATGGTCATGCCGTCCTGTGCCAGCATTCTCAAAGTGTCCAGCACTTCACCGACAAGTTCAGGATCCAATGCCGAAGTCACTTCGTCCAGTAGCAGATAGTCGGGGTTCATCGCCAGTGCGCGTGCGATTGCCAGACGCTGTTGTTGGCCGCCAGACAATTGAGCCGGATACTGATTGATTTTATCGCCCAAGCCGACTCGTTCAAGGTGCTTCACCGCAAGTTCTTCAGCATCCTTTGTCGTCATCTTGAGGACTTTCCGGGGGGCGAGTGAGACATTTTTCAGTGCAGTCAAATGCGGAAAAGCGTTGAATTGTTGAAAAATTATGCCCAGCTTCCGACGCAGATTATCCTGATTGGTTTGCGGAGAGTGAACATCAATACCATCAACAAATATCTTTCCTTTGGCGATGCTTTCAAGTGCATTAATGCATAGTAAAAGCGTTGATTTTCCAGACCCGCTGGCACCAATCAAGCAAACGACTTCCCCTTTTTCCACGTCGAGGTCAATGCCTTTCAGTACTTCAAGCTTACCGAATGATTTGTGGACATCTTGCACTTCAATCATTAGACGATCTCCTGTTTTTGCTGCCAACCCTGTTCATATCGCTTGGTGAACACTGTGATTGCATAACACATGACGAAATAGAACGCACCCGCCCCGAGAAGGATCAGTAGCGGTTCCTGAATTCGGTTGATGATAATTTGCGAGGCCCGCAGAAGTTCAGGCGGGGTAGCACCCAGCACTGCGATCAACGATGTGTCTTTCATCAATCCTAGCATCAAGCCGGTCCAGGCCGGAAACACCGTACGGACTCCAATCGGCAGAACGATGTTATAGAAATCCTGGAAATAAGTCATGCCCAGACCGCGTGCCGCCAATCGGGTTACGCGTGGTGTTGATTCGATTCCAGCTTTGACCACCTCAGAAACATAGCCGGAAATATAGATAGACAAGGTAATGAGTCCGGAAATAAACGGATTCATCGGATAACCGAGAATCGCCATGAAACTGTTGAATAGAACGAACTGAATAATCAGCGGTACCGATCGAATTACATCAATGTAGGCACCAAGCAGGTGGTATAGAAAAAAGTTCGGAACTGTACGTGCCCAGCCAATTAAGAATCCCATGACGGTTCCGCAGAAACCAGAAACGATTGTCAATACGAAGGTTATTCCGGCACCTTGCACCATCAACCAGAAATCATTGGTAGTGAATGTGTAAATCATCGCGCCGCTTTGCCCTTGAACATGTAAGCGGCAACCAGTTGCGCCAAAATGATTGCAAGCTTTGCTATAACCAGATAGAGGCACGCTGCAATGAAGTAGAACTCAAAGGGTCGAAATGTCTGCGACTGAAGAAATGTCGTCATGCCCGTTAGCTCCTGCAGTCCGATAACCATGCCGAGCGAAGTTCCCAGCATTGCCCAGATAACCTGATTCACGATGGGCAGGAATACTGTTTGCAAGACTTGCGGCAGAACTACGTACACATAAACCTGAATTTTGGATAAACCGAGCCCTTGGGCGGCAAATTTTTGCGATGTCGGGATCGAGCTGAATCCACCTCGGAGAATCTCAGTCAGATATCCAGCATTGTTAAATGTGATTGCGCCCAGTACGGCAGTATATGGGGATAGATGAATGCCGAATGCACCTAAACCAAAGTACGCCATATAAATTTGTAGCAGTGCGGGAGTGTTTCGAGCCAGTGCAATCCAGGTTGCTGCGATGCCTCTTGCGAACGAATTTTTCGAGTCTTGAAGCGCTGCCAGAACAGCAGCAATCAGTAACCCCAAAATTATGGATAGAATCGTAATCTGGAGCGTTAGTATCCCTGCTTGTATCAGTTCGGGCCAGTGCTTCCAGACCACTCTCCACTGAAAGGTATATTCAAGAAACATGCGCGAATATACCCATGAAATGCGGAAGCAGGATCAGAGGCAGGTTATTGCAGCCATGATCCTGCATCCGCAAATAAGGAGTAAGTTATGAATTAATACGCGTGAACGCCGGGGAAGTCCATATTGGGCGCAGGAAAACCGAACCACTGCTGATAGAGCTCATCGGTACGACCGTTTTTCCACTGATGCCAAACAAACAGATTTACCCAGTTCAAGAGACCTTGATGCTGACGGTTCACCATCAGTCCGGTCCAGTCAGAAGGTGCAGTTGGAACTGTACAGCAAATTCTGATTACGCCTTTACCGGGGCCTTTTACATACTCACCGAATATGGCAGTGGCTTCAATAATTGCGTCAACCTTCCCTTGCGATAGTGCCAGAAATTGTTCCGCATTGGAACCGTAAGCGATATGTTCTGTGCCTTCGCCAAACATCTCCATATCGTTCAGAAATGCAACTTCGGGTGTTGTGCCGCGAACTGTACCGACGGTTTTTCCTTTCAGGTCATCATAGGAATTGATTGTGGTGTTGTCTGCAGCAACGGCTACGCCAACTTCCCAGATTTGATAAGGGATGGAGAATGCAACTGACTTTGCACGTTCCAGCGAGTTCGTTGCCGAAGCAATACTGATGTCGACTCGGCCGGAAAGAATCGCTGGAATTCGATCCGGTGCAGGCGTTTCGACAATCACTGCCTCAACACCCAATGCTGCGGCCATGTCTCTGCAGAATTCTACATCGTAGCCAATTGGATTATTGTCATTGTCCCGCATGCCTACTGGGGGAACATCCAGCATGATTCCGCATCGGATTTCCCCGTCCGATAGAATATCGTCCAGTCTGTCGGCACTTGCATTCGTTGCGAACAAGAATGCGCTTAGCACCGTTAGTGATAGACATCGAATGATTGTCTTAGGACTCATATTAATCTCCTTGTTTATTTGATGAGTTAAAGTGATGATATTCTAATCATTTTATTTGTCGGCTTTAAGGAATTTAATCGGATAAGAGAGAAGAGGTTGCACACCATTGAAAATTACAAAGATATCAGTCCATCAGGTAGACTTGCCTATGAAGGAAGGGTCATACAGTTGGTCGACACAAACTTTTTCGGCATTTGACAGTACAGTCGTCATTGTAGAAACGGACAGCGGATTGACGGGAGCCGGGGAAACCTGCCCGCTAGGACCTTCCTACCTGCCTGCATATGCCGAGGGTGCGAGAGCCGGGCTGGCCAAGCTTGCGCCTGACCTTATTGGAGCCAACCCCCTGGAACTTGGGAAAATCAATGACCGTATGGACACTTTGCTGAAAGGCCATCCCTACGTAAAGTCTGCGATCGATATGGCGTGCTGGGATATTCTCGGCAAAGCGACTGGCCAGCCAGTCTACACACTCCTCGGCGGCAAGCGCCAGGAGGACGTCAAACTGTTCAAAGTTGTCAGCCGACAGGACCCTGATGCGATGGCGGCAAAACTTCGCGACTATCAAAATCAGGGATTTACGCAATTTCAAATGAAAGTGGGTGCCGATCCGGATGTGGATATCGAACGCATATTCAAGGTGTCAGCCGAACTCAATGCTGGAAATGTCTTGAATGCGGACGCCAATACCGGCTGGCGCCAGCACGCTGCGATTCGAGTCGTCAAAGCCATTCGCGATGTCGATTTATATCTTGAGCAGCCTTGCCTGACTTATGAACAGTGCCTGGCTGTCCGGCGGCACTGCGATCATCCGATGATACTGGACGAATGCATGGATAGCATTGAAATCCTGATTCGAGGGTGGCAGGAAAGCGCAATGGACCTGATCAATTTGAAGATCAATCGAGTGGGCGGATTGATGAAAGCCTGTCAGTTTCGAGACCTGTGCATGAATATGGGAATTGTCATGACTGTCGAGGATTCCTGGGGTGGCGAAATTGCCACAGCGGCAATTGCGCATCTCGCGCATACATTGCCGAAAGATTTTCATTTTCAGTCATCTGCATTTCATGAGTATTCCCATACTGTGATCGCGAATGGCGCACCGATCATGGAGAATGGCTACATGACGGCTTCCGATCGCCCTGGATTGGGCGTAGAACCGATCATGGAGGTCTTGGGAGAACCTGTATTCGTAACTTCGGGCTAGCTTAAAGCGCGCTACTTGGTGATTCTGTTGCCGCATTCCCATACATGGACAACTGAACTTGAAATGATGATTTAAAAAATTGACTGGCGACGAACAGATTAGCGTACCTATTTGAATTTGACACCTTCTGCGAACCAGTTCAGGCCAAGTAGTTCAGCATCCGTCGGGACATTGTCTTTTTCAACAGTCAGATTCCCTAGGTTGTCGTGGATGGGTCCTGAAAATGGATGAATCTTTCCAGATTGGATGCCTTCTTCTAGTGTCTGGATGAACGCGATGACATCTGGGTGAACCCGTTTTCTGTTGAAATTCGTCAATCGCACCGCTGGACCGTCCGTTCCACCCCAAGTGTTTGTTGACTGCCAGGTGCCTTCAATCACTTCGTGTACTCGATTGATACAGAATTGATTCCAGTCATACGAAATTGCTGCAAGATGCGCATTCGGACCGAAATCACTCATATCTGACGCTTTTCCAAACGAGAATACGCCTCGCGATTCGGCAACCTGTAAAATCTCCGTACCGCCAGTGTGGAATATGATGACATCTGTTCCACCGTCTATCAGAAAGTTTGCAGCGAGCGACTCCAGCGCCGGATTTCGCCATGCATCGATCCAGATTGCATGCACCTCTGCTTGCGGGTTGATCAGTCGCGCACCTAACGTTACCGCATTGATCCCACGCGTTACTTCGGGAATGTCAATAGACCCGACATAACCAATTCGGCCGGTAGATGAGACTTGTCCAGCCAGAACACCAGCAGCGAAAAATCCTTCATAGAAGCGAGCCGAATAGACTCCAACGTTTTTTGCCTGTCTGCGACCTGTCGCTACTTCGAATATCGCGTCCGGATATTCCTCGGCCAAACGATGTGTTACCTGCTCAAATTCTTGACTAAGGACAAAGAACATTTTGAAACCAGAATCCAGCATGAGACGCATGACGCCTTCAACTTCGGCTTCATTAGCCCAAAACTTCGCAAAAACCGCCGTTTCCACCTGTTCGTCAAACTCGTCTCTGACCGCAATCCGACATTGCTCGTGGCTGAATCGCCAGCCATGGGCCCCAATAGTACTGTCGAATATGAACCCAACCCTAAGCGGTTCGTCAGATGCATGCGATGAATAGGCGAATAAGAAAACTGCTATTGCCGCGATCCAGCAAACGAATTTGGGTGAGGCTCCAGAAATGCTCAAAACTGTTATACCTGGATGGGTTTGCCGATCGTTTTGGCAGCATTGGCAGCAACTTCCTGCCCGGACTGATGCGCACCGGCAACCGATGCCCACATGCTGCGATGACAGGCTTCTCCGGCAAAAAATACTTTATCGGCAATCGACTCTCTTAAATGTTCGCGCATGGTGGAAGCGCCAAGTTCGGCGCTTGCGTAAGCTCCTAGCGTATAGGAATTGCTCCTCCACGAAGAAGCCACCCCTTTCACGAACGATTGTTCGATTCCGTTGCCAAAAATGTTCTTGATCTCTTCAAGAGCGAGATTGACACGGGTTTCTTCATTCTCATTCATCAGGTCAAGCACTGTTTTACCACCTATGTCGAAATAAGCAAGTCCACTTCCAGAGGCATTGGCCAGTGCGCCGAAATTCATTCCTGATTCATCGACTGATTTCAAAATGTAAGTATCTGGTTTTGTCTGCAAGCCATCATCTGAAAAAAGCAGACATACGTGTTCATAGTTCCCCATGGAAATAGCATGGAATGACTCTTGTTTTTTTACCGGGAGTTCCGGGCTGAATTTGAGGTCACCAGAAGCCAGCACGCCAGTGGATACAGTAAGGATGACCGCCTTGGCCTGAATTTCTCCATGGCTTGTTTTGACTTTCACTCCGTGCCCGGTCCAATTGATCTCAATTGCCTTGGTGTTAAGCGAAACAGGCAGGCAGGAACCATAGTGGGAGACCAGCGATCCGAATCCCTGTTTGCAAAACCAGTCTTTCGTTTCAATTGATGAAGCAACATCCCGTACCGATAACTCACTGACTTCTTTGCCCATTGTCCACGGCCCGAGAATATATTCAGCTGTTTGACGATGCTCGCCGGTTCGATGTGATATTGCCTGTTGAACAGAAATATCAAGGCTGGCATCCGTGGCCTTATCGATATCGGAGTAGTATTCTTCAAGTCTATCCTGAATTGTTTCTAATCCTTTTTCCAGTTTCTGCCCCTGATCAAATAGATGAAATTCCAGGGGGTCCGGATAAATGTCGAAGCCATTCTTTTTCCCGTATTCATTGTAGAAATTGTGAGAATCGTAATGGAGCCAGTGGGCTCCGACGTCATAGGGAACTCCGAAAGTCGTCGTGTCAGTCCAGGCACGGCCTCCAGTCCGGCTCGCAGCTTCAACGACGGTTACTGAAAATCCAAGACCAATCAGTTTATGGGTGGCGGATATCCCAGCAGCTCCAGCTCCGACGACCACGAAATCTGGACGATCGGATGAATTTTTTTGTGTAGATGATGAACTCAAAAAGCCTATCCCTCTCCAGAGGGTATTCGAGGCGAAGAAACGATCAAGACGATTTCACAGCTTTACTGCTATCAAGCGACTGATTGTCAATTGCGGAGTCGCCATTCTACTTCTTGTCTGATGAACTCTGGTTTTTTACTTCTGATACGGCCTGCTCCAAAACATTGCTGTCAGCAAGATAGAAGTGTTCGATGGGTTTCAGTTCATCGTTCAATAGATAAACCAGCGGAATGCCTGTTGGAATGTTTAGTGATGTGATGTCCTCGTCTGAAATACCGTCGAGATACTTGACAAGTGCTCTCAAGCTGTTGCCATGCGCAACAATCAATATTTTCTTGTTTTCATGTAGTTCAGGTGCAATCGAATTCTCCCAGTATCGCACCACTCTTTCATAAGTGTCGGCAAGCGACTCAGTTGCGGGTACGCTGTCAAGATGCTGGTACTGCGGGCTGTCATGCTGAGCTTCGGCTTCGCTCTGCGACATTTCAGGCGGTCGTACTGCGTATCCACGCCGCCACTTGAGTACTTGTTCTGCCCCATGACGCTGTGTCATCTCAGATTTGTTCAATCCCTGCAATCCACCATAGTGACGCTCGTTCAGATGCCAGTCTTTAAGTATCGGAATATCAGTCTGTTTAAGTTCGTGCAATACATGCTCCAGAGTATGAATTGAACGCTTCAGAACCGACGTTAGTGCGACATCGAACTGATAATCGTTATCTTTTAATGCCTTCCCGGCGGTCTGAGCTTCGTCAATGCCGCGAGGCGATAGATCGACGTCTACCCAACCGGTGAATCGGTTTTCGAGGTTCCACTGACTTTGTCCGTGGCGTAACAATACAAGCCTATGTGTCATGTCTTTCTTCAAGTGCGATTAGTTGATCAACCAGACCACGCAGGGCTTTACCCCGATGACTGATTTTGTTTTTGGCTGTCGGATGCAGTTCTGCAAGCGTGCATCGGTGCTCTGGCACCCACACCGCCGGATCGTATCCAAACCCGTATGATCCTTGGGTATGGGTATGGACAATTCCATGAAGCGTCCCATCCGATATGATCGGAGATGCATCTTCCGCATGGCGCAGATAAACCATCACGCATCGAAATCGACAACTGCGGGCATCGCCTATCACACCTTCAAGTTTACCCAGCAGTTTCTGAATGTTTCGCTCATCGTTAGCACCGGGGTCCGAATATCGAGAAGAAATCACTCCGGGTTCTCCGTTGATGGCATCGACCACCAAGCCCGAGTCGTCAGCAATTGTCGGTAGGCCGGATTCCGTGGCAGCATGACGTGCTTTGAGCAGGGCATTTTCGATGAAGGTCGGTTGGTCTTCGACGGCTTCACCGATCCCCAATTCGGATTGGGCGATGACTCGAAATGAAGTCATGCTCAGCATCCTGTTTATTTCGTCAATCTTGCCGGGATTGTTGCTCGCCAGCACGATCTTGGAAGACTTGTTCAATCCAACAACGCCTGTTTCTGAGTTTCTATCAATTCAGTGATGCCTGATTTTGCAAGTTCGGCCATTGCGGAGAGCTGCTCCAAGGAAAATTCCTTCTTTTCAGCCGTGCCCTGAATTTCGATGAAATTGCCCATTTCGTTCATCACGAAATTCATATCGGTTTGAGCTTGTGCATCTTCGATGTAGCTGACATCAAGACACGTGGTGTCTTTGACGATCCCGACCGAGACTGATGCGACATGAAAGCGAATTGGGTTTTCCACAATTTGCTGTTTTGAGATGAGGTGTCCAATTGCATCTGCAAGTGCAACGAACCCGCCAGTGATGGAAGCACATCGAGTTCCGCCATCGGCTTGCAGAACGTCACAGTCGACGATGATGGTTCGTTCCCCTAGTTTTTCAAGATCGATGCTTGCACGCAGGCTTCTGCCGATTAGTCGCTGAATTTCCTGTGTACGTCCTCCCTGCCGGCCTCGAACTGCTTCTCTTGGGTTTCGCACCTGGGTTGAACCCGGTAGCATGCTGTATTCGCCGGTAATCCAACCTTGATTCTTTCCCCGCAGATGAAAGGGAACTTTTTCGTCTATGCTTGCGGTACACAGCACCTGAGTGTTCCCTGTTTCGATCAGAACGGAACCGGCCGCATTGCGGGTAAAGCCGCGGGTAATTCGAAGCGGACGCAACTGGTCAAATGCTCTGAGGTCAGAGCGTTTCATAGTGTCTGGGTTGGCATGAGAATTCAAACTGTTATCGGCGATAATTTCAAATCAATATTGTACTTGCCTGCATGGAGTTGCGAGACTTTTAACTCAATTCGCGTTCCTATCAAACGAAGTGCGGAGTGCCGCAGCACACTGCTAAAATAGTAATTATTTAAACGTCAGTGCTATTACACACGATAGCAGTTGTAGGAGGTTGACATGGTAGATCGTAGAAGCGCCCTCAAGGCAATCGGCTCAGTGCCACTCGCGGTTGCGGCGGCTGGTAAAGTATCCGCTATTTCCGCAAATGAAGACAATGTCACAACCGATTTGTGGATGTCCGACGGGTCGGTTTCGGGTTACTTTCTAGAACCCGAAACAGCTCCAGCCGGTGCGGTTATTTTGATTCACGAATGGTGGGGTCTCAACGACCAGATCAGGAGTGTTGTACCGAAATTCGCGCAGGCCGGATATCTTTCACTCGCGGTTGATCTTTATCAAGGTCAGGTTGCACAGACACCGGAAAATGCCCGTAAGATTATGGGTGAGGTTCACCCGGATGTTGCAACAGAAACCCTGGTGAGCTGGGTAGAATGGCTGCGCAATCACCCTAAAAGCAACGGCAAGGTTGGTACAGTGGGATGGTGTTTCGGTGGTGGCTGGTCCTTGAACGCCTCTATTGCAACGCCGGTAGAAGCGACAGTAATCTACTACGGTCGTTGCGCGAAGGGCGTAGAGGAAGTTAAAAATCTGAAAGGCCCGGTGATGGGACATTTCGCAAGTCGGGATGAGTGGATCAATCAGGAAATGGTAGGTGGCTTCGAGAAATCGATGGACGATGCTGGAAAGAGTTACAGCAATTTCTGGTATGAAGCCGATCATGGATTTGCAAATCCCACCACCGCTAGGCATGATGCCGAGGATGCTATGCTTGCATGGTCTCGGACGATGGATTTTTTCCAGCAGCACGTAACCTGATCGCCTAAGATCTTGAGCTGAATCAATATGCATGCGGGTATCAAGGAATTGCTCTGGAAAAGCGGGTCGCCTGAGGTATCGGTTGCGGATATTCGGAGAATTCCGGAATTTCTTTCTAAGGAAATCGTCGGGCAGCATGAACTGATTGATCGCTTGTTGATCGCCTTGCTGTGCGGCGGCCATCTTTTACTGGAGGGATTTCCCGGACTTGCGAAAACACGTTCTGTTAAAGAGCTCGCCAAGTTCATTGACGGGGAATTTCACCGCATACAGTTTACCCCTGATTTGCTGCCTGCAGACCTGACCGGTACCGATGTATACCGCCCTGAGACGGGAACCTTTGTATTTCGTAAAGGTCCACTTTTTCACGAAATCATACTTGCGGATGAGATCAACAGGGCGCCAGCCAAGGTGCAGTCAGCGTTGCTTGAAGCCATGGAAGAACGACAGATCACTGTCGGCAGCCAGACTTACTCTTTGCCGGATTTGTTTATGGTGATGGCCACGCAAAATCCGATTGAGCACGAAGGCACCTATCCATTGCCAGAGGCACAGAGAGACCGCTTTCTCATGCAGGTTCGCGTGTGGTATCCGGAAAAATCCCAAGAGCATGAAATTCTCAAAATTGCGCGTGCAGAAGCGATCAAGCGGGATTCCTCCGAGAATTCTGAATCTGCCGAACGGCTGCAGATTCCCTATGCGGCGATTCACGCAGCGCGTCAGGAAATTTATGCCCTGCATATGGAACCCACTGTCGAACAGTACATTATCGAGCTGGTGGATGCTTCCCGTAACAGTGGCAGGTATGATTCGGATCTGGATCGCTGGATTGAATTGGGCGCGAGTCCGCGTGGAACGATCGCGCTGGATATGTGTTCACGTGCAAGGGCCTGGCTGGACGAGCGAAGTTATGTATCGCCAGCTGACATTCAGGAGGTGGCGTTTGATGTGTTGCGACATCGACTGTTGCTGACCTACGAAGCGGATGCCGAGAATATTGATGTAGACGAGGTTATCCGCGGACTTATTTCCGTAGTAGCCGTACCTTGAAGGATGTCGCGAATCAATGTTGCGCGGCAGCGAAGTATTCACTGATGATTTGATTCGATTGCGTGGATCGGCGCACGGCTTGCGTCTGCCGACCCGTCAATCGGCGTTGCTGGCCGGCAGTACACGTTCGATGATCCTCGGCCGGGGGATGGAATACGAGGAGTCCCGCAAATATGCACCTGGAGACGATGCCCGAACCATTGACTGGCGCGTTACCGCAAGAACCGGCATAGCTCACACTAAAGTTTTTCAGGAAGACCGTCAGCGGGCAGTGTATCTGGTTGTGGATATGACGTCGTCCATGCATTTCGGTACTCGCGGAGCATTCAAATCCGTAGTGGCAGCCGAAGTAGCGTCGCTGATTGCGTGGGCGGCGTTTGAACAGGGAGACCTGATCAGTACCATTGGAATCTCCGATTCGGGCGTGCGAAGAAATCGGCCTGCGTCAGCTGCTGGAGTCCTGCTACGGCAATTCGATATGCTATCTGTGATGAGCCGTGAAACCACGGATGCTGTAGACGACCGCCGTGACGGACTTGGCGAAGCGTTGTCAGCTGTTGTGAGACAGGTTCGAGCGGGCGATTTGACTGTGGTAATCAGCGATTTTTCCAAACTGTCGGAAGCCGTAGTCAGTGCGGTTGAATTTTTAAGTCGCCGAAGATTGCTCACACTTGTGTGGATTCAGGACCGAGTGGAAAGAGAAGCACTGCCACCCGGCAGTTTTCCAGTGACCGATGGGACAAGTTTTTCAACACTCCATCTGTCCTCGCGTGTTCGTCGCGAAAGACTGCAGCGTGCGCTCGACAATCGAAATCAACGAACCGAGGATGCGTTGCGAAGACTTGGCGTGCCGATCATTCAACTGCAGCCAGGGGAGGATGTGGTCAAATCGATTTACAAGGCATTTCACCGAGGTTCACGGTTAAATACAAGAAGAGCCCAAAGAAAAATTCCAAATCTTCGATTACGCAGTGCCAGAACTGCTAGTGTGTTACGGAAAGATTTCAATTGACATTCAGAATTTAAAAATCACCTGCCATGCCCACAGACATTGACCTGTTGCAGGATCTGCGAGATGTGATTCCGCCGCCGGAACCTGGTTTCTGGCCACCGGCAATCGGATGGTGGCTAGTCGCAATTCTCATTTTGATTCTGACTGCAGCAATCATCTACAGTATCAAATTGGCAATTGTGCGCTACTCACGACACACGATTGTTCAACAGATTGACGAAATCGCTGGCTTGCAATCACCGCAGGCAATAGCCGAACTTTCAATTCTCATGCGCAGGATTGCGATCACAAGATATCCGCGTTCTGCTGTTGCAGGCTTAACGGGTCAGGCTTGGCTGGAATTTCTTGATCAGAGCGGCAATACCGATCAATTCACACAGGGTGTGGGTCGAATGTTGACCATTGCGCCTTACTCGGCGAACAAACAATTCGATCTCGATTCACTCCGGGAAATTTGCCGAGAATGGGTAAAGACCGTGCTGCAGGCGAATTAGAATGCTGAATTTCGCTTGGCTGTGGATGTTCGCATTTTTGCCGGTACCCATACTGGTGCGAAAGCTGATGCCCAAGGTTGATTCAAAATCTGCATCTCTCAAAGTACCGTTTTTCCGAGAGATTTCCGAACAGAGTTTTACTACCGGAGCGCCGTCAAGACTCTTCATCATTCTTGCGATTATTGCTTGGTTGGCTTTGGTGACAGCAGCGGCTCGTCCATTGTGGATTGAAGAATCCATCAAAATTCCAATTACGGGGAGGGACCTGCTGATTGCGCTTGATATTTCCGGAAGCATGCAACAGACTGATTTTTCTGTCAGCGGCGGCTCCCGCTTCGATGCGGTTCGGGAGATTGCTGGCGAGTTCGTACAGCGCCGAGCCGGAGATCGAGTGGGATTGATACTGTTCGGCAGTTCACCTTATCTTTATGCACCGCTGACATTCGATGTCGATACTGTAGTGGATTTTCTAACGGGTTCTCAAGTCGGGTTTGCCGGACAGCGAACCGCGATCGGCGACACGATCGGCTTGGCTGTCAAGGTTCTGCGTGAAAGGCCAGCAGAAAACCGAATTCTAATACTGCTCACGGATGGCGAAAATTCTACCGGTTCGATTGATCCCGTTCAGGCAGTGCAGCTTGCCGTTCAGCATGGAGTACGAATTTTTGTTGTCGGAATTGGTCCTGATCAAGCCTTAGCTGCCAATTCTGGTTCCTCACGCAACATATTGCCGCATATTGCACAAGCCACGGGTGGTGTGTACTTTCATGCCTCGAATTCCGAGGCTTTGCAGGACATTTACCAACAGATTGACCAATACGAGCCGATTGAAGCCGACGAGCAAAGACGCACGAAAGCAACTGAGCTGTATCCATGGCCGCTTGCTGTGTCCATGACGATGATTGCTGTTCTTGCATTTTTATACGCAATGACAGGAATCGACCGGGGATTGTTTCGAGGGGGGAGAAGCAGTGCAGATTCTGGATGAGTTCGTATTTTTAAGACCTTGGTGGCTGTTGTTGCTGCCAATGGGAGCGGTACTTGCCTACTGGGTCACCCGAAAACGCAGTGACAGCTGGAAACGGATTTGCGATCCTGATTTGCTTCCACACTTGATTGTGGCAGGAGACAAACGGTCAGTTGCGTTGACTCGATGCGTTGTATTCGCGGGTTGGCTGGTGGCAGTAGTGGCGCTTGCAGGACCTGCATGGGACAAGGAAAATACGCAACTCTATCAGAGCGCGGATGCAATGGTTATAGTCTTCGATTTGTCACGATCCATGAATTCTACCGACGTGCTTCCATCACGGTTGGAACGTGCGCGATACAAAGCAATTCAGATCATTGAAAGCGATCACGATCAAGCGGTTGGGCTCGTTGCATTTGCCGGAAACGCATTTGACGTCGCACCGGTTTCTGACGACATTGCGACTGTAACCCATCTCCTTCAGTCGTTGCTTACATCGGTAATGCCGATTCAAGGCAGCAATGCGGGTGAAGGATTGGCTCGTGCAGAGCAGCTTCTTCGCAACTCTGGATATGGAACCGGATCAGTTGTCTTGTTAACCGACGGTGTAGATTCAGCTGCCTTTGACGCAGCGAATGATCTGTTGCGTAGCGGATACCGTCTCTCAGTCATCGGTGTTGGCACAAAAACCGGAGCACCGGTTAGATTGGAAGGTGGAGAGTTCCTAAAAGACCGATTAGGGGAGTTTGTTGTGGCTCCTGTCGACCAGGACCGTCTTGCCGAACTGGCATTTGCGGGTGGCGGGACACTTACCCTTATTACGAGTGAAGGTGAGGATTCGGCACAGCCGCAGACTCGATTTACTGCGACAAAACTCGATGCGGCCGACGGGAGGCAGGCATCTACTGTCAACTGGAAGGACCGAGGGCCGTGGTTTTTAGTTCTGTTAATTCCATTAGTTGCACTCATGTTCCGAAGGGGCTGGCTGCTGGCCGCTGCATGGATTGTCATGGCTGCGCCACAAGAGTCCAGCGCTTTCGATTGGATTGATCTTTGGCAGCGCTCCGATCAGCAGGCTGCAGATGCAATTGTGTCCGGACAATATGACAACGATGCATTATTCAGCCACCCCGAGTGGAAAGGCATAGCGCATTATCGCCAGGATCAGTTTGATCAGGCAGTAACCGAATTCAGGAAAACCAGCGACAAAATTGCACTGTACAACCACGGAAATGCATTGGCGAAGATGACAGACTTCCAGGGTGCGATCAGTCAGTATGAAGCTGCGTTGGAAATTGATCCGGATCTTGAAGATGCTCAGTTCAATTTGGATCTTCTGAAAAGTTTGATGGAACAGCAGCAGAAGGAAGGAGGTCAGGGAGAATCCCGAGACGGGCAACAAGGAAATATGCAGGACGCTGAAAACAGGGATGATGGGCTGGAGGGAATTCCGCCGAATCTGGATCAGGGAGACTCTCAAGGGTCACAGAAAGAAGGTGATTCGAGTCAGCGTTCCGGCAAACAGTCGATGGGTCAGGAGCAGTTGGGTGAAGAAGCTTTGGAGGATGCCGAGGCAGGATCAAAGGACAATATCGTGCTGCAGGCAGACCTTGGCGAAGAACTGAATCAAGTCATGGAACAGTGGCTTCGTCAGATTCCGGATGACCCAGGGGGATTACTTCGACGCAAGTTTTATTACGAAAATGAACTACGTGACAAGGTGCCTGAAGTTACTCAACCATGGTAGAAGTAGACAAGATTCGGAGCATGCTTAGATGATTAATCAGAATTGTTCTTCAAGTATGCGATTGAAAATATCCTGCAGCAGTCTATTCAGACTGTGCTGCTTTGTCGTCATCCTGAGCCTTGGTTCACTCGCGAACATGGCAAATGCACTTGAGGTAAAGGCAGCATTGGATCGCACACCGATTTTTCTTGACGAATCGGTGAAATTGATTTTGACTGCAGAAGGTGAAACTCAGGTTGACGGTAATCCAGATCTCACCCTTCTTCGAAAAGATTTTGAGATTATTGGACAGTCATTACAGACCAGTATTAGAGTTGAGAACAATGTCCAACGTATCGTTCAGAACTGGATCATTGAAATCAAGCCCAAACGTCTGGGAATTACTGAGGTACCTGCTATTTCACTAGGCTCGTACCAAACGCTCCCTGTTGCACTTGAAGTCAAGGCGTATACCGGGAATGTTCTGTCAGCAGGGGATGACATTTTCATGAAGATCGAAGTAACGCCGGGGAACCCGTATGTTCAATCTCAAGTCACTTATGTGGTCCGACTGTTCCACGCTGTTGATATTCCGGAAGGTGCCCTGTCTGATCCGATAGTTACCTTGGCATCTGTTGAAAGGCTCGGACAGGATCGCAGATATCAGGCGCAACGGGCTGGCCGAGAGTATCGAGTTGTTGAGAGACGTTACTCTATATTCCCTGAGCAAAGCGGATTAATGGAAATTTCACCCGTTGAATTCAATGGTGTAGTTAAAAGAATAAACCGAACGACATTAAAAACTGAATACACTCGGGAGCGGATCAGTTCCAATCCTGCTCGTATTGTGGTTCGCCCCAAACCGAGTAGCTTTTCCGGCAACACATGGCTGCCTGCCAGAGATTTGCGAATTACGGATTCCTGGGATGGAACTTTGCCGAAGTTTGAAGTCGGCAAACCTGAAACCAGGAAAATCACAATCAAGGCTGTTGGGTTGAGAGCTTTGCAATTGGCTTCACCGACCTATGAAGAGAACAATCTGACGCGAATATATAGTACCAATCCGGCGCTGAATACGCGTCAGACCTATGAGTGGACGACGGGACAACGCGATGAGGAATTTGTGATTATCCCGCAGGACACAACGGCTCTGGAAGTGCCGGAATTCAAGGTTGTCTGGTGGGATGTAGACGAAGATCGAGAAAAAGTTGCCAGCCTGCCAATGATTTCCCTTGCCAACTTCCAGTCAACAGGAACACCGGCAACGATTGAGTCAGAAAGTGAAGTAAATATAGATTTAGAACCTACAAACTCCTCAGTCGTTTCTGCTGGCAGTAACAGTATGTGGATATTCGTGAGTATTGGCTTATTGGTAGCGTGGATACTTACATTGATCTTTTGGTATATGAGCCGCAAGTCCAGGCCGCTCCACTTTGAATCGAATTTGCTTGATAGGGAACAGAAGGAACAAACATCAAGGCAGTTGTTTGGAGATATTCAACGAGCCTGTCGACGGGATGATGCCGCCGCAGTCAGTCATACGTTACTCAAATGGGCGCAATTGAAGTGGAGCCACTACCCACCGCGAAACCTGCCTGAGCTTGGCCATAAACTGGGCAGTGAGGAACTGATTGAGGCATTGCAAATTTTGGACAGAGCAAATTATTCTGGTGAAGTGGATTCTTGGGATGGAGGTGAACATCTGTGGAAGACATTCTCTAGCGTCAGAAAATCGATTGTCCGCAACCCGAATGAAAAAAGATGGAATCTATTTAGGAGTAAACCGCATTTGGCACTGGACGAGTTGTGGCCGGAACATAAATCTTCGATATCTTGAGTCAAATCGAGGTCATCAAAATTAAGTAACTGAAACAAAATCTACAAAACTCACAGCTGCTTTACCCAAGTAAAAATTCAATCCAGTGGATTCTGAGTTTTCTCTTGCATTTTTCGCTGTGGTTCATATTCTTGCGACATTATTTACATCTGGAACCGACTTGATTAATCAATCGGTTTCAGATTTTATGCCGGAGGAGAATCCATGGCTAAAAAGAATAGAAACAAGGGTCGAACAGCAATCTGGAGCGTACCGGAGAAGTGGAAAAGTATTTATTTCATGCTATTTCACATCCAGTTGGTGTTGATCATTGTTGGCTCCACGTGGCGCTATCTAGGGACCCCGCCCGGGTGGGTTACAATATACGCGGAAATCGTAGAGTCTATGCCAGGGCAAATATTTTTCGGTGCTGTAATTTCGTTGACTATAACGGAGATTTACAAAATGCTATCAGATACTTATGAGCGATGGCTCAAAAAAACGATGAAAGAAAAATTTAGGAAAGAAGGTCGTGTAGAAGAGCGTAGACTGTGGAATGCGTGGAACGCACGACGTGAACTTGCACAATCAGAGGGTCGAGAATTCGACGAACTGCCACCGGATAGGTTATCAAATCGAAGGTGACGAAAGATAGATAAAATTTAAAATTCAACTGCCTAATGCCTAATTTTGAGAGCTAGGTGGGTATTTCGGCTTTTTGGCGTTGTGTTTCAATTTCTAGATATTATTCTGGTGAAACGGATTCTTGGGATGGAGGTGAACATCTGTGGAAGACATTCTCTAGCGTCAGAATATCGAGGGTTCACAGGCCGGATAAAAAAGATGGAACCCATTTAGGAGCAAACCGCGTCCGGCACTGGATGAGTTGTGACCGGAACACGAATCTTCGATACCTTGAGTCAAATCGACATCATCAAATTAAAACAACTGAAACAAAATTAAAAAACTCACAGCTGATTTACCGCAAGAAAATTTCAATCCAGTGGATTCTGAGTTTTGCTTCAGCCGCCTCACGCGAGATCGGGAGTTTGAACACTGGTTGTGACGCGGGCGCATGTTCCGTAGCATTACGCCATATAAAGAGAAATCCTATTTCAGGCTGGTTTGTCTGGTGTATAGTCGTATGAAACTATGCGTCACCTACATGAGTCGGCAATGCCCAACCGCAAGAAAACCAAACCCATGAAGCGGGTAACCATTACAGTAGACCCAGACGAATTCGCGACGCTGGATCAACTTGCCCAGAGTAGCGATGTGAGCGCATCGTGGCTGATTCTCCGGTCGATGCGCGAGTTATTGCAGTGGCACCGCGACGATCATCGGATAGATGTCACGTCCGTTCGGAAAGTCAACTGATGGCTGGGCTGTCGTCCACATGGCAGGCATCGCTGCCTGGATTGTGTCCAGTGACTGATGCTGTGGCCCTCCTTGCCGCCGCCGGTGTTGAGCAGCGCGGCGCAATCTATACAAGGCGGGAGGTAGTTGAGTTCATTCTCGATCTGGCCGGCTATACGTCCGATCTTCCGCTTTACAGTTACCACATTCTGGAGCCGTCTTTCGGCGACGGCGATTTTCTGCAGATCGTGATTGAGCGTCTGCTTGAAAGCTGGCAGCAGAGTGGTTCATGCGGCGAACCTTTTGCTGTGCTCGCGCCGTGCATTCGTGGTGTTGAGCTACACCAATCCTCTTTCAGGAGCACACGCGGCAAGGTCATAGCATGGCTCGAAGAGGCAAACATGACGGCCGATGAGGCTGAACGTCTTACCGACGCATGGCTTGTGCAGGGTGATTTTTTGCTGACTGAACTGCCGGACTACTTCAATTTTATTGTCGGCAATCCACCTTATGTGCGGCAGGAACTGATTCCCGATGCTCTGATCGCCGAATACCGCGCGCGATACCGCACCGTGTTCGACCGCGCCGACATCTATATTCCATTTATCGAACGGTCGCTCACATTATTGAGCGACGGCGGGACGCTGGGTTTTATCTGCGCCGACCGCTGGATGAAAAACCGCTATGGCGGCCCGCTACGCCAGATGGTGGCCGAAGGCTATCATCTCAAAGCCTATGTCGATATGACTGACACGCCAGCCTTCCATGCCGATGTTATCGCTTATCCTGCGATCACAGTCATCACCCGGGATAATCCGGGCAAGACGCGGATCGCCCACCGCCCAGCCATCGACAAAACTGTGCTGGATTCCCTTGTACGGCAACTGCGGGACGAGCCACCACCACCGCCCGGCAGTTCAGTGAAAGAGATGGCCGACGTCGCCGTTGGCGCACAGCCCTGGATTCTAGCATCGCCGGATCAGCTTATGCTCGTTCGCAGGCTGGAACGCGAGTTTCCCGCCATCGAAGAGGTCGGGTGCAAAGTCGGTATCGGCGTGGCGACCGGTGCAGACAAAGCCTTTATCGGCCCGTTCAAAGAGTTGGACGTGGAGGAGGACCGCAAACTCCCGCTCGTCATGACCCGCGATATCGACAGCGGCGAGGTGAAATGGCGCGGCCTTGGGATTGTTAACCCGTTCGCCGATAGCGGCCTTGTAAACCTGAACGATTATCCCCGCCTGAAGAAATATCTCGAACTTCGGCGTGACCAGATTGCAAAAAGGCATGTTGCGCAGAAAACGCCGGCCAATTGGTACCGGACGATCGACCGCATTTACCCAGCACTTGCAGGCATGCCGAAGTTGCTAATCCCCGATATCAAGGGAGAAGCCCATATTGTCTACGAGGACGGGCGTCTGTACCCGCACCACAATCTTTACTTCATCGTTTCGGACGAGTGGGACTTAAGAGTGTTACGCGCTGTGCTGCGCTTCGGCATCGCCAAACTCTTTGTGTCGATCTACGCGACCCGGATGCGGGGCGGTTATCTGCGCTTTCAGGCGCAATATCTACGGCGCATTCGACTGCCGCACTGGCAGGACGTTTCCGCCGCCCTTAAAGCCGAACTTATTGAGGCGGAGGCACGCAATGATGTAGATGCCTGCAACAGGGCTGTCGCGAAGCTCTATGGCCTTTCAGAAGCAGAACGTGCCGCCATCGGCAGCAACGGCAAATAGGGGGATGCATGGCAATCGATCTTGCCGATTACGAACGCAAAGCCCGCGAAGCCATCCAGGCGTTCTGGGACAGCCGTGAGAAGGCACACCAGAAGCAGATCGAATCCGGTAAAGCCGATCAGGGCGAACGCGCCGGCGTGACAGCCGGCAAGAACATGGACGGATTTATTTCCCTTGTTATCGACATCGTGCGGGCGAACGGGCTGGATCACGCCGACATCCATCATCAGCGCGGTGTGCTGACATTGCCGGGCTACTTTCGGCCCACGAAGTTGTGGGACCTTCTGGTTATCAATGATGGCCGCTTGATCGCGGCACTTGAATTCAAGAGCCAGGTTGGCCCGTCCTTCGGCAACAATTTCAACAACCGTTCCGAAGAAGCCATCGGCACCGCGCATGATCTGTGGACGGCTTACAGGGAAGGAGCCTTTGGCGAGCAAACGCGCCCTTTCGTCGGCTGGTTGATGTTGCTGGAAGACGCACCGGCATCGCGCGCGCCTGTGCGTGATTTATCGCCTCATTTCCCGGTATTCGAAGAGTTCCAGGGTGCCTCATATGCCGAACGCTACAACATTCTCTGCCGCAAGCTGGTTCAGGAGCGGCTGTACACAACGGCTTCGATACTGACATCACCGCGTTCATTTTCTGCGGACAGTGCTTATGCAGAACTGAGCGATATGACTGGCCTACGCACATTTGTCATTGAGCTCGCCGGCCACGTCGCCGCGGAGGCAGCTAGATCATGATCTGCTTCTGCTGCCAGATTTGTCGATTGGCTAATAGGCGCGCGTACACGCGCCGGAGGCGGTTGATCGATGTGGACTGACAATGAAACAGAACGCGATTTCCTGAACTTCTCCGGTGTCGCCGACACCATTGCCGAGATAGTCGTACAGGCAAATGGTCGGCCCACCTCGATCGGCGTGTCCGGTTCCTGGGGAAGCGGCAAGTCGTCGATGATCAAACTGGTACGTCGCTCGTTTGAACAGCGAGCTGAAGGCCGTGAATCATCCTTCATCTTTGTCGAATTCAACGCATGGCTCTATCAGGGATATGACGACGCGCGCGCAGCCTTGCTGGAAGTGATCGCAACAAAACTTGCGGAAGAGGCAGCCGCTCGGGAAACCGGAATTGAAAAAGCCCAAAACCTGCTGAAGCGTGTCAACTGGTTGCGGGCGGCGAAACTAGGAGCCGGCTCCGCGCTGGCCTTGGCGCTGGGCCTACCGCCCACGGGGGTGGTTGGCAGTGTGATACGTGCAGGAAAGGATCTCTTTTCCGATAGCGGCGACGTAGCTGACATCGCCAATCTTGAGGAGAGCGCTACTGAAGCCGGCGACGCTCTCGGTGGTTTGTTAAAGCCCAGGCCGGAACTTTCACCGCCACGGGAAATTCAGGCTATTCGAGATAATTTCAGAGAGACTCTCGAAGAAATCGATATTACGCTGGTCGTGCTGATTGACGACCTTGATCGCTGCCTGCCACCCACAACTATATCGACCCTTGAAGCTATCCGACTGTTTTTGTTTCTCGAACGTACGGCATTTGTCATCGCGGCGGACAATGCGATGATTAAGCATGCCGTAAGACAACATTTTAATGGTGTTGATGATGATCTCGTCACCAATTACTTCGACAAGCTTGTGCAAATACCTATCCGCGTACCGCCGCTTGGAACGCAGGAGGTTCGCGCCTACTTGATGCTCTTGTTCGTCGAAAACAGCGAACTCACGGAAGAAGATAAGGAAGTTATTCGGGAAAAAGTTTGCGCACGTCTCTCCGAAACCTGGCGCGGCTTAAGAGTCGATCGTGCTTTTATCGAGACGGTTCATTCAGATTTGCCCACCGAACTGATCGGCCGGTTCGATACCGCGGACAGGCTCGCACCCCTAATGACGTCGGCTTCCCAAATATCCGGTAATCCACGCCTGATAAAGCGCTTCCTCAATGCGTTGGCTATCCGGATGGCGATTTCGAACGCCCAGGGTGTTGGTGTCGATGAGGCGGTGCTGGCGAAAATGCTTCTCTTCGAGCGTTGTGGCAATCCGAAAGCATATGATGAGCTGACACGGAAAGTAAACGAAGATACTGAAGGAAAGCCACGGTTCCTTGGTGATTGGGAAGAGAGGATAATATCCGATAAGGAGTTGGCCCTTTCTGAAACATGGGAAAACCCGTTTATTCGCGAGTGGTTAACCATCCCACCGAGCCTCGGCGACCTGGACCTGCGCGGTGTGCTTTATGTCGGTAGGGAACACGCACCGCTTATTACCCCTGAAGATCGCCTGTCCTCCGAGGCTGCAGTGTTACTGTCCGCAATGCTTGAAAACCCCGATATGGCGGACCGTCTTCGCGAGCGGCTGGCCGCGGTCCAACGAGCTGAATTAGCGATCGTTATGGATCGGCTACTGGAACGCGCCCGTCAGGAACAGGAGTGGGGAACACCCCCCATACTGAATGCCTGCCTTGCCGTCGTACGCGCAGACCCCGGACAGGGAACACGCCTCGCCGCATTCTTGAGTGATCGGCCCGCCGCGCAGACAATGGCATTCGTTTTGAAAAATTCCGAACACGTGGTCGTTGGTGATTTGCAAGTCATTGATGTAAATCATGTTTTTTGAGTGCAAAAAAATTGTCCTGAGCCCTTGACAAACACCACCGGTTCTGCGAAAATAACAGTGAACATTGAAGCTTATCAGGAGAATACGCGATGGACGACAGCATCAAGCGATTGCACAGGACGACCTTTTGCGGGCAGCGATTCACGCGCCAGCAATTGGTCGAGGTCCAGCAGACGGTTGACAGTTTTCCGCGCTTAAGTCGCAACGAGTTGGCGCAGACGATCTGTGAGCATTTGGATTGGCGAACGGATGGGGGCGTCAACAGCGCTTATGCGTGTTTGAAGATGCTCGAGGAGTTGCAGGCTGCGGGTGTATTGCGCTTGCCGGGCAAGGATGAGACGAAGGTTCGGGGGGGCCGCAAGCGACTGGAGTTGAGCGAGCGGAGTGAGCCGGGTGCGGCGGTGGTGGCGAGTTTGTCGGAGCTGTCGCCGATTGCGCTGCAGTTGGTGGAGTGCGAGGCGGACAAGGCGCAGTGGAACGAGCTGGTGGATCGTTATCATTATCTGGGCTACCGTCAGCCGATGGGATGTCACTTGCGTTATTTCATTGTTGACAAAGATAACCGGCGGCTGGGTTGTTTGCTGTTTCAGCGGGCCAGTGCGAAGTTGCCGTGCCGGGATGAATGGATCGGCTGGCAACCGGTGCGCTACAAGAAGCGTTTGAAGCAGGTGGTGCAAAATGCGCGGTTTTTGATCTTGCCCTGGGTGCAGGTGTCGAACCTGGCCTCGAAGGCATTGTCGCTGGCGGCACGGTGCATGGCAGACGATTGGCAGACAAGATGGGGCGTGCGGCCGGTGCTGATGGAGACCTTCGTTGAAGCGGCGCGTTTTAGCGCCAGCAGTTATCGGGCGGCGGGCTGGCAGCGGATTGGCAAGACCGTCAAGCGCTCTGACAAGACCATCAAGGATGTGTATGTGATGCCATTGGCGGCCGATGCCCGTCGCATGCTGCTCGAAGGTGAGGCCAAAAAGCCCCGGCGAGTTGCGCCGCGGCAGCCGTCGGTCGGTTCTGCCGATGACCGGTTTGTGCGCATGTGGCGTGATTTTATCAGCATTGCAGCCGCGGTGGCTGAGCAATACGATCGACGCTGGCAACAGCGAAGACGGGTGCTCAATACGTTGCTGATCATGCTGTTTGTGTTCCGTCTGGTGTTTTCAAAGAATCATCAGGGCTATCAGATCACGGTCAACGAATTGTGGGCTCAGAGTCGGCTGCTGGGTGTGGAGCTGCCACAGCCGCAGCCGCCAGTGGCGTCCTCGATGTGTGTCGCCCGCCACAAGCTCGATGAGCAGGTGTTCAAAACAGTCTATCGGCAGGTGCTGGCGCGTTTGGATGAGCACTTGGGTGAGGATGCCCGTCGCGAGTGGTGCGGCCGGCGACTGCTGGCGGTAGATGGGAGCAAAATCAACTTGCCGCGGGCGCTGCTTGAAGCCGGCTATTCCCTGCCTTCCCAGGGTTGTTACTATCCGCAAGGCCTGGTGAGTTGTTTGTACCGGCTGGGCGACCGCATGCCAATGGATTTTGAGTTGCTGTCGCACCTGGACGAACATCAGCCCGCGCTCGGGCATCTGAAATGGTGCCGGGCGGGCGAAGTGGTGGTATACGACCGCGGTTATTATTCGTTCGAGTTGTTGCGCCAGCATGCGATACGCGGCATCGACTGTATTTTTCGCCTCAAGCGTGGCAGTGCAGGTGCCTTTGATGAGTTCATTGACGGCTGCGAGGATGAACGCGTCATTGATGTTTTGCCGAGCGAGTCTCGCGCCCGGCACTGGCGCCGGCGTCATCCGGGTAAAACCTTGCACCCGATCCGGGTGCGCTGCGTCAGATACAGCGCCGGTGGCAATGACTACTGTCTTGCGACCACGCTGTTGGATCAAAACCAGTTTCCGGTCGCCGCACTGTCGGATGCGTATCACGGCCGCTGGGGCATTGAAGAGTTGTACAAAATCTCCAAGCGGTTGGTGGAAATCGAGCAATTTCACGCCAAGTCCGAGCGCGGCGTGAAACAGGAGCTGTATGCTCATTTTGTGCTGCTGGCGCTGTCTCGCTCGTTCGGTAACCAGTTGGAAGACGACCTGAATACGGGTGCTGTGTGCGATCAACCCAAGATGCGTGCGAATTTCAAGAATGTGCTGGTGACGGTGGCGAGAAACTTTGAAGCGCTGATGCTGGGCAACTGGCAACTGGCTTCGAGCGCGGTATCGAACATTCTTCACAGCATCGGTAATTGTCTGCAAAAGGAACGTCCAGGACGGTCGTGTCCGCGCATCTCAAAGCGTCCGGATGAGCGGTTCAGGAATGCCAATCGAAGAACTAGAACGGCCTAAAAAAACTGAACCATTGATCAGCTGCAGGTCGTCCAAATCTTGGGAAAATACCGAACTGTTAAACGAATAGCTTTTTTTGCTAAACGAATGCCATTGGCCGCGCAGATCACAGCGCCAATTATTCCAAAAATTGCTGACCAGCCGTGGGCGCGCGATGTATTCCGGAAATGGCGAGACACCGGGGTGAGCCGCCCTGTCGAAGCAGCTATAACGAAGAGAGAAAAGAATGGGGACGTCTCAATCTAGTCCGGGCTCACCATCAAATGTCCCAATGGTGCCGCCATGGGTTCCCGATGCGTCCGTCGATGGCGGTAATGATCAGAATGACCCGGATCAGGCTGATAACGACGCTGGTGCCGGTGACACGCAGCAACCGGTGCCGCTGACGAAACGCCCGGTGCCCATAGCGCCTCGTGGCCGCTTCGGCCCGGCGCGGCGCGATATCGGGAGCTTTGGCCGCACCGGTTCAACAGACGATATGCGGCGTGGCGTCGGGCACTATGCCCGAAAAGGTTTAGGTGGCGGTAGAACCGCAGCCGCGCGCTTTGGTGGTACAGCCCAAACGGCTGGCACGCTCTATGGTGCCCTTTCTGCGCTATCCTCAGGGCAGGCGGCTCCCGGGAGTCCTCTTGATCCTGCGCTACTCCAGGGTCGATCTGCCGACGAGGTGATGGATGCCGTTGTCGAGACCGTTCGTCCAGTTGATGGAAGCCAGGATGCCGAGGCTAGCCGCTACGCCATCAACGATGCGCTCTCGGATGTTCTCACCCGTTTTCCGGAAGCGGACCTGTTAAATCTGTCCGAAGAGCAACGGCTCTTTGCGATCGAGCGTTATATCGCGCTTGATGTTTTCGAACGCTTTGATCTTGATGTAGGAAAACACCTACGTGAGAACGCCTCCAGCGTTGCCGTCGAGTTGTCCCGTTTTCGCGAAGTCAAGACCTATATCCACGAAACAGTCGCCGCTTCATTTCGTAAGTCGCTCGCTGCATCCCAGGCCTTGGATTCTCGCCGAATCAACAACATCGTACGATCGGCATTGCAGGAGGCCTTCGAGATTTTCGAGGGATACCTGTCATGAAGCTTTTTTGTGCACCCCGCGACCGTATTGCTTCCGCTCCACCCGGAACAGACCGTCTAGTTGTGTTGTATAGCCAACCTGATACACCCGATACAGTCTCGATCGGGGCAACGGCCCTTCAGATACTCATCCAGAAAAAATTTGTAGCCGCCCCGCGCGCATGGGACCTTCTCTCCATTGCCCTGTCAGTGATTGCCGCCGATACATCCGAGAGCCGAGGCAACAGCCCCGATGGCTGGACACGTCAAATCGATTTGTGCATTGCCGTCAGCGACCCTAATTTCTGGTCATCGCAGGCGGATCTGCTTGAACGCCAGTTACGTTTCCTGACCACCGACATGTGGTCACTGGAATTCGCCGAAGGCGGCATCTCACCGACGCCACCTAAAAAGGGGGCGGTCAGGCCCCATCAAGACTGTGTGTGTCTTTTGTCAGGCGGTTTGGATAGCTTGATAGGAACCGTCAATCTTGCTGCGGGTGTCTCAAGAAAACCTTATCTTGTTAGCCAGGTTTCGCAGGGTGACAAGAGCCGTCAGATCCAATTCGCGCGCCTGATAGCAGGCGGTTTGCCGCATCTCCAGCTCAACCATAGTGTAAAAGTCCCATGGACGAACGAGCGGTCCCAGCGCGCACGTTCGATAATTTTTCTCGCATTTGGGGTTCTTATGGCAACCTCTCTAAATAGGTACCACCGAGGCGAATCAGTAACACTCTATGTATGTGAGAACGGCTTCATCTCTATTAATCCGCCTCTAACTACTGGACGAGTGGGAAGTCTCAGCACTCGAACGACTCACCCGGTTTTCATACGTCAGTTTCAACAGCTACTCGGCGCGGCAGGACTGAACATACTAATCGAGAATCCGTACCGATTCCAAACAAAGGGAGAGATGCTCCGAGAGTGCACTGACCAAGCCTTTCTTAAGACCCATGCGGCCGACACCACAAGCTGTGGGCGTTTTGGAATATTCGGCTATCGTCATTGCGGCCGTTGTGTCCCATGCCTGATTCGACGCGCAGCCTTCCACAGCTGGGGCATCAGTGACACGACAGGCTATGTCTATGATGATCTTTCCAAAGGCGATTCGAACCATGCACAGTTCGATGATGTCCGATCGGCGGCCGTAGCTGTCGCAGAATCAAAGGCTGAGGGGTTTGATCGGTGGATTAGGCCCAGACTTTTGGTGCCGTCTTTGGGCGATGCAACATCGTACAAAGAGGTCGTGCTTCGCGGTCTTGATGAACTCAGTACGCTACTTACGGCGGCGGGGGTAAAGTGATTGATTTCCATTGTCACCTAGATCTGTTCCCGGATCCGCGTCAAGTAACGGATCGCTGTGAAAAGGAAGGCATCTACGTACTCTCCGTCACGACCACCCCAAGTGCTTGGCATGGCACTCGAAAATTTGAACGCTCCAAGATTAGAACCGCCCTTGGGTTACACCCGCAGATTGCACATGAACGCATCTCTGAACTCGGGTTGTTCGATGAACTTCTCGCTGAGACGAGCTATGTTGGTGAAGTGGGATTGGATGGGGCGGCCCCTTATCGAGCACATTGGCCCAAACAGCTCAAAGTCTTTAATCACGTTCTGAATTCTTGCGCCAACGTTGGTGGACGCGTCTTGTCCATTCACAGCCGCTGTGCGGCTACACCGGTTATGGACCTTCTAGAAGCACTGCCGGAAGCCGGCACCTTTATCCTCCACTGGTTTTCTGGCAGCCGTCGTGAACTGTCGCGTGCTGCTGACCTTGGATGCTGGTTCAGTGTCGGACCTGCCATGCTAGGGAATGAGAAGGGACGGGCACTGGCGGCCCTCATGCCGCGCGAACGAATCCTGACAGAATCAGACGGCCCCTTCGCCCAGATCGGTAATCGGCCTGCGATGCCATGGGATGCAGCGCTCGCCGAACAGGAACTCACGCAAATTTGGCGCCTAGACAAGAACCGGACCGCTTCTATATTAAATGATAATCTTCGGCGGCTTGTGTCAAAGTACATTTCCCTGCTGTAGTGCTGAAAAGACCGCCTTCCAATCCGACATTGCGGCGGGTGGCTATCAACTTTGCAACAACCTGAATGCCAGACACAACCAAGTTCCCACTTGTCAGTAAAAACCGAAACAGTTACATACTTTCCCCTTTTCCACAGTTGTGCAAACCACGCACCATTGTTCGTGACCACCGCTCACGCCAGCCTTTCACTGCGGATAATTGGATGAACCTTTCATGTTTCACCAAACTTGTCGATCTCACGACGATAGACCCAACTGGGTAAACACGGAAAACCGAAGCAAATACTCTATCTCGGAGCGCCAATTATAGTAGCTAACGTCGGATGAAATACTACAAGTTCTTGCTGGTCATCTCTCAATAGCGATCGAATAAAGGGGCGCTTGAATCCACAATCAGAAATGTACGTTACGCTGCCGCTTCCCTGCACGCCGATACAACCTGTCCAAATTAAAACATCAATGATAGTTTCTACCATAGCAGGGTCATTGACTTTTTTACCAATTGTGATCCTGAGTTTGTTTAGAGATATCTTTGTTCCTAATTGAACCAAATCAAACATCAATTCTTCGACGTTTGGGACAATGTCCACTAATTCTCGGTCAAAATCTTCCAACACTTGCCAACCCAACTCATCAAGTCCCGCGCGGTAATCGTCTTCGTCAATTTTGCTCTTTCCCAATGTAATTGCACGACGGCGCGCTGTCTCGAACAGCCGAATAAGATATCTGGGTCTCATTAGTGATGATTCAACCAAGAAGTCCAACGTTGTTTGGCCCCCAACATTTTGGACTGTTACAGCTTCCCAAATTTCACTCCAGTTTTTCGCATTTCCGCGGAAGCCCTCTAGAATCCGATTTTTGAACAGTTTCACAAGTAGTTCAGGATCATTCCACTCCACACTAGCAACGCTCAATTTCCCATAGTCCGCCATACCCTTTACAACGAACTCAAACACGTCACTACGCAAAAACACTGCCCAATAAAAATTGATGTTCCTTTGGGCGAATCTCTTACGTATATCTATTAACGATTCAACCAAACCGGTGACAATCAATGCATCGATTTCAGTAAATGATGGCGCAGTCCAAAACCGATCTAAATTGTCGAAAAGAAAAAACACAATTCCTTTAAGTTTTAGGTATTGCAAGACATCATCTCTTATTCCTCCAATTTCGCTACCGTATACAATTTCCAAAATTTTCGAAGAAGACAATCCGCCATTAGTTTTTTCCACTGCATGTTCTGAATAACGTGCTACGATTCGCTCTACCAGCGCTTCCAACCTTTCTGTGAAATCCCCCGATGATCCCTCCACTCGTTTTGCATAAGCTTCTCGCAGTTGATCGTATGCCGGTAAGAGCCGTGAATCATATCGTACCCGTCTTTGGTCCTTTTCCAATAGTTTGTAAGCGATCTCTAACCAAACGATATATTCCCAAAACGACGCAATGAATTCTTTCCTAGCGCCGATCGAGAGCTTCTCCAAAATAAATTCCTTCATCCGAATTAGCTGATAGCCCTCTGGCTGAAGATCAATCACAATATTGGACCTGTTTGCTCGTGTTTGATTTCTCGCTTGTAGAAATATGGCAGTTTTTCCGCTTCCTTTTCTTCCCAACAAAATATTCAAATCGCCTCCTGTAGTGAGGCGAAATTGCTCGGTCTCCAAAAAATAGTTTGCCAGTTGGGCGGCTTCGTTTTCAGCCGCGGGCTGCCTATTACACACAAGTCTAATCAGGACTTAACCTCTCATACAGCCAGCCGTCTTTAGACCTGCGGATCGCTAACTCGTAAGCCTGCGACATGTTGACCAGCCGAATGTAACCTTCCCATATTTTCTGATAACCGGGCGGCGGATCGTTGTTACGGTTCAGATAGCCGGCCGTGATCGCCACGGTCACCACCGCAGCACCGAGATTGTCCGGCACCGGCAGCTTGTTATCCTTCGCAAAATCCTGCAATACGCCAATCTCGACATCCGTGAACATCACTTCCATGGGCAGCTCCGGCGTTTCGCGTCCCAGCAACGTCATCGCCGCAAGCCGCCAGGCAATGACTGCGTTGATCGTCACCGCACGCTCAATCCGGTCTCCGCTTTGGTGCTTGAGAAACTCCACCTTGCAACCCGACTTGAGAATCCGGTGCCAGTCTTCGATCCGCCAGCGCAGACGGTAACGCTCGACCACCCGCTCAGCCTCGCGACGCGAATTCACCGGCAGCGTCGTCAGCAGAAACCATTCGATTGACTTGACACCCGCCGGCGCCTCAATCTCCTGAACATGCACCAGACTCAATGGCATCGGCGGCTCGTCTTTGAGCTCACTGCGGCTCGGCACCGGCAACTGCACTTGACGCCAGCGCAGCGACACCTGGGCAACCCTCGCAGCCTGTTTTGAAACCGCTTTCTGACTGCGACTGCTGCGCCGCGCCGAACGATGTCCGACAAACACCTCGAGCCGACCCTGCTCGGACTGCCTGCGAATCGCGTCAAACAGCTTCGCGACACCTTTGCCTAAACTGCGATTGTACCTGGCACGAACCAACAGCTCCACATTGCCCAGACGCCGCCGCGCAACGAACAGCTCAAAACAGTCGCCCTCGCGATCCATCACCGACACCAGTCTCACCCCTTCCAGTTCGGCCGCCATCGCCGAGCATTCCTGAAGACCGCGTGACCAGCGCAGCATCTTTTCATCCTCAATCGAACCATACTCGATGTGCGGCACGCCCAGCGGCACGCCTTGTTCATCCAACGCCAGCATCGAATGCATATGAATGCCCACAGTGCCGGCAGAAGCCTTGTTTTTGCTGATCAGACCCAGCCCCTTGCACTCGCCGTGATCCGCAAAGTTCAGATCGGTTCCGTCCTGCACGCACAGCACTTCGGTTTGATTCTGCATCCGCTGCAGCGTGCGCGCCCGATGCGGTGCCAGAATGTTGCGCGGCGTCACTTCCGAGTCGGCCGGCTGGTCAATCATCCGGTAATGACCAAACACTGCCGCACGCTCCGCACCCGCCGCCGATGGGAAAGACGCCATCGGCTGTCGCGCCTGAAGCGACGCGCTTTTCACCAATCGCCTGCTCAACCTCAAATCCCCCAGCGGGGCTCCGTCAAATTCATTGCCTGCCCAGACTCCAATATCCAAACCCTCACCGGTCTGCCGTGGCGCCACCCGCTGCGGTAAAACCCCAAGCCGTTTGCGCCAGTCACGCGCCAACTCATATATATACACCGACTTGACCGTCGTGCAGGCTTCGTTCCCAGACCTCCGACCACGCCCCGAAGTCTCTCCTACATGCGTCCAGTTCGACGCACGCAGCGAAACCCCGCTATGCGAAGGCGCCACAAACGTCTCAACCAAATACGGACGATACCCGTAGCGGTGCTTGAAATCCGAACTCAGCCGACGCAGACACAGGCCCAGGGACCTGGACGCAAGATTTGCACACCGAACCCCGGGACGAATCAAAAACCGACTCAGTCCAATCACCCGATTCAACTGCGCGCAACGCTGCTCTTGGTCCCAGCCGATCCAGCAATCCCGACACCGCAACGTCAAAGCCGACGCGGCAAATCCTATGGCTCCCAGATAGCCATGCTCGGAATCAATCAGATAACGCAACTGCGCACCTGCATGAACCGCCGCTCCCTTTGGATGCTCCCGACCGACCAGCTCGTTCCACACCCGAAGCAGGCCTTCATCGCGTACCACAACCAGCTTCAGACCCGATACCTGATCCACCCGACCTGGAACACCCTCGGCTGCATCCACTGCATAGCCAAGTCCGCGCGCCTTGACCTGTCGCTTGACACGTGTTGAAACCGGCAACTCAATGCGCTGGGAATCGTTCAGGTCTCGAAGCACTTTCATGCAGCCGACCAGCTGAGCACCTCCGCAGGCATCGTGAAATCCAAATTCCTCGCAGACCCGGTGACCGACTGCCGAACGGTTCTTAAAGCTTTCCCCAGCCATCAGTGCCTGTAGGCGTGCAACGCCTTCAGGCGACGTCAGATGGTGGCGGATCTGGCTCTGCTGATACATAATTGCGTAATGTATCAGCAGGCAAATTAAAAGTCAAGTACATATTTGTGCTGTATAGGCAGGCCGCGGGGTCACCACAAAATACGCTGTCTAAAAATCGACCAGTATGACTTTTGATCTCTACGAATGACTCCTGCGCTTCATAAACTTCATCCCTAAAAGATCTCATTAATCCGGCAAGATCAGATATATTTGACCACCGGGTTGCAATTTCGTCCAAATCTAACGGCAATCTGTTGTCTTTGTGCGCAAACAACAGAAACGGTATATCCAGCCCACGAGCAAGGCCTATCGCGAAGGCAGTACGTTGGTTTTGCCGTTTAGATTGTGGAGGTTCAGATTTGTCCCAAATAGCTATTACACCAAAAGATTGGGAAACTTGTTCGAAGGCTTCCGTGGCTGTTAGGCGATCAATTTCGCGTGGATTTAGATTTCGGAATTTTAGCTTCAATGTTTTCTTGATTTGACTCGAAACCTTTCTCGAAAAACTGTCAAAAACCGGCAATTGTAAAAAGTAAACTGGATGCTCGCGATTTCTATTCGCTCGCGGCCAAACAGCCACTGGTTCCCTCTTTTCCAATACTTTAACGAGTGTATTTCCATTGTCATACTCGTCATGTCCAACATTGTGCAGCAGCCCTATGGAAGTAAGGAGCCTTATATCTTTACTACTAGCCCGAATGAGACGAACTGGCTTGCGCATCCCTATGGCTAAACCAATTTCGTAGATGACGTTGTCGTTCGGTTCCGATATGTCTGCTATGAACGTATCGGCGCTCTCCACCCAATTGTAGACGGATTTATCAATAGGATAGCCCGAAGGGTCATTTCGATTCCATGGCTCTAGTGTGGTATCAGATCTACGCGCCGCTTTGCATGCGCTAAGAATAGTATCGACTAAGATGGTGTCAGAAGACGAGAAAGCGACAAAAGTTCTAGATGTCATTTACTGCCTCCTGTAACGTCATCTTTTACAATTTTGTTAAAACGATAACACAAGTGGCTGAGGGTGGCATACCAATGCTCGCCGCAAGTGTTTTAGGCCTAGGTTTATTATATGTCCCGCGACGCAAAACGCTACCTGTGCCTCGGGTTCCCGCAAGGCAAATTTTTTGTCACGCTAACCGAACGCCATCGACTCGTGATTTTAGCCTATGGATCACAAGTATGTTCAGGCCACTGGCATGAAACCATGCACTGTGCCTGATTTGAACCGCTTCAGGTGATGCCGCAACCGATTTTCAGTATTCTTTCAGTGAACTGTCCTATGGGAGTACGGATTTTTCCTGTTTCGGCTGTTGCCGAACAACGATTTTTCGCAATCACAATTCGGTGGGTCATCGACATACGGCCCCGGTGATCGGCGAACGCCGACCCCTGCGTCGCGTGTTCCCGGCCAGGCCCAGATAATCCAGGAGCAAACGTGCGTTGGTGCGCAATTTGCGCATCGTCGGCGCAACTGATTCTGCGTGCCGTCTGATCACCGAGATCGCAAATCGGCGAAGTGCCGTGACGTTTTCCGGTCCATGCCCGGTGCGAATCAGAAGGTGATCCTCGTGCCAGGTGTTTGAGTCGTCCAAAATGCGATGATTCGATTCAATGGTCCAATGGCCGCGGTTGAGCCCCAGCAAAGTCTTCGGATCAGCCTGAGCGGCTTGCAGTGAGGTGATCCCGACAACGGTTTCCTGCGTCGTCTTGGTTACCTCGCCACGCCGGTAGTGGTCAATCGTGCGACGAATGCGGAATATCTGCGCGATGTCCGGAAATTTCGACTCGCGATTCAGATACGCCATCAGTTCGGCATTGTCGCTGACCCGGATTTCGCGGATCTCATGACGTCCATGCTGGACCTTGGGCACCTTTTTCCCTGCATCGGTCGCGTCACCGGTGCGGGTGACAAAGTCAGCTTCAGTATCCGGTCTGAGTCGAAGCAGATCGGTAAAATGAATACTCACCTCGCCAGTGAGATCTTTCTGGTTGTTCTTGAGAATAAACATATAGTGCCCGCCCCGGCTGAGAATATAGCTCGCAATCGCATGCTGCGTCAACAGCGCATCAGCGGTGATCACTTTGCCATTGAGGTCATCAATCGATTTCAGCAACGGGATGCACGCGCCGATCTCGTTGGTGTACTTTTGCTCCTCACTCCCGTCCGAGTCAAGCCTCATCTTTTTTTTTGCCAGATGCATGCGACTTTGATGCCCACAGGCGCCCAGCACATGAATCTGGCGATTGTTCCCGTCAACCGCTCCTTTCATCGTCTTGCCATCGATCGCAATCGCCTCATCGCAGCCGTCAATCGATATGCACCATTTGCGAAGCGCGTCATCGAACTGCCCGGGGTCGGTTCTGACCAGCGCCTCGCGGATGCAATACACGCTTGGACGCTGGACTTTGCCACGCCGCAATCCAACCCTGAAATGACGAAGCACCTTTTCTGACTGCGCCTGTACCCATTCGCCCATCTCCTGATAGCCGCGCGCACCGCAAACTGTGGCTGCCGCCGCAATGGCCAGCAGTGTCCCGAGGCGATAGCGCCGCCCGCGACGCCCGCGCGGGTCCTCAATGTGTGAGAAATAATCCAGCAATGACTTGAAATCCGCGTCCGTATACATTTTCCTGCAAACTCCTTTCGGGAAATAGTGGGAATCAAGATGTGCGCCACCGAGCAACCGGCGCGCATCTGACCGAAGCGGGCGCACAAACATCAGCTTCGGTGATGAGCCTTGTCGGTAGCCGCGGCGTTGTCGCCGATAGCCGGCCGTCTGCCCGATCTGTATCCAGTTCTCCGCGCGATAACAGGTTCCGGCAAAGCGCTGCGGGTCAACGAAAGTCTCCATCAGCAGCACCGGGTGTCCGAATCGCACCGGCCAGTCCTTGACGACACGCTTGGCCAGCAACGATAAAGTGCGGGATGCGAGATTCGCAATCGGCTCCAGAATGAGGAATCTGCTCTGGTTGGTGATCAGGTGCAGTCTTGCGCCACGGTCTCTTGGGTGCCAGCCGAGCCACTCATCTCGGGCGCGGCTTTTCAGGGCCGCCGCATAAAATGAACTCAGCGCAACCCATCGGCCCTGCAAAACCGCGGCATAAAACGCGCTCTCACCGATCTTGTGCGGGGCGCCAAGATAGTGATGCTGCCGCATCAGCGCAAGGAATTTCTCCTCCTCGTCGCGTCTGACCGGTACGATGACCAACTCCGACAAATTCATCTCTCACCGTTTCAGTTCAACTTCAGTTGGCTGAACCATACACGAATCAATCAGAAAAGTCCAGTATCAGACGCTATTTATTTCATATCATACAGTTGAACTGAACAAAAATTCGCCCTGCGGGTTCCCGTCCTACATGTCCGGTTCATTAGCCACTTTAGTTCTCTGCGTACGTCTCAGCCTCGACCCCGAAAGATGACATGCTATCTACACTATCTTTCTGCTTCATTTGCAAGCGGGTCACCAGCCGGACGGTCCGCGATCTTCTAAACCTTCGGTTCCGCTTGTGCATCCCCGGACTGGAGGGCATCGAATCCCCACGCGCCCGCCATCGCATCGAAACCGGCAGTCCGCACCTCTTCACCATGGGCCAGGGCCTCGCTGACCGCCACGAAAACGCTGTCCACAGCATCTCTGGCTGCCGGTTTTTACAGAATAAATTTGATTTTTGAACAGATTTATGGGTTCGAATTTATGTAAATTTGCAAAACAATTCGGAAATTTTGTCAACTGAAATTTAATGGCGATACAAATTCTATAGTGGAGTTCCACTTAGGGGTATAGCTAACAGCCGTAGTTTGTGCTTAGGTAAACCATTATCCAAGCAGATTCGGTATTTTGCTGTTACGTAGTTCAAATATTATCGAGCTATACCCGAAAGTAGTGCGTGGGAGGTTTGAAAAAAAAGTGGCGTATCTGGTTTAACATGTAAATGAACACATTTATTACAAGAAACCAGAAAGGTACGCCACTATGAATAAGGATAACGTAATTTCATTTGAAAATCGAGAACTTTTTGAAGACCCACTCACAGATTTGATTCGAACCGGAGCCCGTCAGTTGATCGCACTGGGGGTTGAGGCTGAATTAGACGAGCTTATGGCGAAGTATGATGGCCAGCATACCGAAAACGGTCATCGGGCGGTCGTTCGAAGCGGTTACCATCGGCAACGCCAGATTCAGACGGGCATTGGTTCGGTGACGGTGAAGATTCCCAAGGTGCGTTCGACCACTGGAGAGCCGGTGACGTTTCACTCCTGCCTGATTCCGCCCTATGTGCGAAAGACACGCACGTTGGAGGCGTTTGTGCCATGGCTGTATCTGAAAGGGATCAGCAGCGGTGAGATGGGCAATGTGCTTGGCGTGTTGCTGGGTCAGGAAGCCAAAGGATTTTCCACCGGGGTGGTATCGCGACTGAAAGCCGAGTGGGAAGAAGAGCGTGATCAGTGGATGGTGCGAGATTTGAGCAAGGAGCGATGGGTATACCTGTGGGTGGATGGGATATACAGCGGATTGCGCAGCGAGGAGGTCAAGTTGTGTTCGCTGGTGGTGATCGGCGTGAATGATCAAGGCGAGAAGAAGTTATTGACGATCGAAGACGGGGTTCGCGAGTCTACGCAGAGCTGGCGCGAGGTGTTGCTGGATCTGAAGGCGCGTGGGATGAACGTGCCGAAGCTTGCGGTTGGCGACGGTGCGCTGGGGTTTTGGTCGGCTCTGGATGAGATTTATCCAGACACCCGTCACCAGCGCTGTTGGGTGCACAAGACAGCGAATGTGTTGAATGCGCTTCCGAAGTCGGCACAGCCGAAAGCGAAGGAGGCATTGCATGAAATCTGGATGGCCGAGACTCGAGCCGATGCACAGCGTGCATTTGATCAATTCACCCACACTTACCAGGACAAGTATCCGAAAGCGACTGAGTGTTTGGAGAAGGACCGCGAAGAGTTACTGGCGTTTTACGATTTTCCGGTGGTGCACTGGCTAAGCTTGCGTACCACCAACCCGATTGAATCGACGTTTGCGACGATCCGTCATCGCACGCGTCGCTCGAAAGGGTGCTTAAGCCGAAAGGGGATGCTGTGCATGATGTTCAAGCTGGGTATTTGTGCGCAACACAACTGGCGCAGGTTGCGAGGATTCCGGCAACTTGGGAAAGTGATAGAAGGTATACAATTCAAAGACGGGATTGAGACAAAGCAGTTTGACAACCAGGTAGCCGCGTGATTTCACCCCACGCACTACTTTCGGGTATAGCTCAATATTATCTGTTCGGACAACTTCCATGGATCACCCTTAATTCGCGTAATAAGTCAAATTGAATGCATCCACGGCAATATCAACATCGAATCGTACTCCGACAGGCAACAGAGGCGAAATCTCGTCAGTCAGATTTTCTCGTAACTTCTTGAGCATACGCTGTTCAGCGTCAGCACGAGAAATCGTTGTACCTTCCAAAGCCAAGTAATACTCAAAGCAAGCAATAAGCTTTTCAAAATTTATCGAAAGTTGCCTGATCCCTTCAAACAAGTCGAACAGGTCACGGCTCTGACTTCGTTGCAACAGGGCACGAAGCTTTGTCCCAAAAATTCATCCGGCTCGAAAGACGAATTTTTCGTATTCGCTTTATACCAGCTAGAGTTAAATTGGAAAGGATACTGTTTGATTCCGTACAGATTCTTATGCTCACGGGTATTAATCTCGACCTTCAATCTGAGCGTGGTGTTCGGACTGGTTTCAGGTGAAAATTTGAACACTAGATGCGTGGAGTGCTCGGTTTGTATTCTCTTACAATTACCTAGCCATACCAGTGCATCACGTACGGCATCAATAGTCATTCCAATAGGTCCAGGGTTGCGTTTGAACCAAGTCAATGTCTTCCGAGTAGCGTAAGGGTTGTCGTAATAACACTTTGTGGATGGCGGTGTCACCTCGAAGAGCCATATTGTCCGCTAACGATGCAGAGTTAAATAAATCACACAAAGTGCGAGAGATGATGAGGTCCTGCTCGACTTGCCTCATATCTGACCAAGGAGCTTGACTTCGCCACTCTTGAATAAAGTTGACTGGAATCAAAAGTCAATCTCCACAGGTTCATTAATTACGAGCATCCACTTGAAATCTTTAGTGTGCGGTTCCAGGAATGCATCACTCAACGGTTTAACAGATGGGTTTAGCGGTTTCATGGATTTAGCCTTTCTCGCAAATGGTTCGAGTGCCCTGGCCTGGCGTACTCGACCGGTACTATCCAGCAGATATCCGAGCCGTCGTACTGTGCTGTTCTCGTAAGACATCGCAGCCTTTGCCAATTTACGTGGATCAGCCTTAGCGCCAATATCTTTCGCAATTTGGGCCACGCCATTTATGCCGGCTGCCTTACGAAAGTATCGGGCACAATCCAACAAGGTTAGCTCAACACCGGCTGCCCTAGCGAAACCAGACTGGTTTTTCACTGGCAAAAGCCAGTCGGATAAGTTGGTATTGGAAAAGGTTGCGGAAGTTTGGTAAATAAACTGGATTCGCTGGCGTCCGATTTCGATTTTACGTAATTGTTTCGGTACAACTACTTGAAAGACCATAGTTGCTTGGTGCGAGGCGCCGTGAAAAGCTGCCGCTCGCAATAGAGAAATGCGGTAGTCAAGCTCGAGATACTTCATGAGGGGGTCAATCCAGCATTCTGGATCAGGTGCACCAGCGACTCTATCCTCCGGCCGCAAGATTAAATAGAATCCGCGATATGGAGATGCTAATCGTTGCTTTTTAATTAGCCGGTTGGCTGCAGCAAGGAAAGCCTCTAAGCTCAGTCCGAGTTTGCCCAAAGCTTCGTCGCGGGAGAAATAATTCCTTCCTCGGGAAAGCATATCGTCGATAGCCTGTATTAGCGAAGACATACCCCAATTATATTCTTAAATCAACAGAAACTGTATGTTTATGAATATGTCTGGGGCATATTTATGCTGTACGAACTAGGTTAAATACCGATCCTATAGGTTATGCAAATGTGTTAATAAGGAACGACATTTGAATGTAGAAAATGATATGCGATAATCTTAGGATTCAAGCATAGCAGTAAAAATACGCTGAAGTCTCCAACACCTAAAATATAGTATTTTTATAATTATTAACAATAGGTTATGAGCTTAATCTAGAACAACGTTGGGACAGCAGTGATACTATAAATTGACTTTTCAGGGACCATTGCATAGACCCTCCTTGGATGTGTCAAGATTTATGCCAATTCTTATCGTTGGGAATTGGGCTCAGTAGTATCCAGCCTCTTTCTGGTAACGCATAGACAGAATCGTGACGCTATCGGCATCAATTCGATAACGTACTAAATAGCCGTTGTCGCCAAATTCTATCACCCATTCTCGGAATTCATCAGGCATTTCTTCGATCGGGCGACCGATGTGTGGTTGATGTCCGAGCACCTGTAAGGAATTCCTGATTCTTTCGCTGGCTCGTTTCGCCGCGGCAGGATTCAAGGGCCTCAGAAACTCGCGTAGCCATTGCAGATCGCGCATCGCCCCAGGCGCATATCTTACTTGTGGCATTTGGGTGTTTGCAGTTCACCATCAGTACCCCAGCTGGCAAGCCATGAGTCAACTTCTTCAGCGGTCGTGTACAAACCGGTAGCCTGAAATTCTTCCCAAGCCTTGAGTGTGTCTTGGCGGAATGTTTCACGCTTTTCTTCGCGTTCAACGTATTGCTGGATGGCATCGCGCATAATCCAGTGTGTAGAACGGCGGCGTACGGCGGCCAATTTCGCTATGCGGGTGCGCGTGTCAGAGTCAAGCTTGACCGACATGGAGCGGATGGTCTTGGACGTCATAGGAATCCTTTTGATTGGTATATATAAGTAGTACTAAGACATACTCTTTAGAATCTATATTATGTCTACGAGAGAGATACGATGTGCTGAAGTCCATAATTTTATTGGGCATTTCAGCCAAGGTTCAAATACTTTCCATCCGTGCCTACCGAATTTCAATATCTTCATCTTTAGTGCATGCGTCTGAGTGTTTCTTCAGATTGAAAATTTCCCATATGTAGTCCATAATAGACTATATACACTCAACTGGAGTAATTAGTGTGAGCACCCTAAACTACAATCCTCGCCGTGTCTGGACAATCGCCCAAGCCAAGGCTCGTCTTTCCGAAATATTACGCCTCGCCGAAGAGGAAGGACCACAGCATATTGGCACGAGGCGACCTTTTGTTGTTGTACCTGCGAGTGATTGGTACGCGAAGGTTCGGTCCAGCCGGCCCATGGGTCAATGGCTGGTCGACAACATGCCTCGAGGAGCTAATCTTGATATCCATTCGGACAGGAAGTCCAGGCGAGAGATCCCGTTCGCGGTTGGCGAGACTGAATGAACGGCTTTCTCGTAGACACCAATGTGGTATCGGAATTGACGCGGGACGTACCTGATGCACGGGTGCTTGCGTTCTTCGTCGACCATGACGATTTGTGGTTGTCCGCCATTGTTCTGCACGAGTTGGACTTCGGTATTGGTCTCCTCCCACCAGGCAGGCGTCGCGACAGCATTGGTGCAATATTATCGACATTCGTTATTGAATATGGCGACCGGATTCTACCCGTGGGTTATTCGGAAGCTATCCAAGCCGCCGAATTTCGGGCGCAGATGCACAGTTCGGGTCGTACTTTAGACCTTGGATATGCGCTTATTGCGGGGACTGCCAAAACAAACGCTCTTGCCATTGCGACAGGAAATGTTCGGAATTTTGAAAATCTCGATCTCGAAGTTGTCAACCCTTGGGATTCGCCATAATCCGCATTGCAGAATCCAATGTCGGTGTTGGTGGGACTACAGTCATTTGTCTATCTTCGGGAATAATCTATTTCCCAAAATATCAATAGTTAAATTTCAGAACGCCTGACCTGCAAGTAAAAATAGCCAATATTTACAAAATAATACTTGATATCGACCTATCGTTGGGACCGTTACATGATTGTCGGCGCGGTTCAAACGCGCGGTCTAGGTTCGAAAGACAAAGAATATTCCGGTTACGCCGCTCTCCAGATGGCGTTCTAGTGCGTATCACAGTTGATGCGCGGCAGGAAGGTGATATGGCGTGTCATGCGCGATGATCGTTCGCCCGGCCCTATTCCATGTTGGGTGCATGGTGTCGAGGCATTCTGACGGACAGAATGACGACTGAGGGGGAGCTTTTTTTATGGTCGATGAGCACACCATTGGCGACGCCACTCGAAGGCGGCAAGCAATCTTTCGGGACACGTCACCAACCATCAGCGAACAGGCGCGTTCCCCGTTGGCCGACTAAGGACGGCGTCACGATCATCTTCTAGCCACCTGATGCGAGGACGAGATCATGAATTCTTCCCTCCGAAGCGACTCGGCTAGGGGTTCGTTGATTTTCTTCGACAGCCACCTTCCCTCAAGAATTTAAGCAGATCGTTTTAATTTGGTCATTTGAACGACGGCTACAGCTGAAATTGCGATAAACGCAATCAGTGTCCAGCCTGGTATGCTGATTCCAAGCAAAGTCCATTGAGTTTCGGCGCATTCTCCCGTACCTCCGAAAATAATTTTCAACGCCTGTATGAACGGATGATTCGCCAAGATGAATTCGAGTCCCGGAAAACACTCCGGGATTCTGTCTGAAGGCAGATGTTGCAGCCAGACATGCCGCCCGGCAAAAACGATGCCGAGCAAAGACAAAATCAAGAGTACTATGGGATATACCATTCTGCCGCGTCGAGACGGATTGTGAACAAAAGCAATCAAACACCAGAGTCCAATTAACATGACAGTGATTCTCTGTACCATGCACAAGGGGCATGGATCAAGATAAAGGACATACTGCATGTAGTAGGCAATGGCGATCAATACACTGCAGACAAGAAAAACAGCGAGATTGCTGAGTCTGTAATTAGGCATCTGAATAAGACTTGGGCCTGATTCCCTCAATGTTCAGGCAAGCGTATGAGTGCGAGCCAAAATAAACGAAATTCCAAAGGCAATGCTTTGGTAGATTCGTTCAATTTTACAGGAAGACTCTCCCCCTATCTTGCTGGCCTGTGGTCTACGATAAGTGCGTTGTCGAATGCAATTAGTTTTGGAATTATTTCGAACCCATACTAATTGCGCTTGTATCACATACCGTAAACACAATGTTGTTTCTGCGAATTCGGTACGGTTGCTTGACCAGCGGGCTGACAATGTAATTGTCGCCATGCGGAGTTATTATTTTCTTACTAGCATATGAATATAGGCGAGAAGTGACGAAAATGAATGCTGATTTCAGACTAGTAGATTGGTTGGGTAAATCATTGAGCAGTGCAGTCAAATCAAAAATGAATTGTACATTTAGCCGTCTAAATGATAAATCATGTTGAATTTAGACTGACGTACTTAATACAGCAAGATGAAGGGTTCTGGATTTTCAACCGCCAGTTACACTGGTCAATGAACTGGTTTGTGTACACCTAATTATCTGTTTCGTAATGCTCTTTATCCACACAGCGCTTAACAAAACTGACTATCGACACACGAGTCAGCGAGCCAGTTGCTGAAGTCTCAATCCGGTCCAAACAGATCAGAATTGCAGCATGGCGGTCAAATCCAAATCGATATTTTAGGTGTTTAGTCTGAGTGGGAACTCCGCTTGTTTGCGCTGTTTGAATTTGCGCTATTCTCGCATTCAGAAGCCGCAAGTAGCAATCTGCGTTGTCGGTACCACATGCGGTTGCCGGAACAACCGATAGCCACTACGAACAGACCATCGATGAACCACCACATGAATCCTTCGCCTGATGCCAGCATGGTGAAGAACCAATTCGCAAAAAACAGGATGACAAGAACAATCAGTGCGTAGAAAAGTGTATTCACTGCAATGTAACTTTCGAGCTCAGCTTCGGTTGTATTAAGCTGAAGCTTGCTCTTCAGACTGTCCGCGAATGCGATAATCACGCTGAGTGCCATGAACTGGTTGAGCACGCCCCAAACAGGATACCCTGTGCTGCCGTCGTCGAAAAATGGCGTGAAGATGAAATACAGTCCGACCAGACCCGCCATATATATGTTGAAAAAAATGGCAAAATGTAAAAGCCTCTGCAAGCCTTTAGGACGGATTTTCCGCGAGTCCTTGGCTGACTGCGCAGTTCCCGGCGCTGCGCTGAAACCGTCTGACCCTCGCCACATGCGGCAGCTGCAAGCACCTGTGATGACTACGAACAACGGAGTGATAAACCACCACATCAACAAATCTGTGCTGCCGTGCCAGTCATGGAACCAGTTGGCGAAATACCAAATTGTCAACATCAGCGAGCCGTAGAAACTCAGATTTATTTCTAGGTATTTCTTAATATCAGCCTGAGTGACGCTTAGGAGCTTTTTATTTTTGGAACTGACGGTCAGAACGATGATGACACTCAATCCCATGAACCAGTTGAGGATAGCCCATACCGGATAACCTGTGGAACCGTCGTCGTAGAAAACCGTTGCTGGAAAATTCACGCCTACCACAGCGGCGACCAGGAACAGGTATCCACCCGCAAATTTTGAAATGCTCATGATTGGATATTCTAAAGGATGGCATTGATAGCCGTCAACATTCTGAATCGCAAGCAGGCTTAATGTTAGAGAGTTATATACAATAGTTATCAGATGCCTCATGCCCAAGATAGGCTTCCAAAATCAAACAAAATACAAGCATTGACATAACTTGTGCTGGCATCGACATGAATTTTAAAAATAGGAAATGACCAAAATATTCAACTCGTACCAGAGTGTCAAACCTATCTAATCTAGCGCAAATCATTTCACGCGCTGATATGAACCGAAAAATTGAACTGGAGACATCGGTTCGTGTTGCTTGCTAAACAGCCGTATTCGCATTTTGTGTGTGGGTTTGAAGTGGTCTGTCTGCTCAACTTGAGGAAGATTTGACAGCTTCGTTCCGGTCCCGCTATCGATTCCTATGACTTCGTGTTTAGTGAGAACCTTGGGGTCATGCAACTGTATCTTTGTGTATCGCACTCAAGATTACCTCCTGAGTGTTCAAAATAAATTTTTTTAAGTAATAAATATTCCGATTATTAATTGAGGACTGCGAATTTTAGGTTCTCTGAAATATTTAACCATTGAGAACTGCTGTGATACGAACGCGAGAGAAATTTTTGAACGCCTTGGAGTGGAACATCATAGTATTCGAGCGGTATTCGGATCGAAGTTGCGAAGTATCAGGGTCATTCTTATTTCGGTTAAATTTGCTCAATGTGTAGCAGACCGGTGAATTGTGCAGACAAGCAGATGCGTAGAGCCTTGCCGGGTCTGCGGCGTGAGATGCTCTACTGGAATTGGGAACTCGCGCCCGGAATCGCTATCTGACGCAAAGCAGATTACTCGCGGGCAGAATTAATTAACTACGCGTTGTTACTGTTGTAAAACTGCTTATCCTATATGGAATGTAGAGAAGAACTAGGATGCTGAAATGAAAGTGACTAAACTACTGCCGAATAGTACTGTAGCATATTATTTTATTCTCATACTCATTGTAATGTCGTCCCTACAGATTGTTGTTGCCGAAAGCGAAGGTTGTAATCAAAAGTCGTGGGAAGATGTGGACGTTGAGGACGAGAGTCTGGTTAAGCCATTGCTTGAACAAGGTACGGATGGGGCAGCTGTTGTAAACAGGTTAATATTCAGATTAAAAACTTAACTTTCAATAAAGGTAAAACGTCTGTAGAGTATATGTATTCAGCAAATACTGCACTGAAGCAAGCAGTGAACAAAGTATCATCAGGACTCGTTCGACTGCTGCTGGAAGCGGGAGTAGAGGACAAGCTGATCCGCAAGGCGCAGATAACGGATGCGTCGGTGCATGATTTACAGGTACTGGACCTTGACAATTCTGGCTCGGAGGTATGGGCGGATTCGGCCTATCGATTGGAAGAGACCGAAACCTGGCTGGTGGACCAAGGATACTGGAGCCGGATTCATCACCGGGCCTACCGGAATCAGGCCTTGAAAGCGCGTCAGCGGGAACAGAATCATCGAAAGTCGAAGATCATGTTGAACAACCTAGGAGTCTGCGCTGCAGAAAGTTAGACTAGTCTAAATCCGGGTTCGGACAATCCATTTCGGATGAAAATCATTGTCTATTTCAGAATTTCATCAGAATTCATGTTGAATTGCTGGTTTACACTCGATTTTTGGGAATTTCCTCCCAGATTTACCGATTTCAAGGCAATTCCTGTGTTTTTCAGCCAATTTGAAGTCCATGCATCCGTCTGAGGTTCAACGCCAGGCACACCAGATTCCACTCACCCTGCACTTTTGTCAATCCTCGCAGGCTGAATTGGCGAAATCCCAATACGTGCTTGATCCATCCATTCGGCGCCTCCGACAACCATTTGCGCTGACCGTACAAAGCGCGACCGTCTGCGGTTCTGAGCTTCTCGCTCATCCGTTGCCGAACCGCCGAATTGTGCACTTCGGTTGACGCCAATCGCTTCTCCCGGCCCAACGCAATGTAACCTTCAATGCCTTGATCTTCCAACCGCTCCAAATCCTTCTCATTCGCGTAGCCCGCATCGGCCAGCAGCGTCTGTGGCAGCGTACCACAATTCGCCTCTACCTCCCCCACCACCGGCATCAACCGTCCCTGATCCGTGGCATCCGCAGTCACCTGTGTCGCTACAATGATCTGATTCTCACCTTCCACCGCCAATTGGGCGTTGTAGCACTGCTGAAATCCGTCGTTGCTGGTCTTCATGATGGCACTCTGCGGATCCGTGAAATTGCTCTGTGCCTGGTCTTTCGGCTCGCCATAGGCACGCTTGTAAGGACGACCGCGCCTCGGTTTGCTCTCCTCGTCCTGTGGTTTACGACCCTTGGCATCGTCCAACTCGCGCTGTTGCGCCTCCAGACGCGCCATCGCCTCTTCAATCGCTGCCTTGCGCACCTGCCGCCGGCTCAGTTCCTCCGGCAAACTGCTGCCATCGCCCTCCGCACCGTACTGTTGATCCTCTTCCTCATCCGCTTGAGCCGCTCGTCCAATCAACTCATCAATCTGAGCCTGTAAACGCACACGCGCGCGTTTCATATACTCGTAACTCATCGCTTTGCGCTTGCTCGCATTCGCACGCACTTTGGTGCCATCCACCGCAATCTTGCCAACCTTCGCCACTCCCATCTGCTGGGCAATCCGCAGCACCTCTACAAACAACACTTTGAAATCCGACAGATGACGATGACGAAACTCGCAGATCGTACGATGCGACGGGAAATTCTCCGCCGACAAATACCGAAATGCCACGTCCTCGTGCAAACGCCGGGCTATCTTGCGCGACGACACCACTCCGGTGGCATAGGCATACAGCAGCACCTGCACCATCATCGCTGGATCATACGGCATGTTGCGCCGGCCATCTCCCGCATATGGCACATAAAACACCGACAAATCCAGCCGCTCCACTATATCCCGGATATGATGCGCCAGATGATTATCCGGCAACCATTCGCGAAGGTCGGGCGGCAGCAACAGCGGTTGTTCCGGGTCATAACGACGAAAACGGGTTGGCATGCTCTTGGTCCTCAATCAAATCTTGTTTGGAAATAATGCTAATGACTTCAATTATATCCTAACTATCTGTTTTACATGACTTATTATTGTTTCTTTCGTTTTCGTATCGACTCATACTTCTGCTCGCTTTGGCAATTCAACCCCGCACCACTTGCTTCGATTTCTATAATGTCCTGAATTCAAGTTTCTACGGCGCAGACTCCTAGTGTACAACATGAGCCGATACCGGTTTCTGTTGTTACAGGCGTAGTGCAAACCGGATTCCGTCCAGATGTGCAAAAGAAGTCCAAAATTAACCAAATGAACTCGAGATTTGGATCGAAAAGATGTTATTCAGGGCATATGGCCTGCGTAACGACAAATGAAGTTCAAGATTTCAGAGTTATTCGAGGTGCCTATGCCTTTTAATCTCCATTTTTCGGCGCAGAACGCCGACGTGTCGACAATCGAACTAGAAGCCGGCCAGATGCTGTTTGTTTTGGGTGCGAACGGAACTGGCAAATCCAGTCTGATGTTTCACTTTGCCCAAAGGAACCTAGGTAGGACGCGAAAGATCTCGGCCCATCGACAAACGTGGATGAATACTGACGCGCTCGACATGACTCCTGCAACAAAATTGCAAACGGAGCAGAATATCCAAAACATCGATCAGAAACAGCAATCGCGGTATCGCGATGACTATGCGGCGCAACGCGCTAGCATGACCATATACGAACTCATCGACGCAGAAAACGTCCGTGCGCGAAAGATTACCGCATTTGTCGACGGCGGTGATTTGGAAGCTGCTACCGAAGCTTCAAAAATGGAAGCACCAATTACGATCATAAACGAACTACTTCTGCAATCGAATCTCCCAATTACGATTAGCATCCGTGAAAATGAGCGTGTAGTGGCAACTAAAAACGAAGGGACAGAATATAGCGCGGCAGAACTTTCGGATGGCGAAAGAAACGCTTTGCTGATAGCGGGCAACGTATTGACCGCTCCAAGTGGCTCGCTCCTGATTATCGATGAACCAGAACGGCACTTGCATCGTTCCATAATTTCACCTCTGCTCAAGCAATTGTTCGAGCGCCGCTCGGATTGTGGGTTCGTCGTATCAACCCACGACCATGACTTGCCCTTACAAGTGCCTGACGCACGAATCCTTCTTCTTCGCTCATGCAATTTCAACGGTAGGAACGTTCAGAGTTGGGAAGCTGATAAACTTTCGCCCGATATGCCAATTGACGACTTTCTCAAGCGGGACCTACTTGGCGCGAGGCGGAAAATTTTGTTCGTGGAGGGTACGGAGAATAGCTTGGATCAGTCGCTATACAGCCTCATCTTCCCGATGGTGTCTGTCATTCCAAAGGGCAGTTGCCGCGATGTCGAGCATGCTGTAGAGGGTGCGCGGGGGGCAGAGTCCTTCCATTGGCTTCGCGCTTTTGGGATCGTTGATGGCGACGGATATACGCCTGAACAAATTCAGGCGAAAAGGGAAAAAGGAGTGTATGCACTCCCTTTCTACTCGGTTGAGGCCATTTACTTTCACCCGAAAATTATGGAACGGATTGCAGTGCGGCAGGCCGGTGTAACTGGCGAAGACGCTTCCGCTTTGATTGAGAAGTCGCTGGCAGTAGGCGTCGAGGCCATTAGTAGTCAGACGAGACGCCTGAGCCAGAAGGTGGTCAAGAAATCGGTTCGGAAGTTGATAATTGAACAAATACCGAACGATGATGACCTTCTTGCCGGTCAACCAGTGACTCTTCAGAACGACGCGACGGTTATTCTTGAGACGCGAAAAATCGAACTCGATAACGCTGTTACGAGTAGAGACTGGGAAACAATCCTGACAAAAAGCTCAGTGCGAGAGTCGGGATCGTTGGTCGCGATTGTAAAGGCTCTGGGCTTCTCCAAAAAGCACGACTACGATAAAGCAGTTCGGTATCTTCTCAAAACAGATGAAAACGTCCTCGCGTTTGTGAGGAAGCTATTCGTCGACTTATTCGACCAATTGAATGATTGATCGCTTTTGCCGTATGTGGGTCAAAACGGATTGGCAGCTTCGGCGAGTTCCCAGTTTGAACAAAGCCTTCCAGGCGGTGTTCCAGAACCTATATCTCGAAAGCCATCGCTGTCATGCGGCCCACCTTGCTTGTTAACGACGGAGCAAAAATGTCCCACGCGAGGCGGCCAGGCGGTCCGGTCGCGGCGGCACAAAATTGTGCCATCGATAACCCTTTGTCGGTTGTGGCGAGGGGTGGGGGATGTACGTCGTGGAGTTCGAAGTGGCAGTTCGGTTGGCAGTTAGTCGGTTCGGCAGTCAGGACATTCCGATGGACGCCCTCGTTCCGCCGGACGGGGTACAAAAGAGAACTCGCGCCGCATGATCCGCAGCCGTTCTTCGACGAGGCGCAAATCTATCTGGAGCAGGTCGCCAAGGCTCGTCTCGGCATCCCTGCACGGTAGCCGGGAGAGGCTGGAGGAAAGGGGAGAGATCCGTTGAAGACCAAGATGACCGCCACATTCCTCGAGTTGGGCGACATGACGTCGCGCAATCTAGAGTTCTCGCATTTTGACAATGTATGGGTGAGCTACGGGGAAGAGACCATTACGGAGATCAATCTTCTGGAGATCAGGAGACGGCATCCAGATCTTGTCCGTATCTGGACTTTTTCGAACGTCGTCGAGGGGAAAAATGGTGCGGACTGGGAATGGCATATTGTCGGTCGGAGGCGAACGCTGAAGATGCGGGTGCAAGCAAAACGACTTCAGTGTAACGGCATTCTGAAAGTCAAGCACAAGGTGAAGTCGTCAGGGAAGCAACAGCGTACCCTTCTCGTGGCCGGTGCGGAGGCCGACGGAATGAAAGCGGTGTACTGCATCTACTGTACGGAGCCTCAGCGGAAGGTTTGGAAACAATTCAATGCACCGCCTGGCTACAGAAGTTTCCAAACCGGCTGTCTGCTTGCCGACGCGTCGCACGTGCTTTCCGAGAACAGGAGGCTCTGCGAAATCGAGGAGAAGTGCAGACCCTGGCACCATCTGTTCGCACCAGCTGTCCTGATGCAGAAGGAGCCGGAGTACTTCGCAGAGGATGTAGACGACTTCGTGCAGTTCATTTCGACCAGGCATCCACGAGTACCTTTGGTCGAGGTCGGCAAGGCACCGGAACCATTGGACGCTTCGGGGTGGAACGCGCCTACCATCGACGACCTGAATGAAGACACGAGTAGGGACTTCGATTGGACTGGTGTCAAGGAAACCACGGAGGAAGATCGGGCAAGGCTGGGGCCGGATACGGAAACCGGATGGACGATCGAGCAATTGGATGGGGAACGGCTCCGGGAGTTGGGCATACACCGCATGATGGTGATGGATGTACGCGGCGACCGGGCAACCGAGGAGTGACCTAGAAGGAGGAGGCGTTGACGACGTGCGTGCGCTCGCTGTTTGGCCTAACCGACGGCTGGATGGTGTGTGGCGAGGAGCGAACGATTCCGGGTGTGTGCATATTCGAGTGTTGCAGGAACGGGGAATTCGTTGTCAGCTAGGTGGACTGAGACTAACCCTGACGGTTTCTCATGTAATGGGTGAGGTCGACGCCTGGCGATTTCGCTACCGATTTTGGTCCGTTGTAGGTCACAGAGATTAATGGCCTAGCTACACACTAGATTTAACTAGATGTTCTGTATACACTGCCAGTTTTTTTACGGGGGTTTGAGCTAGATGTTCTTGATTGGTAGCACATCTTCATTGCAGACGTCCAATTTGCCGTTTGGTAGCACTATACGTTTGATCATTGGAAATGAAGATGTCTCAGTCTCATCATGCCATAGCGCCAGCTAAAAGTGGTCATATAACCCCCAATTCACTTAGAGCACCTTACACCACTACGAAGAAATTCTTTAACAAACAACATAGTTAAGGAATCATATAGGGACAGCACTTGAACATATTCTGTGATACAAGGATGTGCTGCATAAAAAGTCGGTCTGTTGACATTTGTTAATTAAACCCGCCCTGTTTCCAGTAGACGCTTAAACAAAATTCTCGAAAGCTCCGAATTAAGCTGTGACTTTTCTCGTATGTATAATCTTTTTTGTCAAAATCCATCTCTTGTCCCCAAGGACATGAGCTGTTCAATCAATAAATTGATGTCTGCCCATGAAAATACTGCTGATTAATCCCAATACCAGTGAATTCGTTACCGATCGCGCAGTGGCTGCCGCTCGTTCAAACGCTGCCGCTTCGACCGCAATCGAGGGAGTGACGGGTGCGATAGGCGCTCCAATCATCAACAGTGAAACCGATATTGTTGTTGGCGCTTACTCAGCAGTTGATCTTGCCGCCAGACACGCCGCTCGATTTGATGCAGTCGGCTTGGCGGTTTCTTTCGACACTGGGCTTGCAGCGTTACGCGAGATGCTGTCGATACCCGTTGCCGGAATGGCGCAAGCCGCCATTCGTCAGGCACTGCAGCTTGGAGATAGAATCACCCTGATTTCTTTTGGACAACGTACAAAACCTCTCTATGAAGATCTTGCGATGCAGTACATGGCTCCTGAGTATCTGTCTGGAGTACATTGCATTCATGCAATGACGGATACCCAACTGCGAGATCCGGATTGCCTGAAATCCCGCATTCAGGAAGAAGTTGAAGCGGCTATTCGGAAATTTGACTGCAATACCGTTGTATTGCTCGCAACCGCATTTGCCGGACTTGGAGAGGGAATTTTGACAAAAGTACCAGTCGTCGACGCGCTAACGGCCATGATCAAATTACTGGAATCGTCGGCAGACAACCGGGAAGTTGCCGAATTGCTGACTAACAAGTCATGGCCGGAAAGCAAGATCATGCGTGAAGTCAGTCCCGAACTAGCACATCTTTATCAGACATTTCCGGGTACATGATGGAGAATGTTCAAGGTTGTTTGTGGGACTCGAAATTTATATGTCTCAAAGGTGACCCCAAATCCGAAATTAGAGAATGAATTCGCTTAACATCAGCAAGATTTTAGCGAATTTACTGGATTTTACAGCTCCGATTATCGAAGACAGGAGCAACACGAAGAATTTGTCTGGATTTGCAGGAGATTGCCAACCTGATGCATTGTCCGCTGGCATTTTCGCCACTGTGCAAAGGTGCGCAACCCTTCCGGAGTCGGAATGGATTCAAGCTCGGTTCGAAAAAGCGCCACCCGAGGCGCTCAGCTCATAACAGCAGCGGAAAGCCTCGAATATGATCCAGCGCTTCATCCATCACCTTGCGGTGGCAGGCATTGACTTTCACTGTCCATTGCCGGGCATGGCGTACGATCAGTGCGGCGACATCATACAGACGCAAACGCACTGTAGGAGCACGGGCAGTTGACAACGAATGCGGCAATACCATCCGCATCAAGGCAAACAGGTTATAGGCCATTGAGCTTAACATCAGCCATGCTGCATTGGCATGAAAGTCCCCACAGGGCAATCTGGCGGCGGCGAAATCACTGCGAAGCTCCTTGATTCTGTTTTCGCTCGACTCGCCACGCTGGTTATAAAAATGCACCACCTCGGGGTCTGATAACTCATCCTTGTTGGTTGCAATCGCACGATAAATGTTGCGACCCCGTACCCCTGTTTCAGCATCGCTGTTGATCAAAATGTCCAACTGTGAGTTGTCATCATCATCAATGTGCTTTCTTTGCACAATCAGCGTAAACGCTTCTGTTTTTGTCATCACATGCAACGTGCGACAAACCTGTTCTGTGTCCGATTCACTGCCATCACGATATACCAATGGGCGCCATTCGCAATCTTTGATTTCAGAGATGGTTTCTTTGACCGCACTATCCATCTTGGCACGGATCGCAAAACCCATGCCACTGTCCATCGCATAGTTGATCACCGCGGCTTGATAGCCGGCAGCATCAATGCGAACATCCGATACCGACACACCCTCCGGCAATGCCGACTCACAGCGCTGGATGAACTGTAAATTCTCTTTGTTCGGAGATTCATTGCCTTCTCGAAACTCTACCGCCACCACCTGGTCGGTTTCAGCGATGTGCCCGACCATCGGCGTGTAGCCACGGTGCTTTTTATACGTGTACCGAGCTGCACGCTTGTTCGATTCGATCACCGTAGCATCTATGTCCAAGGTAATCTGCGTTCGGTTGTAAAGCCCTGCTGCAAGAATTGTTTTGTTGAGATTGACCAATCCCTGCATCGCCTGATCACTGCGCCCGGCGCGCCGCAACCAATTGCCCAGTGTCTTGGCCCCAGGCAACTTCCCGCAGCCCAATAGCTTCATCAAAGGCTTTTCTTTTTGCAAATGGCTTACGTCGTCAAGACATTTGCCGCCTTCATGAAACAGCAACATGAAAATATTGAACATCGCGCCTTGACGGTAGCCGCGGTTGCTGCCCGCTACAGGCAATTGCCGATCCGCCAATTGTTCCAGACCAAGACGCTGCATTAGCTGTGCAACGACGATCAAACCGGCGCGGGAGGTTAAAATACGTTTGCTGATTCCAATTTTATGGGGTAAAATCGACATGAGCCTTGTACCTCTGAGATATTTTTGGGCTTCACCCATTGGGTGAAATTCGATTGTTTATGAAAGCCTTATTGTACAAGGCTTTTCTATTGATCTCAGATTTCTAATTGCGGATTAGGGGTGACGACTAGAATTCTACGACTTAATTGTTCTGTTATAATTTTTCGCCAAGTTGTTCGAATTGTTGGTATATCGGACAGTAATTTGCCCCCGAATTGCACATGTTTTCGGCAATGGGGGCTATCTTTAATTTACGACAGCTAGAGGATTGAGAATGGCTGACGAACAAGTCAATCAGGAGCGAAGGCGGTTTCTAACCAACGTGACGACAGGCGTTGGCGCTGCCGGTGCGGCGGTCGCGGTGGTTCCTTTCGTGGCTAGCATGACGCCCAGCGCAAAAGCCAGAGCTGCAGGCGCACCGGTTCAAGTTGATATCGGCGATTTGCAACCCGGCAAGCTGTTAAAGATCGAGTGGCGAGGCAAGCCCGTCTGGATAATCAAGCGCACACCCGAGATGATCGATTCACTGGATAAAGTAACCGATGAACTTGTCGATCCGGATTCCGACCGCGATCAGCAGCCACAATACGCCCGTAATGAAACCCGTTCCATTAATCCCGAAGTGCTTGTGCTAGTGGGATTGTGCACTCATCTGGGGTGTTCTCCGCTTGAAAAACTTAAACCCGGTGAACTGGACGCGGAGTGGCAGGGTGGATTTTTCTGCCCCTGTCATGGATCGAAATTTGATCTGGCAGGTCGTGTATATAAAGGCGTCCCCGCACCAACCAACCTGATAGTGCCGCCACACAGATTCTTGACCGATTCTCAAGTTGAAATTGGCATTGACACGAAGAAGGAAGATTTAGCGTGATTACAAAAATCCTGAATTGGTTTGATGAACGCTATCCCGTGACGAAATTCTGGGAAGAGCATCTGTCTAAGTATTACGCTCCGAAAAATTTCAATTTCTGGTACTTTTTCGGATCACTGGCGATGCTTGTCCTCGTTATCCAAGTCGTTACGGGGATTTTTCTTACCATGCACTACAAACCGGATACCGAACTGGCGTTCGAATCGGTTGAGCACATCATGAGGGATGTGTCATGGGGTTGGTTGATGCGCTATCTGCATTCGACTGGTGCCTCAATGTTTTTTGTCGTAATTTATCTCCATATGTTTCGTGGGTTGCTTTACGGCTCCTATCGCAGACCTCGCGAACTGCTGTGGATTATCGGAATGCTCCTCTACCTTGCACTGATGGCAGAGGCTTTCTTCGGATACCTTCTGCCTTGGGGCAACATGTCATTCTGGGGTGCTCAAGTGATCATCTCGCTATTTGGCGCCATTCCATTTATCGGTGAGGGTCTGGCCGAGTGGATTCGTGGAGATTTCGTGGTATCCGACGCGACGCTGACACGGTTTTTCGCTTTTCATGTCATTCTGGTTCCGCTGCTGATAATCGGTTTGGTCTTTGTGCACATGGTTGCACTGCACAAGACTGGGTCCAACAATCCAGACGGAATCGAGATCAAGAATAACAAAGATGAAAACGGAATACCGAAAGATGGAATTCCATTTCACCCCTACTATACGGTAAAGGACATATTTGGCTGTGGGGTGTTTCTATTCATACTCTTTGGCATTACTTTCCTCGCACCGGAACTCTCGGGCTGGTTCCTGGAACGGGCAAATTTTGAGCCTGCCAATGCATTGCAGACACCGCCGGATATTATTCCGCTTTGGTACCTGACGCCGTACTACTCCATATTGAGAGCAGTCACCTATCCGTTGTTCGGAATTGATGCGAAACTGTGGGGTGTGTTCTCCATGGAATTTGCAATATTTCTGTTATTTCTGCTCCCGTGGCTCGACCGTTCTCCGGTCAAGTCAATTCGCTACCGAGGTTGGATGTTTAAATCTGCACTGACGGTTTTTACAGTCTCTTTCGTTCTGCTGGGATATCTGGGTACCAAGAATCCTCAGGCAGTTGATCTGGTCCTGTTTTCAAATTTGCAGTGGGCGCAAATCTGTTACTTCCTGTATTTCGCATTCTTCTTGCTGATGCCGATCTATACAAAACTCGATCCGGTAAAACCGGTACCTGACCGTGTGACGTTCAAATGATCAGAGTTCTATTTGTAATTTTATCTATGGCTGTCGCTGGCGGTAGTTTCGCCGCAGGCGGCGGCAACGAAAACCTGGACTCGGTTTTCATCAACCTGGATGATCGCGAGTCGTTGCAGAAAGGAGCAAAGACTTTTGCAAATTACTGCTTGTCCTGTCATAGCATTAAATTCATGCGTTACAACCGAATGGCGGATGACTTGGGAATAAGTGAAGAGGTGTTGCGTGCAAATTTCCTGCAACCGTTGCAAAAACCCGGAGACCAGATGGACGTGAACATGTCGGAAGAGGATGCCAAACGCTGGTTCGGGACAGTTCCGCCTGACCTGAGTCTGACAGCCAGGTCGCGAAGTCCGGAGTGGATCTATACATTTTTGCGCAGCTTTCATGAGGACGAAAAGTCGGTGACAGGTTGGAACAACGATGTGTTTGAAGATGTGGCTATGCCGCATGTACTTTACAAATTACAACGCGACCAGTCGCCGGAAGAATACGACGAAACCGTACGAGAACTGGCGAACTTTTTTGTCTACGTTGCAGAACCCGTCAAACTCGTTCGCTACAGTATCGGAATCTGGGTATTGATATTTATGGGTGTATTTACGATTATTGCATATTTCTTAAAGAAAGAATTTTGGAAAGACATTCACTAAAACTCTTGAAGTTCGCTTCATGAGACCCCAATTTGTATATTCAACGTTTTTGAATATCGGAAAAAGTACATATCAAAGCAACCCCTATGATTGACGCGCTTCAGAATCGAAGAGCAGGCATGACCTTGTTCTCAACTCGGTCCTGCATAGAAGGGCATGCATGTCGCATCGTCCTGCACGAAAAAGAGGTTGAATGCGATGTAGAGTATGTCGATTTGGACAGCAATCCAAATCCGATCATTGAATTGAATCCTTACGGCGAAAGTCCTACTCTGATGGATCGAGAGCTAGTTCTATATGGCTCTCACATAATTGCGGAGTATTTGGATGACCGTTTGCCTCACCCGCCGCTGATGCCGCATGATCCGGTGAGTCGAGGTCGAGTGCGAATGATGATTTTTCGCTGCCAGCGCGACTGGCTGGGAAAACTTCGCGAGTTGGATGCAAAGAAACAAAAACCGAATAAGCTCCTGCGAACGACGATCAGTCGGGATTTATCGGTTTTGGCAACATACTTAAAGACAATGCCTTTCTGGCTGGGTGAGGATTTCAGTCTGGTGGACTGCTTCATTGCGCCATTGATTTGGCGACTGAAGTACTACGGAATTGAGATTCCAGCTCAAACCCCAGCCATTACTGCGTATAGCAATCGAGTTTTTAGCCGAGAGTCTTTTATCGAAAGCCTTAGTCCCACTGAACGGGATATGCTTCAGTATTGAGTTCAGGCTATGGAAGGAGAGTTGTCGAAAGTTCCTTATCTCATTGGAGCAATGAGACAATGGGCGATGGATGCAGGTTACACTCCACATCTCATGGTTGATGCTGAGTATCCTGGCGTAAAGCTTCCGTTAGGAAAGCTTTCAATCGAGAACGGGCTGGTTTTACTCAATGTTCACAACCGAGCCGTCGACCGATATGAGATGGTTGATGAGTGGATACTTTTTGCAACAAGATTTTCAGGACAGGTTTATCAGGTAGAGTTACCGGTGGAATCAGTGATTTTTATTATGGTGCCGGAAACGTTGGATAATCTTTCTTTCAGGGATTACCCGGCAACGGAAAGCGCGCCTGACAATTTTGAAGAACCGCCGAAATCAGAAATAAAAAAAGGCAAACCGCACCTGAAGCTGGTTGAGTGAGTACATTGAAGTCGATTACCGCTGACACGAATCAAGCTCGGCCGAAAATTCGCAGTACCACCATTCTGTCGGTCCGACGGGATAACAAAGTGGTTTTGGGTGGTGACGGTCAGGTTTCGCTCGGCGATACGGTTATCAAATCCAATACTACAAAAGTACGCAAGCTGTACAAGGATCAGGTATTGGCTGGGTTCGCGGGTGGCACTGCAGACGCATTTACCTTGTTCGCGCGATTTGAAGGCAAACTTCAGGAACACCAGGGAAATCTTGTCCGCGCAGCAGTCGAACTCGCTAAAGACTGGCGTACCGACCGCTTTCTGAGACGACTGGAGGCGTTGCTGATTGTGTGCGACTTGAAATCGTCGTTGATCATATCGGGCAACGGAGATGTAATTGAGCCCGAAGGCGGCTTGATGGCAATCGGCTCTGGCGGCAATTACGCCAAGGCTGCCGCCAAGGCGCTGCTGGAATCTACTGACTTGGGTGCACGCGAAATTGTGGAACGAAGTCTGACGATTGCTGCGGAGATTTGCATCTATACCAATCAAAATATCAGCATCGAACAACTGGAGGATTGAAAGCTAGTGACTGAAATGACTCCCAGAGAGATTGTTCAGGAACTGGACAAGCACATCATCGGACAGTTGGACGCAAAGCGCGCGGTGGCCAATGCGCTTCGTAACCGCTGGCGTCGTCTCAATGTTGAAAGTGAAGAGCTAAGAACGGAAATCACTCCCAAGAACATACTGATGATCGGTCCGACTGGTGTCGGAAAGACTGAAATTGCACGCCGGCTTGCCAAGCTTGCGAATGCACCTTTCATCAAGGTGGAAGCGTCGAAATTTACCGAAGTCGGATATGTCGGACGTGAAGTGGATTCGATCGTTCGAGATTTGCTGGATATGGCAATCAAGCTGGTTCGAGGACAGAGGCTGGAATTAGTTCAAACCCGAGCAGAAGATGCTGCTGAAGAACGGGTTTTAGAGGCTCTGAATCGCAAGCCACGTCCTCCGAGAGATGACAGCTTAGATGAGGATGATTCGGATAAGGTGCCTGAAATTTGGAGTTTCGATGCCATGCATGCCGCTATGAAGTCCAAAGATGGTTCGCAGGATTTGGACAGCAATGCTGAATATCAGCAAGAAGACAAGAAGGAAAAAGCCGGTACGAAAATGCTTCGCAGTCTGCTTCGTCAGGGAAAACTGGATGATAAAGTGATAGAGATCGAAGTGAGTACATCGATCGGGGTAGAAATTTTTGGCCCTCCAGGACTTGAGGAGATGACGAGCCAGCTGCAGAGTATGATGCAGAACATGGGGAATCGAAAGAGTCGCACGCGTAAAGTAACAGTTGAACAGGCAATGAAGATTCTCACAGACGAAGAAGCCGAACGCATGATCAATGAAGAAGACATCAAGTTTGAAGCGATTGAAAGCGTCGAAGAGAACGGAATTGTATTTCTGGATGAAATCGACAAAATTGTCGGGCGATCGCACAGCCATGGTCCGGATGTCTCGCGTGAAGGCGTGCAGAGAGACCTGCTACCGTTAGTCGAAGGATCAACCGTTTCAACGCGTCACGGGATGGTCAAGACGGATCATATTCTGTTCATTGCGTCCGGTGCATTTCAGATGTCGAAGCCGTCCGACCTGATCCCTGAACTTCAAGGCAGATTGCCAATTCGCGTTGAACTTGACGCATTGAATACCGATGATTTTGTCCGCATTCTAACTGAAACGGATAGTTCGCTGACGGAGCAGTATCACGAATTGATGAAGACCGAAGGACTGACTTTGGAATTTACCGACTCTGGCGTACAGCATATTGCAGAATTCGCCTGGAGAGTGAATGAATCGACCGAGAACATTGGTGCTCGCCGTTTGCATACGGTACTGGAGCGTTTACTGGAAAAATTGTCGTTCGAAGCTGCGGACAGGTCTGGTGACACCGTCACAATTGATAAGGAATTTGTCGAGGAAGAACTCCGAGACCTAGTGGAAGATCAGGAATTGTCTCGCTACATTCTCTGAATCAGACTCGAATTTTCAACAAACCCAATCCTATCTTCTCTCCCGGATTCGCGTGGGCTTCATTCTGAAGTTAAATGCTTGTTCTCTTATCAAGCAGTGACACGTTAATTGAGCTTCCCCAAGAATAATTGTTGTCATAAATTCTCGTTTTTAACTTGAAATACAATACTCAGTCCCCATTTTGTCATGTAGAGATTCATACATTATATGTATGATTTAATTTACTAAACTTAATGAGGTTAGATAATATGAACCCACTTGTTAGATCCAACGAATGGAATCGGTTGAGCCGAGATCCATTTGCTTCTTTTGGCTACGACTTGCGCAATTTCAGTCCGAGTGATCTGTTTCGCTCTTCTGTGAATTCTGCTGACAGAGTTCCTGCGGTAGATATCGAAGAGACGGATACTGACTATCGGGTTGTTGCCGATTTGCCCGGAATTTCCAAGGAAAATCTTGATGTTTCGGTCAACAATGACATTCTGAGCATTGTTGTAAGTTCTCAAGAGGAAAGCGAGCAGAATTCTGGAGGTCGTGTTCTACTCAAAGAACGCTATCAAGGAAAAATTACTCGATCATTCCGGTTGAGTGACACCTTGGACAGTGAGAACATTCAGGCCACCTACAAGGATGGCGTGCTGAGCATCGCTGTTCCAAAAAAAGAGCCTACGCAACCACGTAGGATCGAAATTTCAGTTCACTAACTCCGAAATGTCTCGGTTTTCTTAGCTGAGATGTATCAAAAAGCGACCGGCTTTTAGCCGGTCGCTTTTTTTTGAAGACCGATTTCGATCAAGAGAGGTTGGCAAGACAACTGGCTGCGGCAGTCGAAAGCAGAAAGGATGATGATTGAATTGCCGTATATACACAGCATCGATGTCAGAGTACTAGTGGGTAAATTGTTCAGGTGAATACCTATGAGTGTTATCAGGTATAAAGGCAAGTCGAATTGTGTTGATTGATGAAACATCAAGTTGATGCTGCATGTAGATATAGTTCGGCATGAAACCTATGCAGTTACCTCCGTCGAAAAGGTAAAATCAGGATAGAAGGCTTGTTCTCGCGCCACACAGTGCAATTGACTGAAATAATGACCATCAAAAAATCAGTAGCAAGAAAATCAGCGGAAATTCTTCTCGAAGGACTTCCCTATATCCATCAGTTTCACGGCAAAACAATTGTTGTCAAGTATGGCGGCAACGCCATGAATTCAGATGAACTGCAACAGGACTTCTGTCACGATATCGTGCTGATGAAAAGCGTTGGATTGAATCCAGTCGTAGTTCACGGAGGTGGTCCGCAAATCAGTCGGGCGATCGAAAGTGCCGGACTCCAACCCAAGTTCGTTGATGGTCTGCGAGTGACCGACCGGCAAACCATGGATATTGTCGAAAAAGTAGTGATTCAGAACATCAATTGTGATCTCGTCGAAATGATCATTGAAGCCGGATGGGATGCGTTCGGATTGGGTGGCAGCTTGCAGGGCGGATTTATTCAGGCAAAAAAAATACAGACAACAGCTGTCGATCCAGTTTCCGGCGATCCCGTCGAATTTGGATTTGTCGGAGAAGTAAAGAAAATTGATGTCGAAAAGCTGCGACTCGATTCAATTGAAAACGCCATTCCCGTTATTGCCCCCATTGGAATGGATGAAAATGGCCAGACTTACAATATCAATGCCGATACCGTAGCCGGGGCAGTTGCAGAAGCGACGCAGTCTGAAAAGCTGGTTGTGTTGACCAATACGCCTGGCATTCTGGATGGAGAAGGAGAACTCATTTCTGCCCTTACTACGAGCGAACTGGAAGAACTGATATTCTTCAAATTCATTTCAGACGGGATGTTGCCGAAAGTACGCTGCGCGAAGCACGCGCTTGATTCCGGTGTGCATACGGTACAGATTATTGATGGTCGCCTACCGCATTCTGCCTTGCTGGAAATTTTCACCGATCGTGGTGTGGGCACGATGATTACCAGCGATGCCGAATTGGTGCATCATTAAGGCCACTGCCTAATTTGACACCAACGCAGTACGGATCAGGTTTCGCTAGGGCTGGCAGGCTGGTTTTCGTCAGCCAGGGATCTGCCTTTCTGAATAAATCCTATTCCTGCGAACATCAGGCCTGCGGCAACCCAGACCAGAAGCGGCAATACCTCATCGTGAACATAAGCTGCGATTGCAATTCCAAATAAAGTCACTGAATAAGTTACCTGGCTGGCGAACAGCGCTCCGGAGATTTTGAGAAGCGAATAAAACAAACAGAACGCCGTTGCTGTTAGCGTGCCGTGGTACAGCATCAGCAATGCGATTATTGGTTCTGCATTCCAAAGCGGATAGAGTGGCTCAAATACAATCGTCACTGTAAACATAAATGCAGCAGCTGCGATGAGCATTCCTGATGACAAGTCAAAAATGTGGATGTTTGCAGGTCGGTTGATCGCGGTGTACACAATGTTGATCGCGTAGAATGTCGGTGTAAGCAGTGCAAAAAGAATCCATGGGACGGGTGCGTTCAACTCAGTGACTGAATCCGGCAGTAAAATCAGTACAAGTCCAATAAATGTAAAGAGCAGCCCCAGAGTCTTTAGTGGATGATATTTTTCCACGCTAAACATCACAGCAAATTGATACGTGAGAATCGGTGCTATTCCGATCAGCAAGATCATGAGCCCTGCAGGAATATGAGCTACGGAATAGTACATGCACGTCGTTGGGATAGCCGATCCCGACACTCCGCAAATGACATAGAAAACCAGGTGTCGGGCTGGCGGAAGACCAGCACCTCGAACGAAGTTGATGATGATCAGCACCGATGCGGCAATCGTAAGAATCCAGAACGCGTAACTCAAAGGTGATACTCCCTGCTGACTTACATACTTTGATAAGCTGGGAACGCCTCCCCACAGCATACCGAGAATCACAAGTATGGCTACCGGCAACAGCCGAATGACGGCGCGGGATTGCAACCAGTTTGAACCGATCATAGTATCGATTCCATTGTTAGAAATTTGAAACGGCAGGCGGTTGAAACGCTTTCATTGATGCGAGACTGAATTGGACGATTCAAGTTCATCTGAATTGTTAGTCTTCTTGCTCTTCATCCAAATTGTCTCTCTCGTCTTTGTTCATGAAAGTCAGCGCTATGCCATTGTTGCAATACCGTTTACCAGTGGGCTTCGGTCCGTCGTTGAATACGTGACCATGGTGACTTCCGCATCGGGTACAGTGGTACTCGGTTCGCGGAAGAATCAGTTTGTAGTCAGTTCGGGTTTCGAGGCTTCCTTCTATGGCTGAATGAAAGCTTGGCCAACCTGTGCCGCTGTCAAATTTTGTTTCAGAAGTGAATATCGGCAACCCACACCCGAGGCACGAGTACACCCCCTCCCCATATTCCTTGTTGAGCGAGCTGCTGAATGGCCGTTCGGTGCCTTCCTTGCGCAAGACTTGATACTCAGCAGGGTCTAGTTGCGCTCTCCATTCGTTATCGGATTTTTCGATTTTTTTCATGACAGTGTTCTCGTATATGTGAGCATGTTTGACCAGTTGAAATTGGAATCACACAAAGATAGCAGAAAGTGTGTAGAAAAAACCAACTTTTGTGCCATACGGTGTAAGGTTTGAAAACAAAAATCGGCCTTCTACAGTCGGAGAATTGCAATAAAATCGCCTGTCTAAATTGCCGTCTTTATCTGGAATGGAAGGTAAAAGTTACAAATTGAACGCGGAATTCACATCGAATCAGGAATACGATAATCGAGGTAAAGGCGTTTTTCTAGTTCTGACTGCAGGAATATTCTGGAGTTTTGCTGGACTTGCCGTTCGATTGATCGAATATGCCAACGAGTGGCAGATACTATTTCACCGATCATTGACACTGTTGGCGTTCCTTTCGGGCTATCTGCTTCTGACTCGCGGCCGACGAATTGTGTCAACTTTTCGCAACTGTGGAATGGTTGGCTTTACTGCAGGCGCTTCATTGAGTCTTGGATTCACCGCTTGGATACATGCACTCACCCACACATCTGTCGCGAACGCACTGTTTCTCTTGTCAACTGCTCCATTCATAGCCGCAATCTTAGGCAGATGGATACTAGCTGAACGCGTTTCGGCATCATTGTTCTGGTTTATTCTGTTGGCAACGTTCGGTGTTGCTGTCATGGTGGCGGAAGGTTACCAGCTAGGAACAATGTTCGGTACGATTATGGCATTGGTGGCAGCTACCAGCTTCGCAGTATTTGCGGTTCTGATTCGGAAGGGCAGGAACACTGAACTTGAACCAGCGGTGTTCTGGGCCGGATTGTGTGCGGCGCTCATCTCGGGCGTGATCATGTTGAGTTTAGATATCCGTTTTTCCATTCATCTGCGAGATTGGCTATTGTGTGCTTCAATGGGTGTTTTTCAGGTTGGAATTGGATTGGTACTTTTCACTCGCGGCGCCAAGTATTTGCCTGCTGCAGAAATCACTCTGCTATCGCTAACCGAGATTGTTCTCGGCCCGATTTGGGTGTGGTTGGTGATTCGAGAAGTTCCGGGTATTCTGACGATAATTGGCGGAATCATTGTGCTTTCAGCAATTGCCGGACAATCGTACTTCACATTGCGCAAGGTAGCATAGTTGATCTACGTGCCGGTCAGACAAGGACACCCATATCTGAAACCTTTGCCGCGTCAGCACCCAATTCCCAAATTATCTTGTGTTTGGAGTGGAATCGTTATAATTTGAATCTCAATTAAGAGCCTGATTCAATCAATGAGTCTGCAAACCGTTTGTTCAGATTTCTGATTTGTTACCAGATTCAAATAATCACTGATTAAGATGAAAAACATTCATTACTTGCTTAAAAACACACACTTTAGAGCCAGGAGTTAGCAGTGGCTTGGTGGGGAAGGGTTATTGGCGGTTCAATCGGGCTTGCTGGATTCGGCCCGCTTGGTGCCATGCTGGGCTACTACATAGGAAGCAAATTCGACAGGGGTTTCTCTTCTGCCGGGAGTGCCGCTGATGGCCCCCAAGGCTGGACTTCACAGGAGAGAATTCAAACGGCTTTCTTTACCGCTACTTTCTCAGTACTTGGCTACGTTTCAAAACTCGACGGACACGTAAGTCCGCAAGAGATTCAATACGCTGATTTCATCATGAAAAACATGTCGTTATCCGCCGACCAGCGTAAAGTCGCAATTGGGCTCTTCAATGCGGGTAAAGGAGAGGACTTTCAACTTGATCCGGTATTGAAGCAGTTTTCCAAAGAATGCAGAAACCAGAAAAACATTAAAAGTATGTTTGTGCAGATGCAGTTGGGCGGCGCGATTTCGGATGGAAAAATAGATGCTTATGAAAACGAATCGATACGTTACATTGCAGATTATCTTGGATTTTCGGTGCAAGAATATGAACAAATGTACAACTCAGTGGCCAGCGGCTACCAGGTCAGCTCAGGCGGAAAGGCTCCATCGCTTTCTGAAGATTTCAAGATACTCGGATTGAGTGAAGATGCAGATGATGCCGACATCAAACGCGCATATCGTAGAAAGATGAGTCAAATGCATCCCGACAAGCTCGTCTCAAAAGGACTGCCTGATGAGATGATTGAAGTGGCAACAGAAAAAACCAAGCAGATTCGTGCCGCTTACGACAGAATTCGAGAAGTGCGCAAACAGAGCCACACCGTACATTAATTTATTTGCAGCAATTTCACGAGAATTGCGTTCAACTAATTTTTCATGAGAACAGGAGATTTAAATGCCGAAGGCAATGCAGGTCTATGAAGTAGGCAATCCGGAAATGATGAAATGGGAAGAAGTCGAACCTGGAATTCCCGGGGAAGGCCAGGTGCTTCTCCGACATACTATGGTAGGGCTCAATTTCATCGATGTCTATTTTAGAAAAGGCGTGTATCCGGCACCTGGTTTTCCGTTCGTCCCAGGTCTTGAAGGCGCCGGCGTAGTAGAGCAAGTCGGACCGGGTGTTTCAGATTTGGCCGCAGGAGACAGGGTGGCTTATGCCTCTCCGCCGCTGGGGGCCTACAGCGAAGTGCGGCTGATGCCTGCTGATAGACTGGTAAGGATGCCGGATTCGATTGACGATGTCACTGCTGCAGCCATGATGCTTAAAGGGCTTACAGTACAGTATCTATTACGTCAGGTTTGTCAGGTCAAAGCGGGAGATACGATTCTTTTTCACGCGGCAGCCGGAGGAGTTGGACTGATTGCCTGTCAGTGGGCAAGGCACTTGGGAGCAACTGTAATCGGAACGGTCGGAAGTGATGAAAAAGCGCAGGTCGCCCGCGAACATGGCTGCGCTCATCCGATTGTTTACACCCGTGAAAATTTTGTAGAACGTGTAAATGAAATCACGGACGGTAAAGGCGTACCGGTTGTATATGATTCGGTCGGAATCAGCACCTTTGAAAAATCACTGGATTGCCTGCAACCGAAAGGACTCATGGTCAGTTTCGGACAGTCATCCGGCGAGATCGATTCTTTCAATCCGGTAGCGCTCAGAGTCAAAGGCTCATTATTTCTGACTCGACCTACGTTGATGACGTATACGGCGGAGCGCGACGATCTTGTTCAGATGGCGGATGAGCTTTGTTCGATGGTGACATCCGGGGCGATCAGCATACCCGTAAGGCAAAGATATGCGCTAAGCGATGCGGTTCAAGCTCACTCCGATCTTGAAGGACGAAAAACCCAGGGAGCGACAGTCTTTGAAGTTTGAGTTCGCAGTCAGTTCAGTCCGGTGAATAACTGAACGTCCACCAAATCGCCAGGACTGGCTGTTTCTGCTTGATCATCCAGCAAAACGAAACAGTTCGCTTTCGACATGCTGCTCAGCAGCCCTGAGCCTTGCTGGCCGGTAATAGAGACTATCGGAAACCCATGTTCGTCGTGAGACAGCACTGCGCGATAGACTTCCGAGCGGTTTGGTTTCTTTCTGAATCGGGTAGCGGCCCGAGCCTTGATCACAGGAACCGGGTTTACCTCTGACTCTCCCATAAGTTTGCGAAGCGCCGGCTGAACAAGACGGTAGAACGTGACCATTACGGCTACTGGATTGCCGGGAAGTCCAAAAAACAGTGCATTGCCGATCTTTCCGAAGGCGAATGGTCTTCCAGGTCGAATCGCTATGCGCCAGAGGCTGATTTCGCCAAGCTGTTCCAGCGCTTTGATGACGAAGTCTGCACTGCCGGTTGAAACACCGCCTGAGGTGATGATTACATCTGCGGTTTCACTTGCTTTCGATAACGCAGCAATGGTTGATTCCTGGGTGTCGGGAATAATGCCAAGGTTCATGACTTCAAGTCCGGTATTCTGCAAAAGTCCCATCAACACATAACGGTTGCTGTCATAGATTGCACCTGCAGTCAGCTGCTCACCGGCATTCATTAGCTCGTCACCCGTCGAAAAAACCGCAGCAATCGGTCTTCGTGTTACTTCCACTCGTCCAACGCCGGTTGAAGCCAGTACGCCCAGTTCTGCAGCACCGATTCGCAGGCCGTTTTCGACAGCCAGATCATGACGCGCCAAATCTTCGCCAGATCTCCTGACGTTCTGATACGGTTTATGACCGCATTCGATAGTCGCTGTACTGTCACTTACCCGCACGTCTTCCTGAATGACAACCGTGTCCGTACCTTCTGGCATGACTGCCCCTGTCATGACACGAATTACTTCTCCCGGATCACAGGCTTGAAGCCAGGGTTTGCCTGCAAGAGCGGTACCGGCGATGCGGAAATCCCTGCTTCCGTTGGAGGGCAGGGAATTTGAAGCGACTGCAAATCCATCCATTGCCGAGTTGGCGTGAGGAGGGACGTCAATGGCGGACCTGACAGGATTTGCAAGTACTCGCCCCAAGGCTTCGGTAAGGGATACCACTTCCGTCGTCTTGAGTGGAGTCACATTGTCAAGAACGCGCTGTTCCGCCTCTGCAATCGGAACCAGGCCGATACGCGGGTCGAAGCAGTCATTCAGGCTCGGTGAAGTCGAATCCATTGTTTACAAGTTACCGCCTTATTTTATTTTCAGTTGGACTGTGTCTGCTTTGTTAAAATTGTAATCATTCTACAATCGCATGAGGAACGAGTATGAACGAAGATGTTTTCAATCTGCAAATTAGAAAATTTCTGAAAAAAGTCGGAATTCAGTCACAACGTCAAATCGAGCAGGCGGTGAGAGAAGGAATCGAATCCGGCCAATTGACCGGATCTGAAACTTTAAACGCTTCCGTGCGGTTGACTATCGAACAAGCCGGTGTTGAGCATACTATAGAAGACACCATTGCTCTGGAATAGCAGTTAGTTCAACTCCACTGCATACTCTTGTAAGTCTACAACCTGCTTGATGAGGTTGCGCTGCAGCAGAAATTCAGCAAACCTTTTGTAGCGAGCCTTATCAAGCGCACCAGGACGGAGCGAAAAACGGGGTAGTGTATCCCGCCAGGCCCGGCGGTTCAGTTCGTCATCAAGCGAATTATCGAAAGCGACGAAGTTTTCCCAGGCTTCAGCCGGGTGATTAATCATGAACTGGACGCCCCTTTCAAGAGCATCGATGAATCGTCGAAGTTTGGGATCGTTGATTCGGTCTTTGTGTGCGACAAGAATCAGCTCGTCGTAAGCGGGGATGCCTTCCTCTTCAACAAAGAATGCCCGGCCCGGAAAGCCATGAATATCCATCTGATTGATTTCAAAATTTCGGTACGCACCGATTACTGCATCCACCTGCTTTGACATCAGTGAAGGCGAAAGAGAAAAATTGACATTGATGAGCGTTACATCGTCGATCGTCAGACCGTTTGCTTCAAGAATTGAAGCGAGTAAGACATCCTCAAAACCGGCTACTGAATAACCGATTTTTCGATTTTTCAGATCGCTGATGTGATGAATGTCAGAACTCTCTAAGACAACCAGACAGTTGAGGGGAGTTGCAACCAACGTGCCGATTCTGACAAGTGGCAGCCCTGCTTCGACCTGCAGGTGAAGCTGAGGCTGATAGGAAATCGCAATGTCCGCTTTCTTTGCCGCCACAAGTTTGGGAGGGTCATTCGGATTTGCGGGTGCAATCAGCTCAATTTCCAGCCCCTGTTGGGCGAAAAAACCTTGCGCATCCGCAACAAATAGCGGAGCGTGGTCAGGATTGACATACCAATCCAAAAGAACTGTGAGCTTGTCGGCAGCATTTGCCGGTTGAAAAATTGCCAGCATCGGCAAAATAATGAAACAAAAGATCAGTTTCTTCATGTCAGTCTAAGTAGTCTCCAGTGTGTTGTCGGGTTGCCAGAATACGATACGCTTGATGATGTAATCGATTCCGAAGTAAAGTAGAATCGCAAAGGCTGCCAGTACGATCAAGGCGGCAAACATCAAGTCCACCTGAGTGCGCGCGTTGGCGTGCAGCATTAAAAAACCAAGTCCGGAACTAGAACCCACCCACTCTCCGACTACCGCACCAATCGGTGCAATAGCGGCGGCGATCCGCATTCCCGACCCTAGAGATGGAAGGGCGGCTGGCAGCCGAATGTATTTCAGCAGGGTATGTTTTGATGCTCCCATTATTCTAGCCATATCAATCCAACCTGAATCCGTGCTTCGCAATCCATCATAGAGTGCGGCAGTGACCGGAAAGTAGATGATGAGAGTTGCCATGGCGATTTTTGATGCCATACCGAATCCGAGCCACAACATCAGAATCGGGGCAATCGCGAAAACGGGGAGCGCCTGGCTCGCCACCAACACTGGTAGAAACCAGGAACGTACCGGCTGAAATTGCATTATCGCCCATGCGCTCGCGAATCCAATTACACATCCGAATATCAGACCTAGAATGATCTCGAAAATGGTCACAGAAGCATGAAAAGCAATCAAATTTGAGTTTGACAACAAAGCTGCTCCAACTTGAACAGGTGCTGGCAGTATGAAAGGCGGAGCCTGGGTTACCCAGACGATCACCTGCCATATTGAGACAATGACAACAACGATGACAATTGATTTGCGCCACATGCCTGCGATTTATCGATTATTCAGCTGTTGCATGAGCTCGGCATAAGCCGTGCTGATCTGGCTATCGGCCAGTTGACGCGGCGGTTTGCCGGGCGGATTGACGGGATTTCCAACATTAGCCGGACGTCCGTTTAGAACATAGATCAAATCTGCCATTCGCAGAGCTTCAAGAGGGTCGTGCGTTACCAGCAGTGTCGTTCGGTTTGCCAATAGTCTGCAGGCAAGATCCTGAAGTTGATAACGCGTAATGGCATCCAAGCCGGAAAAAGGTTCGTCCAGCAGATTGACTGGGCGTTCCTCAATCAGTGTACGCGCTAGCGCGACTCTTTGCCTCATACCACCGGACAGTTCGTGAGGATAACGATGATCTACATCCTCGAGTTCCACGTCAACCAGTAACTGTTTTGCCAATTTGCGCTGTTCTTCGGTTCGGTTGCCGCGCAGCAGCGTACCCAATATCACGTTGTCAATCACCTTGAGCCAGGGAAGCAGTAGGTCCTGCTGTGCCATCCACGCAATCCGATTTGTCAAAGGTTTGCGATCGCTTGCTGTTACCGATCCTTGTGCTGTCTCCGACGGCAGGAGACCGGCGATGAAACGTAGCAGGCTGGATTTTCCGGAGCCACTCTTGCCCAATAGGCAGATCAGACTTCCTGACTGGAGTTCGAGGCGAAAGTCATTAAAAATGCGATCGCCCCCATACGCCAAGCTAAGCTGAACTGTGACTGATACCATGAAGAAACGCTAAGAAGCTCTAGCTTTCAGGAACGGCAGATTAGAGATTCTTGACCACTCTATCTGCGTTTCTCGGGTTTGTCGATACGATTGGGTGATTCTTGACGTGATGTCGTCATGTGCAGCCAAATCGTCCAGCACATCTTCCGTCGCCTGTTTCGCGGCTTGCATGACATCGTCAGGAAACTGGCGGATCATTGTTCCATGTTCTTCCGTCAGTTTTTTCAGTGCCTGAGGATTGGTCCAGTCGATTTCCGTAAGGCTGTATACGTGTTCGGCAATACATGCCATGTCGATTATCTGTTGCAGATCTTGCGGCAGGCTGTTCCACAATTCCCGGTTCACCTGGAACTCTCCAGCGCCATTTGGTTCATGAAATCCCGGTCCATAGTAGTATGGTGCGCTCTTGTAGAAGCCCATTGCCAGATCAGACCAAGGCCCGAGCCACTCGGCTGCATCTACGACGCCGGAGGCTAGAGACATTGCGATGTCAGGCGGAGGAATGGTTACCGCGATTGCCCCAAGCCGCCGCATCACTTCGCCGCCCAACCCAGGCATCCGATATTTCAGTCCTGCGATGTCATCGAGGGAGTTGATCTCTTTCTTGAACCAACCACCCATACCGATGCTTGTGTTTGATGCGAGGAAAGGCTTTACGTTAAACGGCGCATATAGTTCGTCCCACAGAGCTTGACCGCCGCTGTGATAAATCCACAGCATGTGTTCCTGAGGGGTGAGTCCAAACGGAACGGCGGTAAAGAACGCGCTGGCACGCATTTTGCCTTGCCAGAAAAATGATGCGGTATGTCCCAATTCAACAACGCCAGCACCAACAGCGTCAAGCACCTCTAGTGGAGATACAATCTCACCGGCCCCGTAAATTTTGATTTTGATACGGCCGCTACTCAGTAATTCAATACGCTTGGCAAGTCTGGCAGCGGTTGATCCGGTTCCGGGACTGTCTTTGATCCATGACATCGCCATGCGCAGCTCCAAGCTCTCTGAAGTTGCAGCCAGTGCAGGCGCCAGTGTTGCCGTGGCGGCCCCTGCTGCCGCAGTTTGAAGAAATTTACGTCTTTTCACTTTCTGTTTCCTCGATCCAATATTGGTGAAAGTGATTTACGGGCCCATGTCCCGTTCCCACTTCAAGTGAATCAGCGCTGGCAATCGCTGCGCTGATGTATTGCTTCGCTAGAATGACTGATTGTTCGAGTCCTTCCTTCTTGGCTAGGTAAGCACAGATTGCCGAAGACAGCGTGCACCCGGTGCCATGTGTGTTGTTAGTTTGAGTTCTTGTGCTCGACAACTGTTTTAAATTATTTCCATCATGAAAAAAGTCGTCGCTTCTAGACGAAGAACTTATGTGTCCGCCTTTCAACAGCACGGAACCGCAACCCAATGACAGCAACCGCTCTGTCGATGCTTCCATGTTTGACTCAACATAGTCGGGAGTACGTCGCAGCAGTTTAGCTGCCTCGGGAATGTTGGGGGTAATGATTGAAGACATGGGAATCAAAATCGATTTAAGGGCTTCGATCGCTTCATCCTGAAGCAAGGGGTCACCGCTCTTTGCGACCATGACAGGGTCGAGAACTATGTGCCCGATCTGGTGTCGATCAAGAGATTCGGCGACTTTATGGATGATTTCCGAACGATGCAGCATGCCGATTTTCACTGCAGAGACTTCAAGATCCGAACAGACCGCGTCAATCTGGTCAACAATGAACTGGGGACTAACCTCATGAACTCCAAACACGCCCTTGGTATTCTGAGCGGTCAAGGCGGTAATCACACTGGCGGCATAGACTCCCAGTGCTGATATGGTCTTGATATCTGCCTGAACTCCGGCTCCGCCGCCGCTGTCGGACCCGGCGATCGTCAATGCTATCGGAATTTTCACTCGTAGTTCTCCACACCTTTCATTCGATTGATCTTTGAACGCAGTCGTTTTGCAGCCAGTTCTGGGTTATTCGCTTCGCAAATCGCAGAAATGACTGCGACACCATCTACACCGGTTCGAAGCACCGAATCCACGTTATCTTCGTTGATGCCGCTGATGGCAATGATGGGGAGTGCGGGATTACGCGTACGTAGATAGTCATAAATTTCTTTCAGTTTATCAAGCCCGATTGCCGGGTCCGAGTTTAGTTTACTGGCGGTTGGAAATACTCCTCCGATGCTCACGTAAGTCAATTGTTCCAGCAATGCATTTCGCGCTTCATCCATTGAACGGACTGTCAATCCTATAAGTGCATGTTCCCCGAGAATCTCGCGAGCAGCGGAAACAGGCATGTCGTCTTGGCCAAGATGTACGCCGCAGGTTCGCATAGCTGAAGCGACATCGACTCGATCATTGACGAAAACCGTGACGTTGTGTGAATTTAGCGCCTCCATAATCCGTTCGACGATTTTGACAAAAGGACGAAATTCCAACGTTTTACTTCTAATCTGTATCGCGGTTACTCCTCCGCTTGCTGCCTGGATCGCGGTATCTACCGGATCACCATTTGCACACTGTTCCGGATTGATGACGAGGCATAGAGTGGGATCAAAACAGCTATCACGTTTTTCCGGCTCTAGCTTGGTGATTCCAGCAATTTGTTCAGACAACGGATTCATCGTATAGGCAATCCATGAAGTGGCTGACAAAGGTACCCGGGCCCTGCGAACGCATGGCTGCTGCCTGTCCGGCGGTGCCGTAGATTTGCAGAGTTTCTGCAGCGGCATCGACCGCGTTGTCGTACACCGTCAGTACTGCTGTAAGCAAGGCAGATAGTGCGCAGCCCATTCCGGTAGTGTTGTTCATCCATTCGTGTCCAAGAGAAAATTCTTGAATTCGGTCATGTGAAACGATTCGGTCTACTCGACCCGTAACTACTAAAATCGAGTGATATGCAGCAGAAAGTTCCTGGGGAGACAAACTCAGTTTGTTGCAAATCGATTCGATTTCCGAAGCGTTCCCCCGTATTATGCGCGGTGCCCACCCAAGTAATTCGATGCAAAAACGCAGACGAGATTTTGATCTGTTGATCATCGTTGGATCTAGCACCCAGGGAAGTTTTGCTTCAAAAGCGGCAGTCACAGCGATTGCAATTGCACGGCGCTTTGAGGATGTCAGCATGCCCAGATTAATGTTCAGAGCATCAGCAGAATTTGTAAATGAACGAACTTCTTTTGGGTTGTTCGTCAATGAAGGGTGTGCTCCGGCTGCAAGCAGGACGTTAGCCGTTAGCGTCATTGCTGCTTCGTTGACGATGCAGTGAACTAAAGGTTGGCGAGCACGGATTCGAGCTAAGGCGTTGCTGTCAGAAACGGCGCTTTCCGGCTGGCTTGCACTGCTGTTCATGTCCCTCCACTGCAAGGATGGCATTGAATGCGGCGAAGGTGATGGTATGACCGACCGGCGCTGGAGCCCGAAGACATCCTGAATCCCTACGCCAGCATAATCTGGATCAGGTTCAACGGGTTAGTGCATTTCAGCGTCTCAGCCCTTATATGGGCACCCCGTCAAGATGTATCTTGCAATTGTAACACTCAAAAATCGACTGAATGAACCGATTTGAAGTGTTCTGTAAATCCTTCTTCGTTTAGGTTGCGTTGCAGTTGAATTTATCGGCGAATGACTGTCGTCAGATAGGTGGGTTTTCGCACATCGTCCAGAAACCTTCTTCAAGCAGAGTGGCTTCGCGATAGGTCTCAGTCAATTCGTTAATTCGGGAATTGCCGCCACGCTCGAGACTGATTCTTTCGAGATTGCTGATGGACTTGATTGCGAGCAATTGATACTCCTCGGAACTATACATTTCGATCCACTCTCTATAGGGGTTGTCAGGAAGAACGGACGCGTAGTCAAGTGAAAGCCGCAACCCGATTTCAGCGTATCCAACAACACAGGGCATCAAGGCAACGTAAAGGTCCAATATGTCGCCTGAGTGTCCTTTGTCCAGAACATAACGGGTGTAAGCCAGATTTTCCTGAGACTCCCGGGCGGTTTCAAGTTCAGATTGAGTTACCCCGAACCGTTCGCTGAACTGAATGTGCAGATTCATTTCCGTGTGCAGTGTTGAGTAAAGAATTTCTGTTGCCCACTTCATGTCGGCGATGCTGGAAGACTTGTAGACCGCCAGCGCCCAGGCACGTGAAAAGTGAACCAGAAATACGTAGTCTTGTTCCAGGTAGTAACGAAACGATTCAATTGGAAGTGTTCCTTCTCCGACTTGATTTACGAAATCATGGTGACAATATGCATGCCATTCTTTGGAACAAGCCTGTTTGAGCCGATCGAAAATCGATGTTGCATACATATTGTCTCGCATTTTCCAGGCTCCTTGTGATTTCTACGATTGCAGGAATTGCAGTATGTCAGGCGATCGCCCCGGGTTCGTATGATTCACTCTAGATCGCTGCGAACTAGTGGTTACGAACTACATGTAGGTACGTACTATTTAACTGGCCCACTAGCCCTTCAAAAAGTCATCGAGCTCTTCCGAGTAATCGATGACCATTGTCAGAGGCGTAAGCGAATTCTATCGAAAATCAATTAAGGAAACCGCCATGCCTCGGTGTTCAGTTGCTCTCAGGGTGTTTATAAAACGAAAATCAGCTGTTAGCACACTAGCGCCGACCCGATATCCAAGTGCAAGGTATACACAGTCATAGACTGGTGTTTCGAGTTCCATTGCGTAACCACATGCGTTCGCACACAATTCCTCGTCACGGTGCCAAAGCACAGGCAGATTCAATACGGATGCTGCCAAAACAGCGGCGAGATCGCGCCCGATCTCTCCTAACCGTGCCTTGCGTGAAATTGCGTTGGCAATTTCAGATGCCATAAAACGGGGTGCATGCAGTTCATCGCTGCTAGCCAAAACTCGGTCCGCAATGTCAGAGTGATCTTCCGAAACCAGCCATTTCATAGCTACGCTGGCATCTACAACCCAACTCATTAGACGACACGATGCCCTGAATCACGATCTTCCCGAATCAGATCTTCCGATGGTGTCTGCGTGCTTCCTTTAGTCACTTGTCGCAAATTTGTCGCTAGAGACCGGAATGATTCACGTTTCAACTGATCGCTATCATTCGCAACTTGCTCCAAAATGTAGCGTACTTCACTTTCAAGAGATCGCTTATTGTCAGAGGCACGTTTCTTAAGGCGCTGAACAATATCGTCGTCCAGCCGTCGAACATTAATTGTTGCCATTGGTATCCCGAAATCGCTTGTTATCAAAATGACATCACTTAATGATAACACATGAGAAAGCTTTTCAGATTGCGCTATAGACTTGATATATCATTTTTAGAAGTATTTGGTTGAATTAGAGTGAGTTATCTCACCGCGGCTATTTTGACATCTTCAACAGGCCGCCGTTCTGATTTCTAAGTAGAGGAATCAGCAAAATTGAAAGAATTCAATTCTTTCGCACGACAGAAATAATAACGCCGCACATGGATTCTTATGGTATTTGATATTCAAAAAGCCCGCCTCGAAACGCCTGGATGTTTTGGCATGGTACATCTGCATCACTCTGGTTCAGCACTGATGCCATCCCCCGTAATTGATGCTGTCAGAGATCATCTGGAGCTTGAATTGATTCGCGGCGGTTACGAAGCCGAGGAAGAAGCAAGTGGAAAACTGGCCGGCACCTATTCATCTATTGCCAGGATGCTCAATTGCAGTGCCAATGAAATCGCTCTAACCGAGAGTGCAACTGCTTCGTGGAATGCTGTGTTTTATGGCATTGCCCAAACATTCAAGGAAGGAGATCGAATACTCACCTCACGTTCCGAATATGTATCCAACATGATCGCTTATCTGCATATCGCTAAAAAGACGGGAGCGCAGGTGCAGATCATACCCGACGACACACGCGGGCAATTGGATGTTCGAGCGCTCGAATCCATGATCGGTAATAACGTGAAATTGATTTCGGTAACTCATGTTCCAACTCACAATGGGCTGGTGAATCCGATCAATGAAGTTGGACAGATTGCCAGTGACTACAGTATTCCCTACATTGTAGATGCCTGTCAGTCGGCAGGGCAGATGCCACTGGATGTCGTGCAGATTGGATGCGATGCATTATCTGCAACCGGCAGAAAGTACCTGAGAGGCCCACGCGGAACTGGATTTTTGTATGTTCGTGAGCAATCAGTGGAAAAATTTCCACCTCCCTTTCTTGATCTTCATGCTGCCACTTGGACCGGAAAAGACTCGTATGAAATCCAACCTGGGGCGCGCCGCTACGAAATGTTCGAATCAAGTGTCGCCAACCGCATCGGCCTGGGTGCAGCTGTGGATTACGCTTTGTCTTGGGGACTGGCGGAAATCTATTCGAGAATTCGTTTTCTTGCCGACAAACTGCGCGAATCGCTGGGTGAAATTGACGGTGTAACGTTGCGGGATAAAGGACCTGAAAAATGCGGCATCGTAACCTTTTCAATACAAGGAGTTGATGCAGCGCAATTTCAGAAGCAGATGCGACTCAAGAACATTAATGTCGGAGTTTCTACGCGTAATTCTGCAGTAATTGATTTGGACGACTGGGGCGTTGGTTCGATTACTCGAAGTCCGGTTCATTATTACAACTCGGAAGACGAAATCGAATATTTTGCCAAAGAGGTACAGAAGAAAGCTGCCGAGATGCGCTGAATTTTGGCTCTAAAAAAACTACATGAGCTAGTGTTTCGTCAGTGACTATTTATCCGCGCAGCTTCCCAGGCCAGAATGGCTTTCTTGCGAGTTAAGCCCCACCGATAACCACCCAACGCACCAGTGTTGCGAATTACTCGGTGGCATGGTATGAGATAGGAGATCGCATTGCGTCCAACAGCCGAAGCAACTGCACGTACGGCTTTGGGGTGATCGACATTCTGTGCGATTTGACTATAGGAGACAACCTCACCCGCGGGAATCTTCAGCAGCGCTTCCCATACCCGAATCTGCAGGTTTGTTCCCTTAACATGCAGCATGACCGAGCTGTTTGTATCACCTTCGCTGCTAAATGCCCGCTTGATGATTGACTCTGTACGGCAAGGATTTTCAGAAAACCGCGCAGCATTCCATTCAGACCGGAGATCACTCAGCCCGCTTTCATCGTCATGGAAGCTTAACCAGCACAATCCTTTATCGGTTGCAGCTGCCAGACAGGTTCCGAAAGGAGTTGAATGCCAGCCATAATCAATGGACAGCGAATCACCGTACTTCCTATACTGTTCGGGAGTCATCGCATAGATGTTTACCATCAGTTCATGCAGTCGGCTGGAACTCGAAAGACCTGAATCCATGGAAACATCAAGCACCGGATTGGAATTGCGAAGAAGTGCGCTCGAGTACTGGGCGGTCAGGTACTGAACAAAGCGTTTCGGAGAAATTCCGGCCCAGCGTTTGAACAGCCTCTGAAAATGGTATTCACTTAGTCCAACATGACTGGCAACTTGCTTCAGGGAAGGCTGCTCGGAAAAGTGCTCTTCAAGATAGTGTATTGATCTTTCGATTCGATTGTAGTCGTTCACAGAATTTGCACTCACTTCTCTGACTGGATATCTCTTGAATACATTGTGGATTTTTTCTGAACGCCTTGCAATCCGATTCTTGCGATAAAATTGGCATTTTGTACTATATCCCTAACACAATATCCAAGATCAATTTCAGGAACTGAAATGAGTCAGATCTTACCGAATCAGGTTAAGATAGTTGTCATCGGCGGTGGAGTCGCCGGCACAAGCGTCTTGTACAATCTGGCAAAGCTTGGATGGGAAGATATTGTTCTCCTGAAACGTAGGGAACTTAGCTGCGGCACGACTCGGCATGCTGCTGGGCTGGTAGGACTGCTCCGTTCGAGCTACAATACTACCCGATTGGCGCAGTATACGGCAGAACTGTTTGAGAGCTTGGAAGAGGAAACTGGACAACCGGAGACTTCGCGAAACGTCAGAAAATCTCTTCTGCATGATCGCTTGGCAGCAAAAGGCGCGTGCTTTGGTGAAACTTATGGCTGGGAACGCGCTGACAGGTTCGCTCCGGACGAAGTATCTCCACAGTATGAATATTCCTATGGACGACAGAACTGGTTCGAGAACACGCGCGCCGAACATGAAGCGGTGCGGAATAACGTCGGAATTTTCGATCAGACGTCTTTCGCCAAACTCTTCGCTGAAGGCTGCGATGCTGAAGCTTATCTGAACTGCATTTGCGCGATCGCGAGGCGCATATTGGATTGGTATCGTCGCTACACGAAACGGGAAACCAGTTCCTGTCTGACACTTGCAAGGTCGATAGCCATGCCTCCACCTCCTGCATCCACCTTTTCCAAATTCCTCTCCCGGGTCCTGATTGTGTCCGCACTTACCATGCCCGGCATGGCCCATAGTACGGAATGCGATTCCGGCGAGACGGTCATCAACTTCAGCCATGTGACCGCTGTCAGCGGACATCCCAAGGGCGAAGCGGCGGCGGAATTCGCGCGCCGTGTCAACCACCAGATGAACGAACGGTTCTGTGTTCGGGTATATCCGAATTCGGTGCTGTACGACGACAGTCAAGCGCTCGAAGCGGTGATTGCCAACAAGTTGCAAATGGCGGCGCCTACCTTGAGCCAGATGGAGCCGTACACGCTCGCATTCAGGTTGTTCGATTTGCCGTTCCTGTTCTCCAACATCGATGAAGTAACTCACTTTCAGAACTCCGCTGACGGGCAACGACTGTTGCGCTCGGTCGAAGCGAAGGGCCTGACGGGGATGGGCTACTGGCTCAACGGCATGATGCAGATGAGCGCCGACCGGCCTCTTTTTTTGCCGGACGATGCCAAGGGTCTTGTATTTCGCACGCAAAGATCGGAAGTGCTGTCGGCGAAGTTCCACACTCTCGGTGCCACCACCGAACAAATGGTGTTCAACGATGTCTACCACGCGCTGTTAATGGGCAAGGTCAACGGCCAGGAGAACACCTGGTCGAACATTTACTCCAAGCATTTTTTCGAGGTGCAGGACGGTATCACCGAAACCGATCACAGCTACCTGGGTTACGTGGTGTTGATCGGAACGGAGTTCTGGCGTGGGCTGAGCAACAAGGACCGCACCGAATTGCAGAAAATCTTCGACGAGGTGACCGCCGCACAAAATAACATGGCAGGCAGGCTCAACGACGAGAGCCGCCAAAATGTCGTCGATGCCGGCGGTGTCGTGCGCGTCTTGTCCGATTTGCAGCGCGCTGCGTGGAAGCATTCGATGCAGCCGGTCTGGGCGCAGTACGAGGATCAGATCGGCGCCGACCTGCTGAGAGCAGCTCAGTCAGCGACCCGGGAATAGCATTTGAAAAGGAGCATTCTACGGCTGTGCGAGATGGCATGCCTCCTCGTACTCGCGCAGACGGCGCACGCCGCCGACAAGGTCACTGTGCTATTGACATGGCAACATCAGGCGCAGTTTGTCGGCTACTATGCCGCACAGGAAAAGGGATATTACGCCGATGAAGATCTGGAGGTGGAAATCCTGCCTGCCGACCCAATGACCGACTCGGTGATTATTGCCGCCGCCGGCACGGCCGATGTCATTGTGGACTGGATGCCGGCTGCCTTGTGGGGGCGCGAGCAGGGCGTTCCGCTTGTCAATATCGCGCAACCGTTCAAGCGTTCGGGAATTCAACTGACGTGCCTGCGTTCATCCAACATAACCCATCTTTTCCATTTTACCGTTGAAAAACGCTGATTTGGAGCAATTTACCGCTACCCCAAAATCCTACCGTGTTGTTTTTATTTGATTCTGATTTCTTTTTGTTGCTAAAAACCCGTTGTAGTGTCCTAATTATTAAACTATTTGTTGACATTCATCAGTCCCACACTATAATCAACTTCATGTTCATCCGCAAAATCAAAACCCGAACCCAAAACGGAACCGACTACTTCGCCTTTCGCCTGGTCGAGTCGGTTCGCATCGGTGACAAGGTGCGACAGCGCACCTTGCTCAACCTCGGTTCCGACTTCAGCTTGCCGCGTGAACAATGGAACGAACTGATCGCTGCCATCGAAGCGCAGCGTTCCACCAATTTGCAACTGCTGTCATTCCCCGAACCTATCGCCCGGCTGGCTGAGCGCATCGATGCGCAGCTGTCGCCGAGCAAACCTGCACAAAAGGCACAGCACCATGGTGTTGATCTGAAATCCATGCACCACCGACAACTGCGCAGCATCGGTGGTGAAACCGTTGCATTGCATGCGCTGCAACAGTTAAAGTTCGAAGAACTGCTCGCATCGTTGGGGGTCCAGGAAAAACGACGCAAACTGGCCATTGCCCAGGTGGTGGCACGCATGGTGCATCCATCAAGCGAACGCGAATCGTTTCGCTGGCTGTGTGATGACAGCGCGTTATGCGAGCTGCTGGGTCTTTCCATGTCACAGCTCAAGCTCGGTGCGCTGTATCGTTCAGCCGATGTCATGTACCGCCACCGCGAGGCCATTGAAGGGGCCATGTATCAGCGTCAGTGTGAACTGTTCAAACACACTTCGAGCGTGATGCTGTATGACCTGACCAACACCTACTTCAGCGGGCAGGCACATCTGTCGCCGGGACAGTTCGGACGTTCGAAACAAAAGCGTCATGACTGTCCGCTGGTGACGCTGGGCCTGTGCCTGGATGAAAGCGGATTGGTTCGTCGCTGTGAGGTATTGCCGGGCAATGTGTCGGAACCCACGACACTGGCGAGGGCGGTTGAACGTCTCGGAGCCGGTGGTGGGTCACTGACGGTCGTGATGGATGCGGGTCTGTGCACCGAGGCGAATCTGAAGTGGCTGGATGAAGCCGGACATGACTGGGTGGCTGTGGTTAGGAAACGAGCTCAGATGCCGGACACAGACCCGGATGTGGAAACGGTGAACAGCAGCCGAGAGCGAATCCGGATCTGGCGTTTGGATGAAGACGAAAAAGGTCAGGTACAGCTGTGTGTGCATAGTGCGGCAAGACAAAAGACCGAGCGTTCAATGCTGAGCCGGGCGCGCCAGCGCTTCGAGGACGATCTGAAATACTTGAATGAAGGACTTGGCATTCGCGGACGCTTGAAGCGCCATGATCGGGTGGTGGAGAAGATCGGTCGGCTGCGTGAGCGTCACAAGCGCGTCAGCGCTCAGTATGACATTGTGGTGAAAGCGGACGACAAGGCACGCAATGCCATTGCCGTGAGTTGGACTTGCAATCACAAACACCAGGTGCGAGATGATCATGCCGGTTCGTATAGTCTTACCCCAATTTGGTAGAGACGTTAGGATTTGAGAGGTTACCAGCGCCCTTAAGGGCGCTGGTAACCTCTGGTTGCGCTTTTTTCAGCTGCGCTTCATACTCGACTGGACTCCTATTACCCAGACTCGTATGCAATCGTCGGGTGTTATACCAAGACTCGATATACCGAATCACTTGCTGTCTTAGTTCCTTCGCTGACTTTAAACGATCCGTTTTCAAAACGCTTTCCCGCTTCAATGTGGCAAACCATGATTCGGCTTGCGCATTGTCATAACAATCACCAACACTGCCCATCGACTGCTTGATCCCATGCACTCGACACAACGCTTGAAAGGCCTTCGAACTGTATTGTACTCCTTGGTCCGAATGGTGAATCACGCCTTCGCAACTCCGACCTCGAAGTGCCATCTGCAAGGCCTCACTCATCAAACCGACGTCCTGGCAGGTTTTCATCGACCAGCCCAAAATCCGTCGGCTACAAGCGTCCTGCACCACCGCCAAATACAATACACCGTCTAACGTATGCAGATATGTCGCATCCGCTACCCACAACTGATCCGGCTCGGATACGTTAAATTCACGATTCACTCGGTCTACTATGCCGTGCGCGCGACCCGAGCAACGGGTGCTACGCACAAATTTTCGAGCTGCACACGCCGATAATCTCGCCTTTTGCATCAATCGAGCGACTCGATTTACACTCACTTTGATCCCACTCTTACACAACTGCGCAGCAATGCGAGGTGCACCATAAGTCCAACCACTTTCGACCAATACACCACGAATCGCCACCAATAACTTTTCATTGGCTTGCGATCGCGGACTCGGCTTGCGGTTTCGCCACGCATAATAACCTGATTCTGAAATCTCTAATACCCGACACATCAAACGGATCGCAAAGTTCTTCCTCTCCGCTTCGATTAATTCGTACGCCCGGTTCCACCACGATGGCCCCCGCTGTCGGCGGCAAACCAGGCTGCCGCTTTTTTTAAGAACGCATTCTCCTGCTCTAACTCCTGATTGCGACGCTGCAAGCGACGCAACTGCGACACTTCACTCTCACCTGGCTCCGATTCACTCGCCTTCGCCTTGGCTTGACGTTTCCAATTTTGAATCGTCGTCGCCGAGGGCTCGTATCTGCGCGCTAACTCTCGCACCGATACCCCAGCTTCATGCTCCGATAATATATGTTCCTTAAATTCCTCGGAATAGTTCCCTTGACTCATCTCCGATTTTCCTCCAAATCTTTGGATTACTCTATTACTAATGTGTCTCTACATTATCGGGGTAGTACCAGTATTTACTTCGCACCTCGCTCAGTGACTGGGATGATGAACGCATTGTTCGTCTATATTGGACGTTGAGCGAAGTGGAGGCGACATTCCGCAGTCTGAAGTCGGAGTTGGGGATGCGTCCTATATATCATCACAACAAATCACGGGTGGCGGCGCATCTGTTCATCTCGGTTGTGGCTTATCAGGCGGTGCATTATTTACGACTGATGCTGCGAGGCAATGGTGTGCACTCAAGTTGGAATACGGTTCGCAACAAGCTGTCGACCCTGCATCGGCTGACGACGGTGATGGATGAAGCCAATGGGCAGCAGATCCGTGTTCGTCAGAACAGTGATGCCAGTGCTGAGCAACGTCGGCTGCTATCGGCGATGAAAGTGGAACTGAATCGGGACCAGCGCATTGAGTGTTGGCCCCGTGAGGAGTTAAGTGTTACAAAAGTAGTGACCTAACGCCTGGTGGCAAAAAATCAAGTAATTGAAAATAAAAGAATATTCTTGTCACAATTTAAAAAAATGGCAAAGATGGGATAAGAACGCTGAACGATTTGCGTGGCAAGAAAATCGGCCATTTTCTCGGCAAGCATTCTCTGCCGCTCAGGGCATTGCTGGTCAAACTGGGCCTCAACACCGACCCGAACGCCGCCGGCACCAATGATTTGCCGGACGCTCGATTGATGGAATACGGCAATGTTGTATTCGGAATGAAGAGCGGAAAAGTCGATTGCATAACGACCATGTCCTACAACGAGGCGAATGCGTTGAAGGCAGTCGGATTTCGCGACAATGAACTGGTCGTGTTTCCATTCGAACAACTCGGCGTGGCTACGTTGGAGGACGGTCTGTATGTGCTGGAAGGGCGGCTGCAGGACACCATTTTCGCCGACGCCATGGTCCGCTTTGTACGCGCCTCCATGAAAGGCTGGCGATGGGTGGAGAAGAATCAGCCAGAGGCTGTTTCCATCGTACTTGATCGCGTGGGCGACGAGTCTCCGGACGTGCGGACTCATCAGACCCGCATGCTCCGAGAAATAATCAAGTTGGTCGCCGACTCCGACGGCGCGCTGGAAGTCTCGGATTTCGAGCGGACCGTGGACATTCTGCTGGACGGGGGAGTGCTCAGGAAATCGCCGCAGAACGCCTGGACATCCAAGATCACCGACCGCGCGCATCTTTATGCGGAGGATCGCTTCGACCGCCTGCTCGCGGATTTAGCCGAGTGGGGTAAGACCGTTCTCCTGACCGTGCTCGACCCGCGCAGTTCCCTCTCGCACATTGGTTGGGCGTTGTTTGTGGTGTCGATGTTGATGCGAGACATGCTCTGGCTGCGGTTGTTGGTGATCGCTTCGACGCTGATTTTTCTCACCAACGATCTGTTCGTGAGACTCGATTACGCAACCATGAGTTGGACCGCCCTGCTCATATTCGCCAATCTATGGATCTTCTGGTACGACAAGCTCGTCAGCAAGTTCATCCGCTTTACGCCGGACGAAGATGAAATGGTAAGGATATGCTTTCCGGCCCTGGCGCGGACGCATTGTCGTTATCTGCTCAGTCTCGGAGAATGGCATGTGGCCGACTCCGACACGGTTCTTTCCCGCAGGAACGAGCAGTTATCGCATTTGTATTTTCTGCTGTCCGGCAGCGGCGTCATCGAACTTCACGGCCGGGTGATTGGCAAGAACAGCCCACCGACATTTATCGGGAACCTAGCGATCATGAACATGACCCCTGCATTGTGGGATACAACGGTGAACAAGGGTGCGCGCTATTGGAGCATCACGGTGCCGAAGCTGCGCGAAGTGATGGAAAACAAACCGGAGATTGGCATCGCGTTGCGGGGCAATTTTGCCCGAGCTAACAAGAACTACATCACCACGATTCTGGAAGAAATGGAGCGTGACTCAACGCCGAGGATGCCACCGTCCTTGCCCCAGTCGACATTCATCGACGAGGATGGCGAACCAACCCATCGATGAGCGGACCGGTGCGCAAGACACGGTGGCGTGCAGCGCCGCCGGTTCCGACACCGTTCCCATCTCCCTCGCGACTACATTCCAAACCCTCTCTGTCGCTTCGACAGAGTGCCTGTCGTCGAGGTGGGCGTAACCCGCCGTCGTGCGATGGCGCCGTCGCCTGAGCAGCTTGCCGATCAGGGGCATGTTCTCGCCCGACATGACGGCCTGACTGACGGCGGGGGGAGATTCCCCTCGGCTACTCGACTTGTCATCGCCTTCGAAGACCGCCACAGCGGCAAGCGACTGCTTGACGTGCTAGGCAAACCTCTCTGTCGATACGGGCTCACGCTCCATGAGACCAAGACGCGCCACGTGGACTTCCGTCGAAGGCGCCCCTACGGGTGTCACTGGATGGCGTCGGTCCCGACGTTCGACTTCCTCCGCTTCACCCACGTCTGGCGGCGGTCGAGACAAGGCTAGGACGTCGTTCGTCAAATCACGGCGAAAGGCCACTTCACCCGCGCGCTGAAATCGGCGCACGACTAGTGCAAGAGATACCGACACCTTCCAATCAAGGCTCAGCGGGAGCACCTCGCTAAGGTAGTCCGAGGCCACTGCGCATGTTATGGTCTGACGGGGAACGGCAAACATCTACGGTGGTTCCGCTACCAAGCCACTCGCATCTGGCAGAAGTGGCTCACACCCCGCAGCTGCCTCAGGCGCTTGAACTGGGACCGGATGAACGAACTCTTCACGCGATATCCCCTGTCGCCAGTCACGACATGCGCTCATGGAAAGCACCTTGAGTGAACCTGCCAGGTGAGGAACTGAGTACGTCAATCGCGCACGCTCGGGTCTGTGGGGCGGAGGGGCTCGGCGACGACCCCTTCTACCGTATCTGTTCGGCGGCCGGGTGATTGACGGAACGATGCTGGTTTTGCCCTTCGAGCGCGAGCCTGCGAGGGGCTGGTAACGATTCCGGCCATACGATATCGTCGGGCGGATGGCGATTCGCGACAAGGATTTTGGCCCGGAGCTGACGCTGGCCGAGAGTGGCGATGGTTGTCGATGGCTGTTTCGAACCGCGAATATTCACCGAAGTGGTCACCTGAGTGTGGTGACGATGTAGCAGCCAGGTTGGCGGGTGGATGCGTACCTCATTGATCTTTCGATTCGATTGTAGTCGTTCACAGGATTTGCACTCACTTCTCTGACTGGATATCTCTTGAATACATTGTGGATTTTTTCTGAACGCCTTGCAATCCGATTCTTGCGATAAAATTGGCATTTTGTACTATATCCCCCAACACAGTGTCTACGATCAATATTGAGGAACTGAAATGAGTCAGAATTTACCGAATCAGGCCAAGATAGTTGTCGTCGGCGGTGGAGTCGTCGGCACAAGCGTCTTGTACCATCTGGCAAAGCTTGGATGGGAAGACATTTTTCTCCTGGAACGCAGGGAACTTGGCTGCGGCACGACTTGGCATGCTGCCGGTTTGGTCGGACAGCTCCGTACGAGCTACAACACTACCCGTTTGGCCCAATATACGGCAGAACTGTTTGAGAGCCTGGAAGAGGAAACCGGACAACAAACCGGCTATCGTCAGAATGGATCAATATCGGTTGCATCCCACGATCAGCGATTCGAAGAACTGAAACGCTCCGCATCCATGGCTCGTGCGTTTGGGGTGGAAGCCAATGTCATCACTCCCGGCCAGGCGAAAGACCTGTATCCGATACTGAATATCGACGATTTGGTCGGTGCAGTGTATATACCCAAAGACGGCCAAATCAATCCGCTTGATGTGGTACAGGCGTATGCCAAAGGGGCTAGGTCAAATGGCGCTTCCATCTTTGAAAACATCAAGGTCACCGATATCGTTGTAGAGAAAGGGCGTGTTCGGAGTGTTTGTACCGACCAGGGAGACATCTCCACCGATATCGTAGTGAACTGCGCAGGGATGTGGGCGAGACAGGTCGGACTGATGTGCGGGGTGGATATTCCCCTTCATGCAGCAGAACACTTTTATGTCGTTACCGAGCCCATGGACAATTTACCTTCGAATCTACCGATCCTGCGAGATCCAACCGGTTATACCTATTTCAAGGAAGATGCCGGCAAACTTCTAGTCGGTGCATTCGAGCCGGAGGCAAAACCTTGGGGCATGGACGGCATCCCGGAGGACTTTTGTTTTGATCAGCTTCCGCACGACTGGGATCACTTTGAGCCGGCCCTCAACAATGCGCTGCATCGAGTGCCTTGTCTTGCTGAAGCAGGCATTCATACGTTTTTCTGCGGTCCCGAAAGCTTCACGCCAGATAACCGTTACTATTTGGGCGAAGCGCCTTCAGTGAAGGGGCTGTTTGTTGCGGCCGGCTTCAACTCCATCGGCATTCAATCGTCCGGCGGTGCTGGAAAAGTTATTTCGGAGTGGATTACCAATGGTTATGCTCTGCAAGATTACTGGGATGTGGATATCCGACGAATTTCGTCGTTCCAGAATAACAGCAGATATTTGCATGACAGAATTTCGGAGTCACTGGGGCTGCTTTATGCGATGCACTGGCCTTTTCGGCAACCGGAGACTTCGCGAAACGTCAGAAAATCTCCTCTACATGATCGTTTGGCAGCAAAAGGCGCGTGCTTTGGCGAAACTTATGGCTGGGAACGCGCTGACTGGTTCGCTCCGGGCGAAGTATCTCCGCAGTATGAATATTCCTATGGACGACAGAACTGGTTCGAGAACACACGTGCTGAACATGAAGCGGTGCGAAATAATGTAGGAATATTCGATCAGACGTCTTTCGCCAAATTCTTCGTTGAAGGCTACGATGCTGAAGCTTATTTGAACCGAATTTGCGCGAACAATGTCAGCGTCGAACCGGGGCGGGTTGTTTACACGCAGTGGCTGAACGAACGAGGCGGAATCGAAGCCGATCTCACGGTGACGCGGCTGGCTGAAAACCGCTACCTGGTTGTAACCGGTGCCGCCGTATATCTGCGTGATCTGACTTGGTTGAAACGCAATCTTTCAGAAGATTTGCATGTCGTCATAACCGATGTCACATCCGGCTTTTCAGTGCTTTCGATTATGGGACCACAGTCGCGCAATCTTCTTTCGAAGGTCACGACGGCAGATTTGTCGAACGATGCATTTCCTTTTCTTGCTTCAAAAGAGATTGAACTCGGCATGGCTTTTGGCCGCGCTTCAAGAATTACCTTTGTCGGAGAACTCGGCTGGGAACTCTACGTATCCACTGATTTCGTACAGCATGTTTATGACGAAATTATCGCAGCAGGTGAAGAATTCAATTTGACGCACTGCGGTTACCTCTCACTCAATTCTCTGCGAATGGAGAAAGCCTACCGGCATTTCGGCCATGACATTGCGGATGAAGACAACCCAATTGAGGCGGGTTTGGGCTTTGCGGTTGCGTGGGACAAGCCAGGCGGGTTTATTGGCCTTGAAGCGTTGTCCGAACTGCGGGGCAAAACCCCGAATAGAAAATTGGTGCAGTTTGCATTCGAAGACCCAGAACCGTTGATCTATCACGAAGAGCCGATATACAGGGACGGTTCTTTGGTTGGCCGAGTCACTTCCGGCATGTATGGCTATACGCTAGGGTCTTCCGTTGGGCTTGGCTATGTAAGTTCGGACGATGGAGTTACCGCAGATTATGTCAATTCAGGGAGCTATGAAATTGAGGTGGCAGGCGAGAGATTTCCGGTCAAAGCGTCGTTGCGCCCGATGTATGATCCCAGTTCCGTTCGTCCCAAGGCATAGTTTTGACACACAATTCGCGATCAATCAAGGACCGGAACAAAACGACCGAAGAGTTGTTTCAGGAGGACCCTTATCTGCAAGGATGCGATGCCGTAGTTGAAACTGTTGATGCGGAACGAAGGTGCTTTACTGTAAATCGTACCGTTTTCTATCCGATGGGAGGTGGGCAGCCGGGTGATAGCGGATCAGCGTTTTACAAGAATGACGTTGAATTCGGAATCAGCGATACCCGTTGCGACCCAGATTCAGGAGAAATTCAGCACTTTGTTGAGGACTGTGTACCCATGCCGGTTATCGGCGATGAGATTTATCTGGAGATCGATTGGGAACGCCGATATCTCCACATGCGAATGCATAGTTGCCTGCACCTGCTTTGTGCAGTAGTTCCCGGCAAAGTAACAGGCGGACAGATACACGAAGGGCGCGGAAGACTGGATTTCGACATTAAGATGCCCAATGACAAAGAACAGCTCACCCAAAACTTGAATTTATTGATTCAGCACAATGCCGACCGGATCAGCGAGGAATATACGGCACAAGATCTTGAAGCGAGCCCGGACCTGGCAGAGTTTCTGACCGCCAATCCAACTAAAAATTCGGAAAATATAAAAATGGTGAGGTTCGACGGTATTGACATCCAGCCTTGCGGCGGCACGCATGTCGCTAACACCCAGGAAATTGGGTCGGCGCGAGTCGAAAAGATAGAAAATAAGGGTCGGCACAACCGCCGAATTCATGTTGTCCTGGTAGATTGACTCTACCGAATTGATCTTTATCTGATAAACCGAGGGTAGAAAATGCATACAGGAAGTTGTCTTTGCGGCAAAGTGACTTTTGAAATCAATACTAAAATTCGAAGATTTCACCATTGTCACTGTCGCACTTGTAGAAAAGCCCATGCCACGGTCTATGGTTCCAGCGCATTGGTAGATGCGTCATCATTTCATTTACGCAGTGGAGAGGAGCTGGTATCTGAATACAGTTCTTCACCCGGAAAGGTGCGATACTTTTGCAGTAACTGCGGTACCCACGTGTTTGCCCGATGCGACCGCGATCCCAATGACGTCATCTTGCGAATAGGCACTTTAGATGGAGATCTTGGCATCAAGGCCAGCGGACACATCTGGGTCAGTCACAAGCCCGATTGGTATGATATCGGAGACCACTTGCCGCAGAGTGCCGAGTGGTGAAATTCTGCATTTCTCCAATCAGTCGAGAGGCGACAGTTTGATGGAACAGCAGCTGTCCCTGCACCGAGGTTTAAAAGGCGTATATTTCGAACGATCCGCGGTATCTTCCATTGACGGCCGCGTCGGCGATTTGCGATATAGAGGACATTCGATCCATGACCTGGCAGAGCATTCCACTTTTGAGGAGACCGCATTTCTGCTGATTTATGGCGAACTGCCCAATCGAAAGGAATTGGAGGATTTTTGTAACAAGGTAAAGTCGGAAAGGCACATTCCTCCACAAATTCTGGACATAATCGGTGCGATGAGTGGCGCACATCCGATGGAAGTTCTGCGTACTTGTGTATCTGCGTTGGGCGCTTTTGACCCGACTGCGGATGACAAGTCTCGTGAAGCTGTCATCGAAAAGGGAATTCGCCTGACCTGTCAGGTACCGATTATTGTCGCTGCACATCAACGAATTCGAAACGGGATATCTCCCATTGAGCCTTCTTCAGAACTCAGTCACGCAGCGAATTTTCTATATCTGCTAACCGGCAATGAACCGGATGAGGAGAGTGCCCAGCTATTTGACAGAGATTTGGTACTGCATGCTGAACACGGCTCGAACGCCTCTGCATTTACTGCTCGTGTAGTGACCGGAACAGATGCGAACGTGTATGCGTCTCTAACCGCAGCGATTGCAGCTCTTTCAGGTCCGGCACACGGCGGTGCTGCAGAAAATGTCATGCTCATGGCGCAGGAAGTCGGCAAGCCTGAAAATGCAATTGAGTATGTCAAGCAAAAACGCAAGAACAAGGAACCAATAATGGGATTCGGACATCGCGTGTATCGGGTCGAAGACCCGCGTGCACGCCACATGAAAGAGGGTGTCAAGAAACTGTCAGAAAAAATGGGTCAGCCGCACTGGTACGAAATTTTACAGTCACTGGTTGAAGCCATGAAACCGTGGTCGCGCCACGGCGTGAACGTCAACGTAGATTTCTACTCGGGGATCGTGTATCACCTGCATGATATTCCTGCAGACCTATTCGTGCCTATCTTTGCAATCGGACGAACACCGGGCTGGATTGTGCAAATATTGGAACAGTTGCAAAGCAACATTCTGATTCGACCACTGACTGTATACAACGGCCCTGAGCCTAGACCTTATGTCGCTATCGACGAGCGGGAGTAAATCAAGACTCGGTCAATCTTTGGCGAATGTAGTCGCAAGAAGCACGATAGTGGCTTTGACAATGTCGTCTATCGTCGCCCCACGAGAAACGTCACTGATAGGATAGGCAAACCCCTGCAGTATGGGTCCGATCGCCTGTGCTCCTGCCAGATACTGGGTGATTTTATAGCCAATATTGCCGGAATTTAAATCTGGAAAAATAAAAACATTCGCTTGACCCGCAACTTTGCTCACATCGCTCATTTTCAAGGAGGCGGTCCTTGGATCGATCGCAGTATCGAATTGAAATTCGCCGTCAATCAGCATTTCAGGGTGTTGTTCACGTACTATCTCAAGTGCCTGAGTAATTTTGTCGACCAGATCGTGTTTCGCGCTTCCCTTTGATGAGAACGAAAGCATAGCAACTCTTGGAGCGTCACTGAGCAGACGTTTCGCGTTTCGTACGGTACTGGCGGTGATTTCAGCCAGCTGAGTTGGAGTGGGGTTGACATTCACGGCACAGTCAGCGAATATCAGGGTTCTTTCAGGACGATCAGCAGCAGAAGGAACAATCATCAGTAAATAGCTGGATGCTGTTTTGATTCCAGACATAGTGCCGAAAATTCTCAAGCCGGCCTCGATAACGCGAGCGGTAGTTACGGATGCCCCTGCGATGATTGCGTCAGCGTCTCCTTGCCGTACCATCATGGCACCGTACATAAGTGGTTTCTGCATAAGCCGCTGTGCGCTTTCGGGTTTCAACGGACGTGGACCCTCTGCGCATGCATGAACATACCGTTCAGTGCTGCCGGTGTCGCGGCTAGGGTCTACTATGCTAATTCCATCTAGCGATACGTTGCAATCGCTGGCAATAGCCCGAATTTCGTCTTCCAGTCCAGTGAGAATTGGTGAAGCGATCCTCTGCGCCGCCAAAATCGAGGCGGCGCAAAGGATCCGTTCATCGGCTGCTTCAGCGAGTACTACAGTTCTCGGTTTGCTACGTGCTAGACGTGTTAGTTCCGCAAGCAAACTGAGGCACTATACGTAGGATTTGTATTTTTCGAGATGGCGAACCGGTGCACTCAGCGCATCACGTCGGAATGGATCGCCAAGCTCTCTGGTACACATCACTTCAATGACTGTGGTCTTGCCCTCATTTTGTGCGGCACAAGCTTCTCGCAGTGCATCGCCAACCATGTCGAGGCTGTCGACGACAATGCCTTCCGCACCCATCGACTTTGCAATACCTGCCCAACTCGGGTTGTCGAGATTGACACCTTCAAATCGCCGACCGTAGAAATCCACTTGATTTTTCTTCTCGGCTCCCCATTGTCGGTTGTTGAATACAACGGGAGTCACTGCAATGTTTTCTCTTACGCAGGTAAGAATTTCACCCATGCTCATTGCCCAGGCTCCGTCGCCGACATAGGCGATTGCTGCTCGATTCGGCGCAGCCGTCTTGACGCCCATAATCGTCGGAAATGCGTATCCGCAGTTTCCAAAACTCATTGCAGCGAAGAAACTTCTTGGCTGCTCAAATCTCAGGTAGCTATTGGACACCGAGCAGATGTTACCGATGTCAGTTGAAATCGCTGCATTGGAAGGCGTTGCATTTTCTAGCTCACGAAGAACCTGTCGCGGATGCAGCATGCCTTCGTCTTCTGCAGAGACGATTTGGCTCCATTCATCTTTTTCCTCGCTCCAGTCATTGAGTTCGGATTCCCATGCCTGTTTCTCTTGTGCGATCTCTTGAAGTCGGGTATCACGATTTTGCATCGAAGCGATTCTTTCGCGGTTTTTTAACCGTTCCAGAAGCGCGGTAGCGGATTCTCCAGCATCGCCGCAGATTCCGACTGCGATTTTTTTCACAAGTCCGATCTTGCGGTAATCGACATCAACCTGAATGATCTTTGCGTCTTTCGGCCAGTAGTCCATTCCATATTGCGGGAGCGTTCCGAACGGTCCGAGGCGTGTACCGAGGGCAAGCACTACATCGGCTTTGGAAATAAGGTGCATGCCAGCTTTGGACCCCTGGTAGCCAAGCGGTCCACACCACAGTTTGTGACTGGCCGGAAATGAATCGTTATGCAGATAGCTGTTAACTACCGGTGCAGAGAGATATTCCGCAAGCTCGGTACAGGAATTGACAGCATCGGCCATGATGACGCCACCGCCGGAGAGAATCACCGGAAACTCGGCTTCAGCCAGCAATCTGGCGGCATCGTCCAGTGCACCAGAGCCACCGGCGCCTCGCTCTATATACTGCGGTTGGGGAACTTCAACATCAACGTCTCCATAGAAATGGTCGCGCGGAATGTTCAATTGCGTAGGTCCGCGCTCGGCCATCGCCATATCGAAACACCTGCTGGTTAACTCGGCCATGCGACCGGGTCCGTTGACGTGTGCTTGATATTTGGTTATTTTGGAGAAGATCGGGAGCTGTTCGGTTTCCTGAAAGCCGCCCAAGCCAATGGTACCGCTTCCGGTTTCCGGTGTTATCGCGACTACTGGGGAATGTGCCCAGTATGCAGCTGCGATGGCAGTAACAAAATTGGTAATGCCGGGCCCGTTTTGCCCGATGCAGACACCGTGTCGTCCGCTGACTCTTGCGTAGCCGTCAGCCATGTGAGCTGAGCCCTGTTCGTGCACTGTAGGAATAAAGCGAATTCCGGCAGCTGGAAAGATATCCAGCGCATCCATGTATGCGGAACCTACGATTCCAAATACGTCTGTCACTCCGTAAGAAGCGAGAGTTTCTACAAATGCTTCACTTGATGTCATTCGTGGCATAGTAAATTTTCCTTGTGTAATGAAAAAAAAGTTTAGTTGATTCCCAATGCTTCTTCGGGAGGGGTGTAATCATAATTCAGACAGGTCGCTACTACTTGATAGGTTACTTTACCCTTGCAGATGTTCAAGCCGCGCCTCAGGTTCGGATCTTGGCGGAGTGCTTCTGTGTAACCGAGATTTGCAATATTGATCGCAAACGGAAGTACGACATTGTTCAATGCGTAGGTTGAAGTATTTGGCACTGCGCCGGGCATGTTTGCGACGCAGTAATGAATTACGCCGTGCACATCATAAGTAGGGTCGGAGTGTGTTGTCGGCCGTGAAGTCTCGAAACAGCCTCCTTGGTCAATTGCGACATCGACGACAACGGAGTGCGGTTGCATGCCTTCAATCATTTTTTCGGTTACAAGCCGCGGAGCAGTTGCTCCCGGGACAAGTACCGCGCCAATTACCAAATCCGCGTTGACTACGTGTTTTTCAAGCGTGCTCCTGGTCGAGTACAAGCCATTGGTAGCACGGCCGAATTGCATCCAGTGATTGTCGAGAACGCGAACATTCCGATCCAGTACCCACACATCTGCACCCATACCTACGGCAATATGGGTTGCATGCGTACCGACTACACCTGCGCCGATAATGACTACTTTAGCTGGTTCAACGCCCGGCACTCCTCCGAGCAGCATGCCTTTGCCGCCGTGAGGGCGTTCCAGACACCATGCTCCTTCTTGTACGGCCATGCGGCCAGCAACCTTGGACATTGGCGCTAAAATGGGCAGCCCGCCGTCATTGTCGGTTACAGTTTCGTAGGCGATGCAGATCGCGCCGCTGTCGACAAGATCGCGTGTCTGCGCTGCATCCGGAGCCAAGTGCAGATAAGTAAAAAGAATCTGATTTTCTCGTAGCAGAACTCTTTCCGGCGCAAGTGGTTCTTTGACCTTGATGATCATGTCTGCGTAGTCGAATACATCTTTCGGCGTTTCGAGTATTGTTGCTCCGACCGAACGGTAATCTTCGTCGCTGGCGTTTATTCCTTCGCCCGCGCCGGTTTGAATGGCCACTTGATGGCCGTGATCAACCAATTCACGAACACTTCCCGGCACTAGGCCGACTCGATATTCGTCTGTTTTAATTTCTTTTGGTACTCCAATTCGCATGAAATCAAGTCTAGTATTTTTGTGGCTGGGGACAGTGAAATTGAACTGCACAATGATACTTTATTCAGGCGCTTTGGAGAGTGGGAATTCGGTCATCATGTAATTTTTATTATTTGTTATGGCTTGATTGCGACAATAATAATCAATGAACAAACACAAGCGATATTCAAGTATGTAAAATATGTTGTATTAACATCGATGATTACCGACAAAATAGACGTCCAATTCGCCAATTCATGAGGAGTGAAACCATGCGTACAGAGATGAATGCAATGGAAAATTTGTGGATGCCGTTTACGAGCAACCGCGATTTCAAAACTGACCCTAGACTGATTTCTCATGCAGAGGGTGTATATCTTTACACCCCAGAAGGTGATCGGATCATTGATGCTTCTTCCGGACTGTTCTGCTGTGCTGCAGGGCACAGCCGTCCCGAAATTGCCGATGCGGTGCATCGCCAGTTGAAAAAACTCGCCTATGCCGCTCCGTTCCAGTTGGGACACGAACACTCTTTTGAACTGGCAAGACGTTTATCGGAGCTGACTCCAGAAGGCATGGATCGGGTTTTCTTCGTCAATTCCGGTTCCGAATCCATTGATACCGCCATGAAAATTGCACTGGCTTATCACTATGTTCGAGGAGAGGGGCAAAGGCAACGCTTTGTTTCCCGTGAAAGAGCTTACCATGGCGTAAACTTTGGTGGAACGTCGCTGAGTGGAATGGTCAAGAATCGACAGGCATTCGGAGTGGGCCTGCCCGGAGTCGCTCACATGAGACACACCTGGCTGCCGGAAAATCGATTTGTTCGGGGTCAGCCGCAAAACGGTGTCGAACTCGCAAACGACCTGGAACGGATTGTGCAGAATTTCGGAACCGATTCGATCGCCGCGTGTGTTGTTGAACCGATTGCAGGGTCTACGGGTTGTCTGGTGCCGCCAGTCGGTTACTTGGAACGACTGCGAGAAATTTGTGACGAATACGGAATCCTGCTGATTTTTGACGAAGTCATCTGTGGTTTTGGTCGAACTGGCGAACCCTTTGGTTCTCAGAGTTTTGGAGTCACACCTGATATGATGACGCTGGCAAAAGCACTAACCAATGCAGCTCAGCCTATGGGGGCGATTGTAGTCAATCGCCAGGTCTACGACACAATTGTCAATGCGGCACCGGATAAAGCGATTGAGCTCTTTCACGGTTACACTTATTCTGGGCATCCTGCAGCCTGTGCCGCGGGAATCGCAACCCTGGATATCTATCGAGACGAAAATCTGTTTGGACGTGCCAAGGAACTATCAGGATATTTCCTGGACTCAATTTTCGAATTGCGGGACTATGAAATCGTCACTGACATTCGCGGATTCGGCATGATTGCGGGGATTGATTTTGCTCCTGCCGGCCCTGCAGGGAGCACTGGCATGGCAATTCAGAAACGATTGTTTCATTCAGGTCTGCATGTAAAGTCTACTGGAGACGCAATCATCGTTGCACCACCGTTGATTGCCACTGAAGAGCATATTGATGAAATCTGCATGAAGCTTGGCAAGGCATTCGAGTAGAACTGCAACCAATTGAATAGGACGAAATATCCTGTTTACAGTTGAGTTATCATGAGTGCAGGGTTATTATAATGATGATGTTTGACAGCGTACTATAAATTTTGCGTGAGACGCATCTAACTACAAAGCGCTGTAGCTATAAAAATTTATTCTTTTGCAGGAGGAAATATTCAAAATGGTCAAATTAAACAAAGGCAATGTGAGTCGCCGAAAATTTTTGAAAACCAGTGGCGCGGCGAGTGCGGCAGCAGTTGTCGGTCCATGGGTGATCAGTCCGAAAGCTCTTGCAGCTTCGGGAGAAGTCAACGTACTGATGTGGTCTGATTATCTGCCCCCCGATTATTTGGCAGAGTTTACTGCTGAAACCGGAATTACAGTCAACTACACTGGTATCGGCTCAAATGAAGAAATCATCAACAAGATGAAGGCAACAAAAGGCAAGGGCGTTGACATTTGCTCTCCTACCAATATCCGTTCGGGCCAGTGGGTAAACCTCGAACTTTTGCAGCCGTGGGATTACGGCCGAATTCCCAACCTTGCCAACGTTAACCCGGCAATGTTGAAAGTCGGTATTAGCGAGTGGAACTTTGAGGGTGCTGGTTCGCACTGGCTACCTCAGATTTGGGGAACCGAAGCGATTTCTTGGCGCACCGACCTTTATTCACCTCCGGGTGGCGAGCCGAGTTACGGCAATATTTGGGACGGGTCTGCTGAAGGAAATACCATGGTTCGACCGCATTCCGGAATGCTTGGAGCGGGTCTTTACATGGAGACAATCGGTGAGCTGGATGCAGGCGATGTTTGGAGCGCTTATTCAAGCGAAGAAAAGATGCGTCCAATCTGGCAAAAAATCACTGACTTCTGTATTGCCAATAAAAATCAGATCAAACTGTTTTGGAATGATGCTGACTCGCAGAAGAACGGTTTCCTGAATGATGGTGTCCTAGTGGGTCAGACTTGGGACGGACCACCGATCGCGATGAAAAACGCCGGTGAGCCAGTCGAATATCAGGCTCCGAAAGAAGGTGCAATGGCATGGGTCGATGGAATGTCGCTGTCCAAAGCGGCCTCCAACACTGATCAGGCGTATGCATTTGTCGAGTTTGCATTCAGACGGGAACCCGCAGGCAAGGCGATTGATAAACATGGCTACAATTCTGCCATTATCGGAGCTGATGCGCATGCAGGTGACACTTATAAGAAGAATTTCTCTGAAGCTTATCCGGGCACTGCACTCGGAAATCTCAATCCTTGGCCAGCAGAACCGCAGTGGTATGCTGATGTCAGAACCGAGTACCGTAATAAGTTCGTGAATGCCTAGCGCATATAGACGATGATCTAAGTTCAGGCGCTCGCGAACGAATTGTACGTGAGCGTCTGATTGATCAGGAGTCTAAGAATATCAATCTGCTGGTTCGGAGGTGCTGACAATGAGCGCAGATGTAAGACTTGAAGATGTGTGGATTCGATTTGGCGACTTTGTAGCTGCCCGTGAAGTCAATCTGCATATCCAGGGTGGAGAATTTTTCACTATTCTAGGTCCGTCCGGTTGCGGAAAAACCACATTGCTCCGCGCAGTATCCGGTTTTCTTACCCCATCCCAAGGCAATGTCCTGATCGGTGGAGCAAACATGGAGGGGATAGGCCCGAATCGAAGGCCGACTGCACTGATTTTTCAAAATCTCGCCTTGTTCCCGCTCATGACCATTTGGGAGAATATTACGTTTTCACTGGAGGTCAGAGGAGTTGGCAAAGCCGAGCGACGTAAACGTGCAGATGAACTGCTTGAATTAATTGCTTTACCGGGACAGGGCGAAAAGATGGTGAACGAGCTTTCCGGTGGACAGAAACAGCGAATCGCGATCGCCCGCGCGCTGGCTGCTCAGCCAAAAGTTTTGCTGCTGGATGAACCTCTTAGTGCGCTGGACTTGAAACTTCGGCAGCACATGCGTACCGAACTGCGTTCGATACAACAGCAGGTCGGAATTACCTTCATCTACATCACTCATGATCAAGGCGAAGCACTGACTATGTCCGATAATGTTGCGGTCATGCGCGAAGGCATCGTTGAACAGGTGAGCGGTGGAACTTCGATCTATGATCATCCCGATACGGCGTTCGTAGCATCATTCGTCGGTGAAAATAATCGCTTCGACGGCAAGGTTTCTGAAGTAAGCGAAGGAGTGGCTTCGGTCGATACAGCGGAAGGAACAATCCTTGCGCGCTGTAGCAGAAACAGTGACTCCAAAGTGAGTGCCGGGGATGATGTGTTCGTTTTTGTGCGACCTGAATCCATGCAGTTTGTAAATGGCAGCGCACCGGATAACCAGTTGAATACCAAAGTGTATCATGAAGAATTCGAGGGGCAATTCTGGCAGGTGTTTCTGGACATAGAATCAACACAGAAGCGCTTGAAAATGTCTTTCGTTAACGATGGCGAGAGCCGAGATCACACAAAAGGCAGGAAAGTATCGGTCGGATTTCAGGTTCAGGCCGCTATCGCTCTGCCACAAGGACCGCTGGCAGCAGAATAATAGCGCCGGCCGGAGTACCAGTGCTGTGAACATAGTCACATATTGGCAAGATTTTTTTCGTAAGAACGGAACAGCCGTCGCGTTGTTCCTGATCATCACGGTCGGATTCTGGCTGTTCATGATGATTCTTCTTCCGCAGTTCTTCATGTTGGATTTTTCGATTCGAGCCAACGTCCCTCCACCAAAATTTGGAACTGAAGAGCATTTCTACACGCTTGAACACTACAAATTCATGATTTTCGGCAGTGCCCAGTCTACGGATTCTTATAACGTAATCGATCTGAGTGTATTCTTCCGTACCATAGTCGCCGCGATTTGTGTCACACTGATTGATGTTGCGCTGTGTTATCCGATCGCCTATTACCTTGCGCATGTCGCTATTGGGGGCTGGAGCCGACTGATGGTTTTATCGCTGATCGTTCCATTCTGGGTCAATGAAATTCTTCGTGCGTTCGCGTTCAAAATTATTTTCGGTTCAACCGGAGTGATCAACAACTTTCTTGTAGGAGTTGGAATACTGGATCAGCCGTACGATTTCATTCGCAACGATATTGCGCTGTGGGCGGGCTTGAGCTACGCGTTCATCCTGTTGATGATTTTCCCAATTTACAACGCGATCGAGAGTCTGGACCGCAATCAAATTGAAGCGGCAAGAGATCTAGGTTCGCCTTGGTGGAGAATTCATTGGCGCATCGTTGTGCCGCATGCAAAACCCGGCATAACATCGGGCTGCACCATGGTGTTCATGCTGACTGCCGGTGCTTTGGCTGCGCCGCAAATTCTCGGTGGTCCGAGCAGTCTTTGGTTCACACAAATCATCTATCAGGGCTTCAACCAAGCAGGTAACTGGGCGAGAGGTTCGGCGTATGCCATCATACTTCTGATATCCTGCATCATTTTCGTGCTCGTGATGATGAAAGCCTTCAAGGTTAAATTTGGCGAAATGATGAAATGATCAAGGATCGAATACAAAGTTATTTCGTTATCGGATTCGTCGTACTATTTTTTGTGTACCTGTTCGGCCCGTTGATTGTGATGGGCATATCAGCGTTCAATACATCCACTTTTCCCAGGATGTCACCTTGGGATTGTTTTTCCGTCGAGTGGTTCGACGTTTTGGTCCAAGACACGCGTTTGATGGAAGGATTGCGCAATAGTGTGTTCATCGGTTTTGGTGTGGTACTTCTGGCGGTACCGATCGGCCTCGCTGGGGCGTTAGTTCTCATGCAGGCAAAGCCGCGAATTCGGCCCTGGTATTACACAATCACAATTGCTCCCATCCTGGTGCCGGGTGTTGTTCTCGGAATTTCTACACTGCTGTTTTGGGATCGATTCGGATTGTTGTTCGGTGCTAGCGAAACTTCAATTTTCTACGACGGAATATTTCTGACCATAATCGGGCAGTCTACTTTCATATCGGCCTATGCAATGCTGATATTTATCGCCCGCTTGCAGCGATTCGATCCAGTTTTGGAGGAAGCGGCTCTGGACTTGGGGGCGACACACGTACAAACTTTTCGCAAGGTTCTTCTTCCATTTCTGAAGCCTGCAATTGCCTCGGCAGCGGTTCTCGCGTTCTTGGCATCCTTTGAGAATTACAACACCACAATTTTCACGATTGTTTCGAGCAGTACTTTAACGACGGTACTCGCAAGTAAAGTTCGTTACGGTATTGACCCCTCCATTAGTGCGCTGGCAGTGTCCATTGTATTTTTGACTCTGGTAGGTGCAGTCCTTTACGAAATTTCGCAACGTCGAGAGATGAAAAAGGTTAAATCTCAAATGGCAGTTGCGCGAGGTGACGCGACTGCAACCAAAAAACAAAAGTCGTTTTTTGCAGAACCGGCGTTCTTGATGGCAGGGGCTATTGTAGTTGCGGGCATGGGACTCGTTTATTTTACGGGCACGATTGGGGTTGAAGAATGTAAAGTCGCCGTCAAGCAAGAGAAACAGGTGGAAATTCAGAGACGTGTCGAAAGAAGGAAAGGGCAGGATATGTTCAAATCTTCCGTTGAAATGCAGGGTGTTCAGCCCGAAGCAACCAAAGAAGCGGTTCCGAAGGTGAAAGCAAAAGGTGTGGAAGGCTATCAGGGCATATTCGCGCCGCAGAATATACAGGAGCAGATCGGAGAAGAATCACAGGATCAATCCAAAGCTAAGGGAACGGAAGGCTATCAAGGCATTTTCGCCCCTGAAAACCTGCAGGAGCAGGTTGATTCCGATGAGGAACAAAATTAATTCGATCTCATTGTTGTCGGGCTTGAAGGGTGCGGAACAATGTTGACGACCTGCATAGGTGCTTATCCAAAGCCATCGTTTTTAGAGCTACCCGACTGGTTCAATCTTCCAAACGGTCCGGATTCGGCCGATCCAACCAAGAGCTGGGAAGCTGCCCTCGCTGCAATGGGAGATTCCGCTGAAGAAACCATCGCCGCCGCGTGCAAAGAGATTATCCAGGATCAACTAGATGCTGGCATTGACATTGTTACAGACGGCGAAGTCAAACGCGAGAACTATATCCACTATCACTGTCGGCATCTGGAAGGCATTGACTTTACTCGACTTACGATACGAGAGCTTCGCGGTGGCACCTATTCTGCGGAGTTGCCGACAATAGCAGGACGCGTTGGCGCGCGAGACTCGGGGTTCTTAGTAAACGACTGGAAACTGGCGCAATCGTTTACAGATCGTCCAGTAAAAATCACCATGCCCGGGCCAATGACCGTTACGGATTCCAACGCCAACGAATACTATGCGTCTGAAAAAGAGTTAGGCGCGGACATTGCGAATGCGCTGAACAAGGAAGTGCTCGCTCTAGTAGAAGCCGGCTGTCTTCAAATTCAGGTAGATGAGCCAGTTTTCGCTAGAAAGCCGGATATTGCGCTGGATTATGGCGTCGAGAATTTGGAGAGAGTGTTTCATGGCGTGCCGGATCATGTTTCCAAGATCATGCACATGTGTTGCGGCTATCCCGACCGGTTGGACCGGCTGGATTATCCAAAGGCCGATCGAAGTGCATATTTTCAGATTATCGGTACGGTGGATGACAGTTGTGTCGATGTCGTGTCAATCGAAGATGCTCATCGCAACAACGACCTGAGTTTACTGGACCAAGTCGCCAATACCAAGGTGATTTTGGGTGTTGTGGCAATTGCGCTGAGCAGGATTGAAACTGTTGACGAAATCTCTACTCGACTGGAACAGGCATTAGATCATATAGACCTCGATCGACTGATTGCGGCACCCGACTGCGGACTTGGATTGTTGGGGAGAGATTTGGTGCGGAGCAAGCTGCAGAACATGTGTCAAGCAGCGCACTCGATTTCCAGCACAGCTTGAGTCAATTAATCGGCGTAAGATTCCAGTCTGCGCGTTGCAGCCTTTACCTCGTTTGCACACCAGGACTTGAAACCGCCAAGTCCGCGATTCTCCCACTCCCAGTGAGCTTCTTTCCAGGCTTGCATTCTGGCTTTCTCAATATCTTTGCGTGTCAGTTTTTCATCCGCTGTTGTCTGCTGAAGCGAGCGGTTGAAGCCGTTCAGAGCCTTTTCATTGACTAGTCCGCAGTAGCTTGCAACTTCCAAGTCGTAGTGTAACCGTACGAGATCCTGATTGCTGTCGGCGAGAGATGCAGAACTTGCAGCATAGAACACTACGATGAGCAACAGCTTTCTTTTCATCTATCGGTTCAGTCAATGGAATTTGCTATACTGCTATAAGCCAATTTTTTATCCGTAAGCAGTCAGGAGAACGAAATACTTATGGACATGCAGGTAAAAGAAACACTATATCACTATATTAACGGCCAGCGAGTTGAGGGCAATAGCGGTCGCTTTGGAGACATCTACAATCCGGCTATCGGCAGGGTGGTCAAACAAGCTCCGTATGCGAGTGCAGAGGAAGTCAGTGCTGCAATCGATGTTGCTGCTGATGCTTTACCAGCCTGGTCGGCTACGCCTCCTGCAGCAAGATCACAAGTCATGTTCGCATTTCGAGATGTCGTTCGCAAGAATATAGATGAATTGGCAGCTGCGCTATCATCCGAGCACGGTAAGACACTGGAAGATGCAAAGGGTTCGATTGGACGAGGTATTGAAGTCGTAGAGTTCGCTTGCGGTATTCCGCAGCTTCTGAAAGGCGAGATGTCCGAACGGGTCGCCAGGGGTGTCGAGAGTTATTCCATCCGCCAGCCTGTCGGAGTCTGTGCGGGAATAACGCCGTTTAATTTTCCAGCCATGGTGCCGATGTGGATGTTCCCGGTCGCAATTGCATGCGGAAATACTTTCGTGCTGAAACCATCTGAAAAGGACCCGTCATGTCCGCTGATGCTTGGGGAATTGATGAAGGAAGCCGGGTTGCCCGATGGTGTACTCAACGTGGTCATTGGAGATAAGGAAGCAGTTGACACGATTTTGACGCACCCACGCGTTGATGCTGTCAGTTTCGTTGGATCAACTGCTGTCGGTGAGTATATCTATCAAACGGGCTGTAAACATGGTAAACGCGTACAAGCGTTGTGCGGGGCAAAAAATCACATGATTGTAATGCCCGATGCAGATATGAACCAGGTCGTCGATGCGGCAATCGGTGCAGGATATGGTTCTGCAGGAGAGCGTTGCATGGCAATTTCGATTGTGGTTGCAGTCGGCGATGACACTGCCGACGAACTGGTTGAACGACTGAAGCCTCGGGTAAAGGATCTGACCGTGGGACCCTATACGGATGGAAGCGCTGAAATGGGCCCGCTGGTGACTCCAGACCACTACAACAAAGTGAAGTCATACGTAGACCTCGGTGTCGAAGAAGGTGCCGATCTGGTCGTTGACGGACGGAATTTTTCCTTGAAAGGCTATGAGGAAGGTGCATTTCTCGGCGGTTGTCTGTTCGACAACGTAAAACCTGATATGAAAATTTATACAGATGAAATTTTTGGGCCGGTACTCAGTGTTGTCAGGGTTGACAGTTATGAAGAAGCAGTCGGTCTTGCCAGCCAACACGAATATGGAAACGGTGCAGCAATTTTTACACGCGACGGCGGGTATGCACAGGATTTCATTTCCAACGTAAGGATGGGAATGGTGGGAGTCAATGTGCCAATTCCGGTGCCCGTTGCCTATCATAGCTTTGGCGGCTGGAAACGGTCGCTATTCGGTGATCACTACATGCACGGGCCTGAGGGCGTGCGGTTCTATACTAGAATGAAGACGGTTACCGCAAGATGGCCGGATGCAATTGAAGCCGGTGCGAAATTTCATTTCAAGCGCGGCAGCGACGATAATTGAGAATTTGATTTGAACACGTTAGCCGTTAGTTCGGCTAACCTTGGAAATTCAATCGAGTCTGAGATTGTCGATCAGTCGGACGTTTCCGATGTGTGCTGCAATCAGTGCAACCGCTTGCTCAACGAGACCTTTCGGTGAATCCGGCTGCCAATTGCAAGGGTCTCTAATTTCTGCGTAGTCAACTCGAATTTGATCTGTTTTCAGATTCTTGTGCATCTCCTGCTGTAGCGTACTTGCGTCGCGGATTCCTAATTGCCATAATTTTTTGGTTTCAGTCAAGGCACGAAATATCTGTTTTGCAACGTCGATTTGAGATTGAGTAAGCAGTTCATTTCTCGAAGACAGTGCCAACCCCCGTTCATCTCGAATCGTTGGGCAGGCAACAATTTCCGGATAGCCAAGTCGAGTGGACAGGTCTCGAATGACCAGCAGCTGTTGATAATCTTTGAGTCCGAAATGTGCTTTGCAATTTCCAACGAACCTGAACAATCGATCCACTACCGTGTACACTCCTTGTAGATGGCCCGGACGAAATTCTCCTTCAAGTCCCTCTGCAAATCGGCCAGGGTCCAGAATTTCAACGTCTTCTATAGAGGAAGCTTCTGGAAACATGTCTTGACTGCTGCCACGGAAGACCATGTCGCAATTAATTTCTTCAAGAATTCGATAATCGGATTGCAAATCCCGGGGATAACTGGAAAAATCTTTCGGATTGTTGAATTGCAGGGGATTGACGAAAATGCTTACACAACTCACATCGTTTTCAGCAATCGCGTGCTCGATTAGCGACAAATGCCCAGTATGTAGCGCACCCATGGTGGGAACATATCCGATTGTTCGGTTTTGGCTGCGCTGAAATTCACACCAGCGCGTTGCTGATACAGGGTTATCCAATATTTCCATTGTGCATACCCGCTGCTATCTGTTTTGACAAGACTTATGCAGTCGGAGTCAGGACATCTGCAATAGAATTTTTCCGATGTGAGAGCCCGACTCCAGTCTTTGGTGTGCTTCTCGCACCTGATCCAGAGAAAATACAGAATCAATTACGGGTGATACGCCGCCATCTTCCAGAAGCGGCCACGCTTGATCCAAAAGTTCACGGGCAATTTCCGCTTTTTGTTCAACTGTTCTGGGTCGAAGTGTAGAACCGGTTATCGTCAATCGTTTCATCATAATAGGCAGAACGTTCAATTCAGTTTTGAGCCCACCCTGAGTTGCAATGATGACCATTCGACCCTCCACTGCCAGACATTTGATGTTTTTCGGAACATAATCTCCGGCAATGATGTCCAGGATGAGATCGACACCTCTTCCATCGGTCCAATCTAACACTTCCTCCACAAAATCCTTTGTCCTGTAGTTGATGGCTCGGTCTGCACCAAGTTCAATGCAAGCCTCACATTTATCATCGTTTCCAGCGGTTGCACTGACTTCGGCTCCAAATGTGCGAGCCAGCTGAATGGCAGTTGTACCAATTCCACTCGTGCCGCCATGCACGAGAAACTTTTCGCCCTTTTTGAGTTTTCCGCGCATAAATACATTGGTCCAGACAGTGAAGAACGTCTCTGGAACAGCGGCAGCTGAAATCAAACTCAGACTTCTTGGAACCGGGAGGCACGATGACGCTGGTGCGGTACAGTATTCCGCATAGCCGCCTCCGGCAAGAAGAGCACAGACTTCATCGCCTGCTGAAAATCCCACAGCATCGGGTGCGCTCGCTACAACTGTGCCGGAAACTTCAAGTCCTAGTATTTCGGATGCGCCCGGCGGGGGTGGATAATGACCATTTCGTTGCATTACGTCAGCTCGATTCATGCCCGCAGCAGCAACCTTTATCAGTACTTCGCCGCTTCTGGGCACAGGAATCGGACGTTCACCCATCTCCAGTACGCTGCTGTCACCCGGTCGAGAGACCTTAATAACTTTCATGGTCTGTTCATTCATCAGTGACTTCCTTGAAACTGGATTTGTATCGTTCAATTTTGTTGATGTAGGATTGATTGAATCGACTGAGCATATCAATTTCCTGCTGATTGAGCTTTCGAATTACTCGCCCCGGAGAACCGACTACCAAACTGTAGTCTGGAATTTCCTTGCCGTCTGTAACCAGTGTATTCGCTCCGATGATGCAGTTCGATCCAATGTAGGCATTGTTTAGAATGACCGCATTGATGCCAATCAAAGAGCCGTCTGCCACGGTGCAGCCATGTAGCACTGCCTTGTGCCCGATTGTGACATTTGCACCAATATTGAGCGGGCATCCTGGGTCCGTGTGTAGCACACAGCAATCCTGAACATTGGTGCCATTGCCTAACATAATTCGTTCGTTGTCACCTCGAATTACGGCACCGAACCAGACACCGACATAATCTCCCAATACAACGTCACCTACGACGGTTGCGGTGTTCGCAATGTATACATTGTTTCCACACTGTGGAGTTCCACTATCCAGTGAGTAGATCATTGCAGATTAAAATCGGTTGAAGCCGCCAGGAAATCTCGGATTGCCGCCTCGAAACAGCGATTTCAGCAATCCGGCGAATGCGGGATGCAAACGTTCCGCCAGCGGTTCCTTTCGAACATATTTGATTTCGTAAATGTCGGAGGTTTCGGCGGCTTCCAGAAGATAGTCGTCACTCGTCCTCAATTCGTCGACCAGATTCAAATCAAGTGCTCGGGTGCCATACCAATGCTCGCCTGTGGAAATTTGATCAACATCAACCTGCGGCCGATTGGTTTGAACGAACTCCTTGAACAGCTTGTGCACATCTTCAATTTCTTCCAGGAATTTGGCTTTACCCTTTTCTGTAGGTTCGCTGAACATGCCTACCGTGCGCTTGTATTCACCGGCCGTGTACTCCTGGTAATCAATGTTGTGTTTTTCAAGCGCCCGATGAAAGTTGGGAATTTGTGCAAGCACGCCGACTGAACCAACAATTGCAAAAGGCGCTGCGATGATTTTATCTGCGACGCATGCCATCAGATATCCACCGCTTGCAGCAACTTTATCCACCGCGACGGTGAGTTGAATGTTCTTGTCTTTGATTCTCTTGAGCTGCGATGCTGCGAGTCCGTAACCGTGCACGACGCCGCCCCGGCTTTCCACCCTGATGACGACTTCATTCGGTGGTTCTTCAATGGTCAGAATGGCAGTAATTTCTTCGCGAAGTCGATCGATTTCGGAAGCTTCAATGTCTCCTTCAAACTTGAACACGTAAATTCGACCGCGATCCTCGGACTCATCCGACTTTTGTTTAGCAGAACTCTTGCGCTCTTTCTTTTGTTTCTTGATTCGCTCCTTGAATACCTTCTTTGACAGATGTGCTGAATCGATCGTATTCGACATAACTTCATAACGACGATTTACATGATTGACTTCCAGATGTTCTCTTTGATGCTGTCGCTGGCGTGTTGCAACAGCGGCAATTACTAGGATCGGAATGACGAATGCAATGACGATAGTGATCGTTTTTGCAAAGAAAAGAATATATTCGAATAGGTGTTCCATGGAGGCTCTACGGGAAAGTTAAAATAAAAATTCTATCACAGTGAATCGATGTCAGTGCTCTGTGGCTATGGAAGATCAGGAATCCTCGCTGGGCACATCCGGCACCCACATATATCCGTCCGGATCAATCAAATAGGATTCCCTGAGGCCGTGAGGCTTATCTGCAGCTTCTGCGAACACCTTGTAACCATATCTATGAGCTCTTTCGGCTGCCTCATCTGGGTCACAGTTGTGCAATCGAATTTCAGCTCCGATTCCCCTTGCGGATGTACTGGATATAAGATCGTACATGGGATTTTCAAGATAAGTATGATCTGCGTGCAGCATCCACTCCGTGTCGTATCCCTGCAGCACTGCGATGTCTGGGTCAGAGTAAACGACGGTTACCTCAAGAACGCGAGTCTGGAACAGCAAAGCTTGCTCAATATCTCGAACCAGAAGATTGATAGACAATCCTTTCAGTGAGCGCCCGTATTCCGGTGCGGGCATCCACGAGTCTCCAGTTCTAAGTTTCACTAGGCCCTCGGAGTACTGGAAGAGAGATTCATTTTCCCCCACGAATCTCTCAGTGAAACGGTTCGATGAAATACGGTCGTCTGGTTGCCGCTGGCGGCTGCTGCAAGATAGAAATAGCCGATTCGCTCAAATTGAAATCGACTTCCCGGCTCTGAACTCGCTGCTTCTGACTCAATCAGAGTGTCTTTGACATGGACCAATGAATCGGGATTGATGAGATCAGCAAAAGCAGCGTCTTTCTTGGAGGCCGGGTCCGCCACCTGGAAGAGTCGATCATATAACTTTACGTGAACACGCTTTGCGTGCACTTTGGATACCCAGTGTATGGTTCCTCTGACTTTTCGCCCGTCAGGCGAGATGCCTCCGCGACTTTGAGGGTCATATCGACATCGAAGTTCCACCACGTTGCCGGATTCATCCTTGATGACATCGGTACAGGTGATCAGGTAGGCATATCGCAATCGCACCTCGCTACCGGGAGAAAGTCGAAAAAACTTTTTAGGTGGATTTTCCAGAAAATCGCTTCGTTCAATGTAGATTGTCTTGGTAAACGGGACTTGTCGTATTCCAAGTTCAGGGCGTTTCGGATGGTTTGCAGCATCCATCCAATCTGTGAAATCGTCGGGAAAGTTTTCAATGACAACCCGTAGAGGGTTGATAACCGCCATGGTTCGAGGTGCGTTGTAATCGAGATCTTCTCGAATGCAGTTTTCCAGCACACCGAGCTCAACTGCGTTGAAGTTTTTTGTAATTCCGATACGATTGCAGAAATCGTGAATGGAAGCAGGTGTGTATCCACGGTTGCGCAAACCTGTCAATGTCGGCATGCGTGGATCGTCCCATCCATCAACCAGATTTTCAGTGACGAGCTCGGTCAGCAGTCGTTTGCTCAAAACCGTGTATTCCAGCGAAAGACGTGAAAACTCAATCTGTTCCGGTTTATGAGGGGTAGTCACGTTGTCGATGATCCAATCGTAGAGCGGCCGATGATCTTCGAATTCCATGGTGCACAACGAATGTGTAACGCCTTCGATTGCATCAGACAGTCCATGTGCAAAGTCGTAGAGCGGGTAGATGCACCACTTATTTCCGGTAATCGGATGTGATTGATGCTTGATTCGATAGAGCACTGGGTCTCGCATGTTGATATTGCCCGACGCCATATCTATCTTGGCGCGAAGCACGTGTTCATTCTCCGGGAATTCACCGTCACGCATTCTGGAAAAGAGATCCAGGTTTTCTTCGACGGTTCTCGCTCGATAGGGACTGTCTACTCCGGGTTGGGTGAGCGTACCACGATACTCTCGAATTTCATCCGGTGACAGGCTGTCAACATAAGCTTTGCCGTTGTGGATGAGTTCTACTGCAAAGTCGTAAAGTTGCTCAAAATAATCGGAGGCATGCTTCGGATTGTCATTTTTTGCATATCCAAGCCATCGAACATCATTGATAATTGAATTAACATAGTCGATGTTTTCTTTACTGGGGTTGGTATCGTCAAATCGAAAGTTGCAAACTCCGCCATAATCTTGGGCGATTCCAAAATTCAGACAGATTGATTTTGCATGACCGATATGCAGATAGCCATTCGGTTCCGGCGGGAATCGTGTCATTACGCGCCCGTCATGCTTGTTGTTGGCAATATCGTTATCGATAATTTGCCGGATAAAATTGGTTGCTTTCAAAGCGAACTGTCAAATTGTGTGAGTGTGGTTGCGACTAGTGCGGTCTAATGTTGACTTTAGCTAGGAGGTGGCGGTAAATCGCTCAACTGATGATTTTAGGAAATTGAATATTCAAGTTCAGGATATTTTATGAAAATTGCGTTCTTGATGGATCCACTGGAATCCGTGAAAGCCTACAAAGATACGACTTACTATCTGATGCTGGCAGCCTACGAGCGTGGAAACGAAGTATTTTATTTCAATAAGGCTACGATGCAAGCAGGAATCCATGGCGTTCGCGCAATAGTTTCCAAATTAAAGGTTGATTCTTCTATTGAACAGCCCTTCACTGTTCTTGAAAAAATCTCCACTGACTTGTCGGTCATGGATGTAATTGTAGTACGTACAGATCCGCCTTTCGATCGAGCCTATCTTTACTCCACACTGTTGCTGGATTTGGTGGGATCAAATACTCAGGTCATCAATCGACCTTCGGGAATTCGCAATTGGAATGAAAAATTGGCCGCATTGCACTTTCCGGAATTTACCCCAGATACGCTTGTTACCAACAATGCAGAAGAAATTCTGGATTTTGTCAGTCGTCACAACCGCGTAACCCTGAAACCGGTTGACGGACATGGTGGAGAAGGGATTGAATTTTTGGATAAGCAAGATACTGCTGCCAAGCGAAAAATTGATGAAGGCACGCAATCTGGAAGGCACTGGGTGATTGTGCAAGAATATCTCGAAGCGGCACAGCAAGGAGACAAGAGAATTCTGCTGGTAGATGGAAATCCAATCGGCGGCGTACTCCGAGTGCACGCAGAAGGAGAGGAGTTGAACAATCTGGATCGTGGTGGTCAGGCGGTTCCGACTGAATTGGTGGAAGTCGACTATGAAATCTGTGCAGCCATTAAACCCGGGCTGGTTGAGCAGGGAATATTCTTTAGCGGGATTGATGTGATCGGCGGCAAACTCATTGAAGTTAACGTTACCAGCCCGACTTGCCTTCAGGAACTGTGCCGATTTTCAGGGATTCAGCATCATCACAATATTATCGAAAAGTTGGAAAATAGAACAGTTGTTAGATCTGAACTGTAAAATTGCCGTGATTCAGTTGTAGAACGATACATCCCATCAACATTAAAGCATGTCCATCGTAACAAGATTTGCACCGAGCCCAACCGGAGATTTACACATCGGATCGGTTCGCACTGCATTGTTCTCGTGGCTGTATGCACGCAGGCACTCTGGAAAGTTTCTACTTCGCATAGAGGATACCGATCGGTTGCGTTCAACGCAGAAAGCTATTGATTTCATACTCGAATCTTTGCAATGGTTGGGGTTGGATTATGATGATGCACCCATTTATCAATCAAAGAGAAGTGAGGTTTACCGAAATAGAGCCCAGGATTTGCTGGATGCCGGATTAGCCTATCACTGCGTATGTAGCAGGGAACGATTACACGCACTGCGCGAAGAGCAGATGGCGAAAAAGCTCAAGGCTCGCTACGATCACAAATGTCGTGATTTAGGTATTGAGCCCCAAAAACAAATCCCATCAGTGATCCGGTTCAAGAATCCGCTGGAAGGGGAAGTGGAAATTCACGACATGGTGCAAGGTCGCGTCGTTTATCAGAACGCAGAACTGGATGATCTGATCATTATTCGGACGGATAACTCGCCCACCTTCAACTTTGCCGTTGTAGTAGACGATATTGACATGCAAATTACTCACGTAATTCGAGGCGATGATCACCTGAACAACACACCTCGCCAGATTAATCTTTACCACGCCTTTGAAAAAATGATTCCTCGATTCGGTCATGTTCCCATGATTTTGTCACCCGAAGGAAGAAAGCTTTCCAAACGTGACAATGTCCATGGCATTCTGGAATTTAGAGACAATGGCTATTTGTCGGAAACAATTCTCAATTATCTGGTGCGATTAGGCTGGTCGTCTGGTGACAAAGAGCTGTTCACCATTGACGAAATGATCGAACTGTTTGATGCTGAGAAAATCCATCGGTCTCCGGCAGCGCTGAACTACAAAAAACTAGACTGGGTCAGTCATCAGCATATTATGGAACTGGCACCGGACAAGATTGAGTCGCTGGCAGAACCTTATTTTTTAGATAAAGGCATTGACGTCCGTGCTGGTGGGCCAAAAATTGAAGAAGTTTTTGAGGTTCAGAAATTGAGATCCAAGACTCTTGTAGAATTTGTTGAACGGAGCATGTATTTTTATCAGAATGCCGTAGACTATAACGAATCTGCCGCAAAATCTTATTTGACAGTGGGCTCCCTCGACTTGCTCAGAAAACTGCGAGAACAATTGGAACGGCTTTCCGATTGGAATAAAGACGCCATTCAGTCCGAATTCAAAGGCATGGTCGAATCGCTTGGAATTAAATTTGGCGCAATCGCTCAGCCGGTGCGCGTTGCACTGACTGGAGACACGATTTCTCCTGGGATCGATGTCACTGTGGCGTTAATCGGTCGCAAGCGCGTATTGGAAAGGTTAGATAAAGCGATCGACTGGATTGAACAACGCAACGTTTAGCCTGTTGTTGAATAATTTGATGGCAGTTGCAAGCGAAATATTTTTACGAGTAAATTTTCATTAAATATAATTGTTCCACTTTGAAGGTAGTTATTCAATCCTTCTTCGGGGGCCATAGCTCAGTTGGGAGAGCGCTACAATGGCATTGTAGAGGTCGGCGGTTCGATCCCGCCTGGCTCCACCAGTGAAATTGATTCGCACTTTTGTCCCCCTGACTAGGTGCGAATTTATTTTCCAATATGGAGATCGTTTCAAAGGTTGTGTGTGCAATGTAATAAGGCTTTCCGCGTTCTGGTAGAACTGGTTCCAGTTCGACAGGTCCAAGTAAATTGCGCAGTGCCATAGCTGATCGTTCAATATTCCGTTCGAGAAGCTTTTGAATATGGCTTAGTCTTTCCTCAATCCACTCAATTGTTGGTGCTTGAATTACCTTTGAGTAGGCGTTATTCAAGAAACAAATTTCATTTTTCAAAGAATCTATTTTGTTTTCGGTGTCAAGCAGTGCTTGGTTGAGTGAAATAGTTCCTTTACCTTCACCGATAAAATTGATAAAGTTCGCCAGTTTTCGCTCTTCTGAGATCAATTCCCTTTCCTTTTGACGGATTTGGCTTGGGAAATCCGAGTACATTTTTCGCACTTTCCTTTCTATTTTTTCCAAGATGCAATGAACAATATTCGGAGTCGATACTAATTGTTTGATTTCATGAAGGATGATATTTTCCAGCACTGTTCGTCTAACTTTCACTTTGTTGTCGCAGATTCCTCTTTTAGTGCCGAGGCAGCCAAAATAACCTCCATTCTTTCCACTGACCTTTCCAATTGTAGAACCACATTTCTTACAATTCATCGCACCAGAAAACAACTCTTTTGGAAAGTGTTTTTCCACACTTCCCTTTTTGTTTTCAAAGCCTCGTTTTCCTTTTCCTCCAGGCCACGATTTTTTTCTTTCAATCCTACGTGCTCTGACATTGTCCCAAAGGTCTTGTGGAATAAATCGTAAATTTTCATCAGTTTGTACAATCCACTCAGATTCGGGTTTATCGAACTTTTTACGACGGCCAGTTCGAGGGTCACGACGGCTTCCTGTTTTATTCCAAGTCCACTTTCCAATATATTTTTCGTTATCGAGCATTCGGCCGATAGTAGCGAGAGACCAACACTTCGAGAAATTGTTACGAGTCGGAACGCCTTCCTGATTCAGAATATTCACAATTTTATTGATGGAATTTCCATCTCGATAAAGTTCGAAAACTCTTAGTACAATTGAGGATTCAAGAGGGTCTATCTCCTTCTTGTAGCCTTCTGGTCTTTCTTTGCCTTTTTTATCGAAACGAATTTCCCCCACGGGAACTGACGTATACCCAAATGTGCGTTCACCACAAGAAAACCCACGTTGTTTTTGTCCGACTAGACCTCTCATTGTTTTCTTTTTGAGGTCTTGCAATTGCAACTCGTTGAATATGCCTCGAATTTGAATTCCGAGAGTGGATTCTTGGTCGCCGCTGTCTAATCCATCTGCTACAGAAATAACCCTAATACCTTGAAAATTAAGGTCAGCCAATACTGTAAGCATTAAAAAGTTGTCGCGTGCCAAACGGGACAGGTCATCGACCAGGACAACTTGAAAAAGTTGGTTTCGAGCTCCTTCGATTAGGGAATTTAGACCATGCCGGTCTTTAATTACGCCTGACTTTGCTTCGTCTGAATAAATATGATTCTCGTCAATCGAAAATCCTTGCGTTAAAGCTAATTTTCGGCACGTCGAAATTTGATCGTCAATGCTTTGCGGTCTTTGGTTTTCCGAACTGTATCTCGCATATACTGCTGCTTTCATACTACCCCTCAAATGATTTATTTTCGTCTTCTTCCTTACCGCCCGTTTCTTCCATAAGATAGAAGTATTCTTCTGCAAGTAAATTGCCAATGTGATCGATCAATTCTTCTAACTCAGAATCTGATTCGAGCAGCTGTTCTCTTTTCAGAAATTTCAGTTGATTCATTGCCTTAAAATAATATATAGAATGTATCTATTATAATGCGACAATAATCAATTAATGCGGGAATATTTCGGCGAAAAGCGCTTAATTACGTCAATTTATGACGTGTATATTCGAGAATAATTTGTGTGCAGAGATATCGTTAGATGTGAAAGTTTTTGCTGGAGTTCTTTGAAAGATTAATTCTGAACTGACGATGATCAGCAACCATCCTGCCGATAAATAGCACGATAGAAAGGCGAAAACAACTTTTCTCCACGAGAAATCTGCGTGCGCTCGCAACCTTGTCGGCAAAACGTCTGTAGTTGTATGCATAGACATGAGGATTGAGTGTCTTTACGAATATCATTCAGAGTGCGAGGCTTTGATTACTGGTCGAAGTCTGCAACGACTGATCAAATTTGGTGATGGGCAGACGGGCTATGCGGTATCGAAAGAGTCAACAGATGTGCGGAAGCTCTATACCGGTGTAAGTGTTGGATAAAAAGTTCCAAAGGTTCCGAAGAAATTTCTCCATTTTTCGTCACTCCACCATTGCCTTTAGAAGGGCATCCCTAGCATCGGAATAAAACTGAATATCTATCTTCGTCGCCATATAATCGGACAAATCGAATAGCTGCCAACGGCAGGCAACTGGCATCAAGAGAGCCGAGGCGCCTTTTTCAACAGCAGTTACCGCAACGGTTACAGGGTTGTGAATAGGCTCTCTAGATCCGCCCAGATTAATCTCTCCCACGATGATGAGGCCACCACTGCGAACACTTTTCTTTAAGAGAGATGTACAGAGCGCAATCAGTGATACTCACGCCGAGTTTTGCACCGGCCTTAGATACATCGAAGGCTTGGAGTTGTGCAGTGAATTCGTGGCGCCTAGGGTCTTTGTCGCCGACCAGTTGCATAGATCGGGCGTAGAGGTTCTGCTCGGCGTAGCCCATACTTTCTTTGAATGCGTGGGGTACCGGTTTGTTGAGAATTTTGACAATTGGTGGTCGTTCCCATCAATGAAGATAAGGAAGATCTCGTACTTACTCGTATTGAAGATAAGCGGTCACGTATTGCAGCAATGTTGAACGTCGGAAAAGATCGGATTAAGTACGAAAACTTGACAGCAAGAGAGTTTTTCCAAAAGAATATGAAACTCGCTTACTTTGACAAATTGTCCAGTGCTGGCGATGACGACCCATTCTAAAAGGGTGTAAGGGTATTAGAATGGGCTATCATGATATTGCATAATTCGGGACTGACACAAGTTAAGGAACAACGAAATAAATGAAAGGCGAGCCACTGATCGGCGATGGTTCTGACACGAAAACAAGGGCCTCAGCAAAGTACGAAATATCCCATTGAGACAATCGCGTTACTTTCGGGCCGGTTCTGAATTGCTGTTAATATATCAATTTTGTCAGATACGGCCGAGTTGATAGGTGGAGTCCGACGCCACTCTCACCACCAAACTCCAAAATGGAACGGTCTTCATTGAATAACGTATTTTAAGAGATGAGTGAAAATCACACAATTATTCGAATATTTGTAGCATCTCCAAGTGGTCTTGACGAAGAACGTAAGGCTATTTTGGAAACCATTGAGAACATAAATCGGTGCAACAGCAGTCACTGGCTACTGCAATTTAAAGCGATTGGTTGGGAAGATACTGTCGGTGGTAATCGCCGAGCTCAGGACATCATAAATCGGGACCTTGAAACATGCGATTACTTTTTTGGACTAATGGCCGATCATTGGGGATCTTCACCTTATTCAAGTGGAGACGTAGAAACTAAGTATACATCAGGCTTTGAGGAAGAGTACGATTTAGCGCAGAAAATGTATAAAAGTGGAAAGATGGCAGACATCTTTCTTTTCTTCAAAAAAATTCCTGAGGATAGAAAGCATGATGCTGGTCCGAGTTTGCAAAAAGTATTGGATTTCCGGAAACAGATACATGATAACCGTAAGCCCCTCTATACTGAGTTCGAAGAACTTGATGTCTTCAAGAACGAAATTTACAATACACTAAACGAGATCGGTTGGGAGAGAACCACTCCGAGGCCAGGAGGTGCAATTTCTGCACCAAGTAATCAAAATACCGACATAGTCGAAGCTGCAAGCATAGAGAATACTGAGGCTTATGAATATTTGTTGCCTCAATCAACTCGTGACTTCTTAAACGTGATACAAAACAAGAGTGGCAAGGCTAATGCTCTAACCAATGTTGAAGTGGCTCGACTACGATTAGTTTCAGCAAGTGTGCGTAAGGTGGGTAACGATGACATTTATATTGGTGTACATGACGCAAATCTGCTTTTTTTCTTCCGATCCGAACTTGATCTATCACGTACCGAAAAAACAACTCTCTTAACTGCCGGCCTACAATATAAGGAAAACCAAAATGTCCCATTTTGGTATTGGACCGATGGTAATTTAAAAAGGACCAAGTGGATTATTCAATCTAGAATGGTTGCAAATGATGATAGTGTTGCCAGTTCCGCGCTCAAAATTGCCGAAATTTTCGGTTATCGTCCACCTCGCATCCCCCAAAAAATTGATCAAGGGATTTGGATTAAGAAATGGTTTGAAAACGAACGTAATTTTAAATTGCGCAATGCCGTTGAAATGTATTTGAGTAAGTGGGCTGAAGAGGACGATATCCCCACGTTGCAACAGATTGGCGAGGGGATATCGAATCAACAAACTGCAATTCTGGATTGCATTATTGTAGGTATTAAATTTCGACATTCTGAGACGGAGGGTTTTCAGGAGTTGAATGAACGGGATCCCGAGCAAATCTCCGTCGAGTTACAATCCACTTTGCAAGATGCGATTCAATGTCAAACGTCAGATGCGCTTGAAAGACTGGCAAAACGAAAGGCCGACTACCTGAGGCTAGCGAGCATTAGGGAACTTGTCCGTCGAGATGCTCTTAGTGAAGATTTGGCGGAGGAACTAAGTGGAGATAATTCAATTGAGGTGCGTCTTGAAGCCATAAAAGCACTGGCTGATAAAGGAAAGCACATTCCGGAAAGCCGAGCAAAGGAGGCGTTGGTATTCAAGAAGAGTGGACTTGGCGATCTCATCTCTGGCGCGAAGGGTACCGATGATAGATCCAAATTTGAAGACTTTCGACGGTATGTGTTAAGTAAAAAGTCTTTGGATGAGTTGCTTGCGATGGAGGAGGAGATAGATCTTCCATTAGATGTGGATGCGTTGTTAATGGCTTGTCGGGTCTTTCCTAAACAAACCGAAAATTTGCTGAGAAGTTTACTAAAGGACGGGTTTCAGGCTCGCTTCGAAAAACAAATGGCAGGATCAGTATATCTGTCTTCGTCGCAAGGAACGGAGTTAGCGAAGAAAGCGAGAAAGTTAAAAGGAATTATTTGTCTTGGACAAACGCAGGAAGCTCTAGATGTACTTGTAACACAGATGAAACAAAGAGACCTTAGTCTGGTTCGAGAGGTGATTGACCGGCAAGAAATAGAGGTCAGCGGAGGAGTACACCAATATTTGGCCCGGTTTGGTAATTGGGATGATTTGGAACGGATGTTGAAGTTGGGGGAAAAAGTTAAAGGTGGATCAACCTTATTAGGTGCGGATTACACAAAGACTAAAGTCGAGAATTCAATGGCCAAGGCATTAGCGAAGATTGGGCGTGTGCGATTTGTTGACTTGCTTGAGAGACTTCAGTCACATGCATTGTTGCATGGTGTGATTAAGGCCGTCAGTGGTAGGGTGTTTATTCGACTGAGTGATGAGAAGATATTGGAACTTATGCGCGTGGAAGATGAAGATGTTCGAAAAGTGACCGCACTGAGATGTTTGCAAGTACTGCCGAAGTCACGGATTGCGAGGCTATTGGAGAAGTACATGGAGGAGAAAAAACAATACTACAACGCCATCCACTGGCTTGACTTAGGGTCAACCATGCCAAGATCCTACGTCCAGAAGATAGCACGAAGTGAGTTAAGGAATTTCTAACAGTCGAGCAGACAGGTGCCCGATGCGTTGCTGGTGTTCGACATCTACATCGAAGTTGCCAACCAGGACGATGTTGCCGTCGGCACGGATGCTTTCCTTGCCACGGCTGAATTCACCGAACTCCAGGTATCCTTTCATGATGTCTACGCCATTTTTCTGATCGAAGGAGATACCAGACACCTCATCGAAGCAAATCACATCGTATTGGCAGACTAGACCGCGTTGGCCAGTTGCGTTGTTGACGAACATGCGGGCAACCGTGGCTTTACCGCCAGAAATCAGATGTGCATACGGAGATTACTGCTGGAAGAGATGGCTCTTGTCCGTTCCTCTGGGGCCGAGTTCTACCATGTTGTAATTGCGCTCGACAAACGGGACCATTCGTAGCATCAAGGCATCGCTTTGCCGCACGGATAATCTGTTCGACTCAATGTCGATCGATCGAAGCAGGAACTTCTTCCACTCGTCGGTGGAAAAAGACTTGCGGGTCTCACCCAAGACATCGAGCACATCTCGTTTTGATAGCTGGATTTCTCGGAGCGACTCAACACCAAACGGTCTTCCTTTGTTCTCCTGCGCTATGGTGGCATCATAGTTCAGATTGATTTCGGCATAAAAGCCACCTGTCAGCATACGCTCATGTACACTCACCAGTACGGGGCTAATGCGGACATCAGTCAGTCGCAAGCTGGGTAGTGTTGCGATGTAGGAGTGGGTCTTTGCATCCAAGCGAGCGGTAATGAGGTCGATGATTTTAACCTCGCCATTTTCCCTAGCCCTAGCCTTGAAGAGCTCTTCTTCCCCGGCCTTGATCGTTCGTGATTTGAGTTGCCTTTGGACGATTTCGAGGCCCTCATCAATCTCTTCTTGCTCGGTGCTAGCGCAGTACCGACCGAGCAAAAACTCGACTACATACGTTGGCACTGGAAACTGGCGGCTAAATGTCCGGACTAAATCCTTTCGGACGAGGTATCCATCTAGCGAGGAGGTAGCCTTTTTGTCGATCTGATCCATTTCAATCATGTACTTACTCCACCAATTACTGTGGAGATTTGAGCAACTAGCGACCCTTTTGCATCAATCAGGACAACTGTTGCTTCACGCCCTTCGATCTCCTCGTCCTCGATGACTACGGAAGCTGCCCCGTTGTTTTTAAGCGGCTTGACACCGACGACCACACTGGACAATGAATTGCCAGCTTGGCGTCGAACATCAAGTGATAAACCCGAAAAGTTGCCATCCACAGCAACAGTGCAGCGCAATCCCTTCCACACCACGTCGGTAAATTCAACGGATGCCGTCGCCTGAGTTGATTCGCCTCGCGTTACCGTCAATTGCAGTGTGAGGCACTCTTGCAGGCTTAGGCCGCCATGAGTGTACTCTTCGCCTTTCTTGAAGCAGCTCACGCCATCAGCGAGGGCAAAATACTGGTTTGAATTCCAGTACCAAGGATAAAGCCGTTCCTCGGTAGAAGCTCCAGGCTTCAATGAAGCGCAGCGCCCCCACTTGCTATCCACCAAGGCGCTGGGAAGATCGATTTTTGGCAATCCCTTAGGCAGCAACAACCAACCATGGTCTGTCACAACTCGAACACGTTTCCATCCTGCCGCCAAGAGTTCCAAGATGCGGTCTCTGATTTCCAGAATCAGGGCATCGATGTGCTTGGCTAGTTTCCACCCACGGTCATGTCCTTCGTGGTCAATGTCTCCGAATTCACACCACGCCATGCCCTGGCCATCGCCATCAGCAGAGCGACTAAGGATCGACCATCCCGCGTCGGTCAGCAACTTCTTCAGGTGGTAGCCACCCTTTAATGACTGACCAGTATCCGCTACCGCAGGTTCGAAGTCAGGACTTCCATCCACACCTCGAATCCTGTCTCTCACTGGGGTGACTGCCGCCTTGCCTGTGGCAGTTACGCTAGGCAAGGCCGTCCAAGTCGGTTCCTCGGAGATTTCAAACCCGCATGCCTCCAAAGATCCCACCAAACGCTTTCCAGCATCAAATCGAAGTCCGTCGACGAACAGAACGCAGTCACCGGGGCTGAAAGCTACTGCCTTTGCCGTCAGGCAGGTGCCTCCCGGGTAACATGTGCCATCAACCAATTTCTGGAGATGCCGGGCTGATTCTTCCACCCACGGCAGGTAAACGGATCGGATTGCCGTCGTAACGGCTTCAAAGTCAGAAGAACTATTAACCTCTGCCAAAGCCCGAATTACTCCGTCATCGACCTGCCATCCGTGACTGAGATAACCTGCCGCGAGGTCGTCCACCGAACCTGCAGCAAGGCTGCTTTTCGTGTTCCCGGCAATGATTGCCAGGTGTTCCAATGCGTAAGCCAAGGGGGCATAACCCAGTTCGGCCCAGACCAACGAACGCCTGCGACCATGCTGTTTTTCCAGGATTTTAATATTGACCCTCGCTTCGTGTGCGGGTGCTTTAGCAAGGGCCATAAGCTCACAGTGAAGGTTTTTCTCCTGGTCGTCATTCCACTGAGGCCATCCCCCTGCTACCTGCTCATCTGCGAACAGATCAAATTCCGGCGGCTGACACTTTCTGATTTGTACCGGGATGTTGGGATAACGCTTAGGCGACTCACAGAAACGCTCCCAAACTGCATGCCACGGGCCTTCGTGGTTTGCGAGCTTGGTGCTCCCGTCCAAGACGCCTTCGTTCTGAGGGTTGAAGGCCAGTTGAGATTTGCAGACCTCGACAAAGGCTTTCCATTCGTTCTCGCCACGACTTGCCTGGAATGCATGCCCTTGATCAAGCCATCGCAACAAGTCGCGAATCAGGTCGCCACCCGTCAACAAGGTATTGAAGTAGTCCTTATCCAAGCGCTTACCCCTAAGTAAGGAGATATCTTTGTCAAGAAGCTGATATAGCGCGAGTTGCATGGCATTCTTGGCATCTTTATCCTGCGCTACATCTAGCCCAAGCCCACCTTGATCAGATTTTAGATAAGCCAGAATTGTCCAGTCCTTGGCATTGATTTGGGACCAGAACACCCCCCGATATTGAAGTTCGGCAAGTGGTTTCAGGTGATCTGGGCAACTTTCGATAGCCCGCAGGTCCTGGCGGCTGATGCCCGGCAGATAAAGTATCGGAGTTCGATCTTCGGGAATTGAAAATTCCTCGACATGACCCGTAATCACGCAGCGCAGCCAGATGGAAGGGCCAATACGCTTATCAGGTGCAAAGTTTCCTAGAATCATTAATTCAGGCAGTTCGGCCTGAAGAACAGGAACTACAGCTTCCCACTGACGGTCGCGATCTGGCCACATAATACAGGCCGGAGCTACTTGAACGTCGGGGTTGAAAACAGCGGTATCGCGAACTGCTTTCAGGAGATGATCAAGCACCCTCATGCGCCACCGATCTCGTTTTGTTGAAAGACTTGATCATTCTTCTTCCAGTTTGTGTTCAGCAGTAATCTGTTCAGCCTCTCGGTCATAACTGTTCGCTAAGTCTCGTAAGATAACGCTAAATCGCTGAAATCCTGCGTTCTCTATTTCCTCGGCTTTTCTTCGAAACTGTTCTGCCAGTTCTCTCTCTGGTTTGCCGGTTGGGTCAACCCAATGAGCACCGCGCGAGTTGTATGTCCCCATTCTAAAGCCATCGCGCAACTCATCAGCGGCATGGTCATTAAGTGCTGCAGCGACAGCGCGGTGTATCCACAGTCCATCTGGATCTGCTGGGGCATGAATTAACACTTCGCCAATGTTAACGAGCGCAACTTCCAGATGACCGGATTCCACACTGAGTAGCTTTACGCGTTGGAACCATTCGGTGAAGCGCTCTTCGTTGAACGTTCCATCGTTTTGAGTCCCTGGTGGTGTTTTCCACTCATACAGCAGTCGCCATGCATTTGCTGCAATTGCCTTTGATTCTTCAGTGGGTTCCTTCGACGGCTGATCTTCTTTCTTTGATCGGTAAATCTGTCGGATCACTTCGCAAAAGAATTCGGGGTTGTTGGCCAGCCTGCTTTCAAGGAGATGAGGTGCGGCTCCTTCATGGCGGTTCAATAAGGGAAGATACGCCCACTCTACTCTAAACAGATCGTCTTGGTTAACGGAAGGGTCTGTTTGAAGAAACTTGATCAGTTCGACGATGTGATATCTGTCCATGGTATGGGGAGGCTCACTGGAAGTAAGCGCGGCAATCAATGCTCGAACGCATTGATCAACATTAATCATCTGTTTGGCATGGTGCATCCTGTCTAGGCATTTGATTGCTGCATCTGGTTTGCCATATTCAATGAGCTTCTCAACAGCAACAGCAAGATCACCATCAGCTTGAAAAGCATTGGCACCAGTACGGGTCCAATATTCACGTTCATGCTCCTGAAGCCATATAGAAGCGCCATCCCATGCTTCCTTGGCAAATGGCAAGTAGGCCAGGAATTGCCCTATTTGCGCTGGTGTCCAACCTGATTTCTCGATGTTGTCGCACCACTCCCAATTCTTGACGTGATAGCGTCGCCAAATATAACCACTCGCTAATTCCTTGTGCTTGTTGTCTGGTGTATCCAGAAAATGAGGCAAAAGGGCCTGCTCAATAACATCATCGGCAACAACGCCGAGCGCAAGCCCCACCTGGTTAGGTGAAGCAACGGATTCAGCAAATCGGATGACACCCTCGACACCATCTTGCTGAAAGATTTCCAATATTGCCTCTACTCGCAACGCATCGAGTTTCTTTCTCTGCTCCTCCCAATCGCCGTTTTTCTCGTAAAGATCAAATTCACGCTCAGTAAAGAGGTGCTGATATAGGTGAAACGGGTTAGTCGGGGCGAGTTGCTCGGAAACTAGCTCAAGTCTGATAATCAAGTCCTCGGGTAAAGCCCATTTGGCATCAGAGAATCGCCGGTGTTTGTTTGTGAATTTTTTGAGGTGATTCCAAAGCGATAGCCGCTGCTCTTCAGGAAGTGCGGAAACTGGTTGTGAGGCAAGGATTTCGATAAATTGATCAAATGCTGATTGAGGCAGCTTGTCAAAACGGTCAATCAACGCGGAGAGCCGATTGGCATCATGGTCAGCGGCAACAATCGCAAGCTCCGTATAAATTGATGCCTGTTGCCAGTATTCCTGATACGTTACGCCTTTTTCCCTGTTATCGGGGATTGTCATTCGCCAGCTTGGTTTATGCGAACCGGAAGAGGTCTGGCTTTGGCCAGGCAGAAGTTGAATGATCAGATTCCATGCGATTTCCGGCCATTCGCTTAGGAGTGTTTGCACCGCCACCTTTCGCTTGTCAACTGACGCAAACGTTTGTGGAAACCAGGGAAGTAGTATGATTTCAAGTGAATTGGACGGGCGATTGGCCCACTGACCACCAGGATCATGACTAGCAAGTTCACCAAGTACAACACAGACCCGGACCAGAAATTGCTCTTCCCAAGCCAAACCTTCCAGAGCCCACAAAAGGCCGGTTAGATAGTTACCTCCGGTGATGCCGTTTCCTTCTTGGGCAAAAAGTTCGTCAAAGGGACAGGGTGTTAGGCGCAGTGCTTTCTCGACTGCATCAAGAAATTCATTGGGGGCGGCTTCTGCCAGAGTGGGTAATAAACTGTTCAAGCTACCCCACAGAACCCAGTCAGCATCAGACAGAATTTCACGCAAGACCAATATACAAGTTGTTTCAACCTCCCTGTGCGAACAGTTGCTACACGCATCGGGCATGCTGCTAATTATGGCCAAACCTTCGGCGATTCCTTTACGCAGAACTTGTGAACACTCCAGCACATTGCCGTGGATACTCGCTGTGTATCGCTCTTCGGTAGGTAGTTCAAAAGCGGGGTCTGGCTCAGCTAATGTGGACACAGCTAAAGACCTAAACGTACTAAGATTCTGATCAAAGATGCGTGATCCCAACTGGCTCCAAAGTTCAGCTCGATTAACAACTTTCCAGATACCGTTCTTTAGAGACAACGGGCTGTTAGGGGTGTGCAATATTTCCCGTGCCTTATTTAGCCATTCGTCATAGCTGATGCCGAGGAGCTGAGTAATCGTGTCAAGGTCGCTTTGAGTCCTTTCATTCCAGGCACCAATCAAAACTGCCTGGGCTAGATAGGTGGCGTCAGGATGTTGCGTCCAATCGGTTATAGGCTCCTTTTGAGCCGCCTTGAACTCCTCCGGCATTTCCTCGACAGTTTTTTGCTTGAAAGCCTCCAGCAAGTCTTCCGGTAGGTTTCCGGGTGTGATAGTACCAGCATCCTGATTCCAAGTTTGCACGATATCAACAACTCGTGACCAGACCCATTGTGGTTCGTGCCGTTGGAATTGGGAAATGTGGGAATACAACAGAGACAGGGCAACGCCATACTCGTTGCCAAGATCGTAGCTGAGTATATGGAAGTGATTCAGGAATTCGTAGAGTTCATCACACGAAACTTCATTGCCGCCGTTAGCTACATTCAGGTGGCGTTGAATGGCATTGAGCTTCTCGGTGCTCTTGGATGGACTGAATTTCGCCTGATGGACATGCGTGAAAAATTCATCAACGTTTTTGGTATGCCTTGCCTGGTTCAGAAGCCACTGTACGTTGCGTGCATCGATTGCACTGAGCGGGCCTGTAATCAACGCGATGATATCCTTGTTTCTTGTGAACACCTTGGGATTTTTGAAATCATTCCAGGCGGCCTGTAAAAACTCCGCAAAAAAAACATTACTTGGAGTAACTGCAATGGAATACTTGACTTGACCAAGAAGTTTCCGTCGTTGCTTGCTACTTGGGTTTTCAACGACAACCACAAGATCGTCTGTGTCGAAACCGTCGATCTTGCCCTGGAGTTTGATTTCCGCAATAGGCCAGCAGGGAAGACAGGGGGCGTGCCCCCCGGTGAGCATCAATGCGACAAAAGATGCCTGCACATGCGCTTCAAAATGAAAGCCGCCGCCGCCAGTTGAAAAAGGACTGCTGAGCTTCTTGCTCTTGCTCATTCGGCGGTCTCTCGTGTTTCGCGTTTCTCGGATAAAGTCAGGTGGTGATCGTTAATGCGGTCGCTGTTGAACACGTGGTACCAAGGCGCGGATTCCACGTCCTTGCCACGGTCCTTGTTCCAGTTGATATTGGGTTTGTCGCGCAGAACGCCTGCACCTTTCTTGCCGACATCCGACACAGTCAGGAACGGTCGTATATTAAGGCGCACACCGTCGTTGAGATTCGGGTACCAGCCGACAGACTGCTTTTCCAGCGGTTTCCAGCGTATGAAGATGTCGTAGGGGGATTCGCCTTCGAGGATTAATTCCAGCTTTTTCTTGAGGTTCTCCGCGGCTGCTAGCCGCTCTTGTGCTCCGTCCACGCCGCTGGCAATGTCCTGCTTCTGGCGGATGATCCAGTCGCCCAAGTAGGTGTAGATCAGGGTCTGCAGCAGCTTAGCGTCAAACTTGTGGTAATTGACTAGGGCTGCGAAGCCGTCGCGCAGGCCATCCCATATGTGCCAAATGAAGGGACGATGCTGGAACAACTTGCAGTGTTGGGTAAAGAACTTCTCCCGCAGCCAGGTCTCGAGTGTTTTATCCGCGTGATCATTGCTCTTCAGCAACGCAGCCACGGTAACATTCGACCAGTTATCGCCATAGGCGGCAGCCAGTAGGTTTAGTAAGCGGTCGGACGCAGAAGCCTCACCTCGCACTGGCGGAATGCAGACGATGCCGTCGTCATCGGTGTAGCTCGCCAGGTCTTTACATCGATGGACCCATTCGCGTTGCTCGTCAGCCAATTCCATGTTGGCATCCAGCTCGGCAGGCCAGCGGTAACCTAGTAAACGGGCAACAGCGATGTGCAGCACGGTGTCATCAATACGTAGCGGGCCGTAGATGGTCCACTTTTGCTCCTCATCCCAGGCCACTGAACCACATGGGTGACCGTGGAAAATCCATTGGGTGGGATCGTTGGTGTAGGGATTGGGTAGACCGTTGGGGTAATTTAACTCGGCGATTTTAGTCCAGTATGCAAGATCGAATGGGACTTTGACCAGCGTGGAGTTTGTAACCTTTAGTGTTTGATCAATTCGCCGCACTGCTTCGTTGTATTCAGGTGAAGAGCAAAGGCACCACGCGGCCGGGAGCAACAATTCATCTATTGTAATGATAGCCGCTGTATTGTTGTCAAAGCTATAGGCTGTATGCAGAGTTACCGGAATTTGCCTCATTTGGGCGGCCGCGATCCCCCATTTGTCCCATGCTTCTAGTCCCTGCACTCTAGCCGATGGCGAAGTTGCCAATCTCCCACTCCCGTCTTCCCAGTACAAAACATTCATCTTGCCACCGAAGTGACAGGTTTCCTTTACCGTGCTTTGCTGAAAAATCCAATTTACGCTATCAATAATACCTATCTCCCAAAAAAATCGACCGAAACGTGGATAGTCAGCCGTAGCGATGCCCTGAAATCCAGACGCTATCGTTCCGAAAAGCGTAGTGTCACCAGCTGAATCTAGTGTCACTCTTGCATCAGGGTTCTCTAATTGCTTCGCCTGTTTGACGCTTTTGATATTTGCTGTCAGCAACTGTGTGGATTTTTCGGCGGCAGTGCGTGGCTCAGAAACATCCACGCCACGAATCAAGTTGCCGTCTTCGGCATTACCAAAAAGTTCGCCTGATTCTTCTATTGAATTGCCACGGCTTAGGCAGATCATCGCAACGAAGGCACCTGCTGCTGCTGTTGAGTCAAACCCACCTTCACCCAAACGAGCAATCAAATGCCAGGTGTTGGTTTTTAGCAATTTCTCACGGAATTTTTTATAACTGGTCAGGAAAAGCCAATTCTGTGGCAACACGATGCTGGAAGTACCTCCGTCGATGCAAAGTTCTAAGCAGCGATCGAGAAATACAGTTGCCAAATCATTTTTTGCAGCAAAATAGTGTCTTTTGCAGAAATCTCGCAACCGCTCATTTTGCTTGCCTCTCGCAAGATAAGGTACGTTTGTAATCACCCATTGATAGCGCCGTGTAAGCAGGGTTGTGGCCTTGGCTAGCCCCTGAGCAACCACTGCAACCTCCTGCTGATCTTCGATTTGCTCCTGATTCAGCGCCTGTTCCAGTGCACTGGAGAGTTTATCCCACTGCGCAAGCTTGGCGGCATCAGTTTTTCCTGGATTAAGTAGACTTCCCAACATCGGCGCATCCTTGAAAACGTCATGCAGCCAGTCCATCGCAATCCGCAAGTTGTGCCTGCCCATTGCCAACTGCTTCCACTCCTCTTTGGACACGCTGATCGATAAGCCAGAGCAAGCAACATTCAATTCTGGCAATACTCGGTAGCCGCCCGCATTTGGGTATTTCCACGCCGTAAGAGCTAGAGCGAAGGCGGCTAGTTCCACGCACCGTTGATCCAATTCCAAGCCATGGATGTTTTCCCGCAATACTGCATCTACCCCCTCCTTTGCCGAAAGGCCGTCGAGTTCCATGCGCATGGGTACTAGCATCAGGAAAGCCGCCACGAGAAAGTGACCCGAGCCGCAACAGGGATCGAGTGTCTTCATTTCCGCTAGCTGCTCCGGCCAGCCATCAAAAGTTCCGGCTGCCGGCGCCCAAGTTCCATCCTCCAGCTGCACAAATCGGAGATACTCCAAAGGAACACCAGGAATGGACGACTTCTTCCGCAGTTCCTCTTCGCTGTTGGCGTTATGGAGGTCACTCTCGGTGAGCCGTCTTGCCGTCCACCAAGCTCCCAAGGAGTTATCGAGCAGGAAGTTGACCATATAAGGCTCGGTGAAGAGCTGGGTCACAGCGGGCAACTCTCGTGCGCCAATCTTGACTTCGGAAACGTTGATTTCATCCTTCTTCTTGGCTTGCCAGAATTGGTAGACCCAACCGAGGCTGTCGGAGGCCGTGAAAACGTCCAATGGCATGTGAGCTACCATGCGCTCCAGCTTCTGCTGGTGCTCCGGCGGCAGGGTCAGTTGGAAGGCTGGTGAATCAAGTCGAAAAATCTGTGGCAGCATACGAGCGGCGAAACGGGCGGCCAGTTCCCAACAGTTCGCCGCGCCTTCATCGGTAGCGAGGTCTTCACACTCTTCGAGGGTGACCGACACGGGGCCATCTGGATCGGGATACATCAATAGATTGTTCTCGGCTAAGAAACGGGCAAACAGCATTCGGTGCCAGTGCTCGTAGGCGACTTTTTCTATAAGACGATCGGTAGCCTGTTCACCATTCGGTTTTCGGTTGTCACCCAACTGCCGTCCATGCGCTCGCAGGCGGCGGCGTAGGTCGCGATCGGATTCGTTCAGATACGAATAGGGGGTGGGTTCCCCTACGCCAATCTGTTCCAATGCGGCCTGGGCAGCGTATTCGGTCGTCTCACGCGCATCCTTGATGGTACGCTCGAGTCGATTTCTCAATGTTTTGTCCAACGGCTGCATGTTCTTCATCTATCCAATTGAAGCAGCAATGCTAATACAGCATTAATATGAGCGTTAATTTATTCTAATGCTTGTTTTAATGCTGATCAGCATAAACGGTATCATCCTTAAGCTCATGTCGTGCATATTTGCCTCGCCCTGGAGGTTGAAGATCAGGGTTTTCCTGCCGCAACTCGGTCATCAACCGGTGTACCTGATTCCGATCAAAGCGGGTGATTTGCCGGATCTCTTTATTGCTCAAGCCCGGCTCACTCCGACGGCTACGCTCCATCAAAATGCTCAGCACTCGAGTTTTGGCGGCCTCCCAATCAATGCGTCGGCGTGCTTCACCTTGACCGCCTTCAGCCAAGCGGTTGTACAGGTCCGGGTGGATACACCAGTAGGCTCCCCGCCCCTTGCCACCGTGATCGATGTAACCTGCAGACTCCATACCCGAGAGCCTCTCGCGGATTTGGGGTTCACTCCGTTGGCAAAGAGTCGCGGCTGTGCCGGTGTCTACCTCCGGGTGCTGAAGCAGGTACTGCAACAGCAACAGTTCGTCCACACCCAGGTTGCGTTCGTGCCTACTCTCCTCGGCTACGAACAGGCGAAAAGCAGCATTCAAGTCCCTTTTGGGAAAGTCCACCAAAATGGATTCGCCGATTTCGCGAATGTGAGGCGGCTCCTTGCCTTCAATAAGTAAGGCGGAAAACATGCGGTTTATCCCTAAGTTGCTACGGTTGACAAGGCGCAGACGAGTTAGAGCCTCAACCAGCAAAGGGTTCCTAGCTGCGGGTTGATGATGAAGAATATTGCCGGGCGTAATACCAGCGATAAAACTGCCGTTATTACTGATTTCCAGCCGGTTGGGATACACCTTGACCATCACCGGTCCCGCTATGCGCAGGTCAGCGTGGCAGAACGCATTCATCAACGCTTCCCGCACGGCAATTTCTGGCCAAGTGCGATATTCATAGTGGAACATGCCCTGTTTGTAGGTGGTGATGGGGTTGAAGGGCACCAGCAGCTCTTCTATGCGCTGCACAGACAAGGGTAAAGCGCTGATGCGATCTTCTCGGACACCATAATCGGTATCGGAAGTCATCTGCAGGAAGGTCCAGTTATGACCGGGCAGGTATTCTCGGATGGCGGCTTCAGTGCCCGCCAGCAGGAGTGCAGTCCGAGTGAGTTTGTCGTGCCTGATTAGTCCAAGCGCGGCAAGCAACTCTGCATCGGAAAGTCGGAGCAAATCATCTGGGGCTCTCTCCTTGCGAGCCTGATTACGGAGAGCTTCTAACGCGGCGGCAGACAGCAGTGCGGCATCCACCTTAGCGACGGGTTCTGCCGTGTAGTCGGTTTCTCCTGTTTCGACGCCTATTTTTCGCCTCAATGTGCCTGTTAACGGCACACAATCCTTGCTGATGCGAATCGTGCCTCGGCCGGCGGTATCCGTGTAGGGTGGTATGCCAGGGTAGATTTGCATCAATAGCAAACGGCCAGTACCCTCCGGTACAGCCAGTTCTTCGAATACTGGGGTTATTTTGGGATCGGTCATGTCATACACTGCCTTTTTAAGCAGATTCGAGTCGATTTCCGGCGACACACCCAAAATGGTCTGGTCGCGACCCTGAATTCGGTCTGCTACGCCGAATACGACGGTACCGCCGCCGCCATTGGCCATGCAAACAGCCATGTGCACGACTGTTTTTACGGCGTTATCCCGACTATTCAGGTCCCACTGTTTGAAGTCGAGATCCTGATCCTCCAGATCATGGGCGACGCAGTAATCCAGCTCTGCAAGTAGCGTTTCGATATTGGCGGCGGTTCGCATGATCCGGATAGCCCTTTATTTGATCGATACTGGGCCTTTGGCCAGCGCAGCCTTGAGTTGTCCCTTCACTTCTTCAGCCCAAGCATCGATTTCGCCGCTCGTTTTCAGGGTACGACGAGGTACATTCACAAACTGAATTTCGGGTTCGCACAGCTCGGCAGCACCAATCGCGACATTGTCAAAGCGGCCGGGCATCGCCGCAACGCGGTCGGTAAACATCGACAAACTGCAGCAGTCCAGGGTGGTCAGTACATGGTTAGTCGACTTCACATCCACCTTGGGCCAAGCGGCTATCGTGAGTCGCTGTTCAGACAATAGTTGATTCCGTTGTTCTGGTTCCAATTGTTGCCAATTGCTATTGTCTGCAAGACGCTGCATGCCTTGTTCGTGACGGGAGGAATATTCGTCATCGAGCTTGTTGAGTGCATCGCGCAGCAGTTGGGTCAGGTTGGTGATCAGCGGCACGACAAGATCCGGGTCCTCGAGTAGCTGGCGCTGCTGTTCAATGGTGTTCACTTGGGCTAAAATGACCTGAGCGTCCTGAAGTTCCGGGGCATGGGCCATCAGGCGTTTCAATACATTCCAGTTGGGCCAGCGTCTGTCGGTGCGTTCAGCGAGATCGGTCCAGTTATCGATGTTGTTGCCCAGTTCCTCCCGCCGGTTGAAGACGGTAATCAGTTGCTCATTACCCGTCGTGAGGGAGATATCGTTGAGGAACGCAGTGTTCGGTTTGGCCAGTTTCGGAGCCTCGCCGCCAGCCTTATCAGCGAACTCCAGCATTTTCTGCAGGAACTGCGGTAAATTGGCTAATTCCTCTCCCTGCTTGGCCTGGAGCCCGATCTTCTGCAGCAGCTTGCGGATCTGGATGCGTTGGGCAGTGGTGACGGTAGTGGATTCCACCTTGAACATCACCTTGCCAATTGATTTGCGCTCCAGTTCCTTTGGGTCGATTGTTTGGCCGCGTTCGTCTTGCGCGCGAATCAACTCGGCTACCAACAGCACTTGTAATCCACCGTCAACGGCATCACGAGACCATCCATAGGGTGAAGACTCGAATTGGGTGCGAACGTCCACTCCCTTTTTGCCACCGGCGATAGAACCGAGAATGGCTTTACACACGAGGTTCTTGGCAGGTTCACCTTCGTCGCTTACCGCTTTTAGCGCATCGGGAGCACCTTTCTGGGCTCTTTCATAAACCTTGGACCAGCCCACGTGGTCAGCGATGTGAAACTGAGGGTAGAGCCGTTGCAGAGCGTTACTAGAGGCCTCCAGCACCATCTCCTGCAGATCACTGCCGAGGATTTCATTACCGCCACCCTGAAAGACGTGAGCTCCAGAGAATGCTTCTTCGAGGAGATCGCGAATCTTGTCTTCTGCCGTCTGCTTGGTGGTCTCCATGGCCGAACGGGCTTCGACGCCTTCGGCAGTGTTGGGAGCACCGCGCTTATCCAGCGTGGCGCTAGCGGCCTTATAGTTGATGAGATGATGGCGAAAGTCATCGGCCGAACGCTTGGGGATAAACATAAAAACTGTTGGAGACTGATTGCCTACTTGTCTTGAGTCGGCCCGCACCGAGTTTTCGTCAATGCTCCATCCGTCACGAACCCAAATGAGAATACGCTGTTCGATGCCGGTGGAAAGCTGGGCGTCAAACACCGGATAGATGTCACGAGCGACTTTCGAGTTGCCGTGAGTAAGAGAGAGTTTGCTTATTATCTCGCCGAATTTCTTTCGGATACGATCGTCGCGTTCTGCGTCGATGCGGTACGCTTCGTTAGACAACACGGAGCGTTGGCTCTGGAATTCGTCGCTCCACGCCGCACTCTCTTCGGTTTGGATTCGGAATTCATCACCAACCTTCATTAACAACTCGCAATTATCGAGCAGGTTGGGTAACTTGCTACGCAAACTGCTGCTATCGTAAGAAATATTTTCGACTAGTAGATCGGCGAGGGTATCAATGGTGGCACGGATTCCGATCTCGCTGTTCTGGCGACCGAGCTTGTTGATTAGAAATACGAGACCGCAGGCGCGCGCCAAAAGCTGTTCTTCCTCCGAGCCCTCGTTCCAACTCATAGTCTTTTCGTGAACCTTACGCGGCAGAATACGTGACTGGAGCAATTTATCGGCAGAGTCGAAATATAGATAATCGGCTGGTACAACATTGCCCAAGGGTTTTCTAAGATTGGTCTGGATAACTTTGTGAACCATACTGAGCTGGTTGCGGAGCTGGCTGTCGGTTCCGGTCTGATCCAAAACCCGGAGGGTGCTTTCCCAGAAACGACGACGCACTGGCAGAATGGGATAGTCCTGAGGGAAATGAGGAATGTCGTCCTGCCTGTGACAAATGGTCGTATCTGCCAGATGCCGAGAAATTTCGCCCAAGTTGGTTTGCATGATCTGTTCAATGTGCGTCTTTGCTCCCGGCTTCTTGGCAAGAATGACCTGACGTATAACCGCGTCGACATCGGTATCAGAGAGTTCCACACGGATGGTGAACCGCCCCTCTAACTTTTTCAGATTGCTGGTGCCGGCCACAGCCGTCTGACCGGTGCCGATAAAAAGCAGTTTGTCGCCAATGTTCTTGCAGCAGGCTTCCACAGCCTCCTGGACGTCAATGGAGCGCTGGCTGTCTTCGCCGATGTACTGTTGCACCTCGTCGAGCACCACCAATGTCAGCGGGAATTTGCCATCCTTCGTTAGTGCCTGACGAATGGCCTTTATCATGTCATCACTGGAAACGTCCTGAACGAAAGGGTAGAGATTATTCAGGGTTTCGACACAGGATGCGGGTGATGTAAAGAGCTTGGGCTTGGCCTGAACCAAGGCCTCGTGAAGGCCCTCAGCCACGTAAAAGTTATCCAACTCTTCGTTCCATTCTAAGCCATTCTCCTCAACATGAGCGCGCACCGAGCCATAGATGCCTTCGTGTTTGAGCCACATGATGAAGCGGCCAACCGAGTATTGCTCAGGCAAGCCAGCGGACTTGAAGATTATGCGCAGGAGTGCCAGTCGGACACTGCCACTCGCTCCCGCTCCCAGCGTGCCGGATGCAGCGTGTAAGCCTCCATGACGCTTGGCTTGGGTGCTCAGTTCCTTCAAATTATCGCGAATTTCTTGCGGCAAGTTGGCGATTGCGCGAGCCGTGGCTCCATCTTCGAAATTTGTGTCGACCCATAGCGCGCGGAGCATTTTGACGAGATGTGATTTTCCTGAACCGAAAAATCCACTAACCCAAACGGCGGGTTGCTGAGCCTGGTCGATGTTTTTCAGGTAGGTTTCGAGAATGTGAGATACCCCCTTTTCGTATTGGCCAGCACAGACGAAGATCTCCAATTCGTGACGCAGTACCGCCATCGCCTGGCTGGTTTTTTCATCATTGACACTTGCTACACCCTCATTGAGCAGTTTTCGCGTGGCCGGATCTTTTTGGTAAATATCGCGATTGTTCATTATTAACCCTTTGTTCAAAATTCTTTGTCCGCAGTGATTGGCACAGCGAGATAGTTCCATCCATCGTAGCCATCCAGCAACCTGTAGTTGTTGTTTTCGTAGCTGCCGGGGAAGAAGACCAGTAGCCTTCCGGCGACCATGGGGGTTAATTTGTCGACGACTTCTTTAACCTTCAAAAAGCCGAAGAGTGCGCTGACGCCTTTAATTGCCACAACGGTATCAGCTTCGATGTCATTTTTTTGAAGGAATGCCTCGAACTCATCGGCGATAAAATCGAGGTATTTCGGCAGCAGCGTGGAGAGCAATTTGGGATTCTGGAAGTAACTCTTGGCGTACCTTTGCGAGGTGAGCCAAATGGCAAAAGTATCCGTCAGGTCGAACATGGCCCATTTGTGGCCTGCCTGTTGCGTAACGATTTCAAATTCATCGACTTTAGCCCGCATCCAGCGTTCTTCATTTTCGTTGTAAATACAAAATATCACGCGCTGGGCAGCAGCGGCATCGTCGCGCCACGGTACGGAAATGTAATTGCTATAGGACTGCAAGAGCCGTCTAACTCTGCTCACGAAGCCACTCCATTTCCACTTGATTGATCAGGTTCGGAAAAAAAACCTCAATGATACTACCCACATGTTTGAACACGATCCACCCTTTACGAGAGGCCTCTTCGGCAAGTTCAACGGCAGTGTAGAAGGTACAATCTAGCAATTTGGCGTATTCCGTTTGAAAAAGTGCTTGTCCACGCGAACCTGTGAGATAGCCAATGAGCAAGGCGTAGGAAACACTCCCAGCAGTTGGGTTGGCGCGGGTGCGCACCTTCCTGGTGCGTCCATAGAGGTGGCCAGACTTGGTCCACGTCGAACTGATGTTTCGAGCTGTCGATTGTAGCGTCGCTTTGCTGAAGCGGCCAGGCTCTTGGCTGTCGATAAATTCCTCAAGAGATTCGCGGATAATCGTTGAGCTTTCTGGATACTTCAGAATGAACGTTGCTGTAGGTCGGAAAATGGGGTCCCGTGCGTATGTGCAAAGTAGCGCTAGTAATGGCCGGCCAACAATATCACGATTCCAAAAGTAAAGAAGTACCCGAAAAAGGACTTTGGTGCAGTCAAGGGAGTAAAGGTCAGCTAGATGTCGATATGTAAGAGAGCGGGTTTTGCCAGATCGCTTACCCAGGCAATTTTCGTCACCTATCGCCTGGAGGTAATCACTCTTTTCAGCCTCAGGTCGGTCAACATAGGTTAATAAATCTCCCAACTCCTCAAGCATCATGGTGCGAGACGTATGAGTGCCGCCGCGCTTGAAACTGAACCCGAACCGGGATAATTGTTTATTTTTTTCCGTCATGCTCACCGCTGTTCTCGCTTGCCCTTCATTTGCGTTTCTCCCTCGTCGAATTCACCGATCTTGAATTTCAAAAGACGATCGATTTTATGGACAGCCATGGCTTTTTCGCTGTTCGACTTACAGCCTGTATCTTGCATGGGCCCTAATCCAAGCGAATGTCTATTTTCAGTTTTCGATGTATTGGCATAGTGCTCAAAAGCGGTGAAGACAGAAATAGCGATAAATAATCTTGTCTTATTTTCAAACGGAGTGTGTTGCTAATCAATTATTTGGTTTACCCCATTTAGAGTTGGTTAACTCAGCGATCGACTCTTTCACAAAGTTGTTGGTGACTTTCAAAGCCACTGCGTTCAGGATTTCGTAAAAATGCGCTTTGATCGTCTTGGCAAATTTTCGTATCGGTTCCAGCCTGCAACGCTGAGCCCAGTTGAGCCACCTCTTCTGACGCAATGTCATGTTGTGTAGATTTCTAAGCCAGTTATACATGCTACCTTTCAGTTTCTCTATTCCCTCACGCATACTTCCACGATACCGATCAGAACAACAGCTTTAACAACTATTATGCCACCGCCTGCCGCAAAGCGATACCCGTTGCGTCGTAATAAAACACCCCTAACTCACGCTATTTGAGGAAGACCATAAAATGAATCTTGAGTGTGTTTGGTAGTCTCACTTCATACCCGATTATGGCATCCTTGTGTTCTGGTCTGTTCCAACCCCAAAATGTCTATATGTCTGAATTTATGCGACACCCAATGAATAGGCTCTTGTCGTTCGCTCGTAAGCATTAACGATTAGAGCTTATCCATAAATGGTACTAAGCTCGTGGAATTTCCTTTGCCAGTTGGGACAAATTCAGTTCAAAAAACGCGGTTTTTGCGTCAGTCGGAAGAGTTTCTAATCGTTCAACAGAAAATTCAGTTTCAGGATTCTTTTCGTCAAGACTTGACGAATTAGGATTTCCTTTGTAGTTCACTAGATCTATACCACCAATATAAACTACTGACTTATTTGCTTTCCCAATAGCGAAATACAGGTATGTACCTTTAATCATAATAGCTTTGATCTCAGGACAATCAGGATAGGTGAGTGAGTAGGGCAGTTTGAGTAGTGGATATTTTTTCGCAAGATGCTTGTCAAATGAGCGTAACGCCAGAAGTAGATTTGTAGTGATCTTTGTTGGAATATGAAAATCACCTAGTGTAAATGCCACCATAAATTCAAACAAGTTGCGCTCGGAAAACCGACGGCTGCTTCCTCGACCCTTGGCATCTACTCCGTCAGGTACAATTACTCCTTTTTCACACAGGTAAATGAGTTTGTATTGCGGTTGACGCAAAAATTTTGCAATTTGGGTTAATGTCCATTCCTTTCTACTCATAATATGTAGCATCTATTTGTGGTTTGACATAAAAATTATTTTTGGTAAATTGTTTCTATTGATCTCAATAAAATAATTGCATAATTCCGATTCCAATCTTGCTAAATTTCCTGCTACAAGCCATACTTAATTCGGACAAAAAAACCAACTTGTTTGAGTGAACAATATTTGATCATGAATTTCGGACCCATTTGACAGCTTTTGCTACCATTTTTGGATCTACATTCAAAGTATGACCTATTCTATAATAACTAAACCCGAGTTCCCTAAGGTGTAGGCATTCAGTTGCTATCTGCTGGTATACGGGTTTCGTTTTTGGGTTGATAATCGCAACTGCAATTGAAATGCTGCCAAGGGTGCGAATCAATTGCGTTTGCGTCCACCACTGTAGAATTAACAGTCTTTCGACGACTGCATTTGCAACTCTGTTGACAAGTTGAAGACTCATACAAAATGTCGTCGTCCCCATCGTCTAGCCAGGTCTAGGACACCAGCCTTTCACGCTGGCGACGGGGGTTCGAATCCCCCTGGGGACGCCATTTGATAATTTCACTGATGTTTATGAATTGGGTTACCTATTTGGCTCTATTCGGTAGAACTACATTTTCGTGATGACAAAATCGCAATTTTGAAACTTTCGCGATTCAATTCAGTCAAAGTTGATACCGTCATTTGACTGCCACTATGCATATTCGAATACTTTCCAAATTCAGCTTACTCGTTTTTCTATTCAGCCTGTTTGCCAGCATACAGGTTTATGGAGATTTTCAGAAGAGCCCAAACGACCACCGGGAATATCTCGCATTCGAACTTGAAAATCGAATACGCGTGCTGCTTATTTCCGACCCTGAAACAGATGACGCAGGTGCCTCACTAGCGATTCAAATCGGAGGAGGGGATGATCCGGAAAATCGAGCCGGAATGGCTCACTATCTGGAACACATGCTTTTTCTCGGAACGGAAAAATACCCGGAACTGGATAGCTATCGTGCTTTCATTGAACAAAACGGTGGATCAACCAATGCGTATACCGCAATAGATCTCACAAACTACAACTTCAGCATCGAACCCGATTCCCTTAAACCTGCTCTTGACCGATTTGCCCAATTTTTTGTGGCGCCTCTATTCCCAGCAGAGCAAGTCGGCCGCGAACGAGGTGTAGTACACGCGGAATTTGAAATGCGTACACAGCGCGATGCTGTCAGACACTGGGCGGCGATGAGACATGCCTACAATCCGAAACACCCATCAGCAAAATTCGTTACAGGCACGGAAAAGACTCTGAAAGGTGATGTCCGTCCCGACCTGATTGAGTTCTTCAATGAAAACTACAGTGCGAACCTAATGAATCTAGTCGTGCTGGGTCGAGAACCAGTTGATGAATTGCAGAAATGGGTAGTGAAAATTTTTTCGGTTATCAAGGATTCTGATGCTGATGTGCTTGAAATAACCGAGCCTTTGTTTGTCGACGGGAGTCTGCCGGCGCTGTTGAAAGTCAGGACTCTAAAGAACAATCCGAGCTTAACGTTAACATTTCCAGTGCCGGACCTGGAACCTTACTGGCGTGAGAGTCCGGACGGGTATATTTCGAACCTGCTGGGACATGAAGGCAAGGGGAGCCTGTTGTCAGAATTAAAAGCCGAAGGCTGGGCCGATGGCTTATATGTCAGCCCTGGTAATCCAGGCATCAACAGCTATACCATGACCGTAAAAATTTCGCTTACTGAGAGCGGGCATGAAAACTGGGAGAACGTAACGGCTTACGTATTTCAGTACATCCGAGAAATTCGTGCGCGCGGAATCGACGAATGGAGATTCAATGAGCAGAAAATTTTGAGCGAAATCGGATTTCGCTTCAGTGAGGTCGGCGATGCTAGAAATTTTGTGACTACTCTTGCAGCAGTGCTGCATAAGTATCCTCCAAATGAAATTCTGTCAGCGCTGTATCTGGTGAGCCAATACGATCCTAATCTGATCACTACAATTCTGGCTGAAATGACACCGGTAAATACGTTAGCAGTTTTGACGTCATCCACGACTGAGACGGATCAGTTGACGCCTTATCTGGGAGTTGAATATTCGCTTGATAAAATTCCTGACCAAACAATCGAATTGTGGCACACTGACCTTGTAGACTCATCGAACTGGCTACCGACAGCGAACGAATTTCTGCCGCAGAATCTGGATTTGAAGACTGCCGACGAAGTATCCAAACCCGAAAGAATTATTACGAAACCGGGGTTTGAATTGTGGCATCAGATGGATACTTCATTTGACGTACCACGTGCAAGTTTCTTCATTTCGGTGCGAAGTCCACTGACAAAGACCAATGTTAAGAATTCTGTTCTGCTTTCGCTATTTGAAGCCGCAATAAATGATCAGTTGAACGAATTTGCCTATCCCGCAGCACTCGCTGGACTTGACTATAGTCTGTACGGACACTCTCGCGGATTTACCATTCGTATTTCCGGTTTCGATGACAAGCAGTCCGTGCTACTTGGCGAGATCATCAGCATCATCAAATCCCCTACTTTTGATCGGAGCAAATTTGAACTGCACAGGGATCAGTTGATTCGAGAAATTGAAAACAGCCGCAGAGACAGTGCATACAGACGGGCTATCTCCGAATTTTATTCAATTATTGTCGAACCGAGCTGGACCGAAGAACAGGAACTACAGGCGCTTACGCAAGTAGAGTTTGAGGATCTCGTCAACTTTTCATTCAAATTGATTGAAGAAGTGGAACTTGTGGTTTTATCGCATGGAAACGTTCTCAAAGACGAAGCCATTGCGATGGGAGAACTGGTCGAATCGAATCTGCTAAATCCGGAGAGAGTCGCGACCGTACGAAAGAGCGATGTAGTCGACCTTCCTGATCATGGCCCTTTCATTCGTCAGATTGGAATTGAGAATAATGATTCTGCAATTGCGATATATCTGCAGGGATCAGATCGATCGCTTCGAGAGCGAGCCTATTTTGCTCTCTTGGCACAAATCATTCAGACTCCGTTTTTTTCAGACCTTCGGTCGGTTCAACAACTCGGCTACGTAGTATTCTCAGCCAATGTGCCAGTTGGGCTGGTGCCTGGAACCATGTTCGTCATACAGTCCCCTGATGTTCCACCGGAAAAAATGGAGGTCGCAGTCGTTGAGTTTCTGGATCAATTTCATTTATGGCTGACTGATCTATCAAGTTCAGAATTTGAAGCATACAGAGCTGGTTTGATTGGGCAGATACTCGAGAAGGATCCAACCTTGAATGACCGTTCATATCGATATTGGACAGCCATTGATCTGAAAGATTATGAATTCAATCAGCAGCAGGAACTTGCATCGATTCTTGAAACGATGGAAAGAAAAGCATTTGAAGATTTCGTGCACGACTTGCTTATAGAAAGAGGTGACAGCCGACTGGTGGTACTCGGTTACGGAAACAACCATGGTATGCCAGTGGAACTTCTTCAAACAGAAGGCGTTCACATAGCTGATCGAGAAAGTTTCAAGCGCGGTCAGAAATTGTTTCCTCCACTCTAGCGGGAAGTCGTACGAAATGGCCTCAAGCATCGAACTGCTCGCGCGCGAGGTTGGAGATACTTTGTTACAAAATCACCTAGTGCTCACTACGGTTGAGTCGTGTACCGGAGGCTGGGTAGCCGAAGCGATTACGAGCATTGCAGGAAGTTCCTCATGGTTTGAACGGGGGTTTGTCACATATAGCAATGAAGCCAAGCAGGAACTCGTAGGTGTCAGGAAGGAAACTCTCTTACAATACGGTGCAGTAAGCAGAGAAGTTGCGCGAGAGATGTCTTTGGGCGGAATCGACGCCAGTCGCGCCGATCTTGCCGTAGCGGTTACAGGCATTGCAGGACCGGACGGTGGTACTTTACAAAAACCTGTCGGTACGGTATGGATCGCCTGGGGAAACCGAAGTGGAAAGGTCAGAGAAGAGCATTTTCAATTTGATGGTGATCGAGAAGCCGTACGTAGAGCGACAGTAGAACAGTCGCTAGTTGGAATATTGGAATTTCTCAAAAACTCCGATTAACACGACAATTAATGACGGATTGTGGGTTGCATATTGGAATTTTCAAACTTCTGCAATAATCTTATTTGTAGTTGAAAAATCCAATCTTCTGTGGGTATACTAACCTAATATAATTTATCTTTAACCTATCGGATTTTCTTGGGATAATTGACCAATGGATTGGATTGACGTGAATATCCAGGAAGGCGCGAATATGTGTGTTGCAAATGCTGCGGTTTGTGTTCTCATCGGCAAAATCGATCATCCGGGGGATTTGGCTGGAATGACCCATTTCTTGGGATAATCACTGAATAAGATGCGTGTCACTGTGGAACGGCTCGCGTGAGGTCATTAGGCGTAGGTGCTGACGCGCAATATTCTTTACAGTGCCTACGCCAATCACGTACATTCCTTTAGAAGGTTGACTACGCATAAATATATGCATCAACACTAGTCTTTGAACGTTTGATCGAATCAATTCATTTACTCAGATGACTGCGGAAATTGCCCTTCTGAATAAAACAGCTGTCGCTTTGGCCGCCGATAGTGCAATGACCGACCTAGGTACCGGGAAAATATATCCGGCCAATAAACTATTCGCTCTGACCAAGTGGCACCCTATTGGCATAATGATTTACGCCAACGCAGAGTTTATGGGAGTTCCTTGGGAGACCATCATAAAAATGTACCGGCAGTCGATCGGCAGGACAGCAAAGACAACCGTTAAGGAATACTCTAAAGATTTCCTCACTTACATTAGCACCTCTCCTTTCTGTACGGAGGAAGAACAAACTGAGAACTTATTGCGAATTGCATCAACCACTTATGCAAAAATTCTTGAGACGATTGATAGCCACCTTCGTATTGTGTACAGTAAGAAGAAAGGCTATTCTAATCGCGATGTAAGCAAGACAATTTTGAACGCAATCGACGAACGATTGGCTGAGTTAGAGGAAACACCGGAATCCCCTTCGATGGAGGGCATCAATGTAAGTCGTTTTGTCTCTACAAATAGAATTGAAGTAGACGAATGTATTGATCGTGAGTTCCGAGAATTGCGTCTTTCTCAACCTGCCAGAAAGTCTCTACATCGAATATTACAACTCACGATTAAGAGTGCCAAGTTATCAAGCGGGTATTCGGGAATCGTCATAGTTGGTTTCGGCGAGGAAGAGATGTTTCCAACACTATGGGAGGTGACCACTGACGGAATGTTAGCGGGAAACCTCAAGTACGAGTGGGGTCGCCACAGCGACATTGAGCGGAATGGAGTTTATGCCTCAATTGATGCTTTTGCTCAAACCGATATGGTCACCAGATTTATGGGAGGGATCGATCCAGAATTTCTCAATTACCTAAGAGGTTCCACAAAAGAGCTCTTGTTCCAGTTTGGAAATTATATTCTTGATATTCATAGAGTAAAATCTTCACAACATGTAGGTGACATCGGAGTAATCGTAAACGAAGTCGTCAATGACCACTTCAATAATGCTATAAAGGATTTTCAAAGTGATAATTTTGTAGGCCCCATTATGGAGGTTGTTCAGAATTTGCCCAAGGAAGAGCTCGGAGGTATGGCGGAAGCAATGGTGAACCTCACTTCCTTAAAACGGCGCGTGTCTCTTGATCAAGAGACTGTAGGCGGACCTGTTGACATCGCCATAATTTCAAAGGGAGACGGGTTTGTATGGATCAAGAGGAAACACTATTTTGACGCTGCGTTGAACCCAAGTTACATTAATCGACAGTTATATGAAAATACAGAGGAGTAAACATGATGATCAAATTTCCGAAAGAGGCGGAACGCAATGAGCCGAATCCGTTTGATTATTGGGATGAAAAGAAAACTAAGAGAAATGAAGAAATTAGGCAACAGGCGGTGAAGGATGTGAGAGAGACTTTCCGCACCCTTCGTGAGCAATGGAAGGAAAGTAAAAAAACAGATTCGCCTTCAAAGGATTCAAATTAGAAGTAACTAGCTGCATTTCATCCTTAATATGTCAGTAGTATCAAATACTGGCGATTCCATCACTTTCGCTCGGTGCCTCAGTTCGGGTCTCATAGCAAACTACCGACAATCGAATGCTGTAGCACCCCAAGCGCGACAAGTTTCGATTTTCTCATAGATCAAGATGACTGGGTGATCACCTGTTGTAAATCTCGACTGACAGGATAAGAATTCGAAACGTTCCTAATTCCAACGGTACCAGCTGCAACCGACCGATATAAAATCTCGTTACGATTGATTTTTGTCACACATTTTTGAGCAGCCCCACTAAGTGCAAAGAAAATCTCAAGACATTCGGATACTTAAATTTTTCAATAGTTATCGGTTTAGTTTCATGTTTTGAGTTCCCGCACACCAGCGTATATAAACTCTGGTAAATTGGCAATGGTTCTTGGACTGAAATTTTGAATAATCCCGACACGCAAAGACTGTTTGTAGGCTTGTGGCCTAGTTTCGAAATTCGATCGCGCCTGACAACAGTTCAAACCGATTTTCGATTATCTGAGTCAAGTCGAATAACACTCCCAGAAAAATTCCACATTACACTTTTGTTTCTGGGTGACGTACCCGAAACAGATATCGCCAGCGTGAAGGCCTTCATTCAAGACATTCAGTTCGATCCGTTTTCGATTGAGTTGAACTGTGTTGGTTTCTGGCCCGGCAACCGCATAATTTGGGCCGGAACAGATGAAGTGAACATCGAATTGACCGAGCTGGTCGGCAGGGTGAGGAAGGGGTTGTCTCGATTTGGTAAAGATCGTAGAAAATTTGTTTCCCACATTACCTTGGCGCGCAAGGCTCAAAAGAGAATACACGGTTTGATAGACCCGATCCACTGGCAGGTGCATCACATCGAATTGATTCGCTCAACGCTTTTGAGCGATGGTGCAAAATATGAATCAATCGCGCGCTCAGGCTGATTGGGAAATCAATCTACAAGAACTGCTGAAACTGATCCAAATTTTCCAAGATCTGCAGTAACCCTGTCGCCTGAACGGATTGGTTTTGGTCGCCCGCATACACCAGTAGTGATGTATTGTTCGGCTTCGATTGTGATTCCTCTTGAGGAAAGCTGGTTTACCACCCACTCAAGTGCTGCTAGCGGGTGTCCCAAAGCATCCGCTCCGGTTCCTTGCGTTGCGACCTCATCATTGATGAACAGTTGGACTGGAGATTCTGCCAAATTGATGTTTCTCCATTCTACCGAAGTTGCTTCACCGATGACCCAGTCTTTTCCACAAGCACAGTCTGCAAGCAGAGTTGCCGCTCCGGCATTTGCAAAATCTGAAATTCTCGAGTCAGGGAATTCCAGACTGGGATGTAGACTTGAGACAGCGTCGAGAATTTCATTCCTTGTATACGCAGCTTCACGGCCAATTATTGATTTGCCGAAACGAAAAGCGAACTCTGCTTCCGCTACTGCCATGTGATTGCCGGCCATCGACAGAACTGCGTCTGGTTCATACATATGCGATGAAAGATAGGGACCTTCTAGTGGTCCATCGACACCGATGTGTTTCTGTCCACCTGCACTGGTAGCGGCGATTTTCCACCCAGCGATGGTGTCATCAGCGAGTTCCGGGAAATGAATTTGAGCCTGTCTTCCGACATCTTCAGATTCCGGCTTGCAGTTTGCAGGGAGCGCATTGATTGTCTCTCCGGCATTGCGCAATGCCCATAAGGCTGCCGCTGCTTGTCTGGCAATATCGCTATTCATGGATTTAAGTGATTCCTGTGTGTAATTTCATTTGTGAGTCATCGTTCCAAATACTGACGTTTGTTTTTTACCTCATCCCACTCCGCTGCATCCGGCGGAGCTTCGATGATCGAAGAAATTACCGGCCAAATCAGGCTCAATTCTGTATTGAGATCGAAGAATTCGCGTTGATCTTCAGGTAAATCATCTTCAGCATAAATTGCGGTTACGGGACATTCAGGTTCGCACAGACTGCAGTCGATGCACTCCTCCGGGTCAATGACAAGCATATTCGGGCCTTCGTGGAAACAATCCACTGGGCACACTTCAACACAGTCTGTGTATTTACACTTTATGCAAGATTCGGTAACAATATAAGTCATGATTCAACAAATGTGTATAAAAGCACCCACGTCGTGAATGCAAAATATGATTAACGCTCTGCAAAATTAATTTTGGCGTTGTCCAATAACCGTAGAATTACTGACAAATTCAAATATCACGATTTGGCATCGAGATCAAATTATTGAATTATCTACTTTCTTGGATATGGAAGTAATAGTTTACTCTCCCATTACTCATAAGGTGTGCTTCACAATAAAAATATTTTGTTGCTTTCTCACAAGATTTAGCCTTGGTGACGCTGTCATAGTAAACAATTTGAGTCGGTTCGTCACTAGGTCTCCTGGACAAAAAAGGAACGGTAAATACCAAGCTTGAAATAACCCCCTTTCCCCTTGTTCTTGGTCTTGTTAGACCAAATATAACTTGAACCGACACTTCCGTTGACATAAAGACCGGATGATCGCCTCGCTGATGAGACTGCCCAAGCGCTATTGTGACTGGAGAGATTATCTCATAAACTCTTGGAAAGTTTCACTAGATAAGAAATCGAATTCTCTTGCCAGGCTGCATGGCACAACTCGAACGGGATTCAATCTTTGTGTAGTTGCTTCAACTGATAGAGAATTTCAAGCGCTTCCCGTGGACTAATGTTGTCGGGCTGCACTTCACCAAGTCGGTCGAGTGCTGGTGAATTTAGTTTCGCTTGCGGGTCGAAAATTGAAGGCTGAAATAGTTGTTCGTCTATTTGTACTGCTTGTTTGCTAGCTGACATCGATAGTTCAGCGAGTTTATCTGAAGCGACTGCTATGACTTTGCTTGGAATTCCGGCGAGTCTTGCGACCTGAATTCCATAGCTCTGATTTGTTGCCCCTTCTTTGACCTCATACAGAAATATGATCTCACCGCCATGATTCACTGCGTCCAGATGTACGTTATTTGCTCCCGCCAGGCTTTCAGCGAGAGCCGTAATTTCAAAATAGTGCGTCGAAAACATACATAAAGCTTGAACGTCGGCCAGTAGGCTGTGCGCACAAGCCCAGGCTAGAGCCAGCCCATCGAATGTACTGGTCCCACGACCGATTTCATCGACAATAACAAGACTCTTGCGAGTGGCGCTATGCAATATGGAAGCCATTTCTGTCATTTCAACCATGAATGTTGAACTGCCCGCACTCAGGTCATCGGAAGCTCCGATGCGTGTGAAAATTCGATCGATGGGTCCGATAGTCGCTGAATCGGCAGGGACATACGATCCCGTATAGGCCAGCAGCACAATGACTGCGGTTTGCCTCATGTAAGTGCTTTTTCCACCCATGTTCGGACCTGTGATCAGCAGCAAACGATTTTGTTCGTTCAGTTCAGTGTTGTTCGGCACAAAAGGCTTGCTGAGCATTGATTCAACCAGTAAATGTCGACCAGCGGTTATGGCAACGCCCGGTTCGTCGACCAGTTTCGGTCGCTGCAAGTCAAGTGTTGTTGCCCGGTTCGCAAAATTACACAATACATCGATTTGCGCTACTGTTTTGGCAGTGGTTTGAATGCGAGCGACAAACTGCTGCAGGTGCTCCAGCAATTCGTTGTAAAGTGCCTTTTCACGTGCCAAAGACCGCTCTTTCGCACTCAATATCTGACCCTCAAATTCCCTGAGTTCCGGCGTAATGTATCGCTCGGTGTTCTTCGTCGTCTGACGACGCGTGTATTCTGGGGGAATCTGCTCCGTCGCAAGGCGTGGCACTTCAATGTAATATCCATGCACTCGGTTGAAATGGACTCGAAGGTTCTTAATCCCCGTACGCTCGCGCTCTCGAATCTCCATCTCCGAGAGAGCCTGGCCTGAGTCGTCTCGAAGCTTGATGAGCTCATCAAGTTGACCGTCATATCCCTGTTGAATCACTCCGCCATCTCGAATCATGGCAGCCGGCTCATCCTGAATTGCCCGCGACAGCAGCTCAGTTAAATCCGGTAACGCTTCCATCGAATTGCACAAATCAATGACTTCCTGACAGTCTCCATCAACGATCAATTCTGCGAGCGTCGGAATGGATTGAAGCGATTCTTTGAGTCGTACCAAATCAGCCGGTCTGGCGGTTCTTGTTGCAACTCTAGAAACGATACGTTCGATATCCCCAATCTTATGGAGAATTACTTTGCACGTGTCTGATCTTCCTTCTTCGCATAGATGCGCAATGATTCGATGCCTTCGTTCTACCTCTTGACGATTGCGAACCGGGTAACGAAACCACCTACGCAACTGCCTTGCTCCCATCGCTGTTGAACAACGGTCGAACAGTTCCAGCAGGCTGTTTCTGGTGTCACCGGACAGTGTCGCTTCGATTTCCAGGTTGCGCCAGCTATGACTATCCAACAACACAAACTCGTCGGGTTTTTCGATTCGAAAGCCCTGGACATGAGGCAACTCTGCACCATAGACGTCTCTTGCATACTGAAGTAGGGCACCGGCAACAGCGGTGGCTTCGGGGTACTGATCACATTCAAATACCGCTAGATCGATGACACTGAACTGTTTCTTGAGAAGTTCGCTTGCACGGTCGTAACTGAAGTACCACTGAGGCACTTCCTGAAGCCGATTTGTGTTCAATTTTTCTGTCTGATCGGTAGATTCGCCGACCAAAATTTCAGCAGGTTGGATTCGATCAATTTCGGACTGGATAGATTCAGATACCGGAATTTCTCTTGCAGAAAACCTGCCACTGGATACTTCCAGCATAGCTATCGACCAGCCCTTACTGAATTTCTTGACAGCCATCAGAATATTTTCAGTGCGGGCATCCAGAAAATTTTCATCTGTGAGTGTGCCTGGCGTGATGACACGGACAACTTTTCGTTCAACGGGGCCTTTTGAGGTGGTCGGATCTCCAATCTGTTCGCAGATCGCCACTGGGATCGAGAGCTTAATCAGTTTCTGAATATACTGATTGACACTATGAAATGGCACGCCAGCCATTTTTACCGGGTTTGCAGTAGTTTTTCCTCGGCTGGTTAGCGTAATGCCTAGCAGTTCTGCACCGCGTTCAGCGTCCTCATGGAACATCTCATAAAAATCCCCCATTCTGTAGAACAGAAGGGTGTCGGGATAATCTGCCTTGATGCGCAGGTACTGCTGCATCATGGGCGTTGTTCCATCTGCAGGTGATGCGCTCATGACAATCAGTCGTGAGAAATGTACTGGCGATGCTTCAGTTGGATGATTTTTACCAGTTCGTCGTACAGTACAGAGTTGCCTGCCACTACCATTCCCGATTCAAGGAAGTCCTGATTACCTAGAAAATCGGAAATCAATCCTCCTGATTCCTGAACCAACAATGCACCGGCGGCAATGTCCCAGATTTTTAGTCCAGATTCCCAAAATCCATCAAATCTTCCACAGGCAACGTATGCCAGATCAAGAGCTGCAGATCCCGGGCGACGGACACCGGATGTTTTTTTCGAAAGCTCTCGGAATATATCGATCCACAGATCAATATTGTCCATCTCTCGAAATGGAAAACCAGTTCCAATCAAGGCTTCTTCCATTTTACTCGTGGCGCTGGATCGAATTCGTCGATCATTGAGATGTGCGCCGGAACCTCTTGATGCGGTAAAAAGCTCCTCGAGAATTGGGTTGTAAACCACTGCGTGCTGAAGAGATCTGCCACTACGCACTGCGATGGAAACACAGAATTGAGGAATGCCATGAATGTAGTTGGTGGTGCCGTCAAGGGGGTCGATAATCCACTCGCAATCCAGCCCTGGAGAAGAGTACCTCTCTTCGGCCAAGATGGCATGATTCGGATAGGCTTCATGAATGATCTCGACAATTTCCTTTTCTGCAACAATGTCTATCTCTGTTACAAAATCCCGTGCGCCTTTGGCGTCATAACGAAGCTGATCAAGGCGGTACGACTTGTGCATAATGGTCTTTCCCGCACAGCGGGCAGCCTTAATTGCGATGTTCAGAAGTGGATGCACGTGGACGAATCGTTGTTGTCATAAGGAATAGCCAATCAAGACTATAATTCTAGTTTTTTAGGCTCAGAACAACCTCCGGCTCACATACGGAGTCAAAGGGCGCTCATTCGATCAGGTGTGAAGTGAATCAGGTTGCACAAACCGCATTCTTACGGTTTCTATCGACTGATCCTGCATCAAATTGAATCTCCATTTTACTTTATCGTAGATAGTGGATGAGCGTTGAATTCGCTAAAGTTTCAAGGTCATGAGCCAATCAGAACTCGGAGAATATTGAAATAATGGAAACCTATCGTCTATTCATCAATGGGCAGTATGTAGATTCAGCCAGCGGGGAGTGGATAGAAAGTGTCGATCCGTACTCGGGTGAAGTCTGGGCACGCGTGCCGCGCGGAAATTCTGAAGATGTCAACCGCGCCGTTGTTGCCGCCAAGGAGGCTTTTGAAAACCCTGAGTGGGCCGAGATGAGCGCCAGTGCGCGTGGCAAGCTGATGTTCAAGCTGGCAGATATAGTTCGCGAAAATGCAGATCGTCTGGCGGCTCTCGAAGTGAAGGATAACGGCAAGCTGTTCGCCGAAATGAAGGCACAGATGATGTATCACCCCGAATGGTGGTACTACTTTGGGGGACTGGCAGACAAGATTGAAGGCTCTATTGTTCCGATTGACAAGAAAGATGCTTTTGCTTACACCACCTACGAGCCGCTTGGAGTAGTAGCCGCAATTACTGCGTGGAACTCTCCGTTGCTGTTCATCGCCTGGAAGTGCGCTCCCGCGTTGGCAGCCGGAAATACCGTTGTAGTCAAACCGTCGGAGTTTACTTCGGCAAGTTCTCTCGAATATGCAAAGCTGGTTCAGGAAGCTGGATTTCCGGATGGCGTGTTCAATGTGATCAGCGGCTATGGAGCTGATGCTGGCGCTGCGCTTGTGGATCACCCTGATGTAGCCAAGATAACTTTCACGGGCTCGGATCTTTCCGGCCAGAAGATTTATGAAAATGCCGCTCGAAGCATCAAGCATGTTGCCTTGGAGCTTGGCGGCAAATCGCCAAACATCGTTTTTGAAGATGCCGATCTAGACATGGCGGTCAAGGGTGCGGTAGCTGGAATTTTTGGAGCGACCGGTCAAACCTGTGTTGCAGGCTCCAGACTGCTGGTTCAGGAAAGCATACACGACGAATTCATGGAGCGACTGCTCGATCTGGCGAAATCAGCAAGAATGGGAAATCCGATGGACGCGTCAACACATATCGGTCCCATAACGACTCGCCAGCAGTATGACAAAGTGATTTCCTACATTGAAATTGCCAAGCAGGAAGGTGCCGAACTGGTATTAGGCGGCAATCCTGGCGATGTTCCCGGTTCCGGTGGCAATCAGTTTGTGGAGCCGACCATTTTTACCAATGTCTCCAATGACATGCGCATTGCTCAGGAAGAGGTTTTCGGTCCGGTCCTCGCAGTCTTGAAGTTCAAGGATGAAGAAGAGGCGATAAGAATTGGCAACGATGTTGTTTACGGACTTGCTGCCGGAGTCTGGACTAAAGACATCCGACGGGCGATGAGATTTACCAAGGCGTTGAAAGCGGGAACGGTATGGGTTAACACTTATCGGGCATTCAGTTACATGATGCCGTTTGGCGGAATGAAAAGAAGCGGTCTCGGCCGAGAGAGTGGCGTTGCTGCAATTCGGGACTATCTGCAGGTAAAAAGCGTGTGGCTTTCGACGGCTACAGAACTTCCCAATCCGTTCATTATTCAGTAGACTTAACACGCGATCCTTGTAAGTGCCGTGCCTGTCCGAATCGTTCTGATGGAACCTTCGCATCCGGGCAATATCGGAGCGGTTGCCCGGGCGATGGGAAATATGGATTTTTCGGAACTCTCGCTGGTGCGACCGGTTGAATATCTTGTCGAAGAAGCGCGAGTGCGGTCAGCAAATAATGAGGAAATACTGGCGAACGCCGCGGCCTGCGAAAGTTTGAGTGAAGCGATCGGCGACTGTACGTTTGTCGTCGGAACCAGTGCAAGAATTCGCACGATCGGCTGGCCGAATCTGCCGCCTCGAGAGGCTATGAATCAGGTTGCTGAACGCAGTGTTCAAGGTGCAAAGGTCGCACTTCTGTTCGGGCCGGAACGAGCCGGACTTCTGAATCATCATATTGACCGGTGCGACATGCTGGTGCGTATTCCGGTCAACGAAGAAGCACCATCAATCAATCTGGCCGGTGCAGTGTTGATCATGCTGTATGAGTTGCGTCTGGCCTTGGATTTCCTTTCGGCAGCTGATTCAGCAACCTCAGTGACGTTGGCTCCGAATAGAGAGGAATACATGGCAACCCAGGCACAGGTGCAGGGTTTGTTTGAACACCTGCAACGCGTTCTTTCAGATATTGATTTCATAGCGACTGGCCCACGCGAAAGTCTGATGAGAAAAATCAGGCGGCTTTTTCTTATGCCCGGCCTCACCGAAGATGAAGTGAATATTCTGCGCGGGATTCTGACTGCTGTATCGAACAAGACCGGTGGTAGCAAGCGCAACTCTGAATGACATGGAGACGGGGAATTGCGGTTCGTTGGCTGATCGGTTTGTCGATCGCCGCGTTGATTGTGTTTACAGGTCCCGTTTCCCTGCTGTTGACGGGAGATTACATGGGAAGACATTGGTCACAGGCATCGACTGGATCCGCTGGAATTGCTCCGCATCCATCTGAATACAAAGAAGCGGTTGCTCAAGTCTATGCTGCACGAGCATGGGGCGCGCGCGGTGCGATTGCCGTCCATACCTGGATCTCTGTCAAGCCCGCGAATGCGGACGCCTATACAGTCTATCAGAAAATCGGATGGCGTCTGCACTATGACGACACGGCTGTCGTTATTCGGGAAGACATACCCGATCGGAGCTGGTACGGCAACGAACCGTGGTTACTTGCAGACATTCGAGGTGAGGGCGTAGATGAAGTCATTCAGAAGATTCACCAAGCAGCATTGAGTTATCCGCATCCCAAAGAATATCGTCTATGGCCCGGCCCGAACAGCAATTCGTTCACTGCCTGGATTGCAAGGCGAGTCCCGGAATTACGCACGGATATGCCGCCGACCGCCATCGGAAAGGACTGGCTGGGACCGGGTACAGTGATGGGGAGTTCCCCGAGTGGAACGGGTTTTCAGGTGACGTTGCTGGGAGCGCTGGGCGTGACAATCGCCTTGGAGGAAGGGGTGGAGTTCAATGTTGGCTGTGCACACTTCGGTATTGATCCCTTGGGGCTGGCGGTTCGTCTGCCTGGATTTGGAAATGTATCTTTGTTCTCCGGAGGATTGAATCGGAATTGAATAAACCATTGCAGTGATATACAATTTAACTACGAACTTGAAATTTGGAACTTGCGACTCATCTTAAAACCAGTTGCGGGAAATACACGAAAAATGTCGATAAATCTTACCGAATCAGCAGCGGAGCGAGTCCGCGGTTATCTGGCGGACGGAAACGGCCAGGGACTGCGGTTTGGCGTGCGAAAAACCGGTTGTTCCGGCTTTGCTTACGTGGTTGATATTGCAGAAGCAGCCAAGGCTGATGATCATGTATTTCAGAGTCGTGGCATTGACGTATTTGTTGATCCGAAGAGCTTGAGTCTGGTAGATGGAACAACCATTCATTTTCAGAAACAGAAGCTTGCCGAGTCTTTCGTATTTCAAAATCCAAATGTAAGTGCTGAGTGTGGTTGTGGTGAGAGCTTCACAGTTGAGTGAAGTTCTGATACATCCTCGCCGCATTTCCTTAATCCTCTAACTACTTCCAAAATATTTATGCCTGCGCTGTCGCAAATGTCTTCTGGCGTTGTCAGACGTTCTGTTGTGATCGATACTCTGGGTTGCAAAGTCAATCTGTTTGAGTCCGAGTATCTCTATGATCAGCTGCAAAATTTGCAATGGGATAGATCGAAGAATGATCAAGGCGATCTTTGCATCATCAATACTTGCACTGTAACAAAAGAAGCAGATCGACAGTCGCGACAGGCGGTGCGACGGGCAATTCGCCGAAATCCCAACGCAAAGATTATTGTGACGGGCTGCTATGCGGAAATGCAGCCAGAAAAATGTGCAGAGATTCCAGGCGTCGATCTGGTAGTACCTGGAACCAGAAAACTGGAGATACCTCGTCTGGCTTCGAATGACGCGAGTCACTCCAACTCAAGAGTGCTGGAATCCGAGATTGGCTCAAGTGAGTTGCCACAGGAACCCGTGGTAGCATTTAAATCTCGAAGCAGGGCGTTTTTGCAGGTACAGCAGGGTTGCGACAATGGCTGCACCTTCTGCATCATTCATAAGGCTCGCGGTCCGAGCCGCTCAATTCTGCCTACAACCATCAATCGCCAGGTGGAGCAATATGTGCAACATGGATTTCATGAAATCGTAATTTGCGGAATTGATTTGGGTTCGTATGGCGCTGATCTATCAAATGGTACTCAGCCAGCATTCAATCTTGCTTCACTTACTCGGGAACTTGCAACCCGCTATCCAGAGACCAGATTCAGATGGAGCTCGATCGACCCGGCTCATATCACACCGGATATTGTTAGTGTTCTGGAGGAACATGAAAATGTATGCTCGCATATTCATCTATCCTTGCAGAGTGCTTCGCCGATCATTCTGAAAAGAATGAAAAGACGATATTCACCTGAGGAGGCGTATCAGGCGATTGAAAATCTTCGTCGTGTACGATCCGATCTGGTGCTTTCAGCGGACATCATGGCAGGTTTTCCGACAGAATCAGATGCGGATTTTGAATTGACTCGTACCGCACTCTACGATCTCGAAATCGCGTATCCGCACGTCTTTGTTTATTCTGAACGTGAAGGAACGCCGGCCGCAAGGATCCCAAAGGGTGTTGCGGTAGATGTACGCACGTCCAGAGCAAAGAATTTACGGTTGGCCGGTGAAGAAATTCGCGAACGAGTACTGAATCGTTATATTGGAAAGCAAGTTGATGTCTTGATCGAAGGCTTTGCTGATCAGCAGGCGAGCGTAGTCAGGTCTAGGATGTCCAACTATCTGCCGGTGTATTTCACGGATACAACGGACGTGCAGCGAGGATTCAAGAAAATTGTCGTTGACGGGCTCTATCGGGATGGATTATGGGGAGTCGAAAATTTGTCAGATAAGTCCAAATATTGTTGACGGTTGATTCGTAATTCAATTTGCGTTTGCCCCGCAACATACCCGAACCAACGCTAAATTCATGACGTTACCCGTACCGAAACGGGTTGACCACCCATCCAAATCACAAAGAAGAGCCGCGCCGAAATTGCGGCTGATCATTCCAACAATATAATTGAACGATTTACGCTTTCTTAAGCAAAAAGTGTTAATTTTTTCTTGCTTCGATGCTTCTCCCAAGAAGAAACATTCATCGAGTCTCGCATTGGATTCCACCCGTCACGCGCTGAAATGGCAATGCGGTGGAGGCTATCAATTGCGTTGTAGCTGCGATTCGGAATCCCGGTCAATCATTGATGTCAACAGTTCCGTCTTGTTGATCATACCTAATTGTCGTGGGGAGTGTTCGTTGAAGGAATTCCCTGCAGAAATGATTATGGATGGTCATGTCGTTTTGTGGCGCGTAACGAACTCCATCATCGCCAATATATCTCTGCGCTTCAATACCAGCATGTATCTTCAATGCTTCCTGCAGGACATTTTCAACATTTTCCAGCCTGTCCCCACTATTAAAACAGTTGATTTCAGTAAAGCAAAACCAGGTTTTGCTGAGGATTTCCCCTTGAATTTGTTTTCTGTCGGGTAAACCTTGAGTGAGGGCATTCTGGTTGAATACTGCGACTGGATTGTTTAGAAATTCTTCTGCGGATTGAGGACACCACACTTTGTCATTGGGATTTAGGAATAGATGGTTAAGATGCGTATGCCAGCGATTGCCGATATCTTGGGATTTTCCGACATAAAATGCCGTGTGGACATTCTGTTGATTTGTGTCTAACACAAACATATAAACTCCTTCTCCCAAACAGGGACAATACCAGTCTAGGTACCTCGTTAACGCGCCCATGGGTATAGATTTCCAGTAAAGTTCGTATTGTTTCATGCTCTTTTTTCCAATAATTACACTACGCGAACCAAATTTGTTGACGAACGATTACCTGAACGTTCTTTGTAGCTTTTCCAAAACATGTGGGTTTTGGCGAACCACCTCAAACAATTCCCCCAAGGACATGTGACTATATAGTGATTCAGTCCATTCAGGATTGGTTACCCCGCTTGCTTTGATGAAACGCGACCATAGAAGTTTCCCATTAGCGTTTTCGTCAGATGCGATAATTAATTCATTATCATAAAACCATATCAACATTTCTTCACCATCACCGACTGAAACTCGTTCGGGATCAGGACGTCTATTTTTAAATTGACTAAATGCTCCAACTTGTACAAACGCTTCCTCTTCGTCTGCATTTGTAACAAGTTTGTTGAGAATTTCGATTCCCAAATCACACGACCACTTAAACCCACTCCGTCGTTGGAGACAATTTTCATGATTTTCGGGCAAAGTATGGCGTATCCTGTGAGTTTCAGAATCATCTCTAACTCCAAATTCAACGATTTTATTATCGTCCCTATCGATTTTTATCAATGCGCATGGTATTTCATGCTTTGATAGTAAATACAGACTCGACATTCCCCTTTTGACTTCACTTAAGTATCTCTCGGCAGTTTCGCGTTCTTTGACACAGTTATCAAGTAATTTTCCAATTTTCATGAGCTTGCAAATAGACTGAATTGGAATTTCTTCGAGTGTAAAGTCTGTAAAATCGTTGTTTAGAGTAATAACGCGGGTATTCTGACTTTTACCGTCTGATTCCTTGGATTTTCTAAATTCTTTGTCAAAACGGTTAGCACAATTGATTGTGTCTTGAAAACGATGCCTCAAACTTTTCAGAACCTTTCGAGCGGATTTTCTCACACTTAAGTTTTCGGAATCTTTGTGTTCGACCACATTGCGAATGTGTCTTATAGTTATAAGCACGTCTTGCTCGTCAAATTCCGTACTTTTCTGCCGGTAATTTTCAATGCTGCTTTGAAGTGTTGTTAAATCCAATCCATTACTGGAAGCATTGTCCCGTTTAAGCTGATTCCACTGAATCCGGCATTCACTGTTTATTTTTATGATGAATTCTTTTTAACTGATGAAATTAATTTTCTCGATGTGTTTGTAAAAATATTGAAGCCTTCATCTACATCGGTAGCCACCTTCTTGTACTTGTCGTTCAACTCCCAAACCAGATTCTGGAATTTGAGTATTCTGTCACTACTGTCAACCTTATCTTTTCATTCTTAGTCAAATTTGTAATTAAAACGAGTCAAGATATAAATAATTCAGAGTCAAAAACAACTCGTCAATTATGCACGTAAGTTGCTCTCACTGTTCGAAGTTTAGTCAAGCCATGTGGGTGTTGATGATTACCATCAATGACGGATACCTCAAAACGCCTGATCTTAGGTCTAACTCTTTTATCTAGCCAATCCGCGACTGTAGTTCCGCCATTCGCCATACGCTCATAATCGTAGATACCCACTTCTTCATTCATTGGTGCCCGAATTCGGATTGTAATTTGCTCAATCTGAAAAACAGATGCCTCAAATGCAGCCACGCTTCCTCTGTTTGTCATTAAAATAACCTCAATATTCAAGTTAATGGTAAGTTAAAAGGAAATATATTGCATGTTATTTAATTTGTCAAGTGTTTTTTGCTTATTGCAAGGAGTAGGCTGATGGAAGTTTATTCCGTGCCTAGTATGAGTTGCGCCGAGTATTCCGCCGATTCGGGTAAAACTCTTTGGCTACTGCCTCACTTAATTTCAGGAATCGAAAACACGCTTCCCTTAACGCTTAAATATCTTGCCAACTCTGATTTCCACTAGAATATTTTCAGTCTGCGAAAGGTTTGTTCACTCGAATTCGCCTCAATATGACGCTCACAGGCAACACTCTTCCACGTCAGCAGTTGCGAATCGACTAAAATATTAGTTTTGCTATTGAAGCGTAGCAAGTCAATGAAGCACGGTAAGAGTGCCGAGTGAACTTTGGTAGACTTGCTGGCTATTTTTTTCGAAATTTTCCACGATACTCCCTCTAGGTTGCACATTTATGACTATAGAACGTACTTTATCCATCATTAAACCCGATGCTGTAAGAAGAGATCTAATCGGCGAGATCAACCGTCGATTCGAGGCGGGCGGGTTATCCATTGTAGCGTGTCGAATGCTGCATCTGACCCAGGAACAGGCTGAGGGATTTTACGATGTTCATCGGGAGAGGCCATTCTTTTCCAGCTTGGTCGAGTACATGCAGTCGGGGCCGGTTGTCGTTCAGGTACTGGAGGGGCCGAAGGCAATTTCGGCGAATCGGGCTATTATGGGCGCGACCAATCCGGCCGATGCAGCACCGGGAACAATTCGTGCGGATTTAGCCGAGTCACTGGAAAGAAACTCGGTTCACGGATCCGATTCTGGGACTACTGCTAAAACTGAAATCGAATTTTTCTTTTCTCCTGACCAGATTCACTCAAGATAGCTTTACGTTACCTGAGTTCAGATCGTTTTGATGTGCCAACTGATATGTCCGTCAATTTAATCGGCTACGAACGGATTGCCCTCACTGAGTTTATGGCAAAGCTTGGCGAGCCATCCTATCGTGCTGACCAAATCCTGAAGTGGATTCATCAGCGAGGTGAAACTCGGTTTGATGCCATGACGGATCTCAGCAAGCCGCTACGAAGGCGATTGAACGAAATGGCGAATATTGAGGGACCAAAGGTTGCCAGTGAAATTCTGTCAACGGATGGCACGCGCAAGTGGCTTCTGGAACTTACGGAAGGCAACTGTGTGGAAACTGTATTCATACCGGAAGAAACAAGAGGCACTCTTTGCATCTCTTCTCAGGTCGGCTGTTCATTGACCTGTTCGTTCTGTGCAACAGGTCGTCAAGGCTTCAACAGAAATCTGACTACGGCCGAAATCATCTCCCAGGTTTGGTTTGTACGCAACGCACTAAGAACAGAACAAATAGAACGCCCAATTACCAATATCGTGCTGATGGGCATGGGCGAGCCGCTTCTCAATTACAATCAGGTTGTTCCCGCACTACGATTGATGCTGGATGATTGCAGCTATGGTTTTTCCCGAAGAAAGGTTACGTTAAGCACGGCAGGAGTGGTTCCGGGAATTGAACGCCTGTTGGAAGACTGTCCTGTAAGTCTCGCCGTTTCCCTGCATGCACCCAACGATGAACTTCGCAACGAATTGGTTCCGTTAAATCGAAAATATCCGATCCAGAAACTGATGGAAGCATGCCGTCGATACGCCGCCTATGATCGTCGATGGCGGGTCACATTCGAATACATCATGTTGAATGGCGTAAACGATTCAATCTGGCATGCCCGTCACCTTGCTCGCCTTCTTTCGGACATACCGAGCAAGGTGAATCTAATCCCATACAACCCGGTTGACGGTCTCGAATATGACAGATCCTCCAAGGACTCAATTAACGAATTTCGTGATGTTCTTCTGGCTGCCAGAGTGATGACGATTACGCGCAAGACGAGAGGAGATGACGTGAATGCCGCGTGCGGTCAACTGGTTGGCAGATTTAAGGATCGAACCAAGCGTTCAATCCGACTCGGCACCGCTGTACCAGTAGTTTAGCTGCGACAGTACGAGTCCTAGGGATACGGAAATGACGGTTAAAATTCAGTCAGTTCGTGGAATGAATGACTTGCTGCCAGGAGACATAGAACTGTGGCAACAGGTAGAACAGTCAATTCGACAGATTGCTACGCTATATGGATACAGTGAGATTCGTTTGCCGCTGCTGGAAAGAACCGAGCTCTTCAAGAGGTCTATTGGCGAAGCGACTGATATTGTAGAGAAGGAAATGTATACTTTTCTCGACAACAATGGCGAAAGCATGACACTTCGACCTGAAGCGACCGCCAGTTGCGTTCGTGCCGGGGTGCAGCATGGATTGTTTTACAACGCCAAGGCGCGATTGTGGTACATGGGACCAATGTTTCGCTACGAACGTCCGCAAAAAGGACGATATCGACAATTTCATCAGTTTGGAATTGAAGCTTTCGGCTGGACAGGTCCGGACATCGACGCTGAAATAATTCTCGTCAGCAATGCCCTTTGGAAACTTCTGAAAATTGATCAGGACGCAAAGCTGGAAATCAATTCGCTTGGAACACCACAGTCTAGAGAGCAGTATCGCTCTGAACTTGTCGTATATTTCGAGAAATACAAGGACAGTCTCGATGATGACAGTCAACGAAGGTTGAGCACAAATCCCCTTCGAATACTGGATAGCAAGAATCCTCAAATGCAGGACCTGATTCAATCAGCGCCCGTTCTGACGGATTACCTGAGTTCGGAGTCAAAACAGCATTTTGCAGAGTTGTGTTCCCGACTGCATGATTTGGAAATCGGCTATACAGTGAATCACCGGCTGGTGAGAGGACTGGACTACTACACAGGAACCGTGTTCGAGTGGGTGACAGATCGACTCGGCGCACAGAATGCAATCTGTGCTGGCGGCCGTTATGATGGGCTTGTTGAGGCGCTTGGCGGAAAAGAAGTGCCGGGTGCCGGATTTGCAATGGGCATAGAGCGACTTGTTGAAATCGTCAAGCAGGGATCCATGGAACTCAATGACCCAACGACACAAGCGTATGTCTGCTCGTTGGGAGACTCGGCGCAGCGGCTGGGATTTTCAGTGGCTGAAACTCTCAGAGCGTCTGGAATATCGACTACAGTTCACTGCGGCAGTGGAAACCTGGCACGGCAACTCCGTAGTGCTGATCGGCTGGATGCCTGGGTTGGTATTATAATCGGCGAATCTGAAGTCTCTTCCGACACGGTAACCATCAAGAATCTGCAGGGCGATAAACCGCAGAAAGTTGTTTCTGTTGCCAGCGTTGTCGAAGTTGTGAAGCAGATGTTGGCAACCGAAAGCTAATTGCACAGAAACGAATGTTAGGTATTTGAGAATTTCTAATGACTCCCGAAGAAGAACGGTTAGAACAAATCAAGAAGTGGTGGAAAGAGTATCGCTGGACGATACTCGGCGGTACTGCGCTCGGAATCGCGACCATTGGTGGATGGACCGGCTGGAACGAATACACGCAAACCCAACAGGAATCCGCGTCAGTTCTGTATCAGCAAGTGTCGGTTGCAGTCGTTGAAAATGACTATAACTATGCAAGAGACTCGATTGATGAACTGCTCAGTGATTATCCGAATACTGCTTATGCAGGAAAAGCGTTGCTTTTGATGGCACGCGCCAGTTATGAAAATGGGGCAGAAGATGAAACCCGCAGGTATCTGTTGCAAGCGATTGATGATGCGACGGAATCATCGACAGTTCATACTGCACGTATTCGTCTCGGACAGCTGATGGTTGCTGAAAAGCAGTATGAGGATGCGCTTGAGCTATTAGACATTGGGAATATGGGGGGGTTTGATTCGCATTACCACGAATTGCGCGGAGATGCATATCGTGCACAGGAACAGTTGAAAGAAGCGCAAGAGGCTTACCGTGCAAGTCTGGATACACTAGCCCCCGGGTCCCAGTACGTAGCGATACTCAATTTAAAGCTGAACGATACTTTGGTTCAGGAGTAAAGAAAGGATGAAACTTCGACTTCTCATTGTAGTAGCCATTAGTCTTGTGCTCGTGTCCTGTGCAGGCAGAGACAGAAAGGCTGCGCCGTCACCGACGCCACTTACCGCAACTAGCGCTATTGTTCAACTGAACCAATCTTGGCAGAGCAGCCGTTCAGCGCCCCGATCGAAACAAGGCAAGTTTCTGACTCTATTGCCAGCATTGTCCAGTGACAGAATCATCTCTGCATCGCCCGACGGAACTGTTTCTGCAGTCAGCAAAGACAAGCCAAGCTTGTTGTGGTCTTCCAGTTTGGATGAAGACATTTCGGCAGGCGTCGGAGAAGCCGACGGTGTAGTGGTAGTTGTGAGCGATTCAGGTACTGTTATCGCTCTCGGTTCTCAAACCGGAATTCAAAGGTGGGAGCAACAAATTAACCAAATTGTTTTTGCTCAGCCCTTAGTCTATCAGGGCAAGGTAATTTTGCGAACGATTGATGGTGATCTGATTGGACTTGATTCCAATACCGGAGAAATAGTCTGGGATGCCATATTCGATCAACCGGAGTTCGTCGTTTTCGGATCTCCGCAGCCAACCGGATTTCACAATCTTGTGGTTGTCGGAAATGCAACCGGCAGAATCGTAGCCACAGATTTAGATACGGGTTTGGAAGCCTGGCAAATTTTTCTGAAATCTGATCGCTCACCAGAACTTTTAAACGAATCTGAAACAATTCCAGTTATTACCGGTGAAGAGCTTTTTATAGCGGATTCTCCTAATGCAGTTTTTGCCTACAATTTATCTAGTGGCAACCTTATGTGGGAACAACGCAGATTAACTGCGAGGCGGCTTGCTGTTGATGATTCCCAAGTTTATGGAATTGATACCAATAGCAGGGTTTATGCTTTGGGACGAAGTGATGGATCGATTCGATGGGAACAGAATGCCTTGCTGTATCGTAACGTAAGCAACATTGCACTGGTTGGCGGTTATCTGATTGTAGGCGATGGAGAAGGATATCTTCACGTTCTGGATACGAGATCTGGAGAACTTGCTGGCCGAGCAAGAGCGGGCAAAGATGTGGTTTTCAACGGATTTTTGGCCGAAGGCGCAACTCTGTATGTCGCTTATGGTTCCGGAAGAATTGAGGCTTTCACTTTACAATCTGACGAATGACTCGCACTTGATTTAGTTCAGCGTGCATCGGGTGCCAACTGCGCACTAAATCAGAATCTTCCTTGAATGGACATTTCTTATGTTACCTGTCATCAGCATTGTGGGTCGTCCCAATGTTGGAAAATCAACTTTGTTCAATCGACTCACGCGAAGTCGTGATGCTCTGGTTGACGACATTCCAGGCGTAACCAGGGACAGTTTGTACGGGATCGCCCAGTTTGGCGACCGCAATTTTCTGATAGTCGATACCGGTGGTATTGGGGAGAATGACGACACCCTCTCCAAATTGATATCCAGCCAGGTTGAGTCCGTTCTAGAGGATTCGGACGCGATCGTATTCCTCGTAGATGCCACTCAGGGATTGACCGTAGCAGACGAGCAGATTGCTCAAAGGCTAGGCAAGATTGATTTGCCATTGTCAATTGCCGTAAACAAAAGCGAAGGGTTGGTTCCGGAACTAGCCTGTCTTGAATTTCAATCGCTTGGATTTAGCGACCCAATACCCATTTCCGCACGTCGCGGAAGTGGAGTTTCTCAAGTATTTGATCCAATCGTAAAATCGCTTCCGCAGATTGATGATCCACTGTGGCTTGATCCAGGGCCGAAAATTGCTGTGATCGGTAGACCGAATGTAGGCAAATCCACCTTGATCAATTCGATTTCCGAAGAAAACCGACTCATCGTCAGTGATGTACCCGGCACTACGCGTGACAGCGTAGTTGTTCCATTGGAGCACAAAGGCGAGCGTTTTCGATTTATCGACACCGCAGGAGTTCGCCGTCGTTCCCGAGTCGGATATTCTCTGGAAAAACTGTCTGTAGTGAAGACTTTGCAGGCGATCGAAGCAGCACATGTTGCAGTGCTTGTGCTTGATGGGACAGAATCGATTGCTGATCAGGATGCAACACTAGCGGGACTAATTCGTCGTGCCGGACGTCCTGTAGTTCTCGCGATCAACAAATCCGACAAAATCAAGAATCGAGATCGAACTGAAAAGAGGGGCGTGCTTCAACGTAAACTTGCCTTTGCGCCCCATCATGAGGCTCTATTCGTGTCGGGCCTCAAACGGCAGGGAATTTCCAAGTTGTTTGAGGCAGTCGGCAAGGCTTACCGTTCTGCGATGATCGAAATGCCAACCTCGATATTGAACAGGTATCTGCAGGATGCCATAACGCAGACGCCTCCGCCGATGTCTAAACGTCGTCAGGTGAAGCTGAAGTATGCACATCAGGGCGGGCGGAATCCACCTGTCGTTGTAGTACACGGCAACAACGTAGACTCCGTTGCGGACCACTATCGACGTTATTTGGAAAATTACTTCAGGGAGCGGTTCAAATTATTTGGAGCGGATGTAAGAGTCGTATTTCGTTCAGGAAGAAACCCGTTCGACAAAAGAGGCGGCTGATACAGACCAAGAATCCTATTCCTCAACAGCCTCCACATCGCAGTGAAGAACACCTTTTCCGAGTTGGGCGGTGACTTTTTCTCCGGCGGTGATCGTTCCTACCCGGCGTATGATGGAATTGTCCGACACTTTTCGCACGATCGAATAACCGCGATCAAGAGTTGCGGTTGGATTAATTCCCTCAAGACGTGCTCTCAGCGACTCAGTACGGGTATTGTATTTTACGCACAATTCCTTCATCTGGAGTTCAAGCAAGTTTTCCATGTTTGAACACTGTTGCTGATAAAGTGAAATTCTAATCGATGGCGATTTCTGCAGCAGTTGATGGTGCTGCAGATCAATTTGTTTGACATTCCGGCTGATAAGTGTGTTAGCTAAACTCTGCAGACGAATAAGTGAGTTTTCGAAATCACCTTGAAGGTTTTCGATTCGTTGCTTGGGATGAACGAGACCTTTCTCTGCCAGATCAACACTTTGTGCCTTGTCATTCAGCTTTCTTCCGATATTGTCGACGAGGTTTAATCGAAAGTTCTGTAATTCTGTCAACATTTCATCCACAGACGGCGTACTCAGTCGCTCTGCTGCAGCGGTGGGAGTCGCTAGATATTCATCCGCAACAAAATCCGCTATGGAATGATCATAATCGTGTCCGATACCCGTCACGATTGGAATTTTGCTGTCAAAAATTGCATCAGCGACTAATTTCTCATTGAATGCCCAGAGGTCCTCAATAGACCCACCACCTCTTGCGATAATCAGTGCATCAACTTTTTTCTTTGAATTGGCATACTGAATTGCTTCCGCAATCTTTTCTGCAGCCCCATCGCCCTGAACTGCCACAGGGTAAATCAGCAGTGAAATACTTGGATTTCTACGTTTGAATGCTCGAATGATATCCAGAACGGCTGCACCAGACGGAGAAGTGATAATTCCAACCGTTTTTGGGTATTTTGGTACAGCTTTTTTTCGAATTTCTGAAAAATACCCTTTATTTTCAAGATCTTTCTTGAGCTTTTCATAGGCGAGATATAAAGCCCCCTTGTCTTTTTTCAGTTCAAGGTCGTTTACGATGAATTGATATTTTCCTCTGGCCGAGTATAAGGAGACTCGACCAGCCAGTACAACTTGCAAACCATTGGCTGAACTCGGATTACCTAGTTTGCTTCTAACCCTTCTTGCAGTTTGCCCAAACATTGCGTACCCTTCTTGCAGTTTGCCCAAACATTGCGCAGTCAATGGCTGATGATGCGTCTTTCAGCGTGAAATAAGAATGACCCGACTGAGCGGTTGAAAATCCTGATATTTCGCCCTCAAGCTGAATATTCCCAAAAGTACTTTCAAGGAGTGTTTTAGCCTGAGCATTCAATTGAGTGACCGTGTAAACAGTTGCTGACTCTTGAATTTCGGTGATGATCATGCCATTGCGTCCACGGTGATTGGGATTTTGAAAGTGATTGAATTCACGCTGTACTGAATCAAGAATACTATACAAATTCATTATGAAAATTCGGCAGTGCCCCGGGACATTAAATTAGCAATGAAATGCCGCAACAAATTTCAATGCTGGAAATTCACTTCGCTATAATTATTAAATGGAAAGCCTCGAACAAGCACTCACTTTTGATGACGTATTACTGGTTCCGGCGCGCTCTTCCGTACTGCCAAGAGACGTCAGTCTTAAAACCTCCCTCACAAGAAATATTTCTATGAATTTGCCGCTGCTCTCGGCGGCTATGGATACCGTTACAGAGTCCAGCATGGCAATCAAGCTGGCTCAGTTGGGTGGTCTTGGCGTTATTCATCGAAATTTGTCTCCCAAGCGTCAGGCATTGGAGGTTCGTAAGGTCAAGAAGCACGAAAGCGGCATCGTTACGGATCCTATTACAGCGACTGCGAGTATGTCGATTGTGCAAGTTTCCAATTTGATGAAAAAGCATAAGATATCCGGGGTTCCGGTTATGGACAACGGCCATCTGACTGGAATCGTTACAAATCGGGATTTGCGTTTTCAAGAACGCAGTGATCAATCCATTACAACTGTGATGACACCAAAAGAACGCTTAATCACAGTCAAGAAAGGTGAAGAGAAGAAGAATATTCTGGATCTGCTTCACGCAAATCGTATAGAAAAACTTCTGGTAGTTGATGACGATTTCGGGTTGCAGGGGTTGATTACCGTTAGAGATATTCTGAAATCGGAAGTCTATCCGAATTCGTGCAAAGATAAAGCTGAAAGACTGATGGTTGGTGCGGCTATTGGAACCGGAAGCGAAACCATGAACCGTGTCGAAAAACTGATTGAAGAGAATATTGATTTCCTTGTCGTTGATACTGCACACGGACATGCGGAACGAGTACTGGCTCAGGTCAAGGAGATAAAGAAGCAGTATCCTGAAGTAGATGTGATTGCCGGTAATGTTGCAACCGGCCGTGCTGCGCTGGATTTGGTTGAACATGGTGCTGATGCAGTCAAAGTTGGCATCGGTCCAGGCTCAATTTGTACAACTAGAGTAGTTGCAGGAGTGGGTGTGCCTCAGATTTCTGCGATCCTTGACGTTGCAAGAGCATTGAGAAACGAATCAGTTCCTGTTATCTCAGATGGTGGAGTTCGATTTTCAGGCGATTTGGCAAAAGCAGTTGCTGCCGGCGCGCATTCCATCATGATTGGAAGTTTGTTAGGCGGCACAGATGAGGCGCCGGGAGATATCGAGGTATACGAGGGCAGGACATATAAGTCTTACCGTGGAATGGGTTCGATTGGAGCGTTGGAAGGCGGATCGAAAGATCGATATTTTCAGGAATCGGAAAGTGATCGGATAAAGTTGGTGCCCGAAGGTATAGAAGCGCGAGTTCCATACAGAGGTGCGGTACAGCACATTGTGCACCAGTTGGTGGGCGGGCTGCGCTCAAGCATGGGATACACAGGATGTGTGGATTTGGATGAGTTGCGCAAGCAGGGACGCTTCGTGCAAATTACCAATGCGGGTGCACGCGAGAGTCATGTTCACGACGTAGAGATTGTCAAAGAATCTCCAAATTACCAACGCAAGTAGGGCATTTGTGGCGGAAGACTATCGGCTCGAACTGCCCAAAGATCGCATTTTAGTACTGGATTTCGGTTCCCAGTACACCCAGTTGATTGCTCGCAGAGTCCGTGAATGCGGAGTGTATAGCGAGATCTTTCCATATGATGCTTCTGTACAAGAAATCTATGACTTTCATCCGTCCGGGGTGATTCTGTCCGGCGGCCCAGCCACCGTAACAGAAGAATTCACTGCAAGAGTGGCACCAGAAGTTCTGGAGATGGGTGTTCCGGTACTGGGAATCTGTTATGGAATGCAAACCATGGCTGCTCAACTTGGCGGCAAGGTGGAGAATTCGCTGGTTCATGAATATGGACACACCGAACTGAAAGTAATTGGTGAGTCTGACTTGCTGTCTGGTTTGGACGCAGAGTCTGCACCCGGGGACTCGATTACCATGAATGTGTGGATGAGCCATGGCGATCGCGTTATTGAGTTGCCGGACGGCTTCTCAACAATTGCAGAATCGGCTGCTTCTCCGTGTGCTGCGATAGGCGACCGCACTCGAAATTTATACGGGCTTCAGTTTCATCCTGAAGTCACACACACAAATTACGGCAAGCAGATACTGGAACGATTTCTGTTTCGCGTTTGTCAGTGTGCTGCGACTTGGCAGTCGGGATTCTTCATCAAGCATCAGATTGATTCAATTCGACAACAAGTCGGCGGCGATAAAGTGATTCTCGCGTTGTCGGGCGGTGTCGATTCTTCTGTTTGTGCAGCCATTCTCCATGAATCGATTGGTGATCAGTTGATTTGCATATTCGTTGATAACGGGTTGTTGCGTTTAAACGAGGCACGAATGGTTCAGGAAGCTATCACAAAAAAAATTGGGGTAAAGGTAACTTTCGTTGACGCAGCAGATAGGTTTCTGGGGGAACTGTCGGGAGTCACAGACCCAGAAACGAAACGCAAAGTTATCGGGCGGGTATTCATTGAAATTTTTCAGGAGCAGGCTGAAGAGTTAACGGATGTCAAGTGGCTTGCCCAGGGTACGATCTATCCAGATGTAATTGAATCTGCGGGATCAAAGACGAATAAAGCGAAAGTCATTAAAAGTCATCACAATGTTGGTGGATTGCCAGACACGCTGAATTTGAAGTTGCTTGAGCCCTTGCGAGACCTTTTCAAGGATGAAGTCAGAGTGATCGGTGCCGAACTTGGCCTCGCCGATGAAATCGTCTATCGCCATCCGTTCCCCGGCCCGGGTCTGGGAGTTCGCATACTTGGTGAGGTGAAGAAGAGTTATGCAGACATGCTCCGATTGGCGGATGCCATATTTATCGAGGAATTGACGAGAAACAATCTCTACTACGAAGCTAGCCAGGCATTTGCAGTATTTTTACCGATCAAATCCGTAGGAGTGGTTGGAGATAATCGTGCTTACGATTACGTTGTGAGTCTTCGAGCGGTGCAGACTCTGGATTTCATGACTGCTAACTGCATGCGAATTCCGTACGAGATTCTGGAGGTAATTTCCAGCCGCATTGTCAACGAAGTCGCCGGAATCAGCAGGGTCACTTATGACATCTCAAGCAAACCGCCTGCAACGATTGAGTGGGAATGATTCTTCGTCCGGCACCTGAGAGCATCAAATCACACATAAATATTTGTAACCTAAGGTTATTTTTCGTTTACTCCTGGTACTGGTCAGCATACACAAGCAGTCTTTTTTAGTGGTATTCCTAATGGAATTATCATATTTAATTTATCAATTGAACTAAATACCATATCACGTATTTCTAGTACTACATGGTACTGAATTCACATAACTCATTGATATAAAAGCATATATTATCATTAAAACTACTGTGTAGAATCATGGTATTTAATACCCCAAAGGATGGCTTGTCATGTTAACTGATACTAAGCTGCGTAACCTGAAGCCTAGAGACAGTCTGGGGTTTTTTATGAATGAAACGTAATTCCATCTCCTATTAAACATAGCTTTTCTTGATTTTTGGTGTATATTACGTTTAGATTAGAATTTCCTATCCCGACTTTCACTTCAAGAGTTTTATTTCTCCGCCAGTTTTCGGCAATCGCTTCTAATTCCTGATATCGTTGACATCATGTCAATGGAACAGCAAAACCTGTGCTAATTGATTGAATACCGGAAATGCGCACACAAGGCTCGATAATCGAGCGAGGACTTAAACAATGAAACTATATGTAGGTAATTTACCGTACTCGGCCAACCAGCAAACTCTGCAGGATACTTTTAGCAAGTGCGGCAAGGTTGAATCCGTAAATGTGATCTCAGATCGCGATACAGGTCAGAGCAAGGGTTTTGCTTTTGTCGAGATGTCGAGCAATGCAGAGGCGCAGAAAGCGATCGAAGAATTTAATGGTTCCAGCCTCGACGGCCGCGAAATCAAAGTCAATGAAGCGAAGCCCCAAGAAAAGAGATCCGGTGGTGGTGGGAAACGCTGGTAAGCATTTCCCACATAGTTGAACGATCCAATGGGTCTTTCCACCACCACGACAGGAAGAGCAAGGAGTGCGTTCGACACTGCACAAGATCTACCGGCCGCTCGGTGAATTTGTAATTGCGGCCATGCAGCAAGTGACACAGGTGTTTTCGGTGCGCCTGGCGATTCTCAGTTTGGCGACACCGGTGTTCCTGTTGTTCAGTCTGCTGGATTTGATTGACGGTCTGGTGCGACAGAATCTTCACCGCTGGGGAGGAGGGCGATAGAGTTCATTCGTGTACCACTATGCCAAGAAGTCAGTGCTACCGCTCGTAGCAATCGCCTGAGTAACGTATCTGGCGCTTCCGTTCAGCCTGCATCCGACCTTTATCGTGCTTCCATTCGCCGCACTGTTTGCATTCGTTTTGCCAGTGACCGCCAGTACCTTTAAGAAGTACCTTTGAAAAACACGTGCGGAATGGAGCAACCTGTCTGATTCAGATGATGTCAGCTATGTGGCTCATAATTATCTGTAAATGTTCATGATTCTGGGTGTTAAAGTAATTAACGACCAGAAAAGTGAACATAATAATTATTATTTTGAGGTGACTGTAGAAATATTGATATAATGTCCAATATTATATATGCTATACATGTTAGTGACCATAATAATGGACAATAAATGAGTAAAACCCAGTTAGACTTGATGCTGCCGATTCCGGTGAGGCGGGCGGTTCGTAAGCTTGGAAAGGATATCCGTGATGCCCGGCTCAGGCGACGTATTCAAACGGCTATCATGGCCGAACGGGCCTCTATCAGCCGAACAACCCTGAACAAGATAGAAAATGGCGATCCCGGCGTTTCGCTGGGTAACTACGCCAATGTGCTCTTTGTGTTGGGCATGTCGGAGCGGTTGGGTGACCTGGCGGACGTCAAGACGGATACGGTGGGGCTTGGGCTTGAAGAGGAGCGTATGCCGCAACGTATCCGTAAGTCGCGCTAGAATAATTCCGGGCGCATGTCGTCCCAGTCTGGACAGAAGAGTAAAGCGTGATGGAAACAGAAGTGTATGTCTATGTGGATATTGCCGGTACGCTGCATCTGACTGGGCGATTGTGGGCGCACGTGCGTAAAGGTTGGCAAAGTGCCACGTTCGAATATCATCCAGGCTGGATTGAGAATGTAGATCGTTTCTCGCTGGAACCGGCTCTGACGGTTGGCCCAGGGCCCTTTCACACACCTTCAGGTAAACCCCTGTTCGGTACCATCGGCGACTCCGCCCCCGATCGCTGGGGGCGGGTTCTGATGCGAAGAGCTGAACGGCGGCGGGCTGAACGCGCGGGCGAGACGCCGCGCACCCTGTTGGAAAACGACTATCTGCTCATGGTTGATGATGAAGCCCGACAAGGCGCCCTTCGCTTTGCCAGGCAGGAGGGTGGACCATTTTTTGCCGAATATGAATTCGCTCGCATACCACCCCTGATCGATCTGCCGCAATTGCTGTCGGCAGCGGAGAATGTCGTTGGTGACACGGATAGCGACGAGGATCTGCGCCTGCTGCTGGCCCCCGGCTCGTCTTTGGGTGGTGCGCGTCCCAAGGCTTCTGTTCGCGACCGGGACGGGCATCTCGCCATCGCCAAGTTTCCACACAAGGATGATGAGATCTATACGGTTCTGTGGGAGGCGGTTGCGCTTCGACTTGCGGCAAAGGCCGGTATCCCCGTGTCTGTTTGGCGAATTGAACATGTACTGAACAAGCCAGTGCTGTTGTTGCGCCGGTTCGACCGGGTACAAGGTCAACGAATTCCGTTTCTTTCGGCCATGAGTATGCTCGGGGCCAGCGACAACGAGTCACGCAGTTACCTAGAATTTGTCGATGCTCTTCGCCGGTATGGTGCCAGCCCGAAACAGGATATGCATGAGCTGTGGCGACGTATCGTCTTCAACATTCTGATTTCCAACACGGATGATCACTTGCGTAATCACGCTTTCCTCTATACCGGCCCGGACGGTTGGCGGTTGGCTCCGGCCTATGATCTGAATCCGGTACCCACGGATATCAAACCACGCGTTCTGACAACGGCCATTGATTTCGATGACGGCTCGGCCTCTCTGGATCTTGCGATGAGTGTGGTGGGATATTTTGAACTGGCTGAAGATAAGGCGCACGCAATCGCCGCCGAAGTCGGGAAGGCCGTGACAACGTGGCGCGAAGAGTCCGCGAAACTGGGTTTGACAAAAGCCGAGATTGATCGCATGGCCTCGGCCTTTGAGCATGAGGATTTGAAGGTGTCGCTTTCTCTTTCTTAATGACGGCGAAGGAATGGATATGATGAAATCTCGGGCGAGTATGGTCGGGGATGTTGACGATAAGCTTCTTACTCTTCCCGTCAACGCGAGGCGGCGGTTGTAGAAGTCAGTGTTGGTATGAGCGTAGGCGAGATTCAGAAACTGTTGGACTAAAACACTTTCTTATAAAATTAATTGCAGTTAGATGGTACAGGGTGATGCGACCTTGAACAAGTTTTTGTGCCAGAGGTGCGCTTCAGTGTGCGGGGTGACCTGCAACTTCCCGACTGAGTACCTAGCAATCCACTGGCATGAGAACTATAGTGCCAGAGTGATGTCCACTCCAGTCCTTTCGTACTAGGAGAATCCCCCTTTCTTGAGTTAATAGAACTTTCGCTGTAAATAGTTGTTTTAATCCGAACTTCACCACAAGGATAAGGTGAAAGCGTAGTAAATACGCGGACTTTCGGAAAATCAACCTGTCATTCTTATGGAAACACCTGTAGTGGGGTCGACATTGAGTGCGGCGAGGATTTTACTCTGCAGCGGGGTTGGTTTGGTGACCGTTGTGAGGATGTCATCGGAAAGTCCGGGCAAGGTCACTTCATTCAGACACAGGGTGGCGAGGTCGGCAAGCAGCGTAGTCATGCTGTGAGCCGGATCCCCGCAGGAAGTCATTTTGGAACTGGCTTTTTGTGCTGCCTCCGGTGAGACCTTCGCCTGCTGAACCGGCGAGGAGCGGCTTGGCGGCTGTGGGTCGTCAAACAGAAACGGTTTGAGTCGCTGGCGCAAATGCCATTCCAGGTAGCAGGCGAGCATGCAAAGGAACACATGTCCGCGTACATGCGGTTCGCTATAGACATAAATTGGCCGCACCTCCAACCGGGTGGTCTTGATGGTGCGAAAGGCACGCTCGACAGTGGACAGAGATTTGTAAGCGGCCACTGCGTCATGGGCGTTGATGGCATCCGCCGGCAGCGAGGTTCGGATCACATAGAGGCCGTCGAGTTGAGCTTGGTTGTGGATTCGCTGCTGGTTTCGCGACCACAGCAGGTCGCTGTCGGTGACGGTGATGTCGAAGTGCTTTTCGACTTTACGACGATTGGCTTCGCGTCCGAGCCGCTTCATGGTGCGGTCGCGGTTGGCAGAATTTGGCTTGTGGCGGCGCGCTGAGGCGGCGATCTCGGCAAGGATTTTTTCAGTGGCGCGCAGCAGATCCTCGCGTTTTTGCGCCCGCTGTTGGCGAAGGCGCGGATTGAGGCACACCAGCAAACGCTCGCCGGGAAACTCGGCACTGACGATTTCCGCCACCTGGTCCGGCTGCAGTTCGCTGGCGCAAAGTCTGGTATCGATTTCACGATCTGTTTGATCTTTGAACAGCTTGCGGACGTCGGCGTTGCGAAGCGCCGAGATCCAATCCAGTGTGGCTGGCAGCAGATCCTCGCGGATGCGCGCCGAGGTAATCATGCCGCGGTCGCCGACCAGCGCTACTTTTTGAAGGTTGAATCGCTTGCGAATCTTGCTGATCTGTTTGGCCAGTGTGCTGGGGTCGGCACTGTTGCCGGGGAACACTTCAACCGCGACCGGACAGCCATCGGCGGCGCACAGCAAGCCATAGACGATCTGCATCTTGCCGCGTTTGCGATCTCGGTTGTAGCCGAATGACGCCAGCGCACAGCACTTGCCTTCGACATAGCTGGAGGTGACATCGTAGAGAATCAGCGTGCCGCCGCGCAAGTGGCGATTGGCGAGGCTTTTCTCGATCCACTTTTGCCGTTCTCCGAGCCAGTCAAGCATATCGAGTATTTCATTGCCGTGCACGGTATCGAGCTTGAGCAAAGTGCCCAGCGAGCTGTCGGCGGTTTCGGGCGAAAGCGCTCTGGCAGTAGCGAGTTTGGAGGCGGGCGAGATGATGCGGGCGATGATGGCCGCCAGTGCCAGGTCGCGCTGACGCGAGGCGGTTCGATGCAAAATACGCGGCAGTGCAATTTGCGAGGCCAAACTGAGCACAGCCGCGACATGTCCGTGCGGCAGCGAGCGTTGGACGGTGAATGCCTGGTCGAGGGAGCTGACGATGACGCCGCCTTTCAAAAGGATGCGGATGGCATCGACGATGAATGCAGGGGTTTTGGAGAGGTTGGCGAGGGTTTTGCGTTCGATGCGTTTACCGTTTCGTTTGGCGTAGCGCAGCAGAATCGCAGGTGGGCTGTTGCGGTTGGGAATGGATTCGATGTAAATAGCCATAGTTAAATTTATGAACATGGAAACATATACAGAGCAATTATAGTTTATTGGATAATAATAAACAAGAAACATAATGAATTAATACATGGAAACAAATATACACAGAAAAAAGCGGAAATGTCAAAAAACAATTCCGCTATAACAAAGCACTGGAATGAATTATTGAGGTTAAATCAAGATGAAGTTCAGTTTAATTGAATCGAGGTTCAAATGTGGGCACTACATTTTGAGGTTGGTACCAAAACCGGTCAGATTGCGCCACAGTGTCAGCAGCGATTTGGCAAGGATCAGGTCGGTTGTCACATGGGCTTGATCTCAAACGGTACGGTGCTCCACTTGAGGTTCACACAGCGATAGATCCGTCTGGCTTGCGCCGACGCGTTGCTCGGTATCGCGAATCTGCGGTCGTCTTGGTGGTTTTCCAGAATGCTGACCTGCAGGTGGTTCAGTTCGCGCCGCATCGATTCCGGACTCATCGGATGTCCGAGCGCCTGGAGCCGGTGGCTCATGTGCTGCACACAGCAATACGCCATGAAACAGATGGCGATATGGGCTCGGATGCGCCGGCTTGTCCAATGAAAGATCGGTCGGATCCTCAGATCGTGCTTGTTGGTGCGAAATCCGCGTTCGATGTGCCACAGCTGACGGTATTGGTGCAGCAGCTCGGTGGTGCTGAGCTGATCGTTGCCCCAGGCGATGATGGTGTGGATGCCGTCCCAGCGCGCGGCCTGTGCCACTTTTTCCTCATTGACCGTGGCCTCGCCGTCAGATGGAACGTTGAGAAACCGCGCATGTCCTTTTGACACCAAGCTGAGCGGCTTTGCGCTACGCTTCAGGCGCTTGAGCAGCTTCTCCAGCGCCCGCTCTCGGCTGTGGCGGTCTTTTCTCGCCCGCTTCTTTGAATAAGTCGCGATGATTCGCTCCTCGCCGCGGGCGATGATCTTGCAGTTGCACTGAGCCTCACCATCCTGGTCGAACATATAGCCCTCATAGCCGTCGGCATCGAGAATCTGCTCCTTGAGCTTGCGCGTCGCATTCTTGGCGCGAAACCCCACAATGTAGGGCAGGTTGCGCTCGCGCAGCCATTCAAGATTGCTGTGGCTGAACAGCCCGGCATCGGCCACCACGGTCACCCGGCTCACATCGTATCGTTCGGTGATGCCATCGAGCGCCCGGCACAGCGTGTCGCCCTCGTAGGTATTGCCCGGATAAAGCTCATAATCCAGCGGAATCCCGCCGCGGGTCACCAGCAATGCCAGCACCACCTGGGTTCGATGCGGCTTGCCGTCCTTGCTGTAGCCCTTGAAGCGAAGAGGATCTTTGTTTTGGCCGTAGTCTTCCCGGTCGCTTTGAAAATAAAGTGTCGTGGTGTCATAGAACAGGACATCGATCGGCTGCGTGAAAAGTTCCTCAGCCCGGTGTGGAGCGACAATCAAGATAAGAATCAGCGACAATCAAGGTAAGAATTTTTTGACGCTGCGATCAGGTCTCAAATAATAGCAGAATTATTTGCAGTTTCACTGATTCGATTAAAAAAAGTCGATCAACGACAGGATGTGAACACGGGGCTTGTGCCCCGTGTTCAGCAGGTTGAATGGATCAGCTGTCAGTCTTGAACGGACTTGGGCTGAGCTTTTTTTGCAGTGGCACGCTTTGACGCTCGTGCGGGCTTATCTCGCAACTGTTCAACTGCGTGTCGCCGGCGGTAGCTTTCGACGTTCATTTCCAGAATGGTCGCATGGTGAACCAGTCGGTCCACCGCGGCCACCGCAGTGCTCTGGTCTGGGAACACTTTGTGCCATTGGTCAAACGGCTGATTGGCGGTAATCAGAATGGAACGCCGTTCATAGCGCACTGAGATCAGCTCGAACAGCACGCTGGTTTCCATCTGATCTTTGCTGACGTAGGCAAAATCGTCCAGAATCAGCAAATGATATCGGTCCAGCCGCGCCAGCAGATTTTCGAGCGTCAATTCGCGACGTGCCCGTTGCAGGCGTTGCACCAGGTCGGTGGTTCGAGTGAACAGCACACGATAGCCGTTTTCCACCAGGGCCAGTCCGATTGCTGATGATAAGTGGCTTTTGCCGGTACCGGGCGGCCCAAACATCAACAGGTTGTGACCATTGTTGAGCCACACATCGCCGGCCGCCAGTGCCATGACTTTGGACTTGGAGACGACCGGCACCACATTGAAGTCGAAGCTGGAGATCGTTTTACCGGGCACCAGCCGGGCTTCTTTGAGGTGGCGTTCAATGCGCCGCCGGTCACGTTCGGCCAGTTCGAGCTCAGCCAGGGTCGACAGCAGCCGAGCAGCCGGCCAGCCTTCGGTATCGGCGCGTTCGGCAAAGCCTGACCACATCTGTTTCATCGCCGGCAAGCGCAACTCCGACAGCATCAGTGCCAGTTTGACTGCATCGGTCGAATGGCTGCTTTTGTGACGCTTGGCACTCATGACTCAGCTCCTTGCTGCAGCAGCGACGCATAGCTGGCCAGAGTGCTCGATTCCACATGCAGTTGCGGCATGGTACCGTGCTGCACGGCAAATTGCTTTTGCATCTCGAGCATGTCCGGAAGCGCGCCTTGCTGCAGGCATTGTTCGATCTGCTGCGCCAGCCGGGCTTCGCAGTTGTGGTCGTGAGCCAACGACAACAGCTGTACCGCCAGCCGACAGGCTTGCCGTGGCGTGGTGCGCTCCAGTGCCACCTCGAAACAATGTCGATACGCCTCGTGCGGAAACAGCTGATCTCGGTAAACCCAACTCATCAGCGCCATCGGCTTGCGCCTCAGAGAATGAATCACATGATGATAATTGACCACATGCGCACACCAATGCCTGGCCGATGAATGGTGATGACCGCGTGGCAGGGTCAACTGATGGCGACTGCCCAGATACAGCTCTACACGATCCGCGTAGAGCCTCACCCCCAGACGATGACCGATCAGACGCGAAGGCACCGTGTAAAACACCTTGCGCAGAACGAAACCGCTGGAACGGGTGACCCGTACGTTGGTCTCCTTGTAATCCGTGGTGCGTCGGCCCGGCAACGCCCGCAGCACTTCGCGCTCCGCCTCAATTTTCTTGCTGTGCCGCAGATTGATATTGCCGGTGATTTGGACGATGAAATCCCGATACTCATCCAGCGTCTCGAAATCTTTCGAGCCACGCAGTGCCAGCGCATCTTCGATCGCACGCTTCAGATGTCCATGCGGACCTTCAATGGCGCCGTTTTCGTGCGCCACGCCTCGATTGTTGCGTGTCGCCCGCATCCCGTAGTGCTCGCACAACTGGCGATAACTCTCGGTCAGGTCCTCGCCATCATCCTTGCTGATATTGCGAAACGCTGCCGACAGGCTGTCGGTGCGGCATTCACGCGGCACACCGCCTAAAGTCCACAGCGCATCCTGCACTCCCTGCTCCAATGCAGCAAAGCTCTCGCCACCCTGAACTACATCGACATGGGTGAAGCCCGACCACGCCAGGCGGAAGTGATACAGCTTGTGATCAAACTTGCACCCGCCAATCGTCACACCGATCCAGTTCATGTCGGTAAAGTCCGATATGCCCATGCGACCTGGCTCCTGACGCTGGCGGAAAATCACTTCCTGCTGCGGTCCATGCTGCGCTCTCCAGTCCCGAATGCGACGCTCCAATGTGCGCCTCACGCCGGCAGTGAGCTGTGGATTGAGGCGCATCACTTCCCGGTACACAGCCACCGCACGTAGGTTCGGGCATTTCTCCAGCATCGGCACCACTTGTTCCTCAAATATGCCTGCCAATGGATCCGGCCGACGACGAGTGCGCTTCACTTTGGTTTTTTCAGACGGAAGCCGACTGTCCTTGTTGATTCGGTAGCCGGTAGCACAGCTGAATCCAGATTTCACAGCGGCTTTGTCAATCGAATGAGTTAGTTTTAGTTTCATGAATTTTCTCACTTGATAATCATTTACATGACATCCCGGCATCTTGTGAACCCCGCATGGCTGCGAAATTACAAGTTTAGTGCCGGAACTGTCGCAAACGTCAAGTCAGCAATTCAGAGGGTCGAAAATTCTTTCGACCGCGCGTCCTGAAACTCCGTTCGGACTTCGTCCTCACTGCGTTTCAGGACGCGAAACCTTTTCTTACCCTGATTGTCGCAAGATTCTTATCTTGATTGTCGCCCTATAGCCCGGGCCGACGCGTTTCGGCGTATGCTGTCAATCACCCGCGGGTCAAGATAGTCCATGGACTGATAGACCCAGTCCAGATTCAGCGTCACGCCGCCGTCTCTTGCCAGGTCCATGACGGTGCCGCGTTTCGACCGCGGCTGGGCGATGCGCGCCAGCACCAGTTCCTTGATGATGCGATTGGCGCTGGCTTTGCGGGAACCGAGCAGGCGGTCCCAGCCCATGCTCGAGTAAAGCCGGCCGAATGCTTCGCGCACGCCGATGTTCAGGCGGTTTTGTTCCCGGCACTGTCCAAGGTCGACGCCGAGGTGCGCCGCTTTGCGGTTGCGTCGGCACTGGCTCAGAAGATCCGCGTATTGCTTGGGCGTGAACAGCTCCTGCTGCGGATTGGACTGCTGCCGGAGATCTTCCTTGATGAACTCGCCGAGCTCCATCAGCTTTGTCAGCTGGGCGCCGCCGGGCGCGGTGCCGACATGGCGGATAATCTTCTGGCGCACCTTCTTGCCGTCGCGGAAGCTCTGCACGATCTGCACCCGGTATCGGTTTCGGGCGGCATCGAATTTCTTTCTTACAAACATGGATGAAGTTATACATCAGTCCGGATCGATATGCAAGTATTATTTTGATGAGGGCACTACATCGCTGTTTTTCAGGATGGACGCTTGCAAGATGATGATAATATTGAAAAATGAAATCCGGAAAATCGAGTAAAAATCGAGTTTTCTACGAAGTCAAGGGATGTTGACGATAAGCTTCTTACTCTTCCCGTCAACGCGAGGCGGCGGTTGTAGAAGTCAGTGTTGGTATGAGCGTAGGCGAGATTCAGAAACTGTTGGACTAAAACACTTTCTTATAAAATTAATTGCAGTTAGATGGTACAGGGTGATGCGACCTTGAACAAGTTTTTGTGCCAGAGGTGCGCTTCAGTGTGCGGGGTGACCTGCAACTTCCCGACTGAGTACCTAGCAATCCACTGGCATGAGAACTATAGTGCCAGAGTGATGTCCACTCCAGTCCTTTCGTACTAGGAGAATCCCCCTTTTTTGCAAGTTCCAGCATACGAGAAGACTTATTTTTTAAGACAGTTGGTCTTCTGTTTCCGGTAGTTGACCGCCATCTCTGCGCAAAATGCGCCTCGCCGACTCAATGTCAGCTTCAGTTGAACGTTTAGCGAAGAACTCGGCAGTTTTCATGGCGGATATCTTCTCGGCAACTGCCGTCGCTACAAACTGGTTTATGCTCGTGCCATCTTCCTTGCTGATTTCAGCAACCGTCGCCTTTAAAGACGCTGGTAACCGTAATGGATAGGTGCTGACAGATTTCTTCATCTTAATATTCTCCTCAATGCCTCCTGGGGAAACAATAATTCAATTCCGAAGTGTTTGGACGCATTACCAAAATTTCGTTGGTTGAATGTAACTATGCCATCTGCTTTACCATTTATTGCAGTTTCAAGCACCATCTCGTCAGATGGGTCGCGAAGTTGCGGACGCCACAGAAACCACAATGCTACAGGCTCAGCTACAGCACACAGTGCAGAGATAATGATTTCGACCTCCAACTCGTCCAGGCCCGAGACAGTACGCTGCATCGGGTCACGACATACCGCTTCGTATTCAATCACCAAGGTTACAGACAGCAATAAGGTAAACTTCTGGTTCAAGGCGAAGTCAATTAATGCAGCCGAAGCTCCCTTTGGACTACGTAAACCGGCAACGACTACATTGGTGTCCAATACATAACGCAACATAGAACGTATGATATCATATATCATATCATTAAGCAGGCATAATTATTCCTGTAGAAGTAAAGAGTGGCTCGCGCACTCGGGCTCGAAGTCTGCGTTCTTATATGGAACGATACGATCCCTCACACGCTGTGATACTTGCTGGAAAGCAAGGTAAAAAAGGAAGTCAACGCGTACAAACATGGCCATTGTATGACGCGCAATTTCTTAATGACCTTTAGTCAAAGTTTGATCACGATGGTGCATAATTTTGCGGGGTATTAAACAGATGTCCACAATAAAATACATTCAATCATCAACTTTCATGAATGTTTTCTATCTGTCTGTTTCCGCAACCAGTCTGCATGGACCTTTTTCGCCTGCTATTCGACAAGACGGAATTTCATCTGTTAAACTGGCGTCTTTCCTACACGCGGGAATCAGATCATGAGTGAAGCGCAGACAATAAAAGGAAAGGTGTTCAAGGAACTGCATTCGGCCGACGGCATTTTTGTGATGCCAAATGCGTGGAACGCTGGCAGTGCTTGCATGCTGGAAGCAGCGGGATTCCCCGCAGTCGGTACCACCAGCGCAGGTATCTCTTTCAGTCTGGGGCTCCCGGATTATGAAGGATTGCTCACCCGGGAAGCGGCGTTGGAGGAGACCGGTCGGATTGTTGGTGCAATTCAGGTACCGGTTAGTGTGGATGCGGAAAACGGTTACGGACATACACCGGAAGAGGTAGCCGAGACGATCCGCCAAGTGGCCGACACGGGTGCGGTAGGGGCTAGTATCGAAGACTATGCCGCTGCCTATGGCACTGGTGATCTCTACGATCGAGTGCTGTCGGTTGAGAGAATCGAAGCGGCGTTCGAGGTCGCCACTTCTCTGCCGTTTCCTTTTACTTTGACCGCGCGAGCCGAGTGTTATCTAATGGGACACCCAAACCCGTTCGAGGAATCGGTGAAAAGGGTAAACCTCTATCGAGAAGCGGGCGCGGACTGTCTCTATGTACCCGGTATCAAAGACGCTGAGACCATCGGTAGGCTGGTGAAGGAAGTCGACGGGCCAATTAACGTAGTCATGGGTCTTGCTGGTAATCCAATGAGTGTAAAGCAACTCGAGTACTTGGGGGTAAAGCGGGTGAGTATCGGCGGCTCGCTCGCTCGGACCACCTTTGGCGTAATCCGTCGGGCGGCCGAGGAGATACGTGTCCATGGCACTTTTACCTATTCCGAAGGTCAGGTGCCGGACGCCGAGCTTTGCCGATATTTTGCCGAGCGGCAGGAATTATCCGCTTCTTAGCCAACCACGAGTTTTATTTCAACCGGGACTGATTCGGTCCACCATCCGCTACCCGTTTGGCAGGAGGCGATTCGAGAAAACGTGGCGCAAGCGGATGTTGTCACCTTAGGACGACGCTGACGCGAGGAACGATTGTTTCGTGCGACACCTAATTCAGGAATTGCAAGAGCATCGTTTGATTATGTGAAAGCGCTACTCAGAGGCTGAATGGGTGCCAAGAGAATGGATATGACGGGAGTAGTCGATCATCAAACGCTCAAAAAACCAGTTGACGCACCCGTGGCGGTGTCGGAGCGGTGTTTTCCAATGCTACGAATCCAGCAATATATGCGGTGTAGATGCTAGAAAATTTCTCATATTGATCAAGGTGCATTTTTAGTAAAGCTTTGTACAACGAGTGACAAATCTCGCATCAAAATTCAGTGTAAACGAATTAAATTTCAATCAAGATCGCGAATCAGAGAATTCCTCGTCTCTGCTGGCAGACAATTCACACTGAACCTGTAGTGTTCATGATCGATTCCAACGGAAATTTCTGCACCGGATTTGACAGACTCGACGAATGACGCTGGTAGTTCAAATCTGAGAAAGTGAACCGCAGAGGTTTTTTCTTCTGTTGCTCTCTCTAGGTCTTCATCTGCTATTGCCCACACTTTGGGTTCGCCGCTAGTGCACACCCAGACCCAATTTTCTATGCCAACCAGCCGAGCAAGCGCTAAGCGGCGTTCTTCGGCATCTGGGAATTCGACCATGAAAGTGGCTTTCCAATTGCTGCCGTCAGGAATGAGAGGGTTATAAGTGGCGAGTTCTTCTTCAATTTCGCTCACTTCAAATATTTTCTCGATCCTCAGCATTTCCTGGACTTGGTACTGAATCGTCAGCCGATCCTCGAAATACAGACTAGCGTTCAGACCGATGTGAACTCTACGAAATTTTTTGTGCTCTAGAACGTTTCTGCGAAATTCTTCGCGTTGCTCGGAGTATTGTTCAAGCGACAGCAAGTCGCTTCTTTTCAAAGGTTGCATAAATCAGATTCCGTATGCTGTACGCAAAAGGGTAATCGGATGCTCAGGCTTCAATGATTTTATTCCTGCGTTGTTGGCGATGTGAGCGGCTGCGAGAACACAGTCGCTTGCCAAGTGGTCGGGTTGTACCTTTTTCACTTGATTAACAATTGGGCGAACAATTTTCTTCGAGAATTCGTGAAATTCCTTTTTTATTGCATAAGTTCCATCGTGCCCAGAGCATCTCTCCACTACGGTGAGGTCAGTTTCTGGTACCAACGAAAGTGCTTCCTTCGTTTTCGATCCCATGTTCTGTACTCTTTGATGACAGGCTACATGGTAAACGACGTTTCCCAGGGAATTCTTGAAGTCTGTTTTCAACAAATTGTGTTTGTAACGCAGCATCAAATATTCAAAAGGATCGAAAATGGAGTCTCCAACCATCTGGACGTCTTCATCATCCTTGAACAATAACGGCAGTTCCTTCCTGAACATAAGCGTACAGGATGGAATCGGTGTCACGATGTCCCATCCATCTCGTGTCAGTTCCGCCAATATAGGGATATTGTTGTTCTTGAGTTGCTTAGCGCCCTCCATGTCGCCAAGCTCAAGTTTCGGCATCCCGCAACACTTGTCATTTTGTATGACCTGAACCGGAATTCCGTTGTGCTCGAATACAACTGCAATATCTTCATTCATGTCAGGTTGGTTGTATTTTCCGTAGCAGGTTGCGAATATCGCAATTTTCCCCTTGGTTTGCCCGGCGCTCTGTGCTTCGCTTGCAAGAGGTGTTCTCAATGAAAATTTTCGATGAACAGAGGAACTGCAGAATCTCGGCAAATTTGCTTGTTTATGTATGCCTAGGGTACTTTCCAATCCGCGACGGGCAAGTGCGTTCCCGTTCACTGTGTTGACTGCATGAAAAGCGACCGGAACGCTGGAAACCTTACCCAAGAGGTCAGTTGACGAAAGCACCTTGTCCCGCAGCGTTGGTCTTCCCTTCTTATAACCAACAATTTTGGCTCGTAGCATCAGGTGTGGAAAGTCAACCTGCCATTCATGGGGCGGAACGTAAGGGCATTTGGTCATGAAGCACAGATCGCATAGGTAACAGTTATCGACTACATCCCAGTATTTGCTTTTTTCGACGCCATCGATTTCCATGGTGTCTGATTCATCAACGGCATCAAACAGAGTTGGAAATGAATTGCAAAGGCTGAAACAGCGCCGGCATCCGTGGCAGATGTCAAACACGCGTTCCAGTTCCTGGAACAGATATTGCTCGTTGAGGAAGTCAGGAGAGTTCCACTCCACAGGGTGTCGTTGCGGAGCTTCGAGAGATCCTTCTCTCATTTTCAATTACCTTGTCTTGAAAGAGATTGGAAACTTGTAGGGGGTCAAAATAACAAACGGAACCGCGTAATTACGATTCCGCTTGATACTCGAATTTTTTGTTCGGAACTTCAGGAGTCAAGATTGTCCAAAGCTTTTTGGAAACGATTTGCGTGCGAACGCTCGGCCTTGGCCAGGGTTTCAAACCAGTCCGCGATTTCATCGAATCCTTCATCTCGTGCGGAGGAAGCCATTCCCGGGTACATATCTGTATATTCGTACGTCTCGCCGGCGATTGCGGCTTTCAGGTTTTCTGCAGTGTGACCGATAGGAAGTCCAGTTGCAGGGTCTCCGACGGCTTCCAGGTATTCCAAATGTCCGTGCGCATGTCCAGTCTCACCTTCAGCAGTCGACCGGAAAACAGCGGAAACGTCGTTGTAACCTTCGACATCGGCCTTTCCAGCGAAGTACAAATAGCGCCGATTCGCCTGCGATTCACCTGCAAAAGCATCCTTCAGATTTTGTTCTGTTTGCGTGCCTTTCAATTCCATTCAATAGTCTCCCGATAGTGTTGGTAAATGAATTCTGATAGAGCTAATTTCAACTATTCATTTTAATGATAATTTGAATTGAATGTTGAAAAATTCGCAGATAGGTTTGAGGCACAGTAAAATATTCATACATCTATGTGATAACAGTAATTCCAACCAAAAACAGTCATCCTAAATCTGCAAATAGCTCAAATTTTTGACTGGATGGTATATGATGAATTCATGAGAATCAGTTTCTGATAATCTGGGAGAGCTATAGAGTAGTTGATGGTGGAAGCAATATTGTGCAAAACGAAACGAATGAATTGAACGACAAAGAACAAGAAACCAAACTGTCCTTTGAGCAGGCGCTGAAGGAACTTGAAGCGATAGTAAAGCGAATGGAAAGCGGTGAGCAATCTCTGGAACTGTCGCTTGAAGAATTTGAAAAAGGTATCAAGATTGTTCGTGAGTGCCGAAAATTCCTGGAAGAAGCCGAGCAACGAGTGGCAATTTTGACTCGGCAGGGCGGATTGGAAAAAGTCAAATCATTCGATTCAGAATAGTGCTGCTGATGAGTTTTGATCAGGATTGGAAACGCTGTCAGCAAGCGGTCGAAGCGGCGCTGGAGGCGTGGCTTCCTTCAGCGGATGAACCTCCACAGAAGTTGCACCAGGCGATGCGCTATTCCACCCTGAATGGCGGCAAGAGATTCCGTGCCGTACTTGTGATCATGACTGGGGAGATGCTTGGTGTCGACACAAAACTGCTGATGGCACCTGCAGCAGCAGTTGAGTGTATGCATGCTTATTCACTTGTTCATGATGACTTACCGTGCATGGATGATGACGATTTTCGTCGTGGCGTGCCTTCTTGTCATATTGCCTATGGTGAATCGGTGGCTGTTCTTGTGGGAGATGCGCTACAGACATTGGCATTTGAAATACTCGCGAATGACTCGAATTTGGTAAACTTTACGACACAAGCAGGTAAATTGGTGCAAACTTTAGCGAAAGCGGCAGGCTCCAGAGGTATGGTTGGTGGGCAAGTTATGGATATTGATCTTTTGGATTCGGATCTGACTAACATTGATTTGACCACGGTACATCGTTTTAAAACCGCGAAATTAATTCAAGCTTCTGTGAGACTTGGTGCGTTAATGAGTGACCAGCTCAATGAGCGAGATTACGAAGCTTTGAGCGAATATGGGGAATCCATCGGTCTTGCATTTCAGTTTACTGATGATTATCTTGATGAAGAACATCAAGAGGAGAATCTACAAGAAAAAGCCGCCAGTCTGCGAGATCAGGCAATTAGGGCGGTTCAACGGGTGAACCGGGATACTACGAATCTTGAAAAAATAGCTAGATTTGTCGTAGACCGGAGTTTCTGATCAATTGGGAGGAGCTATGAGTAGCAAAAAAGATTTTACATCCGTTGCAAGTAAAGGGATTAATGTAGACCGGTATGATTTGCTTAACAAAATTGATTCTCCAGCCGACCTGAGAAAACTGCCTGAAAGCAAGTTACCGAAACTTGTAGATCAGATTCGCGAATTTCTAATTGACGTTACATCAAAAACCGGTGGTCATCTTGCCCCCGGACTTGGTGCGGTCGAATTGACGATTGCACTTCACTACCTTTACGATACTCCGGAAGACCGAATCGTGTGGGATATCGGACATCAGGCATATCCTCACAAGATCATAACTGGTCGACGGGAACTGATGCACACGATACGCAAGCAAGATGGAATTAGTGGTTTTCTAAAGCGAGAAGAGAGTATCTATGATTGTTTCGGTGCTGGACACTCCAGTACTTCCATATCTGCGGCTTATGGAATGGCAGTTGGTGCAGAAGCAAAAGGAGAGTTGAGGCAGGTTGTAGCGGTAATCGGCGATGGGGCCATGACCGCGGGGCTCGCTTATGAAGCCTTGAACAATGCGGGTGCATCGGATACCAATTTGCTCGTTATCCTGAATGACAATGAAATGTCGATTTCACCGAATGTTGGTGCGGTGTCGAACTATCTCGCGCGTATACTGTCGGGTCGTGCGTTTATGACGGTTCGGGAAGGCAGCAAGGCAGTTCTCGGCACGCTTCCGCCAGTTCAGGAGTTAACCAACAGATTCGAGGCGCATACGAAAGGACTTTTTCTCCCCAGTACCCTGTTTGAAGAACTCGGGTTCTACTACATCGGCCCTATTGATGGGCATAATCTCCCTAATTTGATCCGTACAATCAAAAACATGAAGAAGATCAAAGGTCCGAGGTTTCTTCATATTATTACTCAGAAAGGCAAAGGCTTCGACCCTGCAGAGGCGGATCCCCTGGTTTACCACGGAGTCGTCCCGTTCAACCCGGACACGGGGAAAATGGAGAAGAAGTCCACGGCAGTGACCTACACGAAAGTGTTCAGTAAATGGTTGTGTGACATGGCCGCCAAGGATGATCGGTTGATCGGGATCACCCCGGCTATGCGGGAAGGGTCAGGTTTGGTTGAATTTCAGAAGCAATTTCCAGATCGTTATTTCGATGTGGGCATTGCGGAACAGCACTCTGTAACATTTGCAGCCGGGCTTGCGTGTGAAGGTATGAAGCCTGTGGTGGCAATTTATTCAACCTTTTTGCAACGAGCGTATGATCAGTTCATTCATGACGTCTGCGTACAGAATCTCGATTTGACATTTGCACTGGATCGAGCCGGTTATGTAGGTGGCGATGGTGCCACTCACGCAGGTGCCTATGATTATGCCTATCTTCGTTGCATTCCGAATATGGTTGTAATGGCTCCGGCGGACGAAAGAGAGTGTCGAAACATGTTGTACACCGCATATATGCACGAAGGGCCGATCTCAGTGCGTTATCCGCGTGGTGCCGGGGTCGGTGTCGAGCAGGAAGAGGAGATGACTGCACTTGAAATTGGCAAGGCGTCAGTGGAAAGAAACGGCGAAGGCACGGCTATTCTGTCGTTTGGCAGCATGCTTGCCGCGGCCATGGATGCAGGTGAACGACTGAATGCCACTGTTGTGAACATGCGTTTTGTAAAGCCAATTGACGAAGTATTGGTCACTGAAATTACCAGTTCACATGATCTGATTGTTACAATAGAAGAACATGTCGTCGCCGGCGGTGCTGGATCAGCAGTAAATGAAGTTCTAGCCAAACATGGAATTCTCACCAGAACGGTGAACCTCGGCCTTCCGGATGAACATGTCGATCACGGTGTACCTAAATTAGTATTTGCTAAATACGGAATGGACGCCGACGCGATCGTTCAAAAGGTTGAGGCAATCAGAGGTTTAGACTCAAAGGAGCAAGCAGTGCAATGAATTTTCCGAAAATAATGCCGGTACCGATGGAGCATCGACAAAATGCGATTCCGGACATTCAATCAAAAGCGGATACCCGCAGACTGGCCATAGACCAGGTTGGCATACGGGCGATTCGGCATCCGGTCAAGGTACGCGACCGTAGTCAAGGAGAACAGTACACGATTGCGGTTTTCAACATGTATGTTGGACTGCCGCACAACTTCAAAGGAACTCACATGTCACGTTTCGTTGAAGTTCTTAATGACCATGATAACGTGATTTCGGTGCATTCTTTCCGGGATATTGTGAAAGAGGTCGCTGTAAAACTTAACTCGGAATCCAGTCGAATCGAGATGACTTTTCCTTTCTTCTTGGAGAAAAGTGCACCCGTAACAGGGGTGAAGAGTCTGGTAGACTACGAGGCTACTCTGTTTGGTGATTTGATTGATGGCGATGTAAGTATCTCTACGCGTGTTGTTGTGCCTGTCACCAGTCTCTGTCCATGTTCCAAGGAGATTTCCGATTACGGTGCACACAACCAGCGATCACATGTAACGATTACGGTGCTTGCTGAAGCGTTTGTCTGGATCGAGGAACTGATTGAATTGGCTGAAATCAATGCCAGCTCGCAACTGTACGGATTGCTGAAAAGGCCAGATGAAAAATTCGTAACTGAACAAGCTTACGACAATCCGAAGTTTGTTGAGGATATGGTTCGTGATGTCGCTGGCGCATTGATACGAGACGAGAGAATTGTCTCGTACACTGTGGAGTCCGAAAATTTCGAATCCATCCATAATCACTCAGCCTACGCGCGGATTTCTGGAAGCAAGGAAACACAACCCAGCCTCAAGATTGTTGATTGACAGGTTCTGACGAATCTTCGAGCCCTGCGCGTGTTTGAATGTGAATTCGAAACTTGTTCAAGCAGCCGTGCAGCGGCTCAGTGTTGATTTACCGAAGACCTTACTCATCATTGCACCGGAATTGCCTTCCGAATTGCTGGAGTACTCAGAACAAGCAGAAAATGTAACGCTTACTCATGTCGCGTTCGAAAGTCTTAAAAAATCAGTTGGGCAGCTAGGACGGTTCGATTTTGTGATCGTAGTGGATACCTTGGAAAACGTAAAGAAACAAACTGCGCAGCAGTTGGTTTCTCGCTTGCGCGACATTCATGCGAAACTGTTGTGGGTGGCTGTAACAGACCACTCAGATGACGTTTTTGGCAGTAAAGATGCCATTGCACAAGGCATGCGAATGGTGGAGCCAAAGAAGTTCGGCAGTAAAGATTCGCAGTGGTATGAGTTCAGCTTGAAATTCTATAAACCAGTACCACAGTGGCTGAATGCGAAAAACTGGGCAAATCCAGAAAATTGGGACAAAACGCGCTGGTAACGAATTGGCAGACAGGGAATAGACTTTTGAAATCATCAAATTACATGCTGGCGACTGTTCGACAGGTTCCGGCTGAAGTTGAAATTGTCAGTCATCGGCTCATGCTGAGAGCGGGGATGATTCGTCAGCTGGCATCTGGAATCTACAATTGGCTGCCTTCCGGACTTCGGGTTCTGAACAAGGTTGAAAATATTGTGCGACAAGAAATGAACGATTCTGGTGCGCAGGAAGTGCTCATGCCTACTGTTCAGCCAGCGGAGATCTGGCGAGAGTCAGGGCGATGGGATTATTTCGGACCTGAACTGCTACGATTCAAGGATCGACATGAACGAGACTTCTGTTTAGGCCCAACCCATGAAGAAGTGATAACTACACTGATCAACAACGAGATTCGCAGCTACCGCCAGTTGCCTGCCAATTTCTATCAAATGCAGTGGAAGTTTCGCGATGAAATCAGACCTCGATTCGGTATCATGCGTTGCCGTGAATTCTTGATGAAAGATGCTTATTCGTTTGATGTAAATAGTACGGGCATGGAAGAATCCTACAAGATCATGTATGACACTTATACTAATATTTTCCAAAGGCTGGCACTAGATTTCGTTGCGGTTGAAGCGGACTCTGGTGCGATTGGTGGAAGTGTGTCTCACGAATTTCACGTACTGGCTGAATCCGGCGAAGATGGAATTGGCATCAATACGGATACCGGTTATGCATCCAATGTGGAGCTGATTCCTTTACTGCCGATTTCTGAGAAACGGGCTGATTCTTCGGAGCAAATGCAAATAGTTGATACACCAAGCGTCAAAACGATCCCCCAGTTATGTGAATACCTGGGTGTGCCTGTAGAACGAACCCTAAAGACGCTTCTTGTTAGGGGCGAAGACGCACCAGTCGCGATTGTTTTGAGGGGAGATCATGAACTAAACGGACTGAAAGGAGAAAAAATTCCAGAAGTTGCGACACCTTTACAGTTTTTGTCGTTGGATGAGGTTGCTGCAGAGACTGGCTCCGAAGCAGGTTCTATCGGCCTTGTAGGTCTTGCATCTGCCTCGTCAGGCAATCAAATAAAAATTGTGGCTGACTACTCGACTCAAGCTATGTCGGACTTCATCTGCGGTGCCAATGCCGATGAGCAGCACTACATTGGCGTCAATTGGGGCCGAGATGTTGATGAACCGGAATTTGCCGATCTGCGCAAGGCAGTGGAAGGCGACCCATGTCCCGACGCGCCAGACAAGCATCTAACTGTACGACGCGGAATTGAAGTTGGCCATGTATTTCAACTCGGTACAAAGTACAGCGAAGCGTTTGATGCGACCTGTCTAGATTCCAATGGCGATAATGCCGTAATGTGGATGGGCTGTTATGGAATTGGTGTTTCGCGTATCGTTGCTGCGGCAATTGAGCAGAATCACGATGATGCGGGAATAATTTGGCCGGATTCCATTGCACCATTTTCAGTCTGCGTCGTGCCCATAAACTTTCATCAGTCTGAAACCGTTGCAAAAGTGTCTAGTCAGATACATGACAGCCTGAAAGATGTCGGAATCGAGGTTTTACTGGATGATCGAGATGAAAGAGCAGGTGTCAAATTTGCAGACATGGACCTGATTGGAATCCCCCATCGCCTAGTTGTATCCGAGCGTGGAATCTCGAATAGCGAGATTGAATACAAACATCGTGCCAGCAATGAAGTCGTCAATCTGCCGATGGACAATCTGGTTGAGCAGATTGCTAAGCGAATAAAAAAATCTTGATTGGTCAGTTTGAGGTAGTCGTTGCTACTACAGGACTTCAAAAATATCTGTAGTCGACTCTTCCGAAAATTCACTTACTACTGAGCTCACTTCGGACATCGGTGAGCCGGCCCACAGTTCAGTTTCGAACTTACAGATTTTTTCGGAGTTTCCGCAAGCAACAAGTTCGACTCGGCCGTCGCGTGTATTTCGAATCCAGCCACTAAGTTCCAGTTTTCTTGCAGTGTCAGCGGCGAACCTGCGATACCATACGCCTTGAACAATTCCAGATACGACAAACTTTCTGGTTACAATCACTTTGTAGAAGTGGCTTGCTGTGTTTCAGATACTGGCAGATAGTGTCTGAGTCTGACGTAACTTGAACTGTGAATGCTTTCGTAGATCACGAAGTTTAAAAGTATTTTCTTCAGGTAGTTTCGGGTTTCAGTAAAGGGAATTGTTTCCACCCAAATTGCAGGGTCTGATACTCGCGATGAATTTTGCCATAGTCTCGAATTTCTCGGTCCGGCATTGTAGCCTGCAAGTGCAAAAACTGGATTTCCGTTCGTTGAATCCAGCAACTGCTTGAAATATGCAACTCCGAGTCTGATATTCAACGATGCTCTGGTTAAATCGCCTCTTGATGGTCTTTTTAGTCCCTGGCGACGTGCAGTCTGACGGGCTGTTATCGGCAACAATTGCATCAGCCCTATCGCTCCTGCACCAGAACTGATGTCATGAATGAAAAAGCTCTCCTGGCGCATGATGGCATAGATCCAGTGCTCAGGCACTCCGTAGCGAAGTGACTCGCGTCGCACAGTCTCGATAAATGGTGAGGGATGAGATATATCAAGCTCAAAACTTGCATATTGACCGGAGCGGTTGATTGCCTGAATTGCTCCGTCATGCCATTTCCAGGCATTAAACAGAATGGCGGCGTGAAGCCAGAATTCTTTCGGTTGCGTGTCTTTCAGCTGATTGAGTTCGCGTCTTGCATTGTAGGGTTTGCTTAGAGCAAGCCACTCTCTAATGCGCTGAACACCGGGCACCGCTATGGCGACATCAGCTGCCTGACTCAAAGCAACTTGCCCAACAAGACCGTCAATCGAATAGTCAAGGTTGAGGTGGTCAGCAGACAGGAATCCATAGTAACTGTGTTCAGGTGCAATTTCAGACCACAGCTGTTTGGCGTTTGCTTCATTACCTGTTTCATAGAGTGCACGAGCTTGCCAGAATTTCCACTCGGAGCGATTTTCCTCCTGATCGAACATCAAACGTATGCTGGTCGATAGCACTCCATCCCAATTTTCTGCCGCGAGCGCACTTCGCATCATCAGGTGCAGTATCGATTTATCGCGATAAGTTTCCGGTAGACCTGACAACCACTCATAGGCATCTTGATGCTGCTTCCATGCGAGTCTCTTTGCTAGTGTCTTCTCGACTTGAGGAAGCTCGGCGATTGTTTCCGGATAAGCGATTTTCAGGCGCTGCCAGAAGGCTGCCGTGTTACTCAAGTCTCTCTTTGCCAAGCGTGTGATTTGATAATGGATGACGTCCTGTCCATACTTGGACTGACTCCATTTCAACAAATTTCTTTCGATATTGGTTTGCGGGTGGCTGCCCCTAAAATTGAGTTGAGTAACCCAATCTCTCAAGACCTGTGAACGAAGCAATCCATCTAGGTACTTCGTCATACTCTGTTTGCCAGTGGCCTTCGTAAGAAGTATGCGCTGCCAGATTAGATCATCATCGATTACACCTTTCTTAAGCGCAAATTCAAATACCTTGTCGCACTGTTTTTCCTGTGAATGTCCAACCAGCCACAGTTTACGGATGGCTGGGCCAGCCATTTCGTACTGCTCAGTGTTGGCTAGTGCTTGCGTGTGGATGCACTGTACTTTGACATTGGGTGAATTTCCATAGTACAAGCTGATCAAATCCCAGTCATTGCGTGCAATGAGACGATTCAACCACCACGACTTGAATCGACGGGGAATAGGGATCTCCATTTCTGAAATTATTTGCGAGATTTCGGAGTTTGTAAATTGCGATTGTGTAACGCGAATTTCTTTCAATCTGAGATACGGATACAGCGGGTAATTTTCCAACTTGGGCCTTAGCTTGAGCCACTGGCCAGCCCGTTCCCGATTTAGTAGTTTATCTGCTTCAACATATGACTTGCGGAGTTCAGCCAAGGAAGAACTTCCCTGTGCTGGTGGGACGACTAGCAAGCACGCGATTAAGACAGACAGGCAACAAGACCGCATGGCTGACAAAATAATTTTTTTGGTCATTAAACTTACCAGTCCCTGGAATGGGGGGGAACGAACTGTAGACTCAAATCAGAACAATTCAGGCCTGACTAAAATCAGACAGATTATCGCATTAGTGTGTTCAGCGACAATCTGTCTTGAAGAATATGGCAGTCAAATAACTACCGAATTACCGATCAATCTCCTGCCTGAACGATAGCGCGAAAGATCGAAAATACCAATTACTGGTTCAGCGATATGTGCAAACAAACTGTGGATATCGCAGTCAGCACGAATACATTTACATCATGGATTCTCGAAATGCAGTATCCGTCTCTTCGATTTCATTCATTGACCAAGCACCGCGATTCTTTGCATGCATGACAGCAGAATCAATATCATCCCGTGTCAAGTCACGTCGAATGGTCAACTCTTGTCCCGGGTAAATCAGGTCTGCGTCCTGAATGTCTTTGTTGCGAGCATAAATTAACGGCCAACGGAACGGATCGTTGTAAATGGCCGACAGTCCTGAAATAGACCAGAGGCTTTCTCCCGTGGCAACAACGTGAACGTCATCCGAGACCATCAGCGGTGCCATTTCTTCAGGTTCCGCCATAGGCTCGGGTTCAGCCGCCATTGCTTCTTCCGGTACCGCTTCGGCCTCCGCATCCTGGCTGAACTGGTTTTGCAACGTTGCGCAAGCTGATATGTTGAGTGCCAGCAAGACAATTATGCCTAGCAAAATTCCGCGGAATTTTAAGTTATTCGCTCGTTCGTTCATAGTTTACACTTCCTCCCAATACAGAATTGATTTGCCAATCTGTTAAAAATTCATTCAGTTACACGTAATTATAATCAAAATCATATAATTAAATACAAAATGTCAACGGAATTTTTTCCATGAAAATTTATTAGCTTCCGAATTTTACACTTATCGCAGCAGAGCAGTTCAGAAGTCTTTCCAAATTTCGTTAGATTGTTTTTTGCCAATGTCTTTTCGCACTAATTGTAAAAAGAGTTTACGAGGGATCTGAACGGCACCTAGACTCAGCAAAAGACGCGTTGGGTCCTGACAGTCAATGAGCGAAAAATTCCACTTTTTCAGATGTTGGACGACTTGAAATAGTGCTACTTTCGAAGCATCACGCTGATTTGAAAACATACTCTCTCCGAAAAATATTTTTCCAATACTGACTCCGTACAATCCGCCGACGAGTTCATCGCCATGCCATGTTTCTACCGAATGAGCGAAACCCAGCCGGTGCAACTCACAGTAGGTGTCAATCATACCGTCTGTGATCCAAGTCATGTCTTCTTCATTCAGGGCGGCTCTAGGCGATGCTGCACAGTTTCTAATGGTTGCTTCAAATGCTTTGTCGACGGTCACTCGATAGCCTCTGTTTTGTATGCTTTTGCGCAAACTTCGGGAAACCTTGAAATCATCGGGAAACAGCACTGTTCGTGGATCTGGACTCCACCAGAATATGTACCGGTCATCCATAAAACAGGGATAGATGCCCTGTTTGTAACCGATCAGAACGCGCTCGACCGTAAGGTCGCCTCCCAGCGCAACAGGCATTTTTCGGTCGCCAGATTCGTCAAGGTCTGGAAATCCTGGGTATAGTGAATGCGGAACCAACAGCCTCATTATTTTTGAACTACTCCAGCTTTCGAATAAGGGGAAGCCCAGTCTAGGTAATATAGATAAGCTCTAACATTCCTAGCTTCCTGCTTGACGTAGTTGCGGATTGCGGCAGCGAACGCCGGTTCATTGATCAGGTGGGCCGAATAGGAAAGTTCGGGAAGAAATCCTCGGCTGAGTTTGTGTTCCCCCTGAACCCCGGCGTTGTACTTTTCGTAGCCCATTCTTATGCAATATTCGATTGCGGTGTAGTAGCAGGTCTCGAAATGGAGATTTGGGAATTCTGCAAGTGCTCCCCAGTATCTTCCAAAAAGTTTGTTGCCGCCTTGCAGGCATAAAGATCCGGCTACCGGTTTCTGGTCGATTGAAGCCAGGAAAAGAACGATATTTTCTGGCATAGTTTCTCCGATCATTCGAAAGAACTCGTAGCTGAGGTACCTGTTCGATCCATACTTGCTCAGTGTGCTGATATAAAACTGCTCAAAGGCAAGCCAGTGATCTTGAGTCATATCAACACCTTGAATCGTTTCCATCTTGATTCCTTGCGCTGAAATTGACTTTCGTTCATGGCGAATTTTCTTCCGCTTACGGCTTGAAAAAGTGGCTAGAAAATCGTCCATGGCATTGTAATTTTGGTTATTCCACACATACTCAAAAGTACTGCAACGAGCAATCAGTCCAGCGGTTTCGAAGACTTGAACTTCTGCTTCGGGAACGAACAGCCAATGCAAGGAGGAAAGAAATTGATCTTGTGTGATACTCAATCCGGCATCAGCGAGCTGACGACGAATTTCGTTGCCGTCGGTAGCCGGTGCTGCGAGCAGTTTCGGACCTGTCAGCGGTGTAAACGGTACCTGCGATACTGACTTTGGGTAGTAGTGAAGCCCATGTCGTTGATAACCTCTTGCCCATTCCCAGTCAAATATGAACTCCCCCCAGGAATGTTCTTTCAAATACAACGGGGTAACGCCCAGTACTTCTGAATCGTTGCCGGCTAAATTTCGTAATACAATGTGCTGAGGTGTCCATCCGGTTTCTTCTGACACACAGCCTGAGTTTTCCAGAGCACTTAGGAATTCATGGCGCAGAAACGGACAGTCAGAAGGCACGCAGCGATTCCAATCATGTGGACTGGCATGATCAATAGATTGGACAATTTCCCACTCCGTAGAATTACGATTGCGGATTTTGTGAGTTTCTGATTCGCAAGTCATTGAATAATTGTACAGAACCTGATGCAAACGAAATACATATTCTGATGGATGCGAATTTTGGCGTAGCGCTGGCTCAGGTCAATTTTGTAGTCGGCGACCTTCCTGGCAACGAGAAACGAATCATCGACTCGGCTGTATATGCGAGGGATGCACTGCAGTGTCGATTTGTCGTTTTTCCAGAGCTGACCATATCGGGTTATCCTCCCGAAGATTTGCTACATCGCCCGCGCTTCATACGCGATTGCGAAAGTGTTCTGCATCGACTCACTGATGTTGTTCCCGGCATTGCTTTGGTCGTAGGACATCCACATCGAATGGGAAACCGACTGTTCAATGCGGCCTCTGTAATTGATGATGGCCGGATACTTGCGACATACTGCAAGCATCATCTACCGAATTACGGCGTATTTGATGAAAAACGATATTTCACACCTGGCACTGAGTCTTCGGTTGTGCAGGTGGATGGAATACCCGTCGGAATCACTATTTGCGAGGACGTATGGGAGGGAGGTCCGGTCGAGCGCGCGGTAAGTGACGGGGCGAAACTGATATTCACACTGAACGGTTCACCATTCGATTCCGGAAAAATTGCCTATCGTGAGAACGAAATCGTTTCAGCGCGATCAAAGAGCAACGATGTCAGTATTGTGTATGTAAATCTGGTTGGCGGTCAGGACGAGCTGGTATTTGACGGTGGCTCACTAGTGAGTGATGCAACAGGTGCAATCACCGTTCGCGCACCTCATTTTGAAGAGACAGTGGTGCGCGCAACATTTACCAATGGCACGAGAATTTTGCCGGTGGCAGGAGTGGTCTCTCCAACACCAGATTTTCTACAAGCCATATACAGCGCAATCAAGCTCGGCGTAGGAGACTATGTCAGAAAGAACGGATTCAAGGGGGCACTAGTCGGGTTGTCAGGCGGCATCGACTCGGCGCTGACACTGGCAATTACCGCAGATGCGATTGGCCCCGAGAACGTAGAAGCGATACTGATGCCGTCGCGCTATACTCGACAGATGAGTCTGGATGATGCGATTCAGGAAGCCGAGAGCTTAGGCACGTCTTGGACGATCATTTCAATTGAGCCAATTTTTCAAGCATTTCTGGATCAGCTTGCACCCGTATTTGACGGCTTGGGGGTAGACGTTACAGAGGAGAACATTCAAGCTCGCTGTCGCGGAACGTTGCTCATGGGAATCTCGAATAAGAAGCGAAAAATTGTGATCACGACCGGCAACAAAAGTGAAGTGGCAGTCGGCTATGCCACATTGTATGGAGATATGGCCGGCGGATTTGCCGCGATCAAGGATGTACCCAAAAATCTAGTATACGATCTTGCCAAGTATCGAAATGACAGGTTCGGTAAAGTGATTCCCGAACGAGTATTCGAACGTGCTCCTTCAGCTGAATTAGCAGAAGATCAGGAAGACAGCGATTCACTGCCGTCTTATGACGTACTGGATGAAATTCTTGAAGCGTATGTAGAGAATGGATGCTCTGCAGAAGATATCGTAACGCATGGCCATGATGTTGAGTTGGTGGAGCGAGTCATTTCCATGGTCAATCGCAACGAATACAAGCGCAGACAGGCAGCGCCTGGCGTGCGAATTACTCCGAGAGCGTTTGGACGTGATCGGCGTTACCCGATAACCAACAGATATTAGTTCCTTCCAATTACCGGATTGAGAGACAAATTACTCATGAATTTGATACTCTTTGTGTTAGAAACAACACCTATTCATTTACTGCAAATACTGTTTGCTGGGGGAGGCTGGTATTATTCTTCGCCGGAAAGAAGTGGTGGGGTGGCGACACGTATGAGTTGCATGGCTTGTGTAATTTCAGCCATCAGAACAATCCAGGTTGAAGCGGGGAAGCGGCGGTCAGTCCGCCGTCTACTGTGAAACATTCTCCAGTCACGTAGGTCGACTGATCTGAAGCCAGCCAAGCCACAATGTTCGCAATGTCTTCGGGTTGACCGAAACGGTTGACCGGATGCATTGCCAAAGCGTGAGCCTTGGCAGCTTTGGGGTCTTTCGCAAGGTCAAAACCATTTTCAGCCATTTCAGTCATAATCCAGCCTGGCCGGATCGCATTGCAACGCACTTTCGGCCCGTGATCAATTGCAATAGACCGCGTAAGACCATGCACAAACGCTTTGGAGGCATTGTAAAGTGCCATTGACGAGTCTGAAACCATCCCGGAGATCGAACCGATGTTGATAATGTTGCCGCCATGTTCGAGCATCTGGGGCAGAACACCCCGACACATGTTGAAGACACCTCGGCAGTTCGTGCCCATGACAAGGTCCCAATCATCATCGGAACTATCGGCGACGGTCTTTTCCACTTGAACTCCTGCGTTGTTGACAAGCAGCGAGACTGGGCCGAATTGACCGTTTGTGGCTTTGATAATTCTGATTGCTGCTGTTGGGTCGGCTATGTCGGCTTGTTCCCAGCCGATGTGTTCCGGTAAATTATCTGGCCGTTCCCCTCTGCCGCAGGTCAGAACTTGTGCTCCGTCGGCAACAAGGCGATTGACAATTGCTCGCCCGATGCCGCGACTGCCACCGGTAACAATTGCAATATGTCGGATCATTGATTCACATGTGTGCTGACATGACGTAGCGGACCGAGGTGTTTGCATCCAAGGTATAGTTGCTCATGCCTAGTTGGTTCCCGATTCTTTCATAGTGTCCAAGGCACTTCTGACATACCTGCACCAAGGGTTATGGTGATAGACTTCGCCATTGTCAAAGCCTCATTTGTTGAACTTGTGCGGACAGACCACCATCCATTACCCACAACTGACCCGAGGCATAACGCGCCTCGTCTGAAGCCAGCCAGTTCACTAGGTTGGCGATGTCTTCGGGCATTCCGTAGGTCCGCATTGGATGAATGTCGCGCACTGCCTGTTGCAATGTCTCTATGTTGGCACCTCCACCGCCGGAGCCTTCGCCGGTAAAAAAGCTTTGCAGCATCGGTGTATCGATATAACCAGGGCAGATCGCATTCACCCGAATGCCTTCGGGGCCATGATCGCAGGCCATTGCACGGGTTAGTGCATGAACCGCGCCCTTGGTCGCACAATAGGCGGCTAGTCCAGGATCTGCGATAAAGCCGTCGTAAGACCCAAAGTTGATGATGCTTGCACTGCTTCCGTTCCGTGCGGCGTTTCGCAATAACGGCAATGCGAATTTGCTGGTCAGGAATGTGCCGGTCACATTGACGGCAAAACTACGGTTCCATTCTTCCAGCGAGGTGTTTTCAATGGTTTTTTCGATTTCGATTCCAGCCGCATTAACCAATACATCCAATTTGCCATACTGCGCGTCCACCGCGGCCATGGCCCCCCGCACTTCTTCTTCGGATGTTACATCAAGGCGAATGAACTTGCTACTGTCGCTGTCAGGATCGGCCAAGTGTCCTTGCTCGGCGAGGTCACTTGCAAATACTGTCGCGCCTTCACGCAAAAATCGGGCGCATACCGCACGGCCTATTCCACCAAGCCCTCCAGTTATCATGGTGACTTTGCCCTTCAACTTCCCAGTCAAGATGTTTTTTCCCTATAGCTATTGCCGGACATTCCGGTTGTTATAGACATCAGGAAATTGCTTTGAAAATCCGTTAGTCCTAGCAGTGTATTGGCTTAAACGCTACCTGCAACTTTTGAGTAATTATCGAGCACAAGCCCATGAAAGTGATGTACTGCATGCTCGGATTTTCCTAATTCGTTCGGGTCAACCACGATGCGCCCTTGATCAAAAGCAGGGGTGCCCATACCGCGCTGAACACTTTCGACAAGGCCGATATCTTCAACTTGCAGAACGTCGTCAAAAAATCGAATTGCTTCCAACTCAGCCTCATTCGGCTTGGGCGTTTCAAAGAAGAAATCCAAGTTCTCCAGTGTGCGATCTGGACCTGCCGGAATGATGTGCAGCACGATGAAGTTTGGGCGTCCGGGAAAGCGTATTAAGCAGGTATTGGGCCAAAGCCACCATACGACTTGCTTTTTGAATGTGGCGTTACTGACATCATAGGCACTGTTTGGATTGTTCCCAGCATCAGCTATTTGGCTGGAGTATATGCCATAGGTGCTAGTTTCGTAGGTATTCATCTCGACCAACTCACAGAAATCCTTGTGTGCGACTGGACAGTGGTAGCACTCAAGAAAATTGTCAACGACATTTTTCCAATTTGACTTGATATCGTAGGTCAGGCGGTGGGCAAATGTAAGTTGATCAATTTCGGGAGCCCAATGTCGAATTTCCGCTTCCAGACCGCCAGACTGTTCCGCAAGAGGAGGCGCGTTGGGGTCTAGATTCACATAGACGAATCCACAGAACTCCTCGACTTGAACTTTATCAAGACAAATTTGCGCGGGGTCGAAGTCGTCGAGATGTTTGGTGTTCCGCGCCCGGGACAGTCGTCCATCAAGCTGATAAACCCACCCGTGATATGGGCAGATCATCAGTTTGGTAGTACCTTCTCCGAACAACAGTTGATGCCCCCGGTGTTTGCAGACGTTATAGAACGCTCGAAGAACTCCTTCTCCATCCCGCACTACGGCAATCGGCTGTCCAGCGATATCGATGGCAGCGTACGTGTTTGGTTCACGCACCTTTTCGACATGGCATACCCATTGCCACGACTTGGCGATGATTTCCTGCTGGTCAACCTGGTGCCAGCAAGGATCTATATACGCTTCTGCACGCAGAGTATGGGAACTGGAAGCTCTGGAGTGGTAGCCTTCTGCAATATTCAGAAATTGTTGCTTTGATGGCATATTGGTCATGGTAATTTCGTTTGTTAGAGTTTAAAAAACAACAAATGGCTTCAGAACACAACATGTCAATGGAATTTCATCTTCACCCATTGAGAATGCTCTGCCTGGGAACATAGTCAAACTGAAACAGTGTAGTAATGTTTCGGTGATTACAACACACTGCCGGGGTCAACATATAGGACAAAAACAGGTAGCGAGTACGATTTAATTGTAGTGCTGATTATACCAACTGAATTGCGTCATAATTTTGATAGCATCATGCTGTGGATACTTGCCCTATTGTTACTGGAATTTTTCAGGTTCCAGGTTCAATGTTCCGAAGTTTGATACCCCTTTGTAGAACGAATACAATTAATGTCGTGACGTGCCGTTGGTGCGTTACACGGTTCCATTCAGTTCTAGCCTACGGGGTAGCAAGAAGAATAAAGGAAACCGTTCATTTACGCAAGCCAGTACATACCAAGTCATTCCAATGTTTTTTATGATTTGACCAACAAGAACGTAATAGTGCAACCAATAGATTCAAAAAAAAGACGAGTTTCCAACATAAACAGTGGGAAATACTTACCTCTCTACGACGAAACCGGTCGCCAAGACGGAGAAGTTCTCCAGGTGAATCCTGGTAAACAGTTGGGTTATGGCTTTCATGTTTACAGAATGCCTGCTGGGCACACTACGACAGCACATATTCACGATGGGGACGAGGAATTCCTTATCCTTGAAGGTGAAATTGTAGACCACGATGGATTTCGCTACGAAAAAGGTGATCTTGTATGGTTGGAAGCAAAGACCAAGCACAAGTCCTATTCACCGAATGGCGCTTTGCTCGTAGTGTACTTTCGATAGAAAGCTTCGACAATCCGACAGCGGATTTTATAAATATTCCTATTCACGGAGTTGTATTACATACCACCTTGCCTGGTATGGAATGAACGGAGTGAGGCGCTTGGGTGTGTTCCGAGCATCCAACGATAGCGGTAAGTGGATGTTTCCAGTCTTCGAAATAGAAAATTCCTAACGAAAGAGGCCGAACAGCAGAGGCTTTTCGTTTCTGGCAACGATTTCTTCATCTAGAACCCGATGTTCGTTGCCAAGAAACTCGCTGCTTGGAAAATTCAAGGCTAGAACGCGACGATTTTCAGCTGCCAAGTCAGGTAAATCAAGTTTTTCGTAAGCGTACACAAGAATGGCTAGGGCTTCTTCTGTGTGTGGTGATGTCTCGTAGCGTTCAAGTACCTGCTTTGCTCTGTTGATGCCGCCTACATAAGCTTCACGATACAGATGGAAGCGAGCGACTCGAAGGTCATGTCGTGCAAACGTGTTGATTAGGTCAACCAGGATTTGTCTGGCAGAGTCGGCATATCCACTAAGTGGAAAGCGGTTGACTACTTCAGTGAATGCAGCATAGGCGTCTCTCGCGGCTTCGGCATCGTGATCGCTGAACTGTTCTTGGGTTTTGAAATATCTCTCTCCGAATCTCGGAGACCGAATCGGCAGACTGGCAAGTCCCTTCAGGTAGTATGCGTAATCGATATGTGGATGCGTTGGGTGCAGGGACAGAAATTCATTCAGACACGGTACAGCTGCATCGGAATTTTTGACCTTGTAGTGAGCATAACAAATTTCCAGTTCTCCTTGTGTCGCGTGGACACCATAAGGGTAGGCAACCTTGAGTTCTTCGTAACGTTCAATCGCGCTATCAAATCTTCCCCTGGAAAGTGACGAATATGCACGATCATACATTTCTTTCTCGGATTTAATAACTTCTTCTTTCTTGCCACACCCCGCGATCAGCAGCAGTGAAACTAAAGTTGAAAAAACAAAGAATCGAGTAGTCTTCATAAGTTTTATTATTGAATAACAATCCAGAAAGTAACAGAAATCTCAAGGATTACCGATGTCGAACGATTTCAAATTACCATTATACAGACGCCAAATGCATCCTCTTTGTGAATTCTTTACCCAAATCCGAAATTAGAGAATGAATTCGCTTAACATCAGCAAGATTTTAGCGAATTTACTGGATTTTACAGCTCCGATTATCGAAGACAGGAGCAACACGAAGAATTTGTCTGGATTTGCAGGAGATTGCCAACCTGATGCATTGTCCGCTGGCATTTTCGCCACTGTGCAAAGGTGCGCAACCCTTCCGGAGTCGGAATGGATTCAAGCTCGGTTCGAAAAAGCGCCACCCGAGGCGCTCAGCTCATAACAGCAGCGGAAAGCCTCGAATATGATCCAGCGCTTCATCCATCACCTTGCGGTGGCAGGCATTGACTTTCACTGTCCATTGCCGGGCATGGCGTACGATCAGTGCGGCGACATCATACAGACGCAAACGCACTGTAGGAGCACGGGCAGTTGACAACGAATGCGGCAATACCATCCGCATCAAGGCAAACAGGTTATAGGCCATTGAGCTTAACATCAGCCATGCTGCATTGGCATGAAAGTCCCCACAGGGCAATCTGGCGGCGGCGAAATCACTGCGAAGCTCCTTGATTCTGTTTTCGCTCGACTCGCCACGCTGGTTATAAAAATGCACCACCTCGGGGTCTGATAACTCATCCTTGTTGGTTGCAATCGCACGATAAATGTTGCGACCCCGTACCCCTGTTTCAGCATCGCTGTTGATCAAAATGTCCAACTGTGAGTTGTCATCATCATCAATGTGCTTTCTTTGCACAATCAGCGTAAACGCTTCTGTTTTTGTCATCACATGCAACGTGCGACAAACCTGTTCTGTGTCCGATTCACTGCCATCACGATATACCAATGGGCGCCATTCGCAATCTTTGATTTCAGAGATGGTTTCTTTGACCGCACTATCCATCTTGGCACGGATCGCAAAGCCCATGCCACTGTCCATCGCATAGTTGATCACCGCGGCTTGATAGCCGGCAGCATCAATGCGAACATCCGATACCGACACACCCTCCGGCAATGCCGACTCACAGCGCTGGATGAACTGTAAATTCTCTTTGTTCGGAGATTCATTGCCTTCTCGAAACTCTACCGCCACCACCTGGTCGGTTTCAGCGATGTGCCCGACCATCGGCGTGTAGCCACGGTGCTTTTTATACGTGTACCGAGCTGCACGCTTGTTCGATTCGATCACCGTAGCATCTATGTCCAAGGTAATCTGCGTTCGGTTGTAAAGCCCTGCTGCAAGAATTGTTTTGTTGAGATTGACCAATCCCTGCATCGCCTGATCACTGCGCCCGGCGCGCCGCAACCAATTGCCCAGTGTCTTGGCCCCAGGCAACTTCCCGCAGCCCAATAGCTTCATCAAAGGCTTTTCTTTTTGCAAATGGCTTACGTCGTCAAGACATTTGCCGCCTTCATGAAACAGCAACATGAAAATATTGAACATCGCGCCTTGACGGTAGCCGCGGTTGCTGCCCGCTACAGGCAATTGCCGATCCGCCAATTGTTCCAGACCAAGCCGCTGCATTAGCTGTGCAACGACGATCAAACCGGCGCGGGAGGTTAAAATACGTTTGCTGATTCCAATTTTATGGGGTAAAATCGACATGAGCCTTGTACCTCTGAGATATTTTTGGGCTTCACCCATTGGGTGAAATTCGATTGTTTATGAAAGCCTTATTGTACAAGGCTTTTCTATTGATCTCAGATTTCTAATTGCGGATTAGGGCTTTAAGATAAAGCAACAATCCTAGACCAGGATCATGTGTATGTTCGAGGAGCGGTGAATAGTGAAATTGACAGCAATTATTCCAGATCATTTTGATGGCGACCGATTGGATAAGGTACTTGCATCCGTGTTTCCAGATTATTCCCGTACTACAATTCAATCTTGGTTGGATGCGGGCCGAGTTCAATTGAACAATCAAGTTCCATCAAAACGAACCATCGTTGTAGGTGGAGAGAATGTTGCGATTGACGTGCCAGAGCGACAGCCTCAGTATTGGCTGCCGGAAAAGATTCCGATTGAGATTGTTTTCGAAGACGAGCAGCTACTGGTCATCAACAAGCCCGCAGGCATGGTTGTGCACCCCGGAACCGGCAATGCACAAGGCACTCTTCTTAATGCAATAATTGAGCATTGTAGTTCGCTAAGCAGCCTTCCTCGAGGGGGCATCGTTCACCGCTTGGACAAGAACACGTCGGGGCTTCTGGTCATTGCAAAAACGGAACCCTCGAGACTGAATTTAATAAAGCAGTTCAAATCCCGCACGGTTGCGCGACATTATCTAGCGATCACTGAGGGCAGATTGATTTCGGGTGGAACAATCGATGCTCCAATTGGCCGACACCCCAGAGATCGAAGAAAAATGACAGTTGGATCCGGCAAGCCAGCTGTTAGTCATTATCGAATCGTTTCGCGTTATCGGCTGCATACTCTTGTACGCGTCAAGCTTGATACCGGACGCACGCATCAGATTCGAGTACATTTTCGACATGCGGGTATTCCACTGGTCGGCGATCCGGAATATGGCAGCAAACCAAAGCTACCGGCAGGTGCGAGTGCTGAATTAATTGCTGCGTTAAGAGAATTGGGCAGGCAGGCTCTACATGCTGAGACATTAGAGATTTTACATCCAGCAAACGCTGAATCTGTTCACTGGCATGTCGGCCTTCCGGAGGATCTACGGACTTTGATACTGGCGCTGAAAAAGGATTCCATCGAATTTCAGACGCAATAAAAAAACCGCCCTGCGCATCATCTTGCACAGGGCGGTTTGGTTTTAATCGTCAACAGGCGATTAGGAATTGGGTTTATTGAATGGTCGTCAGGCCCAGAATTTCCCAATCTTGCATGCCGCCTCGATACCACTTGATTTTGTGTGCAGGATAACCGAGCCGAAGCAAATTTTTGATGTTGTTCGGCGACTGTCCGCACCACATTCCGTTGCAAAACATGACAGCAGTTCTGCAATTTGAAAAGTCGAAAAGCCCTTCGCTCTCCGTAACATTGAATGTAGACTCCAGAATTTCTGCAATTTCCAATGGTGTCGCGCCTTTTGCTGGATTCAGATTGGTCCAGGGAACGTTCATAGCCGTTGGAATGGTGCCGCGTTCGACCCAGTCTGGCGTTCGAGAATCAATGACAATAATGTCTCCGTTTCCTTCATTCATATCTTTAGCATAAGTCATCAGTTCTACTTCACCAATGGTTTCTACGCCAGTAGCAAGGTTTGAAGGCTGAATGCAAAAAGGTGGGCAGGGCCGAGACGTTTTTGCGAATGCTGGATTTACGGTTGCATCATTATCTTGATTTCGTTTGAATTCAACAGTAGCCCCGTTAATGGTGACTGCTACTGCCATAATTTCGGGCGTGATTCCGACGGGTTTGGATTCCGCTGTTGCAACCAACGAACTAGCGGATACCAGTAGTCCTCCGAGAACCACAATAAAAAACTTACGCATTGATATTACCTCCATAGCGGTAAGTAATCAGAAAATACGCCAGTAAGCGCTGCAAATTATTCAATTCCGTTTCAGTTCACTGGCTACTTTGACTCTATTATCATACTTCAAGACAGTGAGCTGTGCTGAAAATATTACAGTGTCGGTAACGGCTTACAGACTATGTTCTGGCTGTCAATAATTTCAATTTTAAGGGATTTAGCTCTTGGACGATATGACGTGGAAGTTGTCAGACCAGCCACTAGATTATCCTGCGTGAAAGCGAATTTGGCGTCCAATAAACACACTTTGCTAAACGGTGAGTATTGTCGCAGCCAATATAAGCGGAAGATCTTGTGGCCAGCTAGTTCTACACGCAATTGATTCAAGTTCCAAGTGAATGGATGAATCTGTTACTGCTGGATCATATTGCCGAGTAAACGGCAGCCGCAATTGAAATATGGAATGTGATGTTGCTTAATGAACTTCCGTAGCAGACGAGTAAAATTCAAAATATCAGAAAACTTTGTACAACAGCAGCAGTCAAATAGATATATGCTCGGCCGAACTACATTTGAGTTTAAAGCGAAAATGAGATTTTTTAAAAAGATATTCGAAAATCAATCCTGCGTGATCGCCATAGCGGTGATCGCGCTATTTCTTGGTACTGTGCGTGCTGATTCGAATCTCGAGACAGTGAACTTTACGTTGCCGGATATTGACGGCAATTTGCACAGTCTGTCTGACTATCGAGGAGAGTGGGTTATTGTAAATTTCTGGGCGACTTGGTGTGCGCCTTGCATAAAGGAAATTCCAGAATTGATTGAATTGTCTAAACTATCTGATCCTGTGCGGCCAGTCGTAATCGGCATCGACTTTGAGGAAATTGACAAGATTCAATTGAGAGAATTTATGAACTCCCTGAACATGGACTATCTTGTCCTGATTGTTGGAGAAGCTCCGCTGATTCCCTTCGAGCCCTTGAAGGGAATGCCGACTACATTCATTGTTTCCCCTCAAGGCCAAATTGTATTTCGCAAGATTGGAGCAGTTACAAAAGAAATTCTGCTAAATGAACTGAACGATCGTACACAGACTTAATGAAAGTGTTTTAGTGGTGTGCCTGTCTTTGGATACTATTCGAAAAGAATAGAAAAATCTATCGCCTGTAGATTCTTTGTGATTGCACCGACGGAAATATAGTCCACTCCGGTTTTGGCGACTTCCTGTATGTTTTCGAGTGTGATGTTTCCAGAAGCTTCGAGTTCGATACGGTTCGCATTCATTTCAACTGCTTTGGCAATGTCTTCTACACTGAAGTTGTCGAGCATAATTCGTTTCACTCCAGTTTCTAATGCTGCTTTCAACTGCTCAAGGTTTTCAACTTCAATTTCGACTAGTGTGATGCCAGGTTGATCAACGGGCAATTTTTGAATGACTGCATCCATTGACAGGGAAACGTATTGGTGGTTTTCCTTGATCAACACTCCGTCATAGAGTCCAATTCTATGATTGACACCTCCGCCAACCCGAACCGCGTATTTCTGTGCACTTCTAAGTCCAGGAATTGTTTTACGTGTGTCTAGTATGCGAGTGCCATAGCCGGAAATCTTGTCTACGAAAATTCGAGTTGTAGTGGCGGTGCCAGAAAGCGTCTGCAAGAAATTCAGTGCGGTCCGTTCAGCACTTAGCAGGGACCTGGCCTTGCCTTGTATTTTGCAGATTGTCTGCCCGCTTTCAACTGTTTCACCTTCATGACATAAAAATTCAACACGAACTGATCGGTCGATTTGGTTAAAAACTTCACTGAACCAGGGAACACCGCAAACCACAGCATGTGCTCTGCAAATGACACTTGCCTTTGCTTTGATGTTGTCATCTACCAATGCAGCGGTGACATCTCCAGAGCCGATATCTTCTTTGATTGCACTGCTAACCACAGCGGAAATGTCAACGGGAAGTATGGCATCAGCATTCATGTTAGTAAATCTGGATATTTCAATGAATTGGAAATTACTGTAGGAATTCTACATGTGATAAACTAATTTGTGCAACAATGTTAAAGTATTGGAGTAGAATTTGTAGCAGCCAGCATTCCAATTTTGAAATGGCGGGAAATTAGAAAAGTCACTCGGTACTTGTTAGAATCAGCATATGCGATTCGGTTGAATTGTCAGAAATTGATGTCTTCATAAATTTAGGGGTAGGGATTATGAGTCACGATATATGGGCTACGATTGGTCCACGTCTCGAATCTAATAAGTCAAATATTGCCTGGATTCGCAGGAATCGAGACAGCGAGTCTGTATCGTTTACTTATGGCCAGATCTATGAAGGTGCTCTTCATATGGCTGGTCGACTTCGACAACAAGGAATCTCACAAGGTGATGTCGTTTCTCTGATGGGCCCAAACGGTCCGGAGTGGGGAATAGGCGCACTGGCTGTATGGAGAGTCGGCGCGGTGCTGGCTCCTGTTCACATCGGAAACAGCGAGGGAGACATTCTTAAACAGCTTGATGCCTTGAATCCAAAATTGATTTTGACGCATGATGCAGACTCTAAGGTCAAGGATGTCAATTACCCGCTCATGAATCTCGAAATCGGCTCCGAGTTAGCCGAACAGGAGTCGCAGATCCCAAACAACAGTTTAAGTTCCGAAGAGTCGCTGCGAATATACACCTCTGGGAGTACTGGCACTCCCAAAGTCGTACGATTATCGCATCGAAATATTTCAACGAATTTCGTTGCTTGTAGCAAAATTGTCAAGATTGATCGTTCAGATCGCTTCCTCAGTCTGCTGCCGCTTTCACACACGTTTGAGCTAGTCGGCGGTATGTTTTTGCCGCTATACAGTGGTTCCTCGATTGTTCTACCCAAGGTGTTGACGGCTCAGGAAGTGTTGGCTGCGATGCTGGAAGAGGAAGTGTCAGTGGTCCTTGCGGTACCTCGTCTATTCAGAAACATCAAGAACGGAATGGAAAAGAAATTTCGCGATGGCAGTTTCCTGCTACGTGGCTACATTGCTCTGCTAGGTGTGTTGCCATTGGGCTTGCGATGTAGATTGAACGCGCCATTACGAAAAAAGCTAAGCCCAAGTCTTCGTTATTGGGTGAGCGGAGGGTCTCGGCTGGACCCGGCCATTGCGCAGTTCTTTCGCAAACTGGGAATCAGCCTGAGACAGGGCTACGGGTTGACGGAAACTTCTCCCGTAACTTGTGTACAGGAAGCATTTCCTGCAAATTTCGACAGTGTCGGCTACGCCATTCAAGGGGTTGAAGTCAAAATTGACGAACCCGACGAATTGGGAAGTGGTGAGGTACTTGTGAAAGGGGACAATGTCATGTTGGGATATTCTGATGAAGAGTTGACCAAAGAGGTGATGAAGGGAGAGTGGTTTCGAACAGGAGATCTCGGACGACTTGATGCTTCTGGAAATCTGAGTCTGACAGGTCGAATCAAGCGTCTGATTGTCACGGAAGCCGGTAAGAACGTCTACCCCGAGGAACTGGAGACTCTGCTGGAACGATACGACGGAGTCAAGGAAGCTGGTGTGACCGAGATCAACCAGCGTCCAGCCGTGGTCTTCGCGATGGACAATCCCAGTAGTTGCGCTTCCATGGCCAAGGACATATTAAAAGATTTCAACACCAAAGCTTCTACCCACAACCAGATTACGCGCTGCGCTGTGGTCGAAGACTTGCCGAGAACACCACTTGGCAAGACTGCTCTCGCTGAGCTGAACCGCGTTTTTGAAGAAAACGAAGTGGCATAAAGCCCAGTTCAAAACAAATCGGTGCGTGGTTTTTCACCCAAGCACTCGCCACCGGCAAAGGGCAGGTTCTTCTTGGCTCTGAACTTGCCGACGTTTCGTTAAGAAGTTTCCTGCGGCGTTTCAGCGGACTCTACAATTGACATTGAATTTCGCAACTCAATTTCGCCCATTTCAAGCCCGTTGAATATTCCAATTCCGCCCCTATTTTCTCCAATGATGTCCAATTTGTTTAAAGAAGAGGAAAGGCTTCGATGCTTTTAGAAAAATTTACGCTAAAACTTCAAACCGCTCTTGCGGAAGCTCAGAGTATTGCAGTTGGGCGCGACCATCAGTATATCGATCCGGTGCATCTGATCGTCGCTTTGATCAATCAGAAAGGGGGAACTGTTCATCATCTATTAGTACAGGCGGACGTGAATGTTGCTCAGTTGCGCAGCGAGCTTAGCAAATATCTTGACAGTCTGCCGACTGTAGTCGGAAACGATGGCGAGGTCCATATTTCGACAGATTTATCGAAGTTGTTCAATCGGGCTGACCAGTTGGCTCAGAAAAGAGGGGACAAATTTATTTCCAGTGAAATCGTTACTCTCGCCGCCATAGACAGCAAGCACAAAGTTGGGGGTCTGCTCCGTTCTGCTGGCGCAACACGAGGCGTGCTCGACGAAAAAATTGAGCTTATGCGTGGCGGTCAAACGGTCGATGAAGCCGCAAGCGAAGATCAACGTCAAGCGCTTGAGAAATTCACCATAGATGTAACTGAACGCGCTGAGCAGGGAAAACTGGACCCTGTAATCGGCAGGGATGAAGAAATTCGTAGAACAATTCAGGTTCTTCAGAGACGCACCAAAAACAATCCGGTTCTGATAGGGGAGCCTGGCGTCGGAAAAACTGCGATCGTCGAGGGACTCGCTCAACGAATCATTAACGGTGAAGTGCCAGAGGTTCTAAAAGGAAAACGTCTGCTTGCGCTGGATCTAGGTTCTCTGATCGCGGGAACTAAATTTCGCGGCGAATTCGAAGAACGCCTTAAGGGGTTGCTCAACGACCTGGCGCGGCAGGAAGGTCAAATTATTCTGTTCATAGATGAACTGCACACCATGGTGGGTGCCGGCAAGACCGAAGGATCAATGGATGCAGGCAATATGCTTAAACCTGCACTCGCACGTGGCGAATTGCATTGTGTCGGTGCTACTACGCTGGACGAATACCGCAAATATGTTGAAAAGGACGCGGCACTCGAACGACGGTTTCAGAAGATTATTGTTCAGGAGCCGAGTCTGGAAAGCACCATTGCGATTCTTCGCGGCATCAAAGAAAAATATGAAGTCCATCACGGTGTCGATATTACAGACCCTGCTATCGTTGCAGCCAGTCAGTTGTCGCACCGGTATATTACCGACCGAAATCTGCCAGACAAAGCGATTGATCTGATTGACGAAGCCGCCAGTCGAATTCGAATCGAAATTGACTCCAAACCCGATGCACTGGATCGCCTGGACCGGAAAATCATTCAGTTCAAGATTGAGAGGGAAGCATTGAAGAAAGACACCGATGATGCATCTCAAAAACGTCTGGCAAAATTGGAAATGGAAATCGAAAATCTGCAGAAAGAGTATTCTGATTTGGAACAGATTTGGCATGGCGAAAAGGCTGCGGTGAACAGTTCGAAATTCATCATGGAGCAGCTGGACCAAGCCAGAATTCAGGAAGCGAGCGCAGAAAGAGCCGGCGATCTCGACCGGGTCGCCGAGTATCGTTATCAGAAAATTCCCGAACTAGAACGTCAACTCGAGAGTGCCCGTTCCGTGGAGGATCAGGATTTTGAACTACTTAGAAATCGAGTAACAGAAGAAGAGATTGCGGAGGTAGTTTCAAGTGCTACTGGAATCCCTGTCAGCAAGATGCTCGAAGGTGAACGCGCAAAGCTTCTGAGAATGGAACAGGAGATTGCGGATCGCGTAATTGGTCAGGAAAAGGCCATTACTGCAGTAGCGAATGCGATTCGACGATCGCGTACGGGTCTTTCTGATCCAAGTCAACCTTACGGAACATTTCTGTTTTTAGGGCCGACAGGTGTTGGCAAGACTGAACTATCGAAAGCCCTGGCGGAATTTCTGTTTGACACTGAAGACGCGCTGATTCGGGTTGATATGTCTGAGTTCATGGAAAAACACTCTGTCGCCAGATTGATTGGTGCTCCTCCGGGCTATGTTGGCTATGAAGAAGGTGGATACTTGACGGAATTGGTTCGACGAAGACCATACAGCGTGATTCTTATGGATGAAATAGAAAAAGCACATCCAGACGTTTTCAACATTCTGCTGCAGGTTCTGGATGACGGCAGATTGACCGATGGGCATGGTCGCACAGTCGATTTTCGAAATACAGTCATTGTGATGACGTCAAATCTGGGATCAGACTTGATTCAGGAGATGGCACAAAGTGCTGACTACGACAAGATGCAGCGTTCAGTCATGACTATAGTCAGCCAGAGTTTTCGCCCCGAATTCGTAAACCGAATTGGCGATATTATCGTGTTTCATGCACTTTCCAGAGAGCATGTTCACGATATTGCCAGGGTTCAGATGCGCCATCTTCAAGAACGTCTCGAGAGTCGTGACATGAAACTTCGTTTGGGTGAGGAAGCGCTGGAGCATCTTGCACAAGCGGGTTTTGATCCGGTCTACGGTGCCCGTCCGCTTCGCAGAGCGATCCAGTCGAAAATCGAAAATCCGCTGGCAAAGAAAATTCTTTCGGGTAATTTCGCCACTGGAGATGAGATTGAAGTAGTCTGGCATAATGGGGAGTTTCAGTTTGCCAAAATCGATATTGGCGAACAAAGGGCAGTTGCGTAGGCGAAACTGCTACAGAATCATCAAATTTTGAATCATGGCGTCCAAGATCAAATTTGAAATTTGCGAGTTGACAGCTTCAAGTTGATTTAAAATTTGAAACCACTTTTCCTAGGGTAATGCGCGTTGACTAGTTCGATTTCATATTCGCAATTCGATATCTTCAATTATGGGGAGATCCACGATGTATCTCCTCTCATCCGGCGAATCGTTGCGGAAAATCCGAGTAAATTCACTTTTCGAGGTACCGGCACCTACATAGTGGGTCACGGCAACGTCGCTGTAATTGATCCGGGTCCGAACTTGCAAAGCCATATATCGGCGATAGTGGACAGCCTTTCGAAGGAGACTATTTCTGCAATCATTCTCACCCATACGCATAGCGATCATTCATCGGCCGCAAAACCGTTGCAGGAATTTTGTGGTGCACCGATTTATGGGTGCAGTCTCCGTGACAGGAACATAGAGAATAGCGAAGGCGGAGAATTGGAAGAAGCCATTGACCGATCATTCAATCTTACTCACGAAATTTCTGATGGAGAAACACTGCAGGGAGACGATTGGATTCTGGAATGTGTGCATACTCCAGGTCACATGTCGAATCACTTCTGCTATCGCTTCCCATTTGAAAAGGCACTGTTTACCGGCGATCACATCATGGGCTGGTCAACCACTGTAATTATTCCGCCGGATGGTTCAATGTCAGATTACATGAACAGCCTGCAACTACTATTGGATGCAAATGATCAAATCTACTATCCGACGCATGGAGCTCCAATTTATGAACCCCAACTTTACTTAAAATCTCTCATTAAACACCGCCTTCAACGAGTGTTCGAAATTATCGAGTGTTTCGAGAGCGGCATGACGACAGTCCGTGAAATGGTGGCAAAAGTTTATCGGGATGTCGATCCAGCGCTTCATGTGGCGGCGGCCTATTCGCTGTTTGCAACTTTAGTCATGCTGTGGGAGGAAAAAAGAGTGGAATGCGATGGCAGCCCACAAATGAACGGAAACTTTAGATTTGTAGGCTAGTCCTAAGCAAATCGAGAGCGCTTAATGCAATCAGTGGTATTGCCTGCTCAATTCACGGACTGCATCAACGAGCACGGTTACTTTTGCTGGATCTATGTCTGGTGTAATTCCGTGACCGAGGTTAAAGACATGTCCGTTGCCGTGGCCGAACGACGCGAGAATATCTGCAGTTTGTTTCTCAATTTCTGTATCACTCAATCTGAGAGATCCTGGATTCAAATTTCCCTGCAAAGCAACGCGGTCGCCGACTCTTTTTCTAGCTTCACCAATATTTACTGTCCAGTCGATGCCAATTGCTTGGCAGCCCGTTTCTGCCATGTTCTCCAACCATTCCCCACCACCCTTGGTGAACAGGATTACTGGTGTATCGGGAACTGAGGCAGCGAGGTGTTCCAAGATTCGCTCCATGTATCGAAGTGACATATCCAGATACTGATCGGTATGCAATATGCCGCCCCAGGTATCAAAAATCATGAGTGCTGATGCGCCTGCCAGGGCTTTGGCTGTGAGATAAGTCGCCACCGAATGGCAAAGAACGTCAAGAAGTCGATGCAGGTCTCTAGGACTTTCTTTCGCAAAAGCCTTGATTTTTGCAAATTCCGTTTTGGATTTTCCTTCAACCATATAGACTGCGAGTGTCCATGGACTACCGGAAAACCCGATTAAAGGCACTGAACCGTCTAGACTTCTAACGGTAGTACGCACTGCATCTAGAACATAGCCAAGATCATCTTCTGGGTCAGGCACTGCCAGTCGCAAGATATCTGCAGAGTTTTTGACAGGATTTTCAAATACTGGTCCCACTGATTCTTCCATCCTCAGGCCGAGCCCCATTGCGTCGGGAATAACCAGGATGTCGGAAAATATTATGGCTGCATCCAGTGAATAGCGCCGCAGTGGCTGCAACGTGACTTCGCAGGCGAGTTCCGGCGTATGACAAAGAGTCAGAAAGTCTCCCGCTTTTCTTCGAGTTTCTCGATACTCTGGAAGATAGCGTCCTGCTTGGCGCATGATCCAGATGGGTGTTTGGTCAACGCTCTGCCTGCGTATTGCTCGCAGGAAACGATCGTTTTTTAAGATTGGCACAGTTGAACTGTTCGGCAGCCTACAGCGCTGCGAGTGTACTGCGAATTTGTGATTGGAAATTTTTCGCCGCTTGGGAAGGTTGGGCGGCGTCGCGAATCGGTCTGCCGACAACCAGATAATCAGCACCTGCCCGAATTGCTTCTGCAGCGTTTACAGTGCGTTTTTGATCGCCTGCTGCATCGTCGTGGTTTCGAATGCCGGGTGTCACGATCAAAAAATGTTCGCCAAGCTCGCTTCTGATGGTTTGAACTTCCTGTCCTGATGCGATCACTCCGGCACATCCAGATTGATATGCGCTGAGTGCGCGTGCACGCACTAATTCGTTTGAAGAAGATGCAAATCCCATAGTCTTCAGTGCTTCGTCATCCAGGCTGGTTAGAACAGTAACCGCCAAAATCTGCATATCTTCTGCTGCATCTACAGCAGCCTGCATGACCGCTGAATCTCCATGTACTGTCAAAAACCGGATGCCAAGGCCATTCAAGTTTCGAACCGCTCGATACACGGTTTTGGGTATGTCATATAACTTGAAATCTGCAAAAACGCTGCAGCCTCGGTCCGTCAACTGCTCAATCAGGTCAATTCCAGTTCCGCTCGAAAACAGTTCCAAACCTACTTTGAAGAACGATACATGATCGCTGACTTGAACGGCGAGTTCCAGTGCCTGCACTTTTGTTGGAACGTCCAGCGCCAATATCAGTCGGTCGCTGGGAGAGATTGTGTTCATTGCGAACGAAGTCTGTAGATTCATACGCCGATGTAGTTTATGATACCGCGTGCGGCTTCACGCCCTTCAAAAACTGCTGTTACCACCAGGTCTGCACCTCGAACCATGTCACCTCCAGAAAACACTTTCGGATTTGAAGTCTGAAACGGAAATTCACTTTCAGGACTCGCTTTAACTCGCAGGAAAGAGTCGGTTTCAATCTGATGTAGCGTAAACCAGTCGCTCGGGCTAGGTCGAAACCCGAATGCGATTATTACACTGTCGCACGGTATTGACTGTTCACTGCCGAGGACAGGCTCAGGCTGCTGTCGTCCACGTTCATCCGGCTCACCCAATTGGGTTTCAATCACTTTAACCTGTTCGACTTTACTGTTGCCTATAATTTCGGTCGGTTGACGATTCCATAAAAATCGAATGCCTTCTTCTTTCGCATGCCAAACCTCTTTGCGCGATCCCGGCATATTGGTTTCATCTCTCCGATATACGCAAGTCACTCTGTTGGCACCCTGGCGCACGGCAGTCCGAACGCAGTCCATCGCAGTATCGCCACCGCCCAAAACGACAACATTCTGATTGCTCATATCGATTGCGGGCCAGTTGCCGGCTTCCCAGTTCTCCACTTTGTTGTTGTTGCCGATCAGGTAAGGTAGGGCTTCATAGACGCCTTGCATGTCTTCGCCCACAAAACCGCCTTCCATATAGGTGTATGTTCCCATGCCTAAAAATACGGCATCATACTCTTCGAGAAGGTCAGAAAATTCGATGTCTGTGCCAACTTCGGTATTCAGTACGAATCTGACGCCCATTTCTTCCATTACTTGACGCCGTTTGAGGACAATTTTCTTTTCAAGCTTGAATGGTGGAATTCCGTAAGTGAGCAAGCCTCCAATTTCCGGATAGCGGTCGAATACAGTCGCACTGACTCCATTTCGGACCAGTACATCCGCGCAGCCGAGTCCGGCAGGTCCGCTGCCAACAACTGCAACCGTTTTGCCGGTTGATTCAATAGAAGATATATCAGGCCTCCATCCTTGACTGAACGCTTCGTCAGTGATGTATTTTTCAATCGAACCAATCGTAATTGCCCCGAATCCGTCATTCATCGTGCAGGCACCTTCGCACAGGCGATCATGAGGGCAGATTCTGCCGCAGATTTCAGGCAGCGAATTGGTCTGGTGGGACAGCTCGGCCGCTTCAAACAGTCTGCCCTCCGAAATTAGGTTGAGCCATTCGGGAATGTAATTGTGAACCGGACACTTCCACTGACAATACGGATTTCCACAGGATATGCAACGAGCGGACTGTCCGGCTGCGGTGCTCGCATCGTACTGGTGGAAAATTTCGTTCCAATGATGTATGCGGGATTGCGCAGGATCTTTCGGTGGGTCCTGCCGCGGCAGCTCCAGGAACTGGAAATGCTGTTTCACTTTAGGATTCCGAAACGGAGGGTTTAAGCAGCTTCACGGAGTGTCTCCATGAGATCCTTGATTTCTGCTGCCTTGGGCTTTACCAGCCAGAAGCGTCCAACCAATTCCAGGAAATCGTTGCTCACGATTTTCCCCCACTTGCTTTCGGTTTCTGCGACATGCTCGTCGATGAGTTCGTGCAGATAACTCAAATGTGGTCCCATGTCTTCGTGAGTCAATCGATGAATGTCGATCAGTTCGTGGTTGTAGCAGTCGACAAATACTCTTTCCAGATCCAGAACGAAGGCGATGCCTCCAGTCATGCCTGCTCCAAAATTTACACCAGTCTGGCCGAGAGACAGCACCGCTCCGCCGGTCATGTACTCGCAGCCATGGTCGCCGCAACCTTCCAGTACTGCAATCACTCCCGAATTTCTCACCGCAAATCGTTCTCCTGCGGTACCTGCAGCAAAAAACTTACCACCTGTTGCTCCGTAAAGGCAGGTATTACCTGCAATTGGCGTATAGCGGGATTCCAGCGGACTGTTCCGAGGTGGTTTGATAACGATTTTTCCGCCCGCCATTCCTTTGCCGACATAGTCATTTGCATCGCCTTCAAGATAGAGTTCGAGACCTGCTGCGTTCCATGCACCGAAACTCTGGCCAGCAATACCTTTGAAGTTAATCTTGATTGGCGACGAGATTTCCAACTTCGACTTTGCAATTTCCCCGGACAGTCTTGCGCCGATTGACCGATTTGTGTTGGAGATCGGGTATTCAAACACCCCGCCGGTACCGTCGAGAATGTTTGGCAAAGCATCGCTGACCATTTGTTGTGCAAGCTCACCTTTGTCCCAAGGTTCATTTCTGCTGGTTGTGCACCTTCGCGGGACTTCCTCCGGCACTTCGGCGGTTGAAAGCAGTGGACTCAAATCAAGGCGTTGCTGTTTTTCTGTTTTGCCTTCGACAATTTCCAACAGTTCCGGTCTGCCGATGATGTCATTCAAACTGTGAGCACCAATGGCGGAAAGAATCTCCCGAACTTCTTCGGCAACAAATTGAAAGTAGCATACAACTTTATCTTTGGTGCCCTTGAAGTGGAGTTTTCGCAGGTTTTCATTCTGCGTAGCGACACCAGTGGCACAGTTGTTGAGGTGGCAAACACGCAGATACTTGCACCCGATGGACAGCATCGGTGCCGTGCCGAAACCGAATGAGTCTGCCCCCAGAATGGCTGCCTTGACAACGTCCAGGCCTGTTTTCAGGCCACCGTCCACTTGCAATCGGACGCGGTGCCGAAGTCCATTCATTCTGAGTGTCTGTTGGGTTTCGACCAGCCCCATTTCCCACGGACTGCCGGCATATTTTACAGAGGTTACGGGACTTGCTCCGGTACCACCGTCATAACCTGCGATTGTAATCAGGTCAGAATAGGCTTTGGTCACACCTGCGGCAATCGTACCTACGCCTGCTTCGGACACAAGTTTGACAGACACCAGAGCATCGGGGTTGACTTGCTTTAGGTCAAATATGAGCTGGGCGAGGTCTTCGATTGAATAGATGTCGTGGTGCGGCGGTGGTGAAATCAGCGCCACTCCAGGTGAGGAATATCTGAGTGATGCGATCATTTCGCTCACTTTATGTCCTGGCAACTGACCGCCTTCGCCCGGTTTGGCGCCTTGGGCGATTTTGATCTGCAGCACATCGGCATTTACCAAATAGTGCGGTGTTACGCCAAACCGTCCAGACGCGACCTGTTTGATTTTCGATGTTCGAGAGGTGCCGTAGCGTCTCGGGTCTTCTCCACCTTCTCCGGAGTTGGATCTACCACCGATTTCATTCATAGCCTCTGCCAACACTTCATGCGCTTCTGGAGAAAGGGCTCCAAGCGACATGGCAGCACTGTCAAATCGAGTGAGAATGGACTCAATTGGCTCCACCTCAGACAGTGGGATAGACTCTCTGTTATTCACTTTTATCTTCAGCAGGTCGCGAAGAACCGCAGGCTCCCGTTCATTGATGAGTGATGTAAATATCCGGTAGTCTTCCTGTTTGCCGCTTTCGACGGCAGCGTGCAATGCATGTACTACATCCGGGTGAAAGGCGTGATACTCGCTGTCTGTCGAATACTTCAGCAGTCCGCCGTGATTGACGGACTTTCGAGGATCCCAGGCTGCGTCAGAGAGTTCAATCTGATCATTCTCAATGTCTTCAAAGCTGGTACCCTGAATTCTTGAAACGGTACCGCAAAAGCAGACATCGACGACTTCGCTGTGCAGACCAACGGCTTCGAATAGTTGGGCGCCTCGATAGCTTGCTACCGTCGAGATTCCCATTTTCGACATAATCTTGAACAGCCCTTTCTTGATCCCCTGTCGATATGCGCGCAAGGCTGACATGGCTCGACTTCCAACTGCATCGTTGCCGATGATATTGCGCACGACAGCGTAACTCAGATACGGGTAGATTGCAGTCGCTCCGTAGCCGATCAAAACTGCAAAATGATGTGGATCTCTTGCTGTTGCGGTTTCAACAATCAGATTTGCATCGCATCGCAGACCTGCTTGGATTAGTCGATGATGGACCGCACCGGTTGCCAGTAAAGCGTGAATTGGTAGAGTGTTCTTTGTGATGCTGCGGTCTGAAAGCGTGATGATCAAATATCCGGACTGGACAGCCTCAACAGCTTCGTCACAAATGCGATTAATGGCATTTTTCAAACCTTCTTCGCGAGTGTAATTCAGGCCGATTTTATAAACTTTATATGCTGGGTCTTCTTGCTCCATAATCGTATAGAACTTGCGTCCCGACAGTACCGGAGAACCGATTATCAACCGTTTTGCATGTTCGGGGTTTTCTTCAAACAGGCCAAGCGACAATCCTATTGTCGTTTCCAGAGACATAACAATTTTTTCCCGCAAGGGATCAATTGGAGGATTGGTGACTTGGGCGAACTGTTGGCGAAAATAATCGTAAAGTGATCGGTTTCTTTGTGATAGAACCGGCAGTGGCGTATCATCTCCCATGGAACCAACCGCTTCTTGGCCAACCTCGCACAAGACCCGGATGACCTGTTCCTGCTCCTCGAAAGACAGATTAAACAGTTTTCTGTAAACAGCAAGCTCAAACGGGTTGAGTTTCGAACTTATGTGAGTGTCGTTGAGCAGCCTGGTGTAAATTCGATTCTGTCTCTGTTGCAGCCAGCGGTTGTACGGCTGGCGGTTTATCAGAAGTTCGTTGATATCTTTCGGCAGAAGAAGTTCACCGGTTTTGGTATCCGCGGCGATCATCTCTCCCGGTTTCAGCCTTCCCTTTGCAACCAAGTCTTCTTCTCGGTAGTTATGTACTCCAATTTCCGTGCACAACGTGATGTGGCGATCGGAGGAAACAACGTAGCGTGCTGGCCTCAGGCCGTTTCGGTCCATGACGCATGCCGCGTATCTGCCGTCGGTCAGTACGATCCCTGCTGGTCCGTCCCAAGGTTCAGCGTGCAGCGAGTTGAAACTGTGAAACGCACGCAGATTTGGATCCATGGAATCGACGTTCTGCCAGGCCGGGGGCACCAGAATTTGCATTGCTCGAAAGATGTCCATTCCGCCGCTTATGAAAAAATCCAGCATATTGTCGAGACTTGCGGAGTCCGAAGATTCAAAATCTACCAGTGGCAACAGTTCGTCAATGTTCTCGTGCAGGGAATCGGTGAATTTGCCGCTTCTCGCCACCGCCCAGTTGCGGTTACTTTGAATGGTATTGATCTCACCGTTATGAGCCAGCATTCGAAACGGCTGTGCGAGACTCCAAGTCGGTGCAGTGTTGGTCGAGAAGCGCTGATGAAAAACTGCAAGGGACGATTCCAATCTCGGATCGTTAAGTTCGGGATAAAACAGGGTCAGATTGTCCGGCATGAACAATCCCTTGTAGACCATTACTTTAGATGACAGACTACAGATATAAAATTGATTATCCAGTTCCGATATTGCTTTTTCCGAGGTCCTGCGTGTTGCGTACAAACGGCGCTCAAATTGAACCGTTGAAAGGTTGTTTGGCGCATTAACAAAAATCTGTTCGATCCTTGGGCATACTGCTTGGGCGGATTCTCCCAATGCTTCGAAATTCGTTGGAACAATTCTCCAACCAACCGTTTCGAGGCCTTTCTTTTTCAGTTCCTGTTCCATCAGCGATCGGGCACGGGCGGCCATCTCCGGTTCGCTGTTGAGGAATACCATGCCGACGGCAAATTTCCTGGTTAGCTCAATCTTTTCCTTTTTTGCGACATGTCGGATAAATCCATCGGGAATGCGTAGCAAAATGCCGCAGCCGTCTCCGGTTTTTCCATCAGACGCAATTGCCCCTCTATGGGTCAGATTAGACAACGACTGCACTGCAGTTTTCACCAGCCAGTGCGACGCCAGCCCGTCCATGTGGGCAATCATGCCGAATCCGCAACCATCGTGCTCAAATTGCGGGCGATATAAACCTGTATCCCGACTGTGTCGATTCATGGAATTCTGTCTCTACTCGTCAACCCATCGTTTGCAGGCCTGTATCAGACTGAGATGAGCTTGTTTCAGAAATAATTTCGTCGCGGCTTGTTGCGCACATCCGTGCGCTATTCGTCACTTGCATTCAGTTGCCGAACTTTTTAGTATAACGACAGAATGAGGAATTTCGCAAATAAATAATTTGCAGATCAAGGGCGTACATCAGAATTTTTCAATTGAACTAAGATTTTGTTGCCTGTGAATACCGGTAGTCATCAAGCCGTTTATTTGAATTGCAGCAGCGCAAAGCAGTGATGGCATTGGCGCCATCAACACTCCAATGTATTCCGGCGTGCTTGGGAGGTGAACAAATCAAGTTCTTGCAGCCAGTTGATGAAGGCATGCATGAATTTCTCAGTCGACAGCGCCGAAATTCGACAGCAGTTTCAGTTTGAGTGGGCGAATGCATGAAAATCGCCAGACGACTCACTGATACATGACATTCATTTCTTCGGGTAACCGAACGCTATTCAAGGTTAAAATACGAAACGTCACTGTAATTTTCGTTAGAATATACCTATCTAAATCATGATTATTACATGGAAGAAAAAGTTATGAAACATTTCAAAAAAAAACTTACTGTAGCAACATTTGCAATTCTTCTTATGTCCACAGTAACCATTCAGAGTGCTCACAGTGATGGACACGTTGTGAAATTAGGATTTCTGGGCGGATTTACTGGACCAATCGAATCGCTTGCTCCCGGAATTTTACAAGGTGCCCAGTTGGCCGCTGATCACATTTCTGCCAGTGGCGGTCTGTTAGGCGGAAAAGCCCTGGAGCTCGTAACGGGTGACTCAACCTGTATAGATGCAACAGCGGCTGCCAATGCAGCTGACCGGCTCATTAACTCGGAGAACTTGCCTGCCATTGTTGGGCCGAATTGTTCCGGGGCAACCATTTCTGCAGCCAATAATGCTGCCATTCCTGGTGGAGCTGTCATAATTTCACCGAGCGCGACCAGTCCGGCAGTCTCTGATGTAGATGACAACGACCTGCTTTTCAGAACTGTCCCATCTGATTCGTATCAGGGAGAATCGATGGCTAAACTGTTGATAGCCAAAGGCATTACCACCATTGCCATCACCTATATCAACAATGACTATGGAAAAGGCTTTGCCGACGCCTTGGTAAATTCGTACACAGCATTGGGCGGCAATATCGCTGCAAGCGAAGCCCATGAGGACGGCAAAGCGGATTATCGGGCGGAAATCGGTTCGCTGGCTTCAAGCGGTGCTGAACATCTGGCGGTTCTGGCATATGCCAACGGATCAGGTCAGACAATCATCCGTCAAGCGTTGGAAGGTGGCGATTTCACCAAATTCATCGGCGGTGACGGAATGCTGGCACAATCTCTAATTGATGCCATCGGCGCTGAAGCTCTGGAAGGCATGATTATCACAAGTGCGGGGAGTGTGCAAGGACAGGGCAAAGACAATTTCGATGCTATGTGGAAAGCAAAGGGACTTGATGTTCCCATTTATGCTTCGCAAGCCTATGACGCCACGTTTCTTCTCGCACTGGCAATGGAGAAAAAGGGAAACGCTGAGCGCGAAGGAATGTCAGAAGCACTGCGCGCAGTTGCAAGTCCTCCCGGTATGCAAGTGTATGCGGGCGAATGGGACAAGGCACTTGCAGCGCTCAAGCAGGGTGAAGACATCAATTACGAAGGCGCAGCTGGAAGCCAAGATTTCAACGAGAAGGGAGACGTAGCTGGTGTGATCGTCGAAAACAACGTTCAAGGTGGCCAGCTTGTGGAAGTCGGCCCCATCATGTAAATATTCGGAGAATTTGTTGCTAAAGACAGTGGCGCTTCGGCGCCACTGTTTTCTTTTTGGGTGTTTTTGCTGTCAAGGTTGTGAGTGACGCAGGTGCCGGATGTCATTAATCCGAAGTTCTGCACTGATTTTGCCGTTCATGGCAAAATAACTCTTTGAAATCGTACAACTTTTCTTTCAATTTATAGCTGATTATTTTTCGTTTTGTAGGCAGTTATATTCTATATTATTTGTAATTTATCCATCTTTTATGTATAATATGCCTTATCATAAATTCATTTCCATTTTCATTGTTGTAGGCACGCAATGGCTGATCCATCTCCCCGCATGCACCTCAGTGTCGTTAACTCCAAACGCGGCAGAAAATCCTACCGCACCGTGCTACTCAGAAGCAGCTACCGAGACAAAAACGGTAAATCCCAAAAGAAAACCCATGCCAACCTCACGCATCTTCCACCGCATTGGATTGAACTGATCCGCGGCCTTTCGATGGGCAAACAATACCTCGACGTCAATGACGCTTTTGACATCGTCGGGGTACGCAAGCACGGCGCCGTCGAAGCGCTCCTGCGCGCATTCCAACAACTGGGCCTGAATTCTTTGATTGCAAGTGTTCCACAACGTAACCGCGACCTGGTCTGCGCCTTGATTGGTGCCCGAATCATTCGCCCGCACACCAAGCTCGCCACTTGCCGGTGGTGGCACGATACCACCTTGCCACAACACTTCGGTGTCGAAGACGCCGACGTCGATGAGCTTTATGGGGCAATGGACTGGCTTTTGAAGCATCAAAACGTGATTGAAGGCAAGCTGGTGCGTCGCCATCTTCAGGCTGGCGGTTTGGCATTGTTCGATCTGAGCTCCAGTTATTTTGAAGGCACCGAATGTCCATTGGCCGAATACGGCTACAGTCGAGACGGCAAACCCGGCAAGCTGCAGGTGAATTTTGGGTTGCTGTGCGATCGCAAAGGCCGGCCTTTGTCGGTGACGGTGTGTCGGGGGAATTTGCGTGACAGTCAAACGCTGTTGCCGCAGGTGAAAAAGCTCAAAAAACGTTTTGGCATTGACCGGCTGGTGGTCGCAGGGGATCGCGGCATGATCACCCAAGTGAATATCGATGCACTTGGAAAACTCGATGGTGTGGACTGGATCACTGCGCTCAAAAGCATTACCATTCGAAAGCTGGTGAAAAAGGGCGCTTTGCCGTTGCACAGTTTTGACGAAGTCAATCTGTTTGAGGTATTCCATCCCGATTACCCTGGACAAAGACTGGTGGCGTGTCGCAATCGGCAACTGGCACAAAAACGCGCACACACCCGTGAATCGCTGCTGGTCGCTACCGAACAGCAATTAAGCGCAATCGAACAACGCGTCGTTGCCGGGCGACTGAAAGGGCGAGCCGAAATCGGTTTGAAAGTCGGCGAGAAGATCAACTCTCGGAAGATGAAAAAACATTTCATCTGCGAGATCTCGGAGCGCTCGTTTTCGTTTCGACGCAATTTACCAAGCATCGCTGCCGAAGCGACACTGGATGGCATCTACGTGATTCGAACTTCGCTGGACGAACAATCCATGACCGCCGCCGAGTGTGTCAGAAACTACAAGCGTCTATGCAATGTAGAGCGTGCCTTTCGCACCATCAAAACCATCAGTTTGCGAGTCCGGCCGATTCATCACCGCACCGCCGACCGGGTGCGGGCGCATATTTTCCTTTGCATGCTGGCCTACTATGTGGAGTGGCACATGCGCGAAGCCTGGCGCGAGCTGTTGTTCGCCGACCCACACCTTGACGAGTTGACTGAAACCCGAGACCCGGTATTGCCGGCGATTCGTTCGGGTGAGGCGCGTAAAAAAGCCGCCACGGCACGCACTGAAGATGGCTCGGCGGCGTATTGTTTCCGCACCCTGATTGAACATCTCGAAACCATCACCGTCAACACCTGTCGAGCCAAATCGGCGAATGGCGATGGCTTGCAGTTCGAATTGACGTCGGTTGCCAATGCCAGGCAGCAACAAGCTTTGGATTTGCTCAATAACATCAATAAAGTTTGATCGAATTTCGAATGTAGGCAGAAACGCCAAAATATACTTTTCAAAAAACCGTTGTATCATCAGTGTTTGCCAGCCAATATGCTTTCAAACTTCGGATTAATCCTTGCGTATTCGCTCGGGAATCAGACCATTCGGCACATAGCGAAGCGCCAGAACGATTGTCAGCCCGGCTATAAATACCCGCGTTTGTAGGGCTCGCGCCATAAAGTCCGAAGGCGCTTCCCAACCAAACCACATTGAACCGTAGTTGCTTGCAATTTCAAACAGAACCAAAGTGACGGGTTCCGACATCGTCCAGATAATGTAGATCGCGACTGCTCCGAATATCGCTCCCAGATTGTTGCCTGCGCCACCAAAGAGCACCATGACCCAGATCAGAAAAGTATGTTGAAATGGATGGAATCCAGCAGGGTCGAAAATTCGCACAGAAGTTATCAGTGCGGCACCTCCCAATCCAATCAATCCGGAGCCGATAACGAAAATTTCCAATCGCCGGAAATTCACATTCTTGCCCATGGCTGCCGCTGCAATTTCATTGTCCCGAATCGCTCTCATCATCCGCCCCCAAGGGGCATGATAGGCTCTCTGCAGGAGAATGAAAACAACTGCGACGATTGCTGCCATCAAACACAGGTATGCTGCTCGAGCCGCGACGAATCCCAGATCATTCGGTGTTGGCACCGGCCATGGCAGGGGGGAGACGGTGAGAGTTCCGCGCGTAAGCCAGTCGGCATTCTTCAGAATTGCTTTGATAATTTCAGCAAATCCAAGCGTTGCGATCGCCAGATAGTCGCTTCGTAGTCCAAGGCACGCCTTGCCGATGAAATAAGCTATTACTGCAGCAGCAATTCCCCCAGCAATCCAGCCAATTCCAACCGGCAATCCGAATCCGCCGATAAATTCCGCTTCTTTTTCGATCAGCTGTGCAACAGGTGCCAACGCGCTGTTGAAAACAAAAAATGCGATCAACAGGGCAATGATCAGGGAAATATTTTTGATTCTTTGACTCACTCCGAATCGGTGAATTTGGCTCAAACCAACCATGGCGATAATGATCACCGACACTTTTAGGAGGAAAATTCCCAGAGCTGCAGGGCCATCGGATTGCCAGAACGAGTCATTGATCGGAAAACACATCAGCATTGTTACGAACCCGCCGACTGCAATGAATCCCATCACTCCGGCGTTGAACAGGCCTGCATAGCCCCATTGAATCGTGAGTCCTAGTGCTAAGATTGCATAGCAGGAGGCTTCCATCAGCATTCGCAGCGTGTAAGCTTGTCCGAAGTTCAGCAATACAATCAGCACGGCGATTCCCAAAATGGAGAAAAGGATAAATTCTCTTTGGAACTTTGCCATGATTCGCTGGTTCGGTTACAGGACCTGTCCGCGAAAGATTCCCGTTGGCCGCCAAATCAGAACTGCGATGAGTATGACAAACGGGACAATGATCTTGTATTCGGTAGGAACAAAGGCTAGACGCGCAGGGATGTCAATCCATTGCGGCATGTAGTCTTGGAGGGGGCGCAGCAATATAGACCAGTTGAATATCGCCAGTGTTTCAGAGAATCCCACCAGCATACCACCGGCAATGGCACCGTACGGACGTCCGACGCCTCCAACAATCGCAGCAGCGAAGATGGGCAGCAGAAGATTGAAACTCAAGTCCGGCTTGAGGAATACGTCGAGCGCCAGCAAAACTCCGCCGATGGCGGCTAGAGCTCCGGCAATAAACCATGTCGCTCTAACCACTTTGTCGGTATTGATTCCAGAAATCAGCGCCAATTCTGCATTGTCCGACATCGCCCGCATCGCTTTGCCCAGGCGTGTGCGGGTAAGGAACTGGTGCAGACAGAACACACAAACAATAGCAGTAAGAACGAGCAGCACCTGAGGTTCAGAAATGACAATGTTTTTCGTTGCTAGATCAAATGGCAGATCAATGCGGAATATGTCTTTTTTCTCAATCGAGAAAAAATTACGCGGAGCTGTCCCGGCGAACAGCCTGATCGCTCCCTGAAGCATTAGCGTAACACCTATGGAAGCAACTAGTAGCAGGATTGGTTTGACATTTCTTTCTCGCAATGGACGGTAGAACAGTCGGTCCAGGCCGATTGCGAGAACAGCAACACCTGCAGCCGCCAGCGGCAGAACCATGAATCCCGCAGGCAGTCCGGCGATCTCCCTACCGCCGGAAAACGCCGCTGATAGAACCAGTGCCAAATAAGCGCCGACTGTCATCAAATCTGCATGTGCGAAATTGGCAAAGCGCAGGATTCCGAAAACCAGCGTGACCCCAACTGCACCAAGCGCATAAATACAGCCAATCACTGTGCCCGAGATCAGCACCTTGTTGATAAAGAAAATCAGTTCATCCACGAGTGCGCTCAGCCTCCGAGAAAACTTCTTGCGACTTCGGGATTGAGGAGCAAGTTTTCGGCGGTGTCAGTATACAGATTGCGGCCGCCAGCCAGCACAAAGCCTGTATCCGAGATTTGCAGGGCGCGTCGCGCGTTTTGTTCCACAATCAGTACCCCGATGCCGGACGCCGCAATTTCCAAAATTCGATGGATGATGTCCTGAACATATGATGGGGAAAGACCGACCGTGGGTTCATCAAGAAGCAGCAGGCGCGGTTCGGTCATCAGCGCTCTGGCAATCGCAACCATCTGCCGCTGTCCTCCAGAAAGCTGTCCTGCGAAGTCGCGGCGTTTTGCCTTGAGAGGTGGAAACAGTACAAACATTTGCTCCACTGAGGATGAGAAATCATCTCGACGGATGAATGCTCCCATTTCCAGATTTTCCTGAACTGTCAGCGACTGGAATATATTCAATTCCTGAGGTACATAGGCAATTCCAAGATCAACGCGCTTGTCTGGCGGGACGTCGGTGATGTCGTTTCCCTCCAGCTTCACGCTACCCTGTTCCAGCTTGACTAGTCCGAACAGGCATTTCAAGACGGTTGACTTGCCGGCGCCGTTTGAGCCTACGATGACACCGATCTGTCCCGAATCCAATTCGATGTCAACGCCGTGCAGGATCGGTTCTCCGCCATAACCGGCGATGATGTTGGTTGCGTGAAGCAACATAATTCAGTCTGCGGACATCAAGCGACTCGTTTTCCGCCGCCGAAGTAGGCTTCTACAACCATTGGATTCGCTAACACTTCCTCTGGAGATCCCTCGGTTGCGACTTCGCCTTCCACCATTACCGTCACTCTATGGCATAGACGAGATATGAAATCCATATTGTGCTCAATGATGAAAAATGTTTTCCCAAACTCCTGATTCAGTTTCTTGATATTGTCAGAAAGCATGTTGAGAAGCGTGTGATTGACCCCCGCGCCGAGTTCATCCAAAAGAACGATTTCGGTTTCGGCCATCATGGTTCGGCCGAGTTCCAAGAGTTTTTTCTGACCGCCGGAAAGATTTCCCGCAAGTTCATTCTTGACATGGGACAGGCCCAGAAAGTCGATCACCTCAGATGCTTTTTTGAGGTATTCGGTTTCCTGAGAACGAAACTTCGAAGGACGAAACAGGGCCGAAGCTACATTTTCGCCGATCTGTCCAGATGGCACCATCAGCAGATTTTCAACAGCTGTCATGTTGGAATACTCATGTGGAATTTGAAAAGTGCGGAGCAGCCCGCGGGCGAACATTTCGTGAGCTGGGAGTCCGGTAACTTGTGCGCCGTTGAGTCGCACAGTGCCTGAATCAGGCTGATGAACACCGGCAACGATATTGAACAGTGTAGATTTTCCTGCACCATTGGGCCCAATAAGGCCGGCGATCACGCCGGATTCCACTTCGAGACTGCACTCTCGAACCGCCAGCAGTGAGCCGAAATGCTTGGTTACATTTTGAATTTCGAGGATCGCTGACACAGGCTAATACGAATTTGAACCTGTCAGCCATTTTACCGTAACACAAAGTTTGCATTGGCAAAAGCCCGCCTAAAGATCTGTTTTCGGATTCGAGGTTCGAATGTCATCAACCGAAGACCGTGTTTATGATCCCGCGGAGCTGCAAGCCGATGCTCCCGTATCGCCAATCAACCAAATGTGATTACCGTATGACGACCTAAAGGAGAATCAATCAAACCTCAATCCCAATACTTATCCTATTCTGGAATATGGATATGCATTCTTGATATAAATATTTAGAAATTGTCCTTTTGACGGAGCTTGCATCAACTGCTCGTGCATATTGATGGGGAAATTGTAGTACTGATAAATTGATCCGTTGAGAAATTCGATCTCCAAAGTCTGCGTTGTTTCGTCATAACCGACCGACGCAATGTTTGACGATGCTACTGTGGACCGTTCCATTCTATTCATTTGTGATCTCCTCTGCTTCATCAATCACTCGTTGACGACTGATATCTATCTCTTTCACTACGGCTCGCGGATTCTGCGCACGCCATGATGCGACGACCCGATCATATCCTTCCGTTCGTGGCATGAGCGCCCATTGCCTCGCGACCATTGGATCAACACTGCTTGGGCGATTCTCTTCTGCTGGCAGTGCGATACGGCAACGCATAGGCAGTTTCGCAGCCTCACCCATGACAATCGTTTCCCCTGTCCGTAGAACTGGAAGAACATCGAGCAAACTAACCAAACCATCAGGAAGCGTACCTTGAACTCGCTGGCGATCGGTCGGATTGGAAAGCCGCAATGCAAAGAAAGTTCCGCATTGTGACAATATCGTTTCGGCCACTTCAGAAGGCCGTTGACTGATAACCATAGCGCCGACACCATACTTCCGCCCTTCCTTGGCAATCTTTTCAACAGTTTCAGAAGCCAACCCATCCGCATCCGGTGATAGATATCTATGTGCTTCTTCCATCACAACGAGAAGAGGTCTATCCTTGCCGCCCTCCGACTTTTCTCGGCTCCAGAAGAGTGAGTCGTAAACGATCTTGAGGATGGACCCAACAAGTCGTTCCAACACAGTGCTGGGGACACTGGAAAGATCAAGAATTGTAATCGGTTTGGATCCACCAATCCAATTCGCAAGCAAAACATCGAGATCGTTGTCAATCTTTCCGTCGGCATCTGGCTCCCATGAACCTGGATGAAGAAGAAAATCGAATCGACGGTCAAGTAATCGGGATCGAAGAAGGTCCAATTGCCGCCGAATTCCAAGGGCTTGTGGATTTAGAAATGGCCCTCTTGCCCCCATTCCATGTGGTAAATATTTGGGTGCCCTTAGATCGTTTGGATCGCCATTCTCGTAACGAGTAGACTCGTCTCTATTCTGTCCTTCAAACGTCGCTATTTCAAAATCGATAAGGTCATACCACAGTTTCTTCAAGCTGAACGGGAGGGGTGTATCTACTGTAATTGATCCACGCTCCACACCGGGGAAATTCTGCAACTCATTACTATCGACTTTCATTTGATAAATTTTGTCAGAGAATGCTGTTTCTCTTATTCCGTCTACACCACCAGTCAAAAACTCCAGCAACCCTTTTATCTCCAATGCCCAATACGGAATAAGCAACGTTTGTTGATCGGGCTGAGGGTCGACAGAAAAGACCACCGCAATGTCCTTTAGCGCAGATGCATACTCGCCATGAATATCAAGCATCAATATTCGCGCGTTTGGATAACCGCCATGTTCTCCATTATCCGCAATATGGCGTAGAAGGCTTGCAACCGTCGTCGACTTTCCAGATCCGGTTGAGCCCAAAATTGCTGAATGCCGCGTAACCAACGCATCGAGTCCAACCTTTGCTGGTATTGACTCCGCACTTGATAGAGACCCGATGATGATCTGCCCCAATTCGCTCTTGCCATAAATGCGAGTAAGGTCGCTCTCGGTCGTGATGTGCACTGCATCACCAACGCTCGGGTACTGGCTGATGCCGCGCTCAAACGTTCCACCAATGGACTCGCCAACGAGTTGAATATTCATCCACCGCCCTGTATCCGAATCCATTTGTTCAGTAATCTCGGGAGCCGCTCTTGCCCCGACTTCTGATACGATTCCGAACAAATCCTGATAACCTTGAGGTACTCGAACAAAACTACCAACCTGTCCAATCTTGTAAGCTCTGCCCTCAATTATTGATAACCCCGACGATACTGATTGCGCTAAATGAACGCTTATGGCGGAACCCGAGACGGAGGCGACTGTGCCTATAAATGTGGGATCACGACTGAGCATGTCCATCCTCGCTCGCATCCTCCAACACCGTGGATGATTCCACTACAGTTTTGGGCTTTCCATCTTCGCCACTTTCTACGGTATCGTCTGGTATTAGCCCGAACTGCTCCGCCTGCGTCAAGGCTAGAAAACGCGCAAATTTTGCAAAATCTCCAAGTTGAAATCTCCCGCCGTCCGTCTCACCGGTCTTCCAAAACGTTTTCCGAATTGAGATCCATTCGTGATTTTGGAGTTCTCCAAGCTTCCATTCTCCTTTGACGCCGTGTATTACTGCACCGTCGCTTCCGTAAACACTCAGATTCGGTCTAGTGAGAGCAAGCTTGGTTGCCGAACACTCCCTGTCCAGTGTTCTGTATTGAAATGCGATGACGGCTGTGTGTGTGTTGGAAGCAAGCGCTTCATCCAATACAGCTGCGATATGGGCGTCCGAGAATGAAAAGCCAGTGCAAAGTAATAGACTGTCAGGTGTGGTAAGAAATTCTTTCAGTCGCTCGAAAAGCGCCGAGTACGGCTGCCTGGTTATTTGATCGTATTTGAGGTGTTCAGGAAAAATCAATTTGGTGGATTTACGGCTTCCCGTTCGAATAATGACGTCCTCGTTAGTGTCCCAACCCAATGATCCATGTATTTTCCAAAGACGGGACCAGCGCGCCGGGAGAGCATCATCGCTGATGCTCGAAGGATCAAAAAAGGGCTTGTGGGCGCCAGTGAAACCATCAAAAAACGGAAGTCTAGCTCGTTCAAAGGCTTCTTCAAATAGGAGGTCATAGTTAGGCGTAAATATTTCAATCGGATGGCTACGATGAGTGCCTCCGATCCACGAAATAAGTTCAGTGAATGGATTTGGTTCGCTGGGTAGCGGTGTGGATACAATCTTGCCAATTTGGTTGCAAATAATTTCTGCAAAATTTTCGTATCGTGAGCTGTCAAAACCATGAACCTTTGCGCTGCCGATGGCTTGGGAGAGCATTCTAATACGTGTCAAGAGGGACTCAATGTTTGAATCCCCGCCCAATTCAGAAACAAGAATATTAGCAATTTCTTTGTATTCTGGCTCAAGTTCGTCCAAAACACACTGAGTAAGCCTTGCGACATCTGGAATTAGTGGCTCTCCATCGTCATCCATCACTCCATTTGCGTTCACACGGACAGACACTGGCCCGCCTGCGCCGACAAGCAGGCCAATTCTCTTTTTCCCTTGCGACAGAATTTGCCTGAGGTCCGACATGTAGCGATCAGGATTATGAATAGTTGTTTGCTTCATTTGTAATTAATTTCCTCTTTCATTTATTCGGACCTTTCCGCTTGGTCTGGCATTAGCATCATAGTGCCGAATTCTCTACCATTACCTTTTCACTGCGGTTGTTACGTCTAGTTCCATCGCCCAACATCTCATCTTCTGGGTTGAAGTGTCACTCCAATTTGGAACTTTGCATCCAGCGCCCCGTAACGGGCGAATTTTGTTTTCTTCCCTAGACCTTTTACGAACACCGGACACGCTATATAGGAACAGTTCAATAACGGTGTAAGTTAATGTTCAGATTCACAATATTTTTTTGCCTTAGCTTAATCATTTTCAGTCAGGTTCAAAGTCTTCTGTAAACATGGAATCGCAATATTATTGATGTGAATCACTCGAAGAGTAAAATCAACAGCAATTTATATTTCAATCAATCTAACTCAAGGAGCATACCACCATGAGAAAATAAGGATGGCCTGAAACAAATGCAAAAGCTGGAATAATACTTGAACATAAGGTGTCGGCGATTACACACCGAGGCTGAAGATATTCAGCACACCTGCACGATAAACACCTATCAAGATGCTTGCACTCTGGAAAACACGTCCGCCGGGTCAGAGGTCCAGAAACGTTCGTAGAGTTTCGGTACGGTGGGGTTGTCGTTAAACATCAACAAGTTTACGCTCACATTTGATTCGTTGAATTTGAATTGCTTCCGCTCCCCATCATTTTCGAATAAATACATGTATCCGTCGATTTTTAAATATGCGGATTTATGCGCTGTTCCTTTTGGATCAACAAAGACAATTTGGTAGTGGTTATTCCTGCACATCCAGAAAATGAAATCCGGTAGGAATCTGGAATATTCATTGGTTTCCTGATTGTAGTACGGTATATGGATTCTATCAAAATATTCATCAATCTTGCTGAACATCCATGCATCCCAGTCCGGTTTGTTCGCTTGCAGCCATACATCCAATTTCCGAAGGAATCGTGTTTCACTCTCTTCCTTGATGATGTGTTGAATGTAGTCTGAATTGCCGGTTTCGGCCATTACCACGGGAACATAATAGTGTTTGTGAATATGCTTGATCTTCAGTTTTTTGAATGTCAATTCAGATTTTCCATCCATACAATGCCTAAACTCGCGGCTGCCAATTTCACCGGCTGACAGCTGACGCGCCAGTTCTGTCATTTGTTCATCTGAAATTCCACCTTGCGATACTTTGACGATTTTTCCCATGAGGTCTCTGGTCTCCCCCGCATCCAAATTAACACTGATCTTGCGAAAGTGAACAATGTCTTCATCGTTGTTCAATTCTCTAACTCCATCAGATAACTTTTCCGGTTGTTCAAAATGTGAAATCAAACGATGCTGCAAAAAAGACAAATCGGTATATTCCTTATCCGTTTGCTGAATATTGTCAGGTGTCGGGAAGTCACGCAATGTTTTAATTGCCGAAGGGGGCATATTGTCTCGAACGATGAAAACTGAATCCGGCGTTCCTTCAAGATATTGTTGAAATCGACACAGCGTTGAGTTGCTCATTGCAAATTTGGCATACGCCGATTTGGAGCGGTCGCGGTTCTGATACGCGGGTACAAGAAGCGGCATTTCCTTACCATTGACTTCCGGTCCTTTCGTTCTAATGAATCCCTCTATATGCTTAAACTCACCAATCTTTTCAGACTGCAATCCTTTAAGCACGGTTTTCACTGCATTACGGTTGGTTGCATACAAAAACAGAGTTTCCACTGGGTTAACGACATCACCGACTTTGGTTAGTTCATCATTGTCGTGAGTGAGAAAACTCAGGCGCCGGCGTTTCGATGGAAGCGGCTCGATTCGAACACCTCTTCCAACCGATTGGACAACAAATTTTTTAGCGTCTGCACCTCCAATGTTAATGAAATTAATGACATTCGGACGATTGGAATCCCAGCTTTCAAAAAACGACCGTGAACCCATGAGAATGGTGATAGTGCTGAATTCAAGACCAGCAAAGAATGATTCGTCCCGTAACGCAGTGGTTTCCTCATAACCCGCAAGCAGTTGGTTGCGCCACTTGGAAGTATTACCAATCCGGATCAGAGCAAAGGGAGAATCTGAGTTCTTCATCTGAAAAACGAGTTCTTTGTTGTCTTTACTATGAATCAATTGCAACGCGCTTTCAGTGCGGCTTAAAAATACCGTTTCGCGCAGGTCGGCCACAGTCATTGTGTTCAGCAATTCCATGCTGTGCCTAAACTCTAATTTATCGTCTTCTCCCAGCAGATACGTTGAACCTGTCCAGTCATTGATGAGTTCTTTTTTCGCATCAAAAAACATCGACTCGCCGATCATGCCTGTAGCAACATCTTTCAAAATCTGGAAGAACGCCCATAAATCATTGTGTTCGTTTTCGACTGTCGTATTAACGGAATTGACCAATGTCAACATTAACGGTGAATGGTACAAGTTAGCCTGGCCGGTTCGTTCACGAATTTCTTTGACGCAAAGAGTTACAAAAGCGAGATTGACTAGAGATTTCAAAACAATTTTTCGTCTTTCCTGGTGACTGATTTCGCTTCTTCTGTGTTGGAACGAATTGAACTCCGTTTCGTTCAGAAAGATCTTCTTGCTATGGCCTAAGCGAACAAACTCCGTCAAGTTGTATTTTTTTACTGTTGTCAAAATGTCGAGCTCATCGGTGAAAGTTGCTGAGAAATTGAACAAAAATCCTTGCCGAGACATTACAGTGTAGTACGCTTGCCGCTTTGAATCTTCTCTACCGCCTTTATGCGCTTCGTCAAGTAGAACGTACCACTTTCCGTCGTTTTCATACCGTCTAAAGTCAATTAACACTTCTTTTTGGGCATCGGAAATGTTATCGCTTCGGTGATAGTACACCGTTACAGTATCTCCTAGCTTTCCTTGGCGAACCCGACCCCGATTACGTAATGGAACGAGATCCAGATACAGGCCTGATTGATTGAACTCGTTGATGGCTTCGCGAATTTGTTTGATTAAGTGGTCGCTGGGCGCGAGTAACAGGATGTTATGGGACGGAATTTCTCCACGTTGAATCATTCTGTACAAATACTCGATCAATTTAACCATGACCAAAGTTTTTCCACTTCCAGTGGCCATCCAAAAGCCCATGCGATTGACAATTTCACTGAATACAACTTGATCATCACCGTGTGGGAAGTAATCCTTCAGTATCTCGAAGACTGAATTTTGTTTCCAATTCCGTCTATCTGCAGTTGTTTCGAATTTGTTGACATTCAGATTGTCAGTTAGGCACCTTCTATCGTAATAATATTGAGCGAAAGAGTGCTTGCGCCCTTCAATTGTGAGCGGCCCATTGTCGCGATAATCGTTTTCTCTTTCCTTGAAGTAAAGATAAAGCGTCCGAGCGGCATTCATCAGAGCATCTGTCTGATAATCGTAAAGTGTCTTTTGCGGCGAGAAACGATGAGGCTCCGGCAACCGCCATGTTTCAGGCAGGTCGCCGTAATTTATAGTATTCGCGATTGATTCAAGAGCCGGATGAGTCATTTGTGCTGCTTTCCGAGGTCTACGACATCAATTGACGGAAACTTTGCTGGTAAGTTTCATTCTCCCCACCACAGATACGGTTTTAATACGGATATAAAGTGTTGTTTTTCCTGTTCGGTCATAGTAGAGGGGTTGGTTTTTTCTACTGAACCATCTGCAAAAGTGACGTGGTCCGTTGAAATACGTCGAATATGTTTTCCGAGCACGTTGGATAGGGACTCTGCTATATCAATATCCGGGTACAGGTCAAACAAGTTGATGTCGATCGTGCTCTCATCCGGCTGATTGACAACGTGACTGAGTTTGGCATCTCCAAAAAATACGTACTGTTCAAACGGACTTTTCATACTATCCAATTCCAATTGTTTAGAATTTTTATAACGCGAGTTCTTCAGACTTTCCTCATACTGTTCGAGACTGTAATACTTAAATGCATGGCTAGTGCCATGATTCGAGATTGGTTTTCCATTTTTCCAATCTTTGGAAAAAATCACTTTCTTCAGTCGCGGTATTATCACGGTATGAAAGTAATCTCCCATTTCGACAAGCACGTATCTCCGGTCACCGCCATCATCGCGATTGAGATTCACTACGGCATGGGCAGTTGTTCCAGATCCTGCGAAGTAATCCAGTATCACATCAGAGCTTGAGTTGGCCGCTGCGGCAATTAGATTGAAATAAAATCCAACTGAATGACAGTATGGGAAATTTACCAATCCCAATCTATCCAGATCTGATTTACCGCGCCTTGCATCTTGGATGACTGACGAAATTTGCCGTCGAGAGTCTTTGGTCAAGTATCGTTTCTGCCGGGGCTGCGTCGATTCATCAACTCCGAAAATAATCTCGCCGCGATTGATCATTAACTTGAGTGTCTCTGGAGTACGAGAAAATCCGTTCGGCGGAACAAGACAGGGTTTCTTGGTAAGTGGATGTTCAAGCGGAATATGAAACTTCGGATCACTTCTAGGTTCCGGTGCCCGCAGGCTTACTGATTGGTAGACTCGTCCGTCGTCATCGACATATCGATAAGCTGCTTCTCCACCACTGAAATCGGTGTGGTTGGTTACCCAATTTGAGAAAGACGATTTGACTGCGTCGTTAATACCTCCGTGTTCCTCAACCAGTTCCTCAGCTTTCTCTATGATGAGTTTTATATTGTCGTTCCGAAGCGATAAATACTTTTCAGTTCTTGATCTCCAAATGATGTACTCGTGCTGAGTGGCTACACCCCTCCCGCCTGTCATGGGGTTGCGTTTATCCCAGACGACTGTCCCTGCATTGAGCAATCCGGTTTTTTCCATCATCAGATGCAGTCTTTCGTACTCATGTTCGTCGATATGACACAAAAATGTACCGTCATCCTTGAGAAAACCGTTCACTGCATCTACTCTGTTTTCCATCATCGTTAACCAACTCGAATGCCGGTATTCGTTCTGATAGAGAAATCCCCTTGAGTTCGTGTTGTACGGAGGGTCAATATGGACGCAATCAATTTGACCTGAATATCGACTCCGCAAGGTATTCAAAGCCTGCCAGTTTTCGCTGTGAACCACCTCACCATCAAGTGTTAAATCCAAGTCACCCAGCGTATCAAGGATATCCAATTTCAAACTTTCGAAATATTTCGTATCCAGAGGTAGAAACAAGCATTCATCAGAGATACCATTGTCGATGTTGAGTTTTTGCGGGAGTCGGTGTAGGTTCTCGGACGAGAAATTCTCATCTACGAGATTAAGTTGCCGCCATTCAGTGATTTGTTTGTCAATTCCAGAGTGAGATGCGATTTTCTTGATTAGCTTACGCGGCAGCTTATCCAAGGTCATCACATAATGTACACTTCTTGCAAACTTCGGTTTCTCCCAGACCTTCCGCAACTCGTCTTCAAACTGAGCAATGAATTCGATTATGTCGAAAGCTGTGTCTCGTATCGCCTGTAATTGGTCGAGTCGGCTTTGTTCGAAGATTGACTCCTCTTGAAATAAATATTGGTACATCCACAGATTAAACCGCTCTTCGAGAAATTCACGAGCGTTCTTATTGATGAAGAAATCCGCTTCGGTTTGCATTCTGAAAATCCGAAACGCATTGTTCAGTTCTTCGGCACTTACTATGATGCCATTCGCTGTTTTGACATCCCTGATAATTTTCTCGATGTTTGTTCTTCTTCCATTCTGGGAGTACGTTACTCGAAGATGGATTTTCTTCTTATCTTTAGCAGATTCAAATTTCTTGAAATCAAAAACGAATTCTTTTCGTACGTTGTTTTTTTTATGTTCAATGTCTGTTGCATCAATAAAGAAGATTAGTTCATCGTATGGTATTTTGCTGCGTACGAATGTAACCGGCATAGAGCGCACCAAAATTTCGGATTTGACGTAGTAGAGCATTCGGGTTTTCCAAACCAAGTCGACATCTTCATCTTCGGAGTAAACGCGTTCGTATGTTCTTGAAAATGCGGGTAGATTGCGGTAGTAGATGGACCCGCTTTCGCAAAAATAATGGTTGAAAAAGGTATATAGCTTGTCGAACAATTCCTCGCGGAACGATGTTTGTTCTTCAGCTCGCTGATCTATTTTCTTCATGAGGTCCAGGCGGATGGACTCGAAATAGGCGTGTTTAACTCGCATCAAATTAACGAATCCAGAATCACCGTCGACCTTCGCACCGGTGAAAAGTCCTTCCAGTGCTTTTAGAAAGCGTCTTTCTTTGGCGCCGCTAGTCATATAGATCAAAGACCGATCAATTTGTTGTAGGAAAATAAACTCAATTTATGCAGGATTATCGGAAACATTAAAAGTTCAGCACCGCTGTGATGCCAAACCTGCAGATGAATTGAACTAGCACAAAAACGGTCTTTCTGTGCCTGATTGGAAGTTTCATCGCTTGCAGAGAAATGATAACTCAAACTAATTTCGCCGTTCAAAATATCACCGACAGTCTTATAGAAGACGCGCCATAACGATGGTAATGTGTATTGTCTTGATCAACCTTGACGAGCTGAAAAAACAAACGATTTCACTATCAAGACAGTGTGCGATTAGCGAGCGGTAAACGCGTCAAGTGTATTTTTTAGTTCTGCAAAGTCATAGTCTTCCTTAATTTCAGCTTTACCAATTCCATCTAACACGACGATTCGTATAGTTTTGCCTTGCACTTTCTTATCAAGCGACATGGCTTCCAGAAAATCGGTGGTACTCATGCCATCAGGCGGCAATACCGGCAAACCTGCTCTTTTGATGATTTGTTCAACTTGACTGGCTTGATGGGCACTGAGCAGGTTCAGCCTTCTTGAAAATTCAGCAGCCATTACCATTCCGACTGCGACAGCTTCACCATGCAGCCATTTTTTGTAGTTCAACCAAGTTTCAATTGCGTGTCCAAAGGTATGCCCAAAGTTCAAAATGGCTCGTATGCCGGTTTCGCGCTCATCTTGTGCCACAACTTCTGCTTTACTGCGACACGACACTTCAATTGCATGAGCAAGACTCGCAGGCTCACGCTTCAGAATGGAGTCGATGTTCTCATCAAGCCAGGCCAAAAATTTAGCATCCTGTATGGCGCCATACTTGATCACTTCAGCCAGACCCGCTCGCAGTTCTCGGTCCGGCAAGGAATGTAGTGTATTGGTGTCGGCGATTACACACTGAGGCTGATAGAATGCCCCGATCATATTCTTTCCAAGCGGATGGTTTACGCCAGTTTTGCCGCCAACTGACGAGTCCACCTGTGCGAGAAGTGTTGTTGGAACCTGGATGAATGGTACGCCGCGCTGGTAACACGCTGCCGCGAACCCGGCAGTGTCACCGACAACACCGCCTCCAAGTGCAATAATCGTCGTTTTCCGGTCGCAGGGAATGTTCAGCAGTTTGTCAAATATTTTTCCGATAGTTTGTAAATTCTTATGAATTTCGCCGTCATCAAGAACATGGGTGTGAACCTCCGCAAATTTTCCAACTGAATCAACAACATTTTGTGCATACAGAGGGGCGATTGTTTCATTCGTGATGACAACCGCTTTAGCCCCGCGTATGTGAGGTTGGTAAAGCTCAGGCTTGTCGAGAATACCGGCTCCGATGTGAATAGGATAAGAGCGGCTTCCGAGAGCCACTTTAATGGTTTTCATTGATTCAACAAGCCATGTTCGATTTGAGAGGCGACTTCATCTACCGACTGTCCATCGGTGCGCACAATGATATCGGCTTCGCTTCGATAGAGCGGGTCACGAATTTCCATCAATTCTGCGAGATTTGCCAGTGGGCGTTGACGGTCCAGCTTCGGGCGGTGCTTGCGATTCTTGATTCGATCATATTGTTGATTCGGGGTTGCGTGAAGATAGACCACGATTCCGTTTCGCATCATCATGCGATTTTCTAACGACAATATCGCACCACCTCCGGTTGAAATGACAGTTCCGTTTTTACAACAGTGAAAACTAATCATGTCAGTCTCTCTTTTTCGGAATCCTTCTTCGCCTTCATTTTTGAAAATTTTAGTAATGGACATTCCGGCACTACTTTCAATCTCCTTATCGATATCAATGAAATTGAGTCCAATTCGTTGCGCTAGTTTCCTGCCGACAGTACTTTTACCAGCACCCATCGGACCGACTAGAACAATCATGGGATCTGAATGCCCGTATTTTGTCTTTATCTGAATCAAAATCGAAATTATGTGTTGCTAATTTAATCGTTTCTACCTTGATTTCTCGATAAGAAAATATACAGCAAAGTTGATTTTGGTTCACTCATTCCATCGCCGCAATCCAGTTTCGTGAACGCTTACAGACAAGTTGAGTCGCGTTTTCGGTTTCAGGCGGATAGACGCCTCACCCTATCCGGTAAATCAATGCCCGCAAGGAAGTAAAAAATCCACCGCATGAGACAAACTGAAAAAAAGAACGTTTCTCTTCAAAATTATTGAAAATGAACAGATTTGCAAGTATGGTAATAGTAATTCAATGTCTATAGACATCACCCATAATAGATAATTCAAGCTGTGGTTTTGCCTTGGTTTTTTCGCTCGCTGATTGTCGTCAGCAATCTGGTTGTAGCAGGTGCTGCGGCTCTGGTAATTGTTGTGCTGTTGCTATTGCCGGGACTGCCGAATATCGAAACCATCCGTACTCTGGAACTGAAAGTACCACTGCGAGTTTACTCCAGCGATGGGCTTCTGATGGGGGAATATGGTTCCGAACGCCGTATTCCAGTAAGAATTAACGATGCTCCTCCTGCGCTGATTGCAGCCGTACTTTCCGCTGAGGATGATCGATACTATGAACATGTCGGTATTGACTATAGAGGTATTCTCCGTGCCATCTACGTCAATATCCAGTCAGGTGCCAAGGCACAAGGTGCCAGCACGATTACCATGCAGGTTACGCGAAACTTTTTCCTCACCAAGGAAAGAACTTACATCCGAAAGGCCAATGAAGCGCTTCTTGCGCTGAGACTTGAGCAACTTCTCACCAAAGACGAGATACTTGAACTCTATCTGAACAAGATTTTTCTCGGCCATCGTGCTTATGGATTTGGTGCTGCCGCGGTGGCGTATTACGGCAAACCGCTGGACGATCTCGACTTGGCGCAATATGCCATGCTGGCTGCTCTTCCCAAAGCGCCCTCTCGCGTAAATCCGGTTTCCAATCCTGAAGAGGCGCTAGTTCGAAGGAACTACATTCTAGACCGAATGCTCGAATTGGGCTATATATCGGAACAAGAGCACTTCACTGCAACCGAAAGCTCGATTACAGCGCAACTTCACCTTGCGGAAGTAGAACTCAGAGCCCCCTATGTTGCTGAATATATACGCCAGCAGTTGTACGAAAAATTTGGTGATGAATTATACGAAGATGGCTACAGCGTGTATGCGACGGTGAACTCTGAAGATCAGAAAGCGGCGGAGCAGAGTCTGCGAGAGGGATTGATCAGCTATGACATGAGACACGGTTATCGTGGTCCACCGAGAAACTGGGACTTAACGCGATTAGACACCGATAAAAAGAGGTACGATGCGTTAAAGCAGCTTGAGTCCAGCCAGGAGATCGTTCCTGTTCTAGTGCTTGAAGTGCATGAAGACAAGGCAATCGCTGTTACTAAAACGGCCGAGCAGATAACCATTCCGTGGGAACAAATGAAATGGGCCAGGTTGCATCTCAGTTCGCGTCAACTCGGACCTCCGCTAAAGTCTCCGCATGATGTTTTGAAACCCGGGGATATGATCTATGTACGTCCTGTAGACGAAGACCAGTGGATGTTGTCGCAGATTCCCACTGTTGAGGGGGCACTGATTGCAGTCCATCCCAGGAACGGTGCAATCAAAGCTATGGTAGGCGGGTTCGATTATTATCTGGGCAAATTCAATCGTGCGACACAGGCAGTTCGACAGATGGGCTCAAACATTAAGCCTTTTGTTTATTCAGCAGCGCTGGAAGCAGGATTTACCGGCGCCAGCCTGGTAAGCGGAGCCCCCGTCGTTGTCGAAGACGAATCGACGGAAATTTTGTGGCGTCCGGAAAACTATAGCGGAAAATTCTATGGTCAGACCCGACTTAGAAAAGCACTTGGACTGTCACTGAATCTCGTCTCGGTGCGCTTGATACGAGGCATGGGAACAGAGTTCGCGATTGATCACATCAGCAAGTTCGGCTTCGACAAGGATACACTTCCGAAAGGGCTATCACTTGCACTGGGTTCTGCAGCGGCGACTCCTCTCAAAGTGGTTTCTGGTTACTCCGTTTTCGCCAATGGTGGGTTCGAGATTAACCCGTATATCATTGATATTGTGAAAAATCGAGACGGAAAGGTGGTCATGAGAGGTCAGATTTCTAATGTTTGTGAGTCCTGTCTAGACGGATTGTTCTACCCTTTAGCTGTCGAAGATCAGAATCAACCGCTCGAAGCTCAATTTGCCAAACGCGTGATTTCCAGTGCGAACGTGTACATCATGAATGACATGCTGCGCGAGGTTGTCGCCTCAGGAACCGCGAGAAAAGCCCAATCATTGAAGCGTTCCGATCTTGCCGGGAAAACCGGTACGACTAACGATTTCGAAGATGCCTGGTTTTCTGGGTTCAATGCAGACCTGGCGGCGACGGTATGGGTGGGATTTGACAATCCATCAGATTTGGGACAGCATGAAGCCGGATCGAAAGCTGCGCTTCCAATCTGGATCGAATTTATGAAGACTGCTTTACAGGACATACCCGAAACACCCTTGCAATCACCCGACAATGTAGTCGTTGCGATGGTTCACCCGGAAACCGGCGAAGCAGTCAATAGCGGGCACCCTGATGCTTTGCGCGAAGTGTTCATCATCGGATCCGAGCCCAAGTTGAGTACTGCGTCGCCGCTTGCTCCGGACGATTCCAGTGACACAACCGCGAGCCCGCAACAGACAGTCGACGATTTATTCTAGATTCTACTTCGGTTTGAAAATGGCTAGATCAGATAACCGTCTTCGACGGACGATACGCTATGAAGCAGCCCGGATCATGGCCGAAGAAGGTATTCGAGACTATCGTAGGGCAAAAGAGAAAGCCTGTATGCGTATTGGAGTATCGACTGTTCACTCGGTACCGACAAATCTTGAAATCGAGGATTCCTTAGCAGAACAGTTGTCGATATTTGCAAAAGAATCAGTGCAGGAACTGCACAGACAGTATCTTGAGACAGCCTGTGCAATCATGCAATTGCTGCGAGACTATTCGCCGCGAGTGACCGGAGCTGCGCTTTCAGGAAACATCACCTTCTCACGCCCCGTTGAAGTGCATCTGTTTTCAGGTACCTTCGAGGAAGTCGGTTTGGTGCTGGAATCCAATGACATAAGCAGTCAGTTGTTTGATAAGCGTTTGCGGTTTTCGCGTACTGGTTTCTGCAGTGTGCCAGGATATCAGGCTTCAATAAATGGAATAGATGTCGAGATTCTTGTTTATTTGCCTGGCGAGCCTTATCCACCTTTGTGCCAGACAAATGGCAAACCGATAACTTGGGGCTCGCATAAGAAGGTAAAACGAATCCTGGAAAGCAACGATTTGTGAATTTTAACCGAAGGTGAAAACGTTTTATTCAAATGTTAAGTTGGAGTTGTTTGGAAGTCGGTTTAGTAAAATCAAGGATTGATACCATCAAACCACTTCATGATCATTGCGTAAAATTCAAACTACCATTGGCAACAAGCATCCTAAAGCCTTCTTGAAACTGTTTCTGCTGCCCTGATCCAGGAAAGGGTAACCTTCCACACACTACTGGAATACCAGTATTTAGTAAGGTTTGATGTAACGCATCGAAAACAGTTACCTTGATCAGCAAAAACCTGCTTCGGTGAAATCTTTTTGACTTCCCTAACAATTTCATCCGCAAAAGCTGTTATTAATTTTTTCGCTTTTGCTCACTCATAGATCTGCAGACTGGTTCTTTCAAAGCATCAATCAGTCTATAACCATCGTTTTTGAATTTAGTCAACTAATCCTTTTTCTTCGAACGTATTTCCGCAACTACACCGAATTCTGACTATAAAGAGCTTTCATTGTCTCAATCCACAGCGAGTCGCCTGCTTGCACATCCTCAAAGTAAAAATAACGCTCAAGTGCAGACGGTGGCGCTTCCACGATAAATAGGTGGTTAGTGTTCAAAGGAGCATATTTGCCAGCAGCTAAACTACACTTCAATTCGAATATACAGAATTCACCTTTCTTATTAAGAGCGTAGAAATCCGTTTCGGGCTGGAATTGCCGCCCACGAAAAATCGACATCAAGACCAAAGTCTGAAAAATTCTTCGTCAATTGGCTCGATTTTGTAGAAATTGCCGTTATCTGAGAAAAGTTTATACAACATCGCTAAATGTCTCCGTAATCGGCTTTATTCCCAAATCCGAAATTAGAGAATGAATTCGCTTAACATTAGCAAGATTTTAGCGAATTTACTGAATTTTTCAGCTCCGATTATCGAAGACAGGAGCAACACGAAGAATTTGTCTGGATTTGCAGGAGATTGCCAACCTGATGCATTGTCGACTGGCATTTTCGCCACTGTGCAAAGGTGCGCAACCCTTCCGGAGTCGGAATGGATTCAAGCCCGGTTCGAAAAAGCGCCCCCGAGGCGCTCAGCTCATAACAGAAGCGGAAAGCCTCGAATATGATCCAGCGCTTCATCCATCACCTTGCGGTGGCAGGCATTGACTTTCACTGTCCATTGCCGGGCATGGCGTACGATCAGTGCAGCGACATCATACAGACGCAAACGCACTGTAGGAGCACGGGCAGTTGACAACGAATCCGGCAATACCATCCGCATCAAGGCAAACAGGTTATAGGCAATTGAGCTTAACATCAGCCATGCTGCATTGGCATGAAAGTCCCCACAGGGCAATCTGGCGGCGGCGAAATCACTGCGAAGCTCCTTGATTCTGTTTTCGCTCGACTCGCCACGCTGGTTATAAAAATGCACCACCTCGGGGTCTGATAACTCATCCTTGTTGGTTGCAATCGCACGATAAATGTTGCGCCCCCGTACCCCTGTTTCATCATCGCTGTTGATCAAAATGTCCAACTGTGAGTTGTCATCATCATCAATGTGCTTTCTTTGCACAATCAGCGTAAACGCTTCTGTTTTTGTCATCACATGCAACGTGCGACAAACCTGTTCTGTGTCCGATTCACTGCCATCACGATATACCAATGGGCGCCATTCGCAATCTTTGATTTCAGAGATGGTTTCTTTGACCGCACTATCCATCTTGGCACGGATCGCAAAGCCCATGCCACTGTCCATCGCATAGTTGATCACCCCGGCTTGATAGCCGGCAGCATCAATGCGAACATCCGATACCGACACACCCTCCGGCAATGCCGACTCACAGCGCTGGATGAACTGTAAATTCTCTTTGTTCGGAGATTCATTGCCTTCTCGAAACTCTACCGCCACCACCTGGTCGGTTTCAGCGATGTGCCCGACCATCGGCGTGTAACCACGGTGCTTCTTATACGTGTACCGAGCTGTGCGCTTGTTCGATTCGATCACCGTAGCATCTATGTCCAAGGTAATCTGCGTTCGGTTGTAAAGCCCTGCTGCAAGAATTGTTTTGTTAATATTGACCAATCCTTGCATCGCCTGACAACTGCGCCCGACACGCCGCAACCAATTGCCCAGTGTCTTGGCCCCAGGCAACTTCCCGCAGCCCAATAGCTTCATCAAAGGCTTTTCTTTTTGCAAATGGCTTACGTCGTCAAGACATTTGCCGCCTTCATGAAACAGCAACATGAAAATATTGAACATCGCTCCTTGACGGTAGCCGCGGTTGCTGCCCGCTACAGGCAATTGCCGATCTGCCAATTGTTCCAGACCAAGACGCTGCATTAGCTGTGCAACGACGATCAAACCGACGCGGGAGGTTAAAATACGTTTGCTGATTCCAATTTTATGGGGTAAAATCGACATGAGCCTTGTACCTCTGAGATATTTTTGGGCTTCACCCATTGGGTGAAATCCGATTTTTGTTGAAAACCTTATTGTACAAGGCTTTTCTATTGATCTCAGATTTCTAATTGCGGATTAGGGTTATTCGTAGACTTTGTAACCGCAATGTTTTATTATTTGTTCAAAAGGTTCCCCCCTGATGACAAGAGCGCCAAGGGTGCCCTCCCCGGTGACGGGGTAGTCGGGGGGGTCATTTTGTTTAACGAGTTCTACTTTTAGTGCGGGCGCTCCGCTCTTGAGTTGACAACTTGGAGTTCAGTACGAATTGCTGGCTTGATGCGATCATACCAAGTGTGATCGCCCATTTGCCATTTTCGGAAAACTGCCCAACAGCAGTAATCCGAAATCTGTAATCCATAGTGTGAACGCGACTGGTGATGTAAGATTCGATATTTCACGTCGGTCGGCAACATCTTAGCGAGTGTAATTCGCACAGTTTTTTCGACGGCTCGTCGTTTCCTGTTGATTGGAATAGTATCAGTGATGACAATAATTTGATCCGCATTGGCGGAATTTACCTCAATGGGAACAATGTGGTGAATTAAACGTACCAACATCTCCGAATAGAAGCGTACCTCATTCCGTAATTCTGCGTTAATAGCGGCCTTTTCCACCACCAAGTAGTCGATGCTCAAGCTATCGAGATGGGTGGCAATAAAATCAAAGACAATTCTCCGTGTTTTTTTGCTGTCGTTGTAACAATGGAAGTACTCAAGATTCGCGTTATTTTCGATGCATTCGTGCTTGTAGTTATCAAGCTCCTTAACCACCGGGAACGGGCGGCGCATACTTACACAAGTCAGTAAAAAGAATCGGGTTCCGTTGGAACTGAAGTCGAAATTGCCAGCTTCATCGAAAAAAATATAGGTGCTACGGGTCATTTAGTCGCATTCGTCTGTGCAAAAATAATTGTGCATTTTCCCCAACTTTCTCCATGTGTAGCTCCTAGCAAATTGAAATCATCAAACTCAATGTTGGAACAAGAGAAGCAGTCGGCAAAACACAAGTAGTATTTCCGTCCTATGTCAGCGGCACGAAGGAGAAGAAATTTGATCTCTGAATATCCCATTGTAGAATCTGGTGTTGGGTGGACTAAATTTACTTCGAATTTATCTCAATGGGCATACACTGTTGTTTGGCGAGCGTAGTATGAATCAAATACAAACCATCGTGTTGGTTTCATAGTGAAATCCGTTATTGCCAGAGGCTAAACGAAGTTCAATAGAATGACTTATTTAGCACGTCGAGTGCGGCGAGTGGGTTTTCTCGTGGATTTTTTCGCGGCTTTCTCCGCTATCAGCTGTTCGCAGGCCTGCAGTTGGAGTTCAGTCGGAATCAGATCGGATGGTATAGTTGCATTCACTTTGCCGTTTGTGACATAAGGTCCATAACGACCTTCCAAAATCTGTATGTCGGAGTTGTCGAATTTCTTGATGACCTGTTTTTGCCTCTTGAATGGATTCTTCTTCTTTTCACTTATCAACTCTAGCGCCCGCTCAAGTGCAACGCTTGACGGGTCATCGTGCTTTCCTAAGCTTACACTCAATTTGGTACCATCTTGAAGGGTTACAGAAAGGTATGGACCGAATCGCCCCCTGTGTGCAGTAATCTTTTCACCTTCCGGTGTCATTCCGACACTTCTTGGTAGCTTAGGCCGCTCAAGAAGCACTTGTATGTCTTCAATTGTTACCGAAAGTGGGTCTTGATCTGCGTCGAGATTGTATCGTTCTATATTGCCATCGGCATCCGTGGCGGAAAAATATGGTCCGTAGCGGCCGCTAGAAACTTCAATGACAAGACCATCTTCGGTGGTCCCGATTGAACGAGGAAAAGAATGTTTTTGAAACTGCTCTATAGCGGATTCGAGCGAAACAGATCCTGGGTCCTGATCCAGTGGAAGAGGTCTGAATTGCGGTTTTCCCTTTTCATCATTCATTCGACCCAATTGGATGAAAGGACCGCCATTTCTAACTCGTACGAGTAATTCTCGTCCGCTTTCGGGATCAATTCCAAGCGATTTTTCATATCGGGGAGCAGCTTGTTTTTCCTGGACATGGGCATTGAATTCTTTCCAGAAGGCATTGAGAAGTTCAACTCGACGAGTTTCTCCGCGAGCGACTTCGTCCAGCCCATCTTCCAGGTTACTGGTAAATCTGTAATCGATGTATCGGTCGAAATGCTGATTGAGAAAATCGACGACAATACAGCCTAAACTTTTGGCCACAAAGGTTTGTTTGCTCATCTCGACGTATTTTCTATCTAGGAGTTTCGAGATGATCGTCGGCCAGGTAGAGGGTCGGCCAATACCATATTCTTCAAGCTGTTTGACCAGACTTCCGGTGTTGTATCGAGGTGGCGGCTGGGTGAAATGCTGCTCAGGTTGAATGCTGTTTACTGGTACAAATTCTCCTTTCGACAGAGGTGGGAGGGTGCGATTGTCAGTAGATGACTCCTCGCTATGAGCCTTGCTGTCTTTTTGATAAATCGCCAGCCAACCTAACGCTCGCAGAGTAGAACCAGTTGCCCGAAACATATGACTCTTGGTGCCCAGATCTACCGAGACATCGTCGTAAACCGCATCACTCATCTGACAGGCGACAGTGCGTCTCCAAATCAAACTATAAAGCTGAAATTGAACGTCGTTGACCGATTTTCTAACTCTTTCAGGAGTCAGGAATATATTCGTAGGACGAATGGCTTCGTGGGCTTCCTGAGCGTTCTTCGACTTGGTTTTATAGAGTCTTGCGCCCTTGGGCAGTTGCTGTTCTCCCAAATTCTTTGAAACGAAACTGCGAATCTGATGAATGGCGGAGCTGGACAACGTCACCGAATCCGTTCGGGTATAGGTGATGAGGCCAGTTTGCGTGCCATCAACCATCAAACCTTCATACAGTTTCTGAGCGGTGGATGTAGCATTTCTTGCACTCATGCCGAGCTTGCGGGAAGCTTCTTGGACCAGGGTAGACGTCGTAAAAGGTGGCAACGGTCTTCTGTTACGCGTTTTTTGCGTTACCTTGGTTACTTCGATTTCACGGTAAGCACCCTTGCGTAGCAACTCGGATTCAATGCTGGCAATTGCTTCGGTTGCGGACCTTTCATCTGGAATATCGAATTTATCCAGTTTGCTGTCATTTAGATGTGTGAGCGTGGCTTGGAACTTTATACCCTGAGACAATTCATTATTTGTAGGCCCGATCAACTCGGCACTAATCGACCAGAATTCTTTGGGCTGAAACTTGTCAATTTCCCGTTGCCTCTCGACAATCAGTCGTAGCGCAGGACTCTGTACACGGCCTGCTGATAGGTTTGAGGTGCTGAGTTTACGAATTAACAGAGGCGAAAGGTTAAATCCGACCAGAAGGTCTAGAGCATCTCTTGACTGCTGCGCCTGAACCATATTGTCAGAGATTTCGCCAGGGTTGGAAATCGCGTTTCGCACCGCTTCACTCGTCACTTCATGGAACACAACGCGGTGAACTGGCTTGTCTTTCAGTACCCCGCGATTTGATAAGAAATCTCGAACGTGTGCAGAAATGGCTTCACCTTCACGATCAGGGTCTGTTGCCAGAAACAGACGTTCCGATTTGCGCATTGCTTTGACAATCTGATCGATGTGCTTTCGTTTCTCCGGAATCAATTCATAGCGCAGGTTGAACCCGTTTTCTACATCGACACTATCCGATTGATAGATATGCCCGCCTGTAGCCAGAATTTCATAGGAGTCTGTTGGAGCAACTGATTCGCTTGGAGAATCATTCAAATACCTACCAACGGTTTTTGCCTTTGCCGGAGACTCAACTACTACAAGGTTGTGCATTATTCCTGCCAGTGGGATAAAGGTCAGTAGGATGGGAGAGCAGTGTGACTGAAGCAATCAAAAGAATTCAGCCCATAAACAAATATTATCACGATTGCGGTTTCATGCATTGGAATTCAGGTGCAACTGAATATTCAAAATGAGTATTGGGTGTAAATGATATGCAATCGCCATGAGTTTGAAGAAATTTACTATGTTGGGGTAGAAACGTCCAGGACTACTGACAGCTATAAACCGAAAGATTTGCCCATGAATCAGATTTTGCTTTCTATGTGTATTGTTTTCTTCCTTTGCTTATCCGTGCAAATTGGAATGCTTCGTTTACAAGATTTAGACAAGAAGGCATGTAAAGCGTTCGGGATTTTATCACTTGAAGAGTTCTGCTTGTGTGCCTATGTTACTTCAGTTATACGAAATCAATTTCGCGCCAGTCTTCAAATTCCGATTTGACGCGCCGTCAATTGGGACCGAATTGAAACAGAGTTGAGAGGTAGAATCAAACCATGCTGCTGAAGTTTTCTCATGACGGAATTGAGTTCAAATTGTTGCATTGGAGCAAAATATGAAGCGTTTCGGACAAAATTCGCTAAAATTGTTCTGTTATTGAAATTATTGCGAGTCCGACTTTCCAACACTGAAATATCTGTAAGTCTTCTTTCAGCATTGGATTTCCTCATAGTTGACAATCTGTGACTTTCGATTTTTACTGAAGGCTTGTAGCCCAATGAAGTAATTGAAAATCTAATGGCAATCCGAAAAATACTTGTTTATCCCGATCCAAGGTTGCGCAATGTAGCCGAACCAGTAGTGGAATTCAATGATGACATCCGGGAATATGTCCAGGACATGCAAGAAACCATGTACAGCGTGCCCGGAATCGGTTTGGCTTCCATTCAAGTTGCAATTCCAAAGAGTATTGTCGTAATTAATGTATCTGAAAATCGCGATGATTTAAAGATTTTGATTAATCCTGAAATCGTTGATCGCGAAGGATGGCAGTTTATTGAAGAAGGCTGTCTGTCATTTCCCGGATACTTTGCAACAGTAAAGCGAAGCAGCTGGATCCGATTTCGTGCGCAAAACTGCGACGGCGAGCTCTACGAAATGGAAGCTGAGAATTTGCTCGCGGTCTGCGTCCAGCATGAAATCGACCATTTAACCGGAAAGCTGTTTACAGATTATCTGTCGAGATTGAAGAAACTGCGAGTTAAAAAGCAATTTGAGAAAGCCGCCAAAATTCGTAAACGTGAGCAGCCCGCTCGAGTTTGATTGACGGCGAGATTCGCTCCTTCGCCGGCAGGCGCACCGAATCCATCAGACATTATCGGAAGCTCAACATGACTCTTCGAGTAATCTTTGCCGGAACCCCTGATTTTGCGGTACCAAGCCTCGAGAAACTTGTCGATTCTGGGGTACAGGTAGCCGCTGTTCTCACTCAGCCGGACCGAACCAAAGGCCGGGGACGAAAACTCGCCGAACCGCCAGTAAAAAGTTTTGCACAGCAGCACCAGTTACCAGTCATCCAGACTGAACGGCTGAATTCGGATGTCGTTGAGGAAGTGCGTCTGCTTAATTCAGACATGATGGTTGTTGTTGCTTTCGGATTGATCCTGCCGCGTGCATTGATTGAACTTCCACGCTACGGCTGCGTGAATGTTCATGCATCTTTGTTGCCCAGGTGGAGAGGCGCTGCTCCCGTTGCGCGAGCAATCGAAGCGGGTGACACCGAAACAGGAGTGACTATCATGCAAATGGACGAAGGTCTCGACACCGGAGAAATTTTATCTCAGGCCCAGTGCCCCATAGAGCCGAACGATACGACTGCCACGCTGCACCACAAGCTTTCGAAACTTGGCGCCAGCGAATTGATTCGTTTATTACCTGAAATTTGCAGCCATTCAGTACAGCCTTTTCCTCAGAATGAAAAGGATGCAACCTACGCAGCAAAACTGAATACTATGGAAGCCGCCATAGATTGGCGTCTCCCTGCCGTTGAAATTGTTCGCAAGATTCGTGCCTACAATCCTTGGCCGGTGGCTCGAACCCGCATCGATTCTTTGCGACTTCGCATTTGGGAGGCAAAGGTCTGTGAAAATATTTCAGGGTCGGGTAAACCAGGCGAGGTGCTTGATGCAGAAAAATTTAGGCTTGATGTGATGGCAGGAGAGGGAGCTTTGAGCATAACAAGCCTCCAGAGAGATGGAAAAAATCGTATGGCTGCATCGGATTTTCTTGCAGGACACCAAATACCTCCCGGTTCAGTATTTGCTTCCGCCAACGCGTCACAGGAATACCAATGATGGACAATACAGGCAATTCGAGGGCTGTCGCGGCACGAATTGTCGAGAAAGTTGTTTATGACGGTCAGCAACTGAATCGCGCGATGGACCGCATGATGACGGAGCAGACAGAGAATCAGCGACCGTTCGTTTCCGAAATTGTCTATGGTGTCGTACGCTGGTTTTGGCGATTGGATTGCTATGCTGAGAAGCTGCTGGAGCGACCGCTGCGAAGTAGTGACCGAGATGTGTACTGTCTTCTTTTGGTAGGACTCTATCAGTTGGAGTTCATGCGAGTGCCACAGTATGCCAGTGTTTCCGAATCCGTAAAGGCGGCTACAGTTCTCGGAAAATCTTGGGCGATTGGGCTGGTAAATGCAATTCTAAGAAAGTATTCAAGGGAGCGTGATAGTTACAAATTAGAAGAATTACCGGACTCAAGTCGTTATTCACATCCAAATTGGATGATCGAACAGCTGCGTGAAGAGTGGCCGGAATACTGGCGCAGTATCTTGCAGGCCAATAACACCAAGCCGCAATTGACACTACGCGTCAACAGAGAAAAAACCAGCGTTGCAGAATATTTAGAGGCGCTTTCCGGAGAAGGTATCGTCGCGACAACGGATTCAGTAGCACCTTTCGGCATTCGACTCGAGGAAAGGATTCCCATAGCGAAATTACCAGGTTTTGACGACGGTATGGTTTCCATTCAGAATTCCGCTTCGCAATTGGTTGTTCCAGCTATGGATATTCAACCCGGCCAACGTGTGCTGGATGCCTGTGCCGCACCAGGAGGCAAAATGATTCACATGCTGGAAACGCAGCCCGATTTGGACGAACTCGTTGCAGTGGACATCAGTGAAACCCGATACAGTGAAATCGTAGATAATTTAGGGAGAGTGGGTAAATCGGCTACAGTGATGACAGCAGATGCGGGGCAACCAGATCAGTGGTGGGATCAAAAACCATTCGACCGAATTCTTTTGGATGCGCCCTGTACAGCGATGGGTGTAATAAACAAGCACCCCGATATCAAACACCACAGACGCCGGGAGGACATTGACAATGCAGTCCGCCAGCAGCGTCAACTGCTGGATGCACTATTGCCGCTGCTACATGAAGATGGAAAGCTTTTCTACACAACATGTTCCATTTTGGCGGCTGAGAACGAAGATGGAATCGCAGGTGCCATTGTCCGAAACCCGACTTTCAGGTCGGAAATTCTTCCTGAATCGCTTGGACGGTCAACTGGACATGGCCGCCAGCGACTGCAGGGAGTTGATCGCAGTGATGGCTTTTTCTACGCTAGTCTGACTAGACGATGAAACCGGTAATACCAATGAGGCAGATGTCGAGTATTCGTAAGAAGGCATCTGTAGCAACACTAGCTCTGTTAGTGGTTACAGGAGCGTATTCATCCGCCTCGTTCGGATTCGAAATTTCCGAAACTAACGCTCGTTTGGAAGACAATGCCATACAGGTCACTGTCAATGCTGACATCAAATTGTCGCAGGATGCGATCGACGCAATCGCAAATTTTCCAATCACGATCACAACTCGCATAAAAATTTATCGTGAGCGGAACAATTACTGGGACGATCTGATTGTTGAGTTTGAAATTGATGATGCCATCAGTTATAGAAGTACCTATCAAAACTATCAGGTAACGTCATCGGATGAACAGGTAAGTGGAACTTATAAGACTCTTGAAAATGCGTTGAAAGCGTTTGGAAAAACACGAGTGTTCGAGATTGCACTAACAAAAGAAGAACTGGCCGATGGAGAATCCTATCGCGGAAAATGTAAGGTATTTCTCAGACATTCGAAACTGCCTTTATTACTAAGAAAGCGTGTTTTCTTTCAAAAGTCCTGGCGACTTGGAAGTAGCTGGAAACTGTTCAACCTGCAGTGAGTACTCTTTCTATCAATAGATCCAAGCTCGTTACGTTCACCTGGACGCTGATACTGTTGACGCTCATAACGCTGATTCTGGTCGGTGTGGCTATAAGCACTTTATGGCCTGATTACTTTGCTGAACGTTCTGCTGAGTTGCTGATACTGAACTTGATTTGCATCTCCATTCTCGGTCTGCTGATTGTCATGTACTTGGTGCGTCTGTTCAAACAGCAGCGCCAGGGAGTACCTGGAACTCGACTGGCAGTAAGGATTCTTCGAGTTTTTGCCATACTCATTTTGTCGTCCTTGAGTTTCGTGTACATCTTTTCTTTTTTGTCGATCAATCAGGGAATCGATAGCTGGTTTGATCCTCAAATGGACGATGCCTTGGAAGAGGCGAAGCAACTGAGAGGCGTGTTCATTGATTCATTGGAATCCAAGCTGGTATCTGACCTCAAGGGTGTAATTGAAGAGTTAAAAGAAATTTCTGCAGATGCCGAATTGGATGAATATCGTAAAAAAATCAGCGATATTCTGTTTGATGCACGAGTTGCTGGAAATTATGAGGAAATCACATACTTCAGAGGCGCGCCTACTCTGACAGGATTTATCGCTTCAAGCGGATTGCAGACTGACTCACTGGTATTAGCCCCTCAGAAACCTAGTGAGAAGTCGCCTCAACAGGCTTTATCCGATGCCGATGGTACAACCGCTGTCGGGTCGCAGAGCGAGCTAGCCCCTCAGAATCTTAACAATCAGGTTCCTTTCCATTCGGGTTCCAGTGCAGTCGGAATTCAGTTTGACTCTGCGGTTCAGCAATTCGGTACGGTATCCATCGAAAATTTGATGCAACAGACCCTATCCAGTTCCGGAGATGTCCCGGTTGGTGAAATTCTCGAGATTAACAATCGAGGGTATCTGAAAATGCTGCTTCCATTTTCGATTGCTAGCGAAATTGGTACAGAAAAGCACTACCTGCAGGTGGTGACTAGACTTCATCAAAGTTCCGAACGTCTAGCAGAGAAGATTGGGTCTATAGACGAAAGATATAGAAGACTTGGCAGTCTGCGCTCGCCGCTAAAATACAGCCTTGCCCTAACACTCACATTCGTCACGCTGATTGCATTACAACTCGCCATCTGGGCTGCGATCAAGTTGACTCAGCGACTGGTCAGTCCAATTCAAGTATTGTCTGAAGGCACCCGAGAGGTGGCCAAAGGAAATTATGAACAGTCACTACCGGTTACAACCCGTGACGAATTCGGTGTGCTGGTCGAATCATTTAATGATATGACCAAGAAAATCAAATTATCACAAGAGCAGCTTCGAAAGAGTCGGGCGATTGCTGAAGAACAGCGTTCTTACCTCGAGATTGTATGGCAACATTTATCGTCGGGTGTTCTATTCATTGATCGAAACTCTTTTCTAACGAACATCAATTTGGCTGCTGAAAACATCCTTGGAGTCGATGCAGATTCAGTAAAAGACAGATCTTTGGATGACATAATCCAGCACAATGAGCATCTTGCACCGCTATTTTCTCCAATTCTGGATGGAACGGCAAACAAGCAAAACGATTGGAACGACACGGCCTCGCTTGGTACGAATAGGGGTGAACAGATTCTTGCCTATAGTGCTACCCAGCTTCCAGCGAGCGATGCAGTTTCAGGAAGTTATGTGGTCGTTGTTGAGGACATCACAAGCCTCATTGAAGCACAGCGAGCTGTAGCCTGGGGAGAAGTTGCAAGACGGGTGGCTCACGAACTTCTGAATCCTCTACAGCCAATCCATCTGGCAGTGGATCGAATCAAGAGAAAAGCTGTTGTGCCAAGCGAAGACAAGGAATCCCTCAAACTCACTTTCGATTCCATCTACAGACAATTGGATTCAATGCAGCGTCTCGTCAACGAATTTCGAGATTATGACAAATTGAAAGATCCAAGTCTCAGTATAGTCGACCTCAACAAACTCATACGAGAAGTAGTTGTGCCATACACTGAGGGAGAGCAGTCGAATGGTGTCATTCTGCAACTTGACCCTGAATTGAAAGAATTCAGTGCCGATACAAATCAGTTGGTACAGGTTTTAAACAACCTGCTTATCAATGCGAGAGATGCGGTATACAATTCAGAAAATCCGGTTGTAACAATTTACACCAAACAAGTTGAACCGGATACTATTCGGATGCGATTTGTCGACAATGGTCCCGGATTCGACAAGGAGCTTCTCGATCGGATTTTTGAACCCTACGCAACCACCAAGGAACGAGGAACAGGGCTCGGACTGGGGATTGTCAAGCGGATAGTCGAGGGCCATGGCGGAAAAATTTCTGCGGGAAATCACTCTGACGGAGGAGCTGAAATTACCATAGAATTTGATACCCAATTCACCGCTGTTCAAATTTAACATACAAATTGGGTAAGTATTAGAGGAAGTGGAAAATTGGCAATTGAAAGAAAACGAGTCCTGGTAGTAGATGACGAACCCGACGTTCGTCTGTTACTCGGGCAAGTTCTAACTGACTTTGGTTACGTGGTAACCGAGGCACACGATGCCGCGGCCGCGCGTACCGCCGTGCGGCTGGAAGAGTTTGATGCCGTTTTACTGGATGTCTGGATGCCTGGCGACGACGGCATCACACTTCTCAAACAGTGGAAAGAAGCGAATATGCAAACTCCGGTGGTTATGCTGTCGGCTCATGGTTCGATTGAAACGGCAATTGAGGCGACTCTATACGGAGCGTATGATTATCTGGAAAAGCCGGTCGGCGCTGGACGGCTTGAAATTACCATACGAAATGCAGTCAGCAAAAAAGCGCGTCGAGCGGTTAGTACCGATAGTAAACTCAAGCCATTGGTGAAAACGAGACTCATCGGTTCAAGTGTCATGATGAAATCTCTGCGTAGCCAGATCAAAAATGTTACCGCAACCGAGGCAAATGTTCTGATTGTCGGCGAGCTGGGCACCGGGAAAAGTACTGTCGCTCAGATGATTCATGAAGCGAGCGAGAAATCCGATGATCCGTTTATCGTGCTCGACTGGGTAGCTGGCGAAGGCATAGGTACACCGGTATCAGAATTGCTTGATACAGTGAAAAATGGAACATTGCTGATTCGCGACCTTCAAACGTATGACGGATTCAATCAGAGTCGTATTTTGGGATTGCTGAACAATATTTCGAGCAAAAATTCGGATGCAGGTGAATCAACGAGGCCGCGGGTCATTGCAACCGCGTCGCCAACCATCAAGGCGAAGTTGGAAAGCGGGCAGTTGACGCCAGAAGTGTATTATCGCCTGAGCAGTCTGACAATTGAGGCGCCGGCTCTGCGTCAGCACCCGGAAGACATTCCTGAACTAGTCGGCTACATGTCGGATCAGTTCAATCAGAGGGATAACATTCAGTACAAGCGCGTATCGACTGCGGCACTCAACAGCCTGCGCAACCATGACTGGCCGGGAAATGTACAGGAGCTCAAAAGTGTGCTTTTACGAGCGATACTGATGAGGCACGACGAAACGATTACCAGTATCGACATTGAGTCTCTGCTGGAGCATGTCTACATAGTGAATACGGACAGCGATTCTGGAATGGAAAATGGTGCAATCTGGTTTTCACTTCCTTTGCGAGATGCTAGAGATCAATTCGAGCGGGATTATTTGATTCACAATCTAAAGCAGTGCAACACTTATACGGAAACTGCAAAATCTTGTGGTCTTCACCGGTCGAGTCTGTTCCGCAAGATTCGGGAGCATGGAATAAAGATTGTTCCAGGAGGCAACTTTGAGGGCGATGAAGCGAACGAGGAATCTGAATGACAAAAATTGTTATTTTTGGTGCAGGACAAGTCGGTTACAGTGTTGCAGTGGCGCTATCAGACGAAGAAAATGATGTAACTCTCATTGACCGGAACGAAGTTGTGCTGGGTCAGAAGGTGCAACACCTAGATATCAAGACGATTCACGGAAATGCGACAGACCCCAATACGCTGGATGCTGCTGATATTGAAGATGCAGAATTGGTTCTGGCTGTTACCGATCAGGACGATACAAACATTCTGGTCTGCCAGTTGGCGTACATGCTTGGCAACACCCCCCAATTGATCGCTCGACTGCGAAATCCGGAATTTCACAAACGCAAGGATCTGTTGTTTGGCCGCCAAGAACCTCACAAGATTCCGATTGATGCAATCATCAGTCCGGAAAAGCTGGTAACTGACCAGATTATGCGGTTGGTGAGACACCCTGGCGCACTTCAGATAGTTGAGTTTGCCAAAGGAAAGATTCAGTTGGTTGCGATTCAGGCAGACCACAGCGGAAAGCTCGTCGGACACAAAATCATGGAATTGCGGGAGCATATGCCAAATGTCGACTCTCGAGTTGCCGCGATCTACCGCCACGACCGTCCCATCATACCGCAGGGCGATACCGTCATTCAGCCGAAAGACGAAGTATTTTTCATTGCCGCTCCGGAACATATTGCCGACATGATGACTGAGCTTCGAACGGTCAATGCATCTTACGGAAAGAGAGTGATGCTGGTCGGTGCAGGAAATATCGGTATGCGGCTGGCGCGCGAGATGAGTGAGATGAAATCGGGCGGTTTCCGGGTGAAACTGATTGAAAAAGACAAGGAACGCGCACAAAAGGCGGCACATGAACTGCCAGATACCGTGGTCATACATGGTGACGCTGCAGATCAGGATTTGATGCTGCGAGGAAATATAGAGAACACCGAGGTATTCTGTTCAGTATCTAACGAAGATGAAGTGAACATTCTCTCGGCCATGATGGCAAAAAGGCTTGGTGCAAAACGCACGATGGCGCTGATCAATAATTCAGCGTATGCTGAGCTGCTCGAAAATACCGGTATCGATATTGTGATTTCACCCAACTTGAATACGATCAGTGAACTGCTGAGATACATTCGAAGAGGTGGAACCGTCGCAGTGCACTCACTACGTCGAGGGGCTGCCGAAGCCATTGAGACTGTTGCTTACGGTTCTTCAAAGAGCGATTCAAAGGTTGTTGGGCGTACGATCGGCGAGCTGAATTTGCCAAGTGGTACCACTGTCGGGGCGATACTTCGGGACGATCAGGTGTTGATCGCTCATAGCGACATTGTGATTGAAGACAAGGACCACGTCATACTGTTTGTAGTGGACAAAGGAGGCAAGCAGATCGAGAGCGTTCAGAAACTGTTTCAACCGAGCCCGCTCTACGTGTAAATTCGAACACGGAATTTACCGTTCGTTTTCAACGCGCCGATATCGCAAGCCATGCATTACAAAGCAGTATTCAAGGTTGTCGGCATACTATTTGCGATGTTCAGCATCTCTTTGCTGCCGCCTCTTGCGATTTCCTTTTTTTCTTCGCATCCTAGTGATGACACATTTCCTGCATTTCTAATTTCATTTATCGCCATTCTTGCGACTGGCATAGCTATCTGGTTTCCAGTACGAAAGAATCGGGAACAACTAGGTCCGCGGGAAGGATTTCTTACGGTGGCAGCGTTCTGGTTTTCACTTGTTACCGCTGGGACTTTGCCATTTCTCTTGTCACATAACCTGGAAATCAACTTTACGGATGCATTTTTTGAGTCGATGTCCGGTCTCACCACGACAGGTGCGACGGTACTGACTGGAATCGACGACTGGCCGAAATCGATCTTGTACTACAGACAGCAGTTGCAGTGGCTGGGCGGCATGGGAATTATTGTTCTGGCGGTTGCAGTCATTCCAATGCTGGGCATTGGAGGCATGCAGCTTTATCTAGCGGAAATGCCCGGTGCGATGAAAAACACGAAACTAACTCCTCGCATCAAAGAGACCGCGAAGGCTTTGTGGTATATCTACCTGGGACTAACGATCATCTGTGCTCTAGCCTACAAGCTCGCGGGGATGTCGCTGTTTGATGCAGTGACTCACAGTTTCTCGACCATAGCGATCGGCGGGTTCTCCACTCATGATGCAAGTTTCGCTTACTTTGAACAAGACTTGGTCTTGTACGTGGCAATTGTGTTTATGATTCTCGCCGGAATCAATTTTGCATTGCACTTCAGAGTCTTAAGCAAGCTGCACGTCAGAGACTATTTTCAGAACACTGAACTGAGAGTCTATCTATGGATTCTGCTGGTTACTGCGATCATCGTCTGTACAGCACTGCTTTTGTTCTACGACCAATTGGGCGGGCCTTCGGAGACTATCCAGCATGGCATCTTCCAGGTCGTTTCGATTGCCACAACTTCTGGATTCACGACTGACGACTTTTCTAAATGGCCACTCTTTGTTCCCGCTATGCTGCTTGCAGCCAGCATGATCGGAGGCTGTACCGGGTCAACCGCTGGAGGTTTGAAAGTTGTGCGCGTTGTGTTGCTGTTCAAGCAGGGGCGTCGTGAAATACTACAACTGATCAATCCAGATGCCATCATTCCGATTAGATTGAATGCCGACCCTGTACATGAGCGAGTGATTAATTCGGTTTGGGGATTTTTTGCATTGTATGTCGCCAGTTTTGTGATTCTTGCACTGATACTACAAGCGACAGGTCTTGATATGACAACAGCTTTTTCGACAGTTACCGCCTGTTTGAACAATCTCGGGCCTGCATTGGGAGCTGCTTCTGAAGGATACTCTACACTTTCATCTGCATCGAAATGGGTGCTCGCCTTTACAATGCTGCTCGGGCGACTGGAACTACTGACTTTGCTGATACTGCTTACACCTCGTTACTGGAGGGATTGACATCGGCATTTCAGAAAACTCCGAGCCAACCTACTTCAGTTTCGCCAGTACAGAATTTATTCAGCGAGAGTGAATATTCGGCACAAATTTAACAGTTGAATTAAATCCAGTTTTCCAGACGTAGTCCCGCCACTCGTTCAAACTCTTTGAAGTTGTTGGTTACCAGTGTCAGCCCTTCGCTTCTTACATGACCGGCGATGTGTAAATCGTTAACGCCAATTGGCGTTCCCTTGCGTTCCAGCACCGCTCGTATATCCCCGTAGTGAGCCGCTACTTTGTTACCATACTCAAGTACGGTCAAGCGCGAGACAAAGTCTTCAACTTGCTGCAGATTGTGTTCAGGCTTGGCGCTTTTTTCCACACCGTGTATTAGTTCAGCCAATGTGATCGAGCTTATGCACATCCGTTCCACATTCCGGTTAAATGTCTCCAGAACCTTCATTGGACGGATTTTAATCACGTAAATTGCAATATTTGTATCCAACATGTATTTCAACATCAAAAATCTTCACGATCAGATTGCTTTTGGGAAGCTCGAACATTCATAAAATCATCGCTCACGCGCTCTTCTGAGAGAAAGAAACTATCCCAAGAGTTGTCTATGGGGGATATGACTCGATCCTTCCCAACAACACGTACAGTAACTTGTCTCACTCCATCTGGAAAGCGAGTATCAGCGGGTAACCTGACGGCTTGGGTACGGTTGTTTAGAAATACAGAGCCAATAGACATTGCAGTTACTTATCAAGTGTATATACATCGAGTATATACTCAAGGCAAATTTTTTGTCACGCTAACCGAACGCCATCGACTCGTGATTTTAGCCTATGGATCACAAGTATGTTCAGGCCACTGGCATGAAACCATGCACTGTGCCTGATTTGAACCGCTTCAGGTGATGCCGCAACCGATTTTCAGTATTCTTTCAGTGAACTGTCCTATGGGAGTACGGATTTTTCCTGTTTCGGCTGTTGCCGAACAACGATTTTTCGCAATCACAATTCGGTGGGTTATCGACATACGGCCCCGGTGATCGGCGAACGCCGACCCCTGCGTCGCGTGTTCCCGGCCAGGCCCAGATAATCCAGGAGCAAACGTGCGTTGGTGCGCAATTTGCGCATCGTCGGCGCAACTGATTCTGCGTGCCGTCTGATCACCGAGATCGCAAATCGGCGAAGTGCCGTGACGTTTTCCGGTCCATGCCCGGTGCGAATCAGAAGGTGATCCTCGTGCCAGGTGTTTGAGTCGTCCAAAATGCGATGATTCGATTCAATGGTCCAATGGCCGCGGTTGAGCCCCAGCAAAGTCTTCGGATCAGCCTGAGCGGCTTGCAGTGAGGTGATCCCGACAACGGTTTCCTGCGTCGTCTTGGTTACCTCGCCACGCCGGTAGTGGTCAATCGTGCGACGAATGCGGAATATCTGCGCGATGTCCGGAAATTTCGACTCGCGATTCAGATACGCCATCAGTTCGGCATTGTCGCTGACCCGGATTTCGCGGATCTCATGACGTCCATGCTGGACCTTGGGCACCTTTTTCCCTGCATCGGTCGCGTCACCGGTGCGGGTGACAAAGTCAGCTTCAGTATCCGGTCTGAGTCGAAGCAGATCGGTAAAATGAATACTCACCTCGCCAGTGAGATCTTTCTGGTTGTTCTTGAGAATAAACATATAGTGCCCGCCCCGGCTGAGAATATAGCTCGCAATCGCATGCTGCGTCAACAGCGCATCAGCGGTGATCACTTTGCCATTGAGGTCATCAATCGATTTCAGCAACGGGATGCACGCGCCGATCTCGTTGGTGTACTTTTGCTCCTCACTCCCGTCCGAGTCAAGCCTCATCTTTTTTTTTGCCAGATGCATGCGACTTTGATGCCCACAGGCGCCCAGCACATGAATCTGGCGATTGTTCCCGTCAACCGCTCCTTTCATCGTCTTGCCATCGATCGCAATCGCCTCATCGCAGCCGTCAATCGATATGCACCATTTGCGAAGCGCGTCATCGAACTGCCCGGGGTCGGTTCTGACCAGCGCCTCGCGGATGCAATACACGCTTGGACGCTGGACTTTGCCACGCCGCAATCCAACCCTGAAATGACGAAGCACCTTTTCTGACTGCGCCTGTACCCATTCGCCCATCTCCTGATAGCCGCGCGCACCGCAAACTGTGGCTGCCGCCGCAATGGCCAGCAGTGTCCCGAGGCGATAGCGCCGCCCGCGACGCCCGCGCGGGTCCTCAATGTGTGAGAAATAATCCAGCAATGACTTGAAATCCGCGTCCGTATACATTTTCCTGCAAACTCCTTTCGGGAAATAGTGGGAATCAAGATGTGCGCCACCGAGCAACCGGCGCGCATCTGACCGAAGCGGGCGCACAAACATCAGCTTCGGTGATGAGCCTTGTCGGTAGCCGCGGCGTTGTCGCCGATAGCCGGCCGTCTGCCCGATCTGTATCCAGTTCTCCGCGCGATAACAGGTTCCGGCAAAGCGCTGCGGGTCAACGAAAGTCTCCATCAGCAGCACCGGGTGTCCGAATCGCACCGGCCAGTCCTTGACGACACGCTTGGCCAGCAACGATAAAGTGCGGGATGCGAGATTCGCAATCGGCTCCAGAATGAGGAATCTGCTCTGGTTGGTGATCAGGTGCAGTCTTGCGCCACGGTCTCTTGGGTGCCAGCCGAGCCACTCATCTCGGGCGCGGCTTTTCAGGGCCGCCGCATAAAATGAACTCAGCGCAACCCATCGGCCCTGCAAAACCGCGGCATAAAACGCGCTCTCACCGATCTTGTGCGGGGCGCCAAGATAGTGATGCTGCCGCATCAGCGCAAGGAATTTCTCCTCCTCGTCGCGTCTGACCGGTACGATGACCAACTCCGACAAATTCATCTCTCACCGTTTCAGTTCAACTTCAGTTGGCTGAACCATACACGAATCAATCAGAAAAGTCCAGTATCAGACGCTATTTATTTCATATCATACAGTTGAACTGAACAAAAATTCGCCCTGAGTATATACTAAATTTAAATTTGCAAGAAACAATAACAACGACGTGTAAAAATTACCCTAGAGCACTGTTACAGGCTGAGAGGTTTGTCTATGAACCTAACTTGGTTTTACCAATGTTTAAGGGATTCTGCTGGGTAAGATGCGTATTCGCCCATAATTTCTTCGGCGGGAAAGACGCGGATATCATCGTTCATGTAACCGAAATTCCCCGCATTGCACAATTTATGAAGACTCTGTCGAGAAGAGCATGCAACATGGTCGTGCCGAACTGGTGGAGACGAGGGTGTGTTTTACTATACTCAGGTTGAGACCATTCGAGAACATAGGCGAGTGTCGCATCCCTAGCGAGTTCTTTGGTGGCGAGCGAATAAAGATTAGACAACTTGACCATAGTTGATTCCTTCCTATTCAAGAACCCCAAAAATATGCGTATCACTTCGATTGAAAAATTTTACAGTCAATTAATTATTGACTAACATTTATGACCAACAAATAATATTGCAAATAGGCAGATTGCTATGAAAATCTACAATGTAAATCAGGTTAAAACGCATCTTTAAAAAATTTTGCAACAGGTTGAATCGGGGGATGACGTTGTTGTTGCTCGCTACAATCAACCGGTAGCACGAATAATTCCGTACCAAGACAAAGAAATCAAACGACAATTCGGATCGTTAAAGGACGTATTTACGTTTGATGATTCTTTTTTCGAGCAACTTCCTGATAGTGAACTATCTGCATGGGGAATTGAAGAAAAGTGAACTATCTGCTTGATACGCACGCGTATCTCTGGTGGCTTTCTGGTGACAAGAGGTTGCCAAAAACCGTCCGGTTAGAGATTTTTAACAATAAGGATGATGTTTATGTCAGTGCGGCATCAATATGGGAGATAGCTACTAAATATCGCATTGGTAAACTTCCATCTGCCAAAGGAATTATTTCGGACATAGTTCGATTTATCCCACTCCAAGGATTTAAACCATTGTCAATATCGGTTGAAGATAGCTTGCGAACTGGATTACTTACAAGTAACCATAGAGACCCATTTGACAGGATGCTAATTGCACAAGCACAGAATCGGAATTTAGTCCTTGTCTCAAACGAAAAATATTTTCAGCAGTTTGACGTTCGACTTCTCTGGTAATTCATCGCAACTCAAAGAACGACTACAAAATGCTCCTAGGGCGTCTGGTTGATGCTCCAAATGCATGGTAACGACATCAGAGTGTTGCAGGTATTTTTCGAAAAATTCATTGTAGTGCTACTATGGAAATTCCGAGCAATACTGAGTTCACCCCGTACTCGCCATTCTACCGGACATGATTCCACGCTTGCCTCCGAACTGCACCGATGATGCCACGAATACTCCTGACATTCGGCTTACCGTAAATGGTCGTCCGGAAAATTAATTAAGGTGTTTCTGAGACGGCTTGAGAAGCTCTAGTCGGTCTTTACCGGTTTCCGACTCATTCAATCTGCTTGTCTGCATAAAATAGATTGATTGCTGAAGCGTCGAATCTATACTGAATTTGCATAAATTGAAAGTTCTGCACCCTCGTTAATAAATGCTCGGTTCTCCCGGCGGTCTGGTCTTGAATCTTTTGTGCAACCAAAAATACTGCTCTGGAGCTCTTCGAACCAGTTTCTCGATGGTTGCATTCAGTCGCCTTGCATCTTCTTCCAGGTTGCCGCTGATGAATTCTTCCGGTAACTGTTCGGTATGCAACTCATGACCACTGCCGTCTGCTTTCATCACGGAAAAGCATAAAAATACTCGAGCGTTTCTAAACTTGACAAATCTCGTTAAAGAAGTGTAGGTTGCTGCATTCACACCGAAAAACGGCACGAACACCCTGTGCGCAGGACGCTTTGCATTTTGATCAGGTAGAAGGAAGAATGGTGTGCCTTTATCTAGCGCTTTATAAAACGGGCGCATGCTGCCGAGAGAGGAAATCATTTGTATGGAATGCCGGCCGCGTTTTCGATAAAGTCGATTTACCCAGCCATACTTAGTTTGGTTGCCGTTCAACGCGCAGTGATAACCTTGGTCAAAAATCGGATTTCGCGGCGGTTCGTACATTGATACTACAGGAGTAAGTTCTCCTATCGCTCTCAGTGTCAGCATCGGAGAGACTAAGTGCGGGCAAAGAAGTATTACAGGCTTACCGGAATCCAGATAGGTTTCTAACGTCTCACGGCCATGCCAGGAAATTTCTTTTTTTATTCGATCATCGCTGGCAAATAGAGCAAATCCCCAACTCAGCAGTCCGCGCCCTGCAAAACGGAATACCTGCCTAGTGACATGATCTCGATCAATCTGAGGTATTTCGGGAAAACACAGTTCCAGATTCCTTTTGACGACTTTTCTTCGATTTGAGTTGAGCAGGTATAGAAGCGAACCGAGTGCGCCGCCAAAATGCCAGCGCCATTTTGATGGCAGCAACCCGGCACTGTACCAAAACAAGGTGCCAATCAGGCCAAAAATGTGATCCTGAAGTTTGGGCTCAGTATAGCGACGGCCCATTGTCGGGTCTGGTTCTGAACCAATTCAGTGTCCACATATATTGTTCGGGGGCTTCTTTGATGATTTCCTCGAAAACTGCGTTCATGCGTCTTGCATCGACATATTTGTCGTTCGTAGGAAAATCCGCAAGCGGCTCTCCAATCGTAACATTGTATTGACCGGTATTTGCATTCAGATAGGCTCTCACCGGCAAAACCAGTGCGTTCGTCATGCGAGCCATACGGCCTAGCGTGGCGAGCGTAGAGGCTCGTACATCAAAAAATGGAACGAAGATAGAATTTTTTAGACCAAAATCTTGGTCTGGAATGTAGTAGCAACTCACTTTGTTATTTAGATTTCGTATTAACGGGCGCACTCCCTTGGAGCGACTGTAAAGCTTAAGCCCGAAACGCGAGCGGCTGGCTTTGATCCGCTCATTCATGATTGAATTCTTCATGTCTTTCATCATAGTACAAAGCGGAACATGTCGAGCCAGAAGTGTCGCAGTGAGATCGACACCGACTACATGAGGAGTTAGAAAAATGACCGGTCGCCCCTCGCTGTCCGCTTTAGTCCAGTTTTCGATACCCTTGTAACTGATGCAGCGATTTAGACGGTGTTCACTCGAAAACCACAGCATCCCCAAGTCCACCACAGCCTGTCCATATCGCCTGAAATGGTCGCGTGCGACATGGTCGCGTTTTTCTACCGGCCAGTGAGGGAAGCAGATTTCCAAATTTGCAAGGGCATACTTCCGTCTTTTTTTATTGAAGACATAGAACAGTTTGCCGACGATGCTACCCACAAGTAACATCACCTTTCTGGGCATCTGGCCAACTACTGTCAAAGCCGCAATCGTGATCCAAGCGCGTGATACCTTGATACGAGTGAGCGAGTTTTGAAATTTTGTAGAGAAGCGTGTCGCCGAGATGGGTACAGCGACGGGCGACTTTGAGTTTTTCCAGAATACCATGGTATCAGGAATCTCTGTTATGAAAACTTATTTGAGGGCACAATCGTCTACGGTACTGGTTTATACAGATATTTTGCGAATTTCGGAAATTTTTCAGCAAGATTCTGAAAATCGCCCCAAGTGTCGATATCCTGCAAACATGGCAATATGACGTCAAATTGGATACCGTATCCATGCATGCGCGACAACATCGACAACAATACTGTATCGACGCTCCATTCAATCCCGCTGAACATACCTGGAATGCAATGTTGCAAGCCAACCATATAGAATCCGCCATCGGCACTGGGTCCGATCACAGTAGCACCGTCAGTGAGTCTACCAAATGCGAATTTCAGCAAGCCTTCAGAAACCGTCGGTATATCGCAGCCCATAACCGCAGCTGACGATGCTTCATTCATTGCATCGCAAAGAGCCGATTCCATTTTCTCTCCTAAGTCGCCCGGCGACTGAGCGGCGACATCAATTCCGAATTGATTAGCCATCTTGGCCAACTTTGGATGATCCGCTTGAGGGCTGACAAGCAGTTTCACAGGCCCCGGCCAGGCAGATACGGCTGTGGCTACTGTTTCTTCAATCATGTCTAGCGCAATGGCAGCTGCGATATCAGGTGAGGCACTGGGAAAGAATCTAGTTTTTACAAAACCTGGTTTTGGGTCTTTGGTCAGCAAAATCAGAATCGGTTCAAGCATTCAGTGCACCTGTCTGTATAGTCTCGCAAGTTTTCTGGGTGAAACGCCGATCCAGAACAAGGTTCTAATTGCCCACATTTGCACGATCGTTTGCAGGTATCCGCTGGTTTCCCATCTTCGTGCCGATGTTGTAACCGGTATCCGCACACGAACCGCTCGCCCGATTTCTTTCAAACGCTTGGACAATGCGACATCTTCCATGATTGCGATTTCAGGATAGCCGCCGATGCACTGAAATATATCCCTTTCAACGAATATCGCCTGATCCCCGGTGCAAATTCCAGACATTGCAGAACGAATGTTCATGGTACTGGCAACCAATTGCATCACTGGCGAGGAACTGTTGAATCTAACGTCAAATCGCCCCCAAGGCTGCGCCGGCGATATCGACTGCTTGATGATGTTTGCTGCGTTTTTCGGCACTGTCGTGTCGGCATGAACAAACCACGCGATACTGCCTTGGGCGTGCTGCTCTCCTAAATTCATCTGCACGGCACGCCCGATTCCGTCCGAATGTATCAGACGAAGTTTCGGATAGGACTTTTGTAACCAGTTCAGTGTTTCAAGCGTGGACTGTCGATCACTCGAATCGACAATGATGGCTTCCAGAATTCCATCGCAATCCAGCAAAGCAGCGAGTTTTTCGAGAACTTCCGGGTGCTCATTGCGAACTGGCACAATGACTGAAACAGTTGACTGCAATACGAATTCCTTTGGGTGCAACGAGGAGAACTTGAGTTCGTCGGTGAATTTAGAAAGATCTGCCTTTTGCCGCAGCAACTCGCAATCGCAATGCATTCAAGCGAATGAATCCTTCGGCGTCTGACTGAGTATAGGCACCGCTTTCATCGTCAAAAGATACGATTGCTTCGTCATACATGGAGTAGGCGTCAGATTGGCGCCCGGTTACCATGACGTTGCCTTTGTAGAGACGCAGTCGTACGCTACCCGTTACCACGTTCTGACTGGCATCAATGACATTTTGCAGAGCCAGTCTTTCGGGGCTCCACCACAATCCGTTGTAAACCAGTTTCGCATAGCGGGGCATTAAGTCTTCCATCAGGTGCGCGACTTCCCGGTCAAGCGTAATTGATTCCATTGCTCGATGTGCCTTGAACAGAATTGTTCCTCCAGGCGTCTCGTAGCAGCCTCTGGATTTCATCCCAATAAAACGATTTTCAACAATATCTGTTCTGCCAATTCCGTGTCGTGCACCGAGTTGATTCAAGCGATTCAGTATGACGGCAGGGGAACCCTTCATTCCATTGACTGCTATGGCATCGCCGCTGCTGAATTCAATCTCAACGGCTTCCGGTTTGTCTGGGGCATCTTGCGGATCACAGGTCCATCTCCATATGTCTGCTGGAGGTTCAATCCAGGGATCTTCAAGTTCACCGCCTTCGTAGGATATATGCAGAATATTGGCATCCATCGAATAGTCGGCTTTGCCGCTGGCGCGTTTATCTACTGGAATACCTTGCTGTTGCGCATAATTGAGCAGGTCTTCTCTTGAATTGAAATCCCACTCGCGCCAAGGAGAGATTACTTTCACATCCGGCATCAGCGCATAGGCGCCAAGTTCAAATCTGACTTGATCATTGCCTTTTCCAGTTGCGCCGTGAGAAATTGCATCGGCACCAGTTTCACGGGCGATTTCAACCAGACGAGCGGCAATCAGCGGTCGTGCAATAGAAGTGCCGAGCAGATATTCGCCCTCGTACAGGGCGTTGATTCGGAACATCGGAAAAACATAGTCGCTGACAAACTCTTCAGTTAAATTTTCGACGTAAATTTCCTTGCATCCAAGATCGGACGCTTTCTTGGCAATTAGTTTGAGATCTTCGTTCTGTCCGATGTCCGCGGTAAACGGTACAACTTCACATTTGTATGTGTTTTGAAGCCAGCGCAGAATTACCGAAGTATCCAGTCCACCAGAATAGGCAAGTACGACTTTTTGAGGCATAAAAACTGTTTTGAATTCGAAAAAGGAGAATCAATACTAAAGTAGTTCAACAATATACGGAAATTATGCCATAAAGTGCCTGCATCAACAGCACCAAGGAATTAACACCACAGGCTTTGGCTCGATACGGCTTCCGCAAATAGCTACAGTTATCTTGACTCAGAGTGTGTATTGGTGACTTCAACCGGTAGGCAAAGTCTATAGACGCACAACAATTCCGTCAAAATCTCGGTACTGAATTCACCCTATTTACCATTCGTATTCGATGCCGAAATAAACCAGAATGATGGGCACAATAATCCAGAGCAATCCCTTGACGAGAAAGAAGAGAAACCCGATCCATCCAAGTTGCTTGAGCCTTTTACGCAACTTTTCACTAGTGAAAAATTGAAACCGATTCGTCATAATTTCGATCGAAGAATGCCAATTGAATCGTAATACAGTTTGAATTAGTATCAATTATGCACAATGATTGAGAAAAGAAACTATAGGTTTGGCTACTTTACCCGGATCGTCCATGTGGCAGTGATGACCACCGTCAATATCAACTACAGTCAGATTTGGCAAGTGAATTTCTCGTCCCCGTAATGAGTCCCAGTTCTTAATGATTCCATCTGAGGATCGAATCAATAGCGAAGTACACTGAATCTTCTGCAGATAACATTTGACGTGTTCTTCAGCAAGATACATCGGCGAAGCCTTTCGCAGGCACCGATCTGTTCGCCAGACAAATCCGTTTTCAATTTCAAGGAGATTTCGTTCTGCGATCAATTGTGCAGAAGGCAAAGATAAGTCACCCGCGCGCTTGCGAGCCTGTGCCGCCTCATCAATGGTTTGATAGGGTCTGGCGTCATTCGGTGCTTTAACAATCTGATCAATGTGTCGTTGAAGCTGCTTGACCATGTTTTCGTGCGAAGCAGTCAGCGGCGCCAGTCCCTCTATCATGGCGAGACGCTCAACTCTTTCAGGAATGACGGCAGCAACGACTCCGGCAACGCCTGCACCGAGCGAGTGGCCTAACAAACTGAATTTGGCGCATCCGAGTGCATCAGCAGCAAGAATAACATCTGCTGCATAGTCAATGTAGTGGTAGGCGTTCACACCTTGGCGGTGTTCTGACTTTCCGTGTCCAGGCAAGTCAAGCGAAACAAGATGGATGCCGGTCAGATACTCAGCAATTGGAATAAAACTCGCTGCGTTGTCCAGCCAACCATGCAGCGCAATGACAGGCGGGTCGGTTTCAACGCCCCAGGATAGTGCAGAGAGTCGAAGATTATTCGTCTGTATGGATAATTCTTTCAATCAAATCAACAACTACTGTAGTCGTTCAAAGCCAAATACGGAAAAATTCAAGGAAATGCTGTACTCGTGGAATCGTTAGAAATGCCATGTCACCAATACAATCGCAATTTATACAACAACATCAGAATATGAAAACAGGAAACGACACCTTTATTGTCAATTATTTGCAGTAGAATCGCTTTCAAGGTCATGTCTGAATACACTTCAGTGGCGGTTGTCTGTGTGGGTGAGTTTGGTCGTAGTACAATTGCAAGAGTAATCATTTTGAAGGAACATGAGTTAAAAGTTAGGGGGAAATTGTGGGAACGATAACGAAACTGCAAGCCGAAACTGGGGCTGGCACAAAGCCGCATAAAGATACTGTAACTCTGATCAACAATCGAACCGGAAAATCTTACGTATTTCCAATCGTCGATGGTAGCGAAGGCCCTAGTCTGATCAATATCTCGTCACTGTATTCTCAGACTGGAATGTTCACATATGACCCTGGATTTACCTCCACTGGGTCTTGCAGGTCCGCAATTACGTTCATTGATGGTGAGAAAGGAATTCTCATGCATCGAGGTTATCCTATCGAACAGCTGGTGGACAATACTGATTATCTCGATGTGTGTTACCTGCTTTTGCACGGAGAGTTGCCGTCCAAGGACGAAGGAAAGGAGTTTGAGTATTCGATCACGAATCACACGATGCTCCATGAACAACTGGTCACTTTTTACCGAGGATTCAAACGTTCCGCCCATCCAATGGCGGTCATGGTTGGAGCCGTTGGTGCCCTGTCTGCGTTTTACCATAGCAATACCGATATTCATGACCCCATTCAGCGTATGCTGGCGGCGCACAGACTGATCGCCAAGATGCCGACACTCGGAGCATATGCCTATAAGTATTCCATTGGCCAGCCATTTGTTTATCCACAAAATGAACTGACTTATGCTGAAAATCTGCTGCGCATGATGTTTTCAGTGCCTACCGCGAATTATGAAATCAATCCTGTAATAGCGAAAGCGATTGATCGGATTCTCATTCTGCATGCTGACCATGAACAGAATGCTTCAACTTCGACCGTGCGTCTTGCCGGGTCTTCCGGCGCCAATCCGTTTGCGTGTGTCGCATCCGGAATAGCCTCTTTGTGGGGACCAGCGCATGGCGGAGCAAATGAAGCGGTGCTGAATATGTTGCGTGACATCGAGTCAATCAAAAGGATTCCGGAATACATTGCCAAAGCGAAAGACAAGAATGATCCATTTAGGCTGATGGGATTTGGTCATCGCGTGTACAAGAACGTTGACCCGCGTGCCAGGGTTATGCGACAGACTTGCCATGAAGTCCTGAATGAACTTGGCTTGTCTGACCCGCTGCTTCCGATGGCTATGGAACTGGAAAGAATTGCGCTTGAAGACGAATACTTTATTGAGAAAAAACTTTACCCCAACGTTGATTTCTATTCAGGAATCATATTGCAAGCGATTGGCTTTCCGACGCAGATGTTTACAGTACTGTTTGCCATTGCCCGAACAGTCGGCTGGGTTGCTCATTGGAAAGAGATGTTTGAAAGTGATGGTAGTCAGAGAATTGGACGTCCACGCCAGTTGTATGTAGGTCCTAAAAGACGTGATTTTGAGGTTATGGAAGCACGCAAAGACAGAGCTCCAAACTGGCGTCGATTGTGGGGTGGCCGACGATAGTGAAGACTTTGGGGGAGCCGAATCAGAAGTGCTAAAATTAGCGAAGTGTCGATCAATAAAGCGACATATGAATTACTCTGTCTCACAGGGTAATTGAACCGATTTCAAGCACGAAATCGTTTTTTAGTCATGTAGCGAAATCGTGCAAGGAGAAGGGCAACCGCCACCACACAGGCAATGCCAATTGACCACATAAGTGCTGGCGGTCCGCCTTCCAATTGAAACCCCCAAAACCAGGCCACTGGTAACATAACGATCCAAAATGACACGACCATGGTCATGGTGATGTACCACATATCTTGGTATCCCCTCAGCACGCCTACTCCGACTGCTTGAAAACCATCCAAAATCAGTATGAAGGCAGCTGCGAAAACAGTTGGAATTGCGAGCAAAAGAACTTGTGGTTCTTGACTGTAAATGCGTGCCAGAAATTCCGGAATACTGGAAAATAAGATCGCGAGCGCGCTCAGTGTGAGAAATGACAGAATGAGGGCGGTCCAACCAGAATTGGCCGAACTGGCTGAATCATTTTTACCCAAATGATTGGCTACTCGGACACTTGCTGCCATGGAGAAACCAAGCGCAACCATGAATGCAATGGTTATGAGATTCAATCCAATTGTCCAGGCAGCGGTTTCTGCAACGCCCATATAGCCTGCGAACAGGGTCAATATCAAGAACGATGTGGATTCCATACCGTGAGCAAGGGCGGTTGGATATCCCAATTGGCGAAGGTGTTTTGAAATTTCTCGCAGTTGTGTGATTTTTTTGGTAATGCCATACTTTACGCGGTCGAGTGTAAACAGAATGTAGGCGACCAGAACGGCAAATGAAAGCCATCGAACAATGCTTGTTGCAAGTGCTGCACCTTCCGCTCCTAAGGCTGGCGACCCGTGATTGCCGAATATAAACACCCAGTTCAGATAGGCGTTTAGGATATTTGAACTCAGGCTCACCACCATTGCGGGAAGCGGTCGTTGCAATCCTTCCATAAACAAGGAAGTGGCTACCATGCACAACAGTCCAGCCAATCCCAGTCCGTGCATGGCCAGAACGCGCCCACCACCTGCAGATAGTTCGGCACTCTGTCCGGTCAGCAAGAAAAACTCTTCCCCAAACAGCATCAAAATTCCGAGCAAAATTCCGAGCACAATGGCATGAATCAAGCCGACGCGCCAGATTACTCCACAATTCGAGCAATTTGCCGCTCCATCCGCATTTGCAGTAAGAATCGCGATCGGTAGTACCGAGCCGATTCCAATCAGAATTAATGAGACATGAGGTCCGTTGGAAAGGCCATAAAATGCGAGTTCGGTGGTCCCGGCATATCCGCACATTGCAACATCTACTGTCACGATGAGAATAGCGCCTGCTCGGCCTAGCAAAACCGGTCCGGCAAGCCTGAGTATAGGCCAGACTTCTTTAGTTCGCGTCAATTTTACGGAATCGTGGAATGAAATCGCACAAATGGTGTTAAAAACCGTTCATTGTACGCTCATAACGAAAACCGTCTTGAATGGATATTGCGGAGAAACTCGCAGCTTCCTGAATTCACTCAGATTGAGTGATTATTGCGTGAATGAGCGAGTTGCTTGGTAAATTCTAGAGCCCAATGAATTCGCTATTGGATTGAATTAGTGGCTATATGGGCGATTTGACGCACTGATGCAGGAGTATTCTGAAAATGGTAGAAGTGGACAAGTCCCGCTTGGGCGAGAAAGAATTGAAGTTTGTAATGCCCCTCTGTCAATTTATTCCGTAAATTTCGGATTCCGGATGAAAAACCAGCCAAGCAAAGGCGAAATGTTGTCCATTCTCTATGTCACTCAAATTCTCGCCTGCAAGTTCTCCTGCAATAGCTTGACCGAATATGTTCCACTGAGACCCAGTTTCAAGATCGTAAAATGCACCGTCGCGTTCCTCAAAAGTCAATAACAGGTCGCCGATTTGTCGTCGAAATACGGTTGCGGACGGAATGATGCGAGACTCCGATATGGTACGGCCATCAAGTGGTGATGCAGCGTCGTTCTTGCTGAACACTACCAGCGGAATAGTGTTGAATTTGTCATTGATGACGGGTTCGTCCTCAAAGACGGAAAACGGATAGACCCGATGATTTGTGCCGACAGACACATTGACTACTCTCTCCATTGCAGGAAGGCGTGGGTCGGCAGGGTCACTGAGCAAGAAAGGAATATTGTTGATGTTGTCGTATCCGCGATAGGGATTGGTGCCATAGTTGCGTCTGAATCCTGTATCCCTGGATAGCACTTCTCCCTGCGGGTAGGCTAACCTGAATTCTTCATAGGAAACAATTTGTGTTGGAAGCCTTTCCAGATTCACACCTGCATAGTCACCAATTAGTCCTCGACCGGTAATCTGCTGCCACCAGGACTCGGTCTGTCTGTCATACATGACAAGATCGCTGTGACGTAAGCGACCGGTTGTTCCAAAATCAAGAATTTCGCCATTTAGATTTCGATCGAAGACAATGGAAGCATTGCACAACGGGCAGAACGTGACGGCAACATATCTGTTGTTTAACTTGTCATTGACAATTTCATGCCAGATTAGTATCTGCAACGGGTAAGCTCGCGCTTGGCCCAAGATATCCAATACGATAACAGGCTCTTGCGGGTCGAGCCATTTTGAAGCGAACTCTATGGAGATGAATTCCGGGTCATCGATCGCGGGTATGCCATCCTTTGGAACTCCACCCGACATGATTTCACTGAGTTCGACTATGCGGTTATCGAAATCCGTATTAGGCCACTCTATTGCTTCGGAAAGAAGCTGAGCATAGGACGAAGTCGGAATCAGCCAGCATGTAAGTAGTAACCAAAAAGGTACGGCATAAAACCGTTTAGAGGGGAAGTGTATAGATTTTTGAGACATCGCGGCTTATCGTTTGTTTATTTTGACTGTTTCTACGCAAAAAAGTTCTGAATCTCTTACATGCTCGGTAGTTGGATGAAGCATGCCTTGGAATTACCTTCGTTGTGAGGTAAATTCTAGTTCAACTCTGATTGAAAATCGAGAAATTTGGTGACCAAAGATGGACTCGACGGAGTTGCTTCAACTGGTATTACCTGTCCGCTTTATGGCAAAAGGCCCAATCAAAACCAATACCGCAACGCCAATGAACGCAATCCCCCAAGCGGCTGGCCTGTCGCCTCCACCTGCCAGATCGAGAACCACTCCAAATAAGATCGGCCCCACGAAGGCACCCACAAACCCAACCAGGGTGTGAAACGCCATGGTAGTCCCGCGTACGCGTGATTCAGCGTTTCTCACAACCGCAGAGGTGATGGAGGCCGAGTCGGAAATGGATAAAATTGCATAGATGCAAACCAGGCCTACGATGACGATCATCGACATCTGGCTTGAGAATCCGAGTGCGATTCCAGCAATTGCCGATAGAGTCATGACAACCAGTATGACTTTGACGCGATTCAAGCGCTCAGCCAGTTCATTGGTAAAAACACTGAATGGCTGCGCGATCAGGGTTGCACAAGCAACAATAAATGCCGGGTTCCAGTCGCCGCCGAAAGACCCCGGCTCTCGCTGGGTCATGGCGAATACCAGAAAAGTAACCGCCCATGATCGGAACACGAACAATTCCGCATTGTGGACACTGTATGCAATGCTGAATCCAAGCGCTTTGCGATTTTGGAATACCGGTCTGAAATTCGGAATCAGTCTGAACTGTTCTTCAGATTTGGCTGGTTGTGTATGTGGGAGAAACAAGTATGTGAGAATAAAAGCGACCACCGGGCCGAGCGCTGACGCAGCGAAAACCCATTGCCAAGGCAAAATTTTTGCAAGAACTCCCGCTACCAGAAATGAAACTGCAACGCCTAGTCCAAAACACATGGTATACATCGCGACTGTCCGGCTTTGCATTCGATCAGGAACTGCGTCAACCATCGCCTTCAATCCAGGCATATAGGTTCCTGCAAGCCCGACTCCTTGAAGAAACCGCCACACACTGGCGCTGATGATTCCTGAAGTCAAAAATCCGAATAACAATGGAATGATGGCGGTCAAAGCCATTGAGCACAGATAGACCCAGCGTGAATCTATTCGGTCGGTCAGTGGGACGAGTATCGTGACAGCAAGCAGATAACCACCGAAATAAATTCCCGCGACCCATCCGATTTCTGTGTTATTCGCCCCCCATTCGACTTGCAGAGTCGGTATCAAGGTGGGATACATCGAGAATGGAATCATTCCCAGAATATGCGCAGTGCAGATGATTGCGAGAGTTAGCTTAGTGTTCCGCATGGTTAGTGCAAGAAAGGAGATTCAAGATCAATGTATGGAATCAAGAACGGAATTAAACCACACTCAGTATCCATAGTTGATAGTGAATGGAGTTCGCATGAACCGGACAGGGCTGAACATCTGAATTACTCTTTTGTCGTACAATAGATAGAAACCAACCAAATTCATCTCTCTGATTCTGCGAAAACCCTGACTATCAAGTCAATGCTAACCAAGATTCTGTTCACAATCGCAGTCATCATTGTTGTTCTGTTCGTATATCAAGCCAGATTCAAAGCAACCTTTCCATCCAACAAAAAAGTACAGACTCCTGAACATTCGCCGTTCAAGCCTTCTAAGTGGGTGATTTATTCCATAGCGGGAGTACTGGCCATCGCCTCTGGTGTCGTCTATTTCTTCAAGTGGCAGGCTGACAATACCGTAATTAACATTCGTGTAGTCAGTACGCAGGAAGAACAGGCGACTACATACAAAGCACGTCAGAAAGACATCAAGGGACGAACCTTCACAACACTTGATGGGCGGCTTGTTACACTTGGCGGTGCGGATCGAATCGAACTGCTTGAAGACTAAGCTCTCTGTGCCCAATCGCGTCCAATGAAAGAGAGGCTTCCAGTTACTTATTCCCTGATCGGCTTGTCGGTTGTCATCACCCTGCTAGCCAAATTTGGCGACAACTACACAATTTTGGCCGCCACTGTGATTTCAACCAAAGTAGGCACATTGGAAGAGATATTCAGTGGTGAAGTGTATCGTCTGTTCACTCCGGCATTTATTCACTTTAGTATCTACCACCTTGCATTCAATTTGTTGTGGGTATGGGTATTGGGTGGTGCGATCGAACGCATTCAGGGTACACGACTTTTGTTGCTGATTTTCGCAGTATCCGCTGCACTGTCCAATATTGGAGAATTTTATGTCTCCGGTCCTTTGTTTGGTGGGATGTCCGGCGTTGTTTATGCGTTTTTTGGATATGTCTGGATGCAATCTATTTTCAACCCGAGGATGTTCGGCAGGGTCATGCCTCCAGCGATTGTGCCGATTATGCTGATTTGGTTTGCTGTATGCTGGACTGGACTCATTGGAAACATTGCCAATGTGGCGCATACGACTGGGCTGATCATTGGACTAGTTTGGGGACGAGTCCACACTTCAAGGCTTGCTAGACGCTTTTAGCATGAATAAAGCATCAATACGGACAAACTACGGGTTTATGTTAGTGCTGAGCGCTGCACTCGGCTTGTGCAGTATGAACTCTGTATTGGCTTTCGAATTTCAAGCGCTGCCCGGTGCAGTTGAAATGCCTGTCGATTTGCAGACAGAAATTCAAAATGCCTGGGATGATAGATCATCGAGACATGACGTCCGCTCTCAACACCGACAAGACGATGGTACGCCAATATTTGCAAATCGACTTCTTCTGGAAAACTCGCCTTATCTAAGGCAGCATGCACACAATCCAGTCAACTGGTATTCCTGGAGCGGGGACAAATTCTCCGCGGCTGCGAATTTACAGAGACCGATACTGCTTTCTATTGGTTATTCCTCCTGCCACTGGTGTCATGTCATGGAAGAGCAGAGTTATGACAACATAGAAATCGCTCGCGTCCTGAACGAGAACTTCGTTGCGGTCAAAGTCGACCGAGAAACAAATCCTGATGTGGACGAACTCTATCTTCTGGCAGTGCAGGTCATGGGCAGGCCCGGAGGCTGGCCTCTACACGTATTTCTAACTCCGGAGGGGAAACCTTTTCTGGGTATGACTTATCTTCCACCGGATGATTTCCTGCGAGTACTGGAGGCTGTAGAGTCGGCCTGGAGTTCCAATCGATCGCGGGTTGAAATGCTGGCAGAAGAAATTACTCAAGTCATTCGGAAATTTGAGATGACTCAATCCATGCAAGTTGACCTTGAAGGAGAACAGGTCGACTGGATTGTTGATGTTATGACACAGCTAGAGCAGGCCAAAGATGAATTTTCACAACCGGCTGCGAGTTTTCCAAGTGAGTCAGAATTGCTTATGTTGCTTGATACGGCAGTCAGATATCAAAATGAAGCTGCTCTTTTGCTGGTTGAAAATCGCCTGACAGACATGGCGCTTGGCGGTATCCGAGATCACGTTGGCGGCGGATTTCATCGCTACACGGTAGATAGCGAGTGGCGAATCCCGCATTTTGAGAAAATGCTTTACAACCAGGCGCACATCACTCGAGCCTATCTTTACTACTATCGGATTGCGGGAGGGGAACTCTATCGTCGCGTAGCTGAACAAGCACTGGACTACGTGCTACGCGACATGATGAATGAGAATGGAGTGTTCTATTCTGCCACCGATGCGGACAGTGAAGGTGAAGAAGGGAAATTCTTTCTGTGGACACTGGAAGAAATCCGGCAGGCTGCAGGCGAAAACTCTGAAATTGTGATCAATACCTTCGATATTTCCGAGCAGGGGAATTTCGAGGGTAAAAACATTCTTTACATGAGCACAACACCGGAATCGCGTGCAACAGAATCTGAATTGAGCACACCACAGTATTTGGAAATTCTAGCGCAGACAAAAGAAAAACTGCGAATGTACCGTGACCGGCGTGCAAAACCTTTCCTGGACACCAAGATTATTACTGCATGGAATGCCATGATGGTTACGACATTGGCTGAAGCCGGACGCAATTTGAAAAATGATCACTATCTGCAAGCCGCCATCACAGCTGGCGAGCAACTTTGGAATAGCGCTCGAGATGAGCACGGACAACTGCATCGCATTCAAATTGACGGGCAATTGACTGAGCCGGCAAAGCTTCGCGACTATGCGTATCTATCGCTGGCATTCCTGACACTGTTTGATGAGACCGGCAACCGAGTCTGGTTGGAACGAAGCGAGCAGCTTGCGGAGCAGATGCTGGAAGCATTCTGGGACCAGGAGCGCGGTGGTTTTTATTCGGTATCCAATAATGAAGCTCAGGGTTTGATTGCTCGCCAGAAAGATCGTTTCGATAGGGCAGTACCTTCAGGAAATTCTATTGCTGCACATGCTTTATCCAAACTGTTCTACAGAACCGGAAATCGATCCTACGGTCTTCGTGTGGAACAGTTGTTTCAAGCATTCGGTGTCGAAATTTTACAAAGTCCGACTAGTTTTACTTATGCGTTACTGGCACTGGAAGAGCACCGCGGCGGTTCAAGCGATGAAAAGGAATACGCAGCCTCTGGGCATGCAAAGGTGTCGGTGTCAGTGACTGAGGCGGATATCGACCGTATTCATGCAGTAGTGGAATTAGAACTTGACGACGGCTGGCATGTTCAATCCGATCAGCCTGCGGGTGACAATCTTTTTGCTACCCAAATTGACATCTCCACTGACGACTGGGTGCTTGTAAATGCGGTGTATCCGCCCGCGGAAATATTGTCAACATCATTTCAGAGTGATCCGCTATCAGTGTTTTCGGGAAAAATTCGAATACCGATTGAACTGGCGCCTAAAGGCTCGACCGCTGTGATGACAGCCGTGGATGTTCGCCTTCAGGCGTGTGATGATAAGTTATGCTTGTTGCCTGAAACAGTCAGGCTCGAAATTCCGAGAAAATTGATTACGGGTTGAGCCGTACGAGTCCACCGTCAATTAGAATATTTTGCCCGGTAATGTAACTTGCGTGCCCGCTGCACAAAAACGCGCAAAGAGCTCCGAACTCATCGGGTGAACCAAAGCGTTTTGATGGAATTAATTCTTTGCCTTTTTCTAGCAGCAGATCAATGGGCTCACCGGTCTTCTCCGCGGAGAACTGCATGTTGCTTCGAAGTCTATCGGTATCAAAGCGCCCCGGCAGGATTGCGTTCACAGTGACGTTGTACTGTGCAATCTGGCGGGAAGCTCCAGCAAAGTATCCAGTCAGCCCCGACCGGGCGCCATTGGACAGGTCAAGATTTTGAATTGGAGATTTTACGGAAGAAGATGTGATGTTGATGATGCGTCCGAAACGGCGTTCAATCATTCCGTCAATGACCTGGCGGAACAACTCGATTGGAGTGAGCATGTTGTTGTTCAATGCTGACTGCCAGTCTTCCAATTTCCAGCCCCGAAAGTCACCGACTGGCGGGCCGCCGGCATTGTTGACGAGAATATCCAACTGTGGAGTTTCAGCGAGAACCATGCTTCGGCCGGCTTCGGTGGTGATATCGCACGCAATTGCGTTGACGCTGCCGCCTGCTATTTCACGGATTTCAGCAACCGCGGCGTCCAGAGTGTTGGGATCTCGTCCATTCAGCCACACATTGGCGCCTTCAGCGGCAAGTGCCTTTGCGCAACCCTTGCCGAGCCCTTTGCTTGATGCGCAGATTAGGGCGTTTTTGCCCTTGAGTTCTAGTTCCATTTCGAGTTCTCTCCTGAACTTGTCAAATTTCGAGATTAAAGAATAATTGGCTACTGCTGCGAATAATATTCGAGGTGCTGCCTGGATTGCTGGATCCGCTGTCCTAGCAACTGTAATGAGCGCCGGTGTTCACGAACTCGCTGGTTTTATTCATTCAGCACAGACCGTATTCGTACGTGGCGTAGTCGGTTCGGTGATGATGCTTGCATTCATTCTCCCACAGTTCGGCTTGAAACTTAAAACCAAGCGCATGAAACTGCACCTGGTGCGTGGAATCATCGGCGTAGTTGCGATCAATCTCGGATTTTATTCGCTGACAATTCTTCCACTCGCCACAGTTACAGCTTTGTTTTTCACGACCCCTTTGTTCGTAACTGCATTCAGTGTTCCACTGCTGGGGGAGAAAGTCGGACTGCGACGAGCAATCGCATCCATGCTTGGCTTATTTGGTGCCGTAACTGTCATAGGCTATCTGCCTGAACCAATGGAAATTCGCTGGTTTGCACCAATTTTTGCCTCGATTGCCTTTTCTCTGACGTTGATACTAGGGAAGAAACTGTCAGCTACAGAACATCCGGGAACAATCATATTCTACTTCAGCATCATTCTGGCGATCGGCAGTTTTCCCCCAGCATTGCTGGTGTGGGAAACGCCGACAGTGCGGGAGTGGCTATTGCTCACAATGGTGGCTGCCATGTCATTGCTGCGAAACTATATGGATGTCAGAGGCTATGCTTTGGGCGATGCCCAATTCGTTGCACCGTTTTTATATACCAGAATGATCTTCATGGTTATCGTAGGATATTTCGTGTTTCAGGAAGTTCCGACTGTGTCCGCGATTAGCGGGGCGTTGATCATCATGCTCAGTATGCTTTACATTCTCCACCGTGAGATGGTCAGAAACAAAGGATTGGCTTAGGTCAATTCGGCTGATCGACTTTCACGATTCCTTCCGCAATTTTCTCTACATCGGGCTCATTCATCAGATAAATCGTGGAGGTTGGGAATGCGATTTCAGCGCCGTGACTTGCGATGATTTCCATGGTTTTGACCAGAACATCCTGCTTTATTTCATGGTATTCAGCCCATACGATCGTCTTGGTGAAACAGTAGATCATAATATCGAGCGAGGAAGCGGCAAATCGGTCGAAGTTCACCATGATGGAACTTTCCTGATCGATTTCCGGATGATTCGACAGCATGTCTTTGGTATCGGACACGATTGCGAAAAGTTGATCTGCGTCATCGTAGCGGATACCGACATACTCAAAAATCCGACGATTTTTCTGACGCGTCATGTTGCGAACGACAATAGTTGCAAAAACAGAATTTGGTACATACAGGGTTCTTGTGTCGAATTTCACAATAATCGTTTGACGCCAACCTATCTCTTGGACAGTTCCTTCGATATCCCGATCGGATGAAGTGATTGTTTCTCCAACTTTGAATGGTCGATCCATGAACAGCATCAATCCACCGAAGTAGTTGGCGATGAGTTCGCGTGCGGCAAAACCAATCGCAATTCCCCCCACGCCTCCGAACGCCAGAATACCGGCAATACTCAAGCCGAGTGTCTGCATGGCGACGAGAATGCCAAGAAAAATTACGACCACCCGCAGTATTTTTGATGTGATGAACACAGTCGTACGATCAAAAGTCGAATCTGATTCTGTTTGTTTGGCGACGTAACTGTGTTCGTAGATTCCAACAAATTTGAAGCCGAACCAGGTTATCGCTGCAATTGCTGCGGCTGATCGCAATGCTGGTACAGCTTCAAAAATTGCGGTCTGAAATTCGATGCGGACAATTTCGATTGCGAACGATAGGCCTGCCACCCAAATCAGCACAGCTGCCGGCTTTCGAATCGCTTCGACAGTCGATCGGCCCCAGATCAGATTGGTTTGGGCAAGGCGTTTTTCGGCGCGAAGCAGTGTGAAGTGTCGAACCCGGCTGACAATGAAAGTGATGATCAAGACAATGAGAATTTGGAACGCCCACAAATTAGCTTGAATCAGGTCCGTAGTGAGTTTAATGTTTTCGTTCATTTTCAGCGTCCGATCGTAAAGTAGGAAGGATCGTCAAACCATCTGGATCAGTGAGTCCAGCAATGCGTCGGGTCGTTCCGACATTATCGTATGTCCAGTGCGCGGCAAGACAACAGTCTGCGAATTTTGAATTTCCTTGGCTAGCTCACGTGCTACTCGGGTGGGCGTGAGCATGTCGTGCTCCCCCAGTATCAGCATCGTAGGACACTGGATGTTGCGTGCAGCTTCCATTCCTGATTTGTAGTTATTGCATGCATTGAGATCATTGTATAAAACACCCGCCTTGCCGCGCTCAAACAGCCGCATTAAACCACCAATCATCCACATACCCGGTGTTTCGTTGCCTCCGAAATGTGCGGCTGGACTGTGCCCCCAAGCAGTAAGCATTTCAATTGCAATATGGTCGTTGGCGTTTGCTGCGTTAAGCAACTGATCGGTTACCGGCATCGGTACCGCGGTACCGACCAGAACCAGAGCACGAATTCGACTCGGATGTCGGGCTGCGCAGTCGAGCGTAATAAGCGACCCCATGCTATGACCGATGATGGCGGTTTGTTCGATACCGACGGCGTTGAGTACTTCGATTAGCCAGTCCGCATACTGTGAAATCTCGGCGAGGATTTTTCCTTCCGACAGTCCATGGCCTGGCAAATCAACTGCGAGCACGTTCCAGCCGTGGCGTACGAAGTAACGAGCCGGCAACGTCCACACGGTGTGGTCCAACGACGCGCCATGGACGAACAAAGCAGACGGTTTGGCTGGGTCAATATCTTTTCCGCCAGTGAACGCGTAAGCGCTATAGCCGTGGAGTGGAATTTTCATGAATGCCGAGAGCTTCGGATTTCGTTGAATTGATTCAACGAGTACGCTGCGAAGACTTCAGACCCAAATCAAGATCGGAGATGAGGTCGCGTGCATCTTCCAGTCCAACTGAAAGTCGAACCAAACCCTCGGAAATACCGGCATTTTGCAGTGCCTGTGCATCCATGCGGTGATGCGTTGTCGAGGCAGGGTGAATGACCAGAGACTTGGCATCTCCGACGTTTGCCAGATGCGAAAACAATTTCAATTTTTCGATCAAGCGATGACCGGCTTCGCGACCGCCTTTGATGCCGAATGAAAAGACTGCACCTGCACCTTTCGGCAATTGGCGTTTTGACAGTTCATGATCCGGATGATCTGCAACTTCAGGATAGCTCACCCATTCGACTGCGGAATGAGACTGAAGAAATTCAATGATTTTTCGAGTGTTGGAAACATGCCGTTCCATTCTGAGAGGTAACGTCTCCAAGCCTTGCAGTACCAGAAATGCCGTCATTGCGCTCATGCAGGCGCCAAAATCTCGGGCGCCTTCCTTGCGTGCACGGGTAATGTAGGCTGCGGGCCCGAACTCTTCGGCAAAATTGAGCCCGTGGAACCCATCGTACGGCTCTGTAAGTGTCGGAAACTTGCCTGATTCAATCCAGTCGAATTTGCCGCTGTCTACCAATACCCCACCAATGACTACACCATGCCCGCTCAAGAATTTCGTTGCCGAGTGAAAGATCAGGTCCGCGCCTAAATCGAAAGGTCTGCACAGATAGGGTGTCGTAAAGGTCGAGTCGATCAACAAAGGGACGCCATGCTCATGTGCGATTTCAGAAACTGTTTCGATGTCCAACAGTTCGCAACTCGGATTGCCGATCACTTCTCCGAACAACAAGCGAGTATTCGGGCGAAAAGCATTGCGGATCGCGTCATGATCACGGGGGTGCACAAACGTCGTTTCTATGCCGAATCTCGGCAGAGTATAAGAGAGCAGGTTGTGCGAGCCGCCATAGATTGATTGGGAAGACACAATATGAGAACCCGCTCCCAAAATGGTAGCAATAGCTAGATGAAAGGCAGCTTGCCCGCTGGCGGTTGCGATGGCTCCCACACCTCCTTCCAATGCTGAAATTCGTTCTTCCAATACCGCATTGGTCGGATTTGAGATGCGAGAATATACATGCCCTGTGCGTTCAATATTGAAGATGGAAGCGGCATGATCGACATCCTCAAACACATACGAGGCAGTCTGATAGATTGGCGTTGCTCGGGCGCGGGTGGCGGCATCTGGTCGCTGTCCTGCATGCAGGGACAGTGTGTCAAATTTCATGAATCCGGAATTCGTCATGGATAGATTGAGGTCGTCAGGTCGTAATAAGTATGGTAAAGCTGGATCACTTGAACAAAACGGATATTCTAGCCGAAATTGTTCAAATCAATGCCACTAAGTTGTTAAGAATTACCAATGTTAAAGCGTACTATATAATTACAATTACGTAGTTACAAAGAGACTAGAATGCTGCTTTAGACATGGGACGAAAATTAGAGTAAGAGAAAAATTCGATTTGATGGGATTAGCTTTGAGACTGCAGTAAATGTCTTTGATGATCGATATGCAGCTACGCTGGAAGACCAATATCGAGATGAACAACGGTGACATACGATGGGAATGATAGGCACAGTCGTTGTCGTGGTCATTCACACTTGGCCTGAATATGACGATTGAAGCGGTGACGCGCTCGGTCGAATCATTAGTGCCAGGAAAGCTACTAAACACGAAAGAGAAGCTTATGAAGAAGGGAAATACTAAACTGACGAAAAATCAAAAAGCTGAGTTGAAAGCGCTTGAAGCATTACCCGATGAATACATCGATACTGCTGATGCCCCCGAATTTTTGGACTGGTCAAACGCTGAACGAGGTGTTTTCTACCGTCCAGTGAAGCAACAAATCACTTTGCGTCTGGATGCGGACATATTGCATTGGTTCAGGATTCATGCCCGTAACGGACGCGGTTACCAGACCGATATTAACCGTGCACTGCGCAAACATGTTGCCCGGGAAGCAACAGATAGCAAGTGAGTATTGCGAAAGCCAATTTTTCAAGTCCTATCAATTTTTATGGAATTGGCTGTCCGTGGTTACATACCTTGTTGAAATTTCAGACTTCCTGACCTTTATTTCCAATCCGATTTGCTTCAAGTTCACGCATGTTGAAAATCTTATTTATTTTTGTGAAAACCGAATGATATTCCCAGTGAATTTCTTTGCAATTCTGGCTAATTTAATATGTCACCTTATTCATGCCGAAATGCCCTATTGCGTCTCCAACAGCTCGATTCGAAAGCCATCTACGAAGGATTTCCCAGTAGCTAGTCGACCCTGAAAAATCCATTTATCCCGTGGTTGGAAGCAATTGAGTCGCGAACGAATTTGTTGATCGACTCTGTAACCATCGTGCACCGGAATTGATTTCCGTGATGAGACGATTTGCCCCCTCCCAACAGCGTATCGGCGCCCAAAACCGTCCCCAAAAATCGAGACAAAAAAACCTCAGGCGCTTCAATATCAAGCGTAAATTATGTCCTGCACAGCACAGCAGCACGTTCATCTGATCACCGAGCGTGCCTTTGAGATAATTGCGACCCAGCAATCCATCGCTCTTCAGGTGACCAATAATCGGTTCAATCGCCTGTCGACGTTTCAGGCTTCGCTTTAACCGTTGCGTGGTGATGCCTCGCTTCTGACCGGAAATATACACTTCGCTTACACTCTCGCCATGCCCCCGGTAACCCCGATCCACAAAAACCTCATCTATCCGCTGCCCGCTCATCCGACGTACCTGCTCCAGTGCTCCACTCAACGTATGTCCATCATAAGGGTTACCTGATAGAGCCATCGCGCCGACCACGAAGTTACTCTTGTTGGTCGCCGCGATACTCACCTTCACTCCAAACTCATAATGCTTATGAGCTTTGCCCTTCGCAAGGCATTCCACTTCCGGAGCATGCAGGCTGTAGAGTTTGTTCCTGTTGTGTTGTTGCTGCTTCAACAGCCGACGCGCTAACGACAGTTCCTCAGCAAACTGCCCTTGTCGTGTGGGGTCTGACGCAATCTTGCGTTCGATATCGCGAACCACACGTCCCAAATATGTTCGCAGTGTTTTGACTTCGCGACGCATTCGACGATATTGCCGGGCATGGGCATATCTGTTCGCTTTCAGTAACGCTTTCGGTCCTTTTCGAGCATAACTCTGGCGAAGCACCACGGCATGTTTTCGGCATAAACGAACCAGCCGCTCACGCGAGCGGTTCAATAACCTGCTGTCGGTCGGATAACTCACCGCCTTCTCCTGGACCGTGGTATCCACCGTCACTCTTTTAAGATCCGAGGGTTTCACCACTTTACTTGTCACGCCAACAGTCACCGTGAGCTGCAGAATCAACTCACAGCCACTTTCGCCAATGCGCTTTCGATATCGGGTCATACTGCTCGGGTCAATCGGAAGTTTATGCTGGAAATGGACTTCGCCGCAAAACTTCTGCCAGTAAGGATTCTCCACCCATCTGTCTACCACTTCCTCGTCAGACATGCCGTACATATGCTTCAGCATTTGCAGACCCACCATCAGGCGAGTGGGTTTGCCGGGGCACCCCTTATTCGGGCAATACAGGGATCCGAAGCTTTCGTCGAACACCGACCAGTCGATCATCTCGGCCAGGCGGTAGAGTTCGTGATTGCGGTTGATGATGTTGTCCAGTTGCAGTCGGAACAGGTCGAACTGGGTTTGATTTGAAGGTTTTTCAGGGATCATTTTTCACTCCGAAATTGCAAGGAATTGACTATGAATTATAACATTACTTGCAATATCAGAACAGTGATTATGGAATATTATATTTAATATAAACAGCATGTTATGTACTATTTATTGATTATTCAGGGATGACTAGCTACCTCGCACTTTGCAACGAAAACTGCCCGGCAAACCGTCAGAATGATGACATATTTAATTGGTCGAGGTCAGGAAGTCTGAAAGTGTTGCAGAATAACATATCCATCCCAGAGTTTCTTGATTCCTGGAAGTAGCTGACGTCTTGACGGAATGAACCCTGCGGTCGTGCTACGTGTATGACGTATGTCCGGTGCTCTGACAGGTCGGAATCTCGAACCAGGGCCGACTGCAATGGCATTCAATTCGAGTAAGTTTTTCCACAATGTTTCGGGTTTTATATGCAGGATTGATTAGCAAAGCTGTCAGTAACCGTTTACTCAAGCCGTGATGTTCCACACTGAACGTATTCGACCTAATGAACTGTATGTTGCATTCATGTTTTAGAGGGCGATCAATTCCAACTGAAATCACGCTATGGAAACATGATCAATGAAATTACAAAGACGCTGCCAAAGCACAAAGAAGACTGTTGCAGCGAGTGCATCAGATGCGACTTCGGCATCAATGAACATCGTTTTGCAGTTTTTTCACTTCATCCAAAGACAATCCGGTAAATTTGCAGATCGTTTCGGCGCCAAGACCTTCACGAATCAAATTCAAAGTAATATTTCGTGTCGCATCACTGTAGCCTTGCTCAATTCCCCGCTCAATTCCCTGTTCTATTCCCTGCTTCATGTATTCCTGCTGTTCCAATTCCGCAAGCGTCATCACCTGTGCCATGATTCTCTTTTCCTCCACTATCGTTTCTCGTTCAATCTGTTCCAGTCTCTGCCAGTTGTAACTTGGGTAATTCCGTCGAATATACCGCGTCACAGATCTGATCATTTCAGTGCGTTCCTCATCCGATTCAATCGTCAGACCAATCCGAAATGCCTCTGCCACCCGTTCATCATCCAGTCGCCATATTTTGCTCAGTATATATAAGATCACTCGGCAACTCAAACCACCCGTTCGTTCAAGAACCGCATCATCACGCAGGTTCAACACCAGACAATCGGCACTGACGGCAAACAGATGATTGAGCAGCGAGATGGATTCCGGATGCAGTTTCAAAAACACATCCTGAAATCCTGACCCTCCGTTCCACTCGCGTTCGCGACCGTGATAGACAATCGAAGAAATCACCGCACCACGATGCGAACGACGAGCCAGCAACTGGTATTCAAACAACTGAGACAGGGTTGCTTTGTCCTGATGACTTTTATGTTCCAACAACAGATACACGCGCCCCGTCGACTGATGCTTGTTCAAGGTCACGGAACACAACAGGTCCGCCTGTCTCTTTCGCCCCTGCGCTTCACTTAGGGCGGTGGATTCCAGATGAAAACTTGACCAGTCCAACAACACGTTCGCGTTTTCTCCAAGCGCAAGCTGAGCCAGTTCGATGGCGTATTTATCTTTGCTGAACCACTCGCAAAAGAACGCATCGTGCGATTGATGCAGTGATTCATCGTTGGGGGCATACATCTCTTCCATCTTGCATCCTCCTGAATGGATGGGGGTTGAACCTGATCGTGTGGATTCAGCGGTTTGCCGGTCGCACAGACACAAAATAGATATGAAATTGAAAGAATTGTCAAGCGATAATCCACAATTGAACTGGAAGGATTTATTTTGAGGGCTCCACTCCCGCTTCAAAGAATTGCTGTCAGCAAACCTTGAGAACTTCAGATACATGCATGGAAAGCACTCGCCCGGGATGTTGTGGCTTGTTGCACAGGTCAGCAGCCGATACTTGTGAACTGAGCCACACTTTGATCATTCTCAAGTAGACCAAAGCCGCAATTATGAAATTTAGTTCGGTGACCAGCAACGAGATTTTAGCGATTTAACTGGATTTTATTGCTCCGATTATCGAACACAGGTACAACAGGTTGGAATTGGTCTGAATTGGCAGGTGATTGCGAACCTGATGCATTGTCCGCTGGCATTTTCGCCACTGGGTACAGGTGCGCAACCCTTCCAGAATCGGAATCAATTCAAGCAAGGTTCAAACAAGCACCGCCCGAGGCGCGCAGTTCATATCAGAAGCGGAAAGTTTCAAACTTGACACAGCGCTTCATCCATCATCTGACGGTCAGGCATTGAACCTTTACGGTCCATTGCCCGGCATGGCGCACGGTTTGCCCGGCGACATCATACAGACGCAAACGCACTGTGAGCGCACGGGCAGTTGACCACCAAATCGGCAATACCATCCGCATCAAGGCAAACAAGTAACTGAACATGAGCCATGCTGCATTGGCATCAAAATCTCCACAAGGCAATCTCGCTGCGAAGCTCCTTTAATCTGTTTTCGCTGGTCTCACCACGCTGGTTATACCAGTGCACCAAAGCAGAGTCTGACAACTCATCTAAATTCAGACTTCCTGACCTTTATTTCCAATCCGATTTGCTTCAAGTTCACGCCTGTTGATAATCTTATTTTCTTGTTGTGAAAACCGAATGATATTCTCAGTGAATTTCTTTGCAATGTTGGCTAATTTAATATGTCACCTTATTCAGTTCGCAGGATTGCCGACATGCCCTATTGCGTCTCCAACAGCTCGATTCGAAAGCCATCTGCGAAGGATTTCCCAGTACCTGCCTCACACTTTTCAACGAAAACCGCCCAGCAATCCGTTAGAATGATGACATATTTAATTGGTCGAAGTCAGGAAGTCTGAATTTATTATTTGTGAAGCTTGGTTTTGCCGTTGGCGAGACTTCCTGGTGAGCGGTTGGCTTCAGTCAGCGTTGCTGAAACATATTCGATCAAGAAAGCCGGCGTATTCAAGGAACTGAAGGGATTGGAATGCGAGTGATAGCAAACGATTGGAACAGATCGAAATTTCTAACAGCCCTGTGCTGTCTGTCTTTGTTCGCTGGAACCACTGCCTGTACTAATTTCGCATCTGTTGCGAGTGACGACACCCGACTATCGGTCGAAGTGCTGTCGTCACCGTTGGAATTTCTGGAACAATCCGAATCAGCTGTCTTAGCTGATCGGATACTGACCAACCAAAGCGATACCCTGCTATTTGATATCGAGAAGCGCAACATTCTGATATCTGAAATCAAGCAGGTTCTAAAGTTGGTTCGAGAGACGTACCCTGCGACTGCTGAAATCTCGGCGAAAGAAGTTCATCAGCCGACAACGCTCATTATCGGATTGACGTCGGAATTGCTGGAGTCAGTCTCGGAATTAATTGATGATGGAAATCGATATATCACACTGAATACTGGCAACGAAGAATTTAATGCATTGAACAGCAGGCTTGGTGTGCAAGCAATACTTCCTTACAAAATGCTTGATTCCGTGATTTTATACTTCAAGTTTCCCGTAAATCTTCTGCAGGCACAAATTGAATACTCCATGATCGCAGGTGTTGAATATGCGGAACTGAATTCACGTTTAGGAGATTATTCCGATATTGAAATGGTGAAATCCGACAATGAATGGTTTGTCATGTTTCGAAAAGCCTGGGGTGATTGTCCATCTGGTTGCCTGTATGAAGAATTGATGTTCTTCAGGGCCAGGGAAGGTGAGGTAAAACGGATTGAAGAAAAAGTGTTTATGGATTCAATAAAATAAATTTAGCTTCTCGTGGCCAAGGGATGGGAGCCTATGCCCAAACCGCCAGTAATTCTGGTGATTGACCCTGTGGTGAGGATTCGACAGGAATCGTTGCCAGAGTGTCTCTTTAATGCAAATTCCTCAGTTCCACAAACCGCATTTGTGAAAGGTGAATATAATCCGTTTGTCTTCTTCGTCTAGATTCTCTTTCGATTGGATTCGCTTTGGTTTCTGCACTGTCTGCCACCGTCAAGTAGAATTGGATAGCGACTTCACGAAGTCTTGAGTAACAATTTCTTACGTATTTTCGATGGATTCAGATCAACCTAGATTTAATTGGCTTCATCCAATCATCATTGTGGTTTGTGGATGTCTCGTCATATTTGTTGGCTTTGGTATTCGGTCTACGATGGGTGTTTTCCTCGTACCGATCACCGAACAGTATGATTGGGGACGAAGCATATTCGCTTTTGCCGCAGCCCTCCAAAATCTGTTCTGGGGATTCTCGCAGCCGATTTTCGGGGCGATTGCAGATCGTTTCGGTTCCGGAAGAGTCATTCTAATCGGTGGAATCTGTTATGTAGCTGGTCTGGCACTGATGATTGTCTCATCAACACCGCTCGGCTTCTATATTGCCAACGGCGCCTTGATCGGGTTTGGACTATCCGGCACCACATTTGCGATTGTCTTGGCGGTCATCGCCAGGGCGGTACCTGAAAAACAGCGATCCATGGCTTTGGGAATCGGTTCAGCAGCTGGATCGCTAGGTCAGTTTGTTCTTGTACCGCTGGGCAATTCGCTGATATTGCAGTTCGGCTGGGTCAGTACGATAGCCATGCTAAGTTGCCTGATGCTGCTTGTAATTCCGTTATCCTTCGTACTGTCCGGAAAACCAAATATTTCTGGACCCGAACAAACACTTAAGGCAGCCGTGTTTCAAGCCGCCCGGCATCCCGGTTACGTTCTCCTAACAAGCGGATTTTTCGTTTGCGGTTTTCAAGTTACATTCATCGGTATTCACTTGCCTGCCTACTTGACGGACATAGGTCTGTCGAGCAACGTTGGAGCTTGGGCACTGTCGATGGTTGGATTGTTCAATCTCGTGGGTACACTGCTTGCAGGCTATATGGGAAACATATTCAAAAAGAAGAGCATATTGAGTTTTATTTATCTAGGACGAGCGATTGTTATCGCCGTATTTGTGATGTTGCCGCCATCGGTGCCGAGTGCATTGATCTTTGCTGCCTGCATGGGCATTCTTTGGCTCGCAACCATACCCTTGACATCAGGCATTGTCAGTCAGGTCTTTGGTGCACGTTATCTTGGCACTTTGTTCGGATTTGTATTCTTAGGTCACCAGATCGGCAGTTTTCTGGGTGTTTGGATGGGTGGTCTTCTGTATGACGCCACTCAGTCTTATGAAGTTGTCTGGTGGATTTGCGTGGCGCTTGGAGTCATTGCGGCACTTTTGCATTGGCCTATCAACGAAAGTCCGATTCGGGAAACAATGAGACCTGTCTCCGAATCGGCATAAACGACAATATCTGTTTAGTAGACCTTAATAACTCATGGGGTGAAATGTGAGTAATCGAGAAATTCAATCAGTAACGGTTCTAGGTGCGGGTACCATGGGCAGCGGCATTGCAGCGGCTTGTGCCGAAGCAGGCTGCAAGACGAACCTGCTGGATGTTACGCCGGAATTAGCGGAACGCGGCAAGCAAAATATGTTGGTCGGCAGAGCACCCATGCTCGACAACCCTGAATCGGCAGAACGAATTACGACTGGAGGATTTGATGATTCTCTCTCGCTTACCGCAGAATCCGATTGGATATGCGAAGCGATTGTCGAAAATTTGGAATCAAAGCGCCAGATATTCTCCAGACTGGATCTAGTGCGAAAGCCGAACTCAATCGTAACGTCCAACACCTCCGGGATTCCGCTTCGGTCAATCTGTGAAGGAATGTCCGAGCAATTCCGCAAGGATGTCGCGGTTACGCATTTCTTCAATCCTGTCAAAGTCATGCGGCTGCTGGAACTGGTTGCGGGTGAAGACACCACCACTGATGTCATCGAATCCTTGGGGGCATTTGCCCGAAACAGCCTTGGCAAAGGTGTTGTTTATGCCAAGGATACTGTGAACTTCATAGGTAATAGAATCGGCTGTTTCTGGATGTTGGCGGGGTTTCACAAAGGCCGTCAAGCGCGTATTGATGGAATATCGATTGAAAAAAAGGATGCGCTAATGAGCGCCGCACTCGGAATTCCTTCTACCGGACTCTATGGATTGATTGATCTGGTCGGACTGGATGTGATGAAACTGGTTGCCACCAATCTGAATGAAAATCTACCCGACGATGATGCCGGAAGAGCCTATCTCGAATTTCCGCCAGAAGAACAAGCAATGTTTGATGCGGGACAACTCGGACGAAAAAGTGGCGGAGGATTCTACCGCATGCTTAAAAATGAAGATGGCACTCGACGCAAGGAAATGTATGAGTCAGAATCCGGTGTGTGGCTGTCGGCTCTAGGCGCATCGGTCGGCGGAAATTCCCGTTCTGTGGTTTTTGATTCGGGCGCGGAAGGCAAATTTGCCTGGAGCCTGATTTCGGAAACCCTATGCTATGCAGCTGACCTGGTGCCCGATATCTCGAACGATATCGTCAACGTTGATCGTGCCATGCGCTGGGGATTCAATTGGAACAAAGGGCCATTTGAACTGCTCAATGCACTGGGAACGAACGACGTAGTCGCTAGACTCAGGTCCGAGAACCGTAAAATTCCTCGCATGCTGGAGACACTTCAGTCTAGTGGCTTGTCAAGCTTTTATAGCGGTGATGGGACACAATATGTTGGCACAGACGGAAATCTGCACGCTGTCCCACAGGAGTAGAAACAAAATTTCGGATTGATTCCGAACCGTTGTTGCGAGTGACAGGTTTTATCGGTTGATTTAGATCCAGTAACTCGAGCGAGTCATCACTTTCGACAGGGTTCGCATCAGCCCCTTTGTGGGTTCGGATAATATCCCGGCTCCGCTTTGTTCTGCTGTATTGGCATGCTTGAGTTCGTCTTCGCGCATTTGTTTCAGAACTTTTTGACTGCTGCGATCCGATACCGGCAGACGCTGCAGGTGCCGGTCTAGGTGTTCGACTACTTGGTATTCTGTTTCAGCCAAGAAAGCTGCACTGGTTCGATCTCCCAGCAGTCCGGCAATTGCACCAATCGCGTAAGAGCTGATATAGAAAATCGGATTGAGTCTGCTGGTTCGACCGTTCAATGACTTGATTCGGTCTTCACACCATGCCAGATGATCGTTTTCTTCATCGGCCGCTTGCTGAAAAGTTTCGCGCAGATCCGAATTTCGCGCAGTCAGAGACTGCCCTTGATAAAGTGCCTGTGCACAGACTTCGCCAGTATGATTGACCCTCATCAAGCGTCTGGCTTCATCTTCCTCCCAGTTGGAGAGATTCTGCTTTATAGATTCATCAGCAGGAGAAGGCCTGGAGGGTTCGGCCGGTGCGCACAGGGTTCGCAACATATTGTCTGCATGCGAAATCAACTGATCCGCTAAAGTGTATTGTCGATTCATCTTTTGTTCATCCATCTGTCCGACAATACTATGATACTTGATGGTTGGCTATAATGGTAAGGCAATCATCTCAAGAGAACTCTGTGCTGAAATGAAACCTGAAAAAGCGGAAAATCGTTCAAATATCAAGCTCACGCAGGAACTGCGCAGCATAGTTGGTACGGATGCGGTAATCACCGAAGAAGAGGCGTTACGCCCTTTTGAATGTGACGGTCTTACCGCCTATCGAGAGCTGCCACTGATGGTTGTTCTGCCGTCCACGATTGAGGAAGTGCAGAGAATTATGAAAGCGTGTTCAGAGAACTCGGTACCGGTCGTGACGCGAGGTGCCGGAACCGGTCTTTCCGGTGGAGCATTGCCGTTGCCGGACGGTGTTTTGCTGAGTCTCACTCGCATGAGTGAAATTTTAGAGATTAATGCACCTGCAAGAACCGCTCGTCTTCAGCCAGGCGTAAGAAATCTCGCTATTTCCGAAGCAGTTCGTCACCTGGGTTTGTACTATGCTCCGGATCCATCTTCGCAGATTGCATGTTCCATCGGAGGCAATGTTGCTGAAAACTCAGGCGGTGTTCATTGTCTGAAATACGGTCTCACAGTGCACAATATTCTTCAACTGCAGGTGGTTACGGTTGACGGTGAATTATTGACCGTCGGTGGTGAGGCACTCGATTCGCCCGGATATGATCTGCTCGCCTTGATGACCGGTTCGGAAGGCATGTTGGGTGTCGTCGTTGAAGTTCTGGTCAAATTGCTTCCAATTCCGCCATCGGCACAAGTCGTAATGGCATCTTTTGACGATATTGAAAGAGCAGGGCAGTCCGTTGCAGCCATCATCGGTGCCGGAATTTTGCCCGCCGGCCTGGAAATGATGGATCGCTACGCGATACAGGCAGCTGAAGACTTCGTTCATGCCGGATATCCGGTGGATGCCGCCGCAATTTTGCTGTGCGAGCTGGACGGAACATTGGAAGAAGTGCAGGATCAGATTGAAAAAGTTGATCGAATCTTGCGTGATCAAGGTGCGGCGGATACCTGGGTGGCCAGAGATGAACAGGCGCGTCAGCGATTCTGGTCAGGCCGAAAAGCCGCTTTTCCAGCAGTCGGACGAATTTCCCCCGATTACTATTGCATTGACGGAACCATTCCACGCCGCGAGCTCGGTAAAGTTCTGATTAAAATCAATGAGTTATCCAATCAATTCAAGCTACGTGTGGCGAATGTATTTCATGCAGGAGACGGCAACCTGCATCCGCTTATTCTTTATGATGCAAACAAACCCGGAGAATTGGAGCAAACGGAAGAATTGGGCAATTGCATACTTGAATTGTGCGTTGAAGTTGGAGGTACGGTAACCGGAGAACACGGTGTAGGTGTGGAAAAACTGCGTCCGATGTGTTTGCAGTTTGAGGATGTCGTGCTAGATCATTTTCATGCAGTAAAGGCTGCCTGGGATCCTGAAACACTGCTGAATCCAGGCAAAGCGGTTCCAACTTTGGCTCGTTGTGCCGAGTTCAACTCGATGCACGTCCATGGAGGCAACTTGCCGTTCAGCAATCTGGAGAGATTCTGAGTTGACCGGTGCTGACGAAACCGGGCAACTTGTTGAAACCATCGAGTTTGCCCATGGAAACTCACAACCTCTCAGAATAAGGGGTTCCGGAAGCAAGTTCTTTTTCGGACATTCAATCGTGGGCACGGTGTTGAATGTATCGAAGCATGCAGGAATTCTGTCATACGAGTCGTCTGAACTTGTGCTCACGGCGAGAGCCGGGACTAAACTTTCCGAAATTTCTGAAGCCTTATCCGAATCTGGGCAGATGCTCGGATTCGAACCGCCGTATTTCGGCAAGGATGCAACCTTGGGCGGCACAATCGCCTGTGGTTTTTCTGGTCCTCGTCGGCCCTTTGCAGGATCGGCTCGAGATTTTGTTTTGGGCATCAAATGCATCAACGGAAAGGGTGAATTTCTCGCATTTGGCGGGCAAGTCATCAAGAATGTTGCCGGATATGATGTTTCGAGGCTGATGGTCGGGGCGCTTGGGTCACTCGGTGTTCTATGCGAAATTTCCTTGAAAGTGCTGCCAAAATTCGAGCTTGAGATGACGCGGATACGCGAAATGGATGAAACAGGCGCATGCAAGGAAATGGTGCGGTTGGCTGGATTTTCCTTGCCTATTTCCGCAATGAGTTATTGCCAGGGTCTGTTACGTGTGCGTCTGTCAGGAACCGAAAACGGAATTCAGGCTGCACAGGGAGTGGTCGGCGGAGAAGTGGATAGCAGCGGTGAAGAATACTGGCTTCAACTGAGAGAGCAGCAGCTCAGATATTTCAATCGTAACCAGCCGTTGTGGCGACTGTCCGTGCCTGCGACAACCCCTCGTCTGCCATTTGCAGATGACTGCCTTATCGATTGGGGCGGCGCTTTGCGATGGGTTTATACGGATCAGCCCGCAGACTCGGTCTTTATGGCTGCAAAGCAGGCCGGTGGTCACGCAACCATGTTTCGTACAGATGCGCACTGGTCGACAAATCGGTTCAGTCAGCTCTCCGATCCAGTGGCAGGCATCCATGCCCGCCTCAAGTCAGCTTTCGACCCGGCAGGAATTCTAAATCCAGGAATTATGTATGCCGATGTCTAATTTATCCCGAAGCCTCTAATTCGATGCAGACAAAACTAGCCGATTTCATCCGTGAAACACCGAACGGACAAGTCGCAGATTCCATTCTGCGAAAGTGCGTTCATTGCGGTTTTTGCTCCGCTACGTGTCCGACATACCAGTTGCTTGGCAATGAACTGGATGGTCCGCGAGGACGAATTTATCTTATCAAGCAGGTTTTGGAAGGCTCTGAACCTACTCAGCGTACTCAACTGCACCTGGATCGGTGTCTGACTTGCAGATCATGCGAGACAACCTGTCCTTCCGGAGTACGCTACGGACAATTATTGGAAATCGGACGGGAGATCGTCGAACAGCGTGTACCGCGTACGTTTTCAGAACGATTGGTCAGAAAATCAATCCTTCTGATTGTACCGAATAAGCTGCTGACACGAATTTCACTGTGTCTGGCACGTTTTTTTCAATCATTATTACCGGCGGCCTTTGGCAAGAAAATTCCACCGAAGGAAAAAAGCAAACCTTGGCCAAAAGCCATGCACAGCCGAAAAATGATCATTCATCAGGGTTGCATCCAAAGAGTCACAAAGCCGGCTATCAACGCGGCGGCGGCCCGCTATTTGAGTAGCCAGTCAATTTCTGCGATTCGTACGAACGATGCCTGTTGTGGTGCCTTGGGCCTACATCTGGGCAATCGCGACTTTTTTACCAGGCAAGCTCGAAAAAACATCGATGCATGGTGGCCGCATATACAAAAGGGAGCGGAAGCGATTGTTTCTACCGCAAGCGGATGTGGCGTGACGATAAAGGAGTACGGAACACTGTTGAAAGAAGATCAGGATTATGCTGAAAAAGCGGATAAAATTGCATCGCTCGCGATCGATATTTCGGAAGTCGAGAGAAGGGCCGAGATGCCAAAAACTCCCGACCTGCCCACTAAAGTGGCGATTCATTCACCCTGCACACTTCAGCATGGACAGAAAATCGTCAATGTAGTAGAAAAAATATTGAGTGAATATGGGATTGAAACCACTCAAGTGGAAGATGCGCATATGTGCTGTGGGTCAGCTGGAGTTTACTCGGTATTACAGAGTGAGCTATCAGGCCAACTATTGAAGAACAAAATTGCCGCGTTGGAAGAGGGGCGACCGGACCAGATTGTAACGGCGAATATCGGGTGCTTGATGCATTTGGCCTCAAGTTCAGCAGTACCGGTCAAGCATTGGGTTGAAGTTGTTGCCCCCGCTGACTCGTGATCGCAACATTCGATAGCTGTGGCGGCTTTTTCTGTTGCGAGCATGCCTCATGACTGATCATGGAGCGCTCCCTTTATTCTGTATACTGTTTTTTATAAATTGCAGCGAACTCGAATCGGCTCTTTAGTCACCCCCCTGGCCTCTTGAATGGCGCTGCTTGGCGGGACGTTCTGTCGAATTGAGATTGCAGTCTATGCCGCCAGAGGATTCGCCGCGTCTTTAAACTGTCAAAATTGGGTTATTGCACTGATTTTTGCTGTGAAGGTACACGCACCGATTGAAACTACCATTCGATGTCAATCATTTTTCCCGAAATGTTATTCAAATTCAGGGATGCGCTCGATAGCTTGTAATAATTATGCCCGACGAAAAAGTCTCTGTCTCCTTGTGTTTGAATCGTTAGTCTATGGTTTTGAAAAGGGAATATAAAATGTCATTCAAAGGACGTTGTCTGGAGAATTAGATTTCCGAGGGGTGTGAGTAATTACGGTGATCGAATACATTGCGCATGTAAAGCAACTCGAAAACTGGGAGTGGGAAACTCATTCTCTGGAAGCTCATTTGCAAGGTGTTGCAGATATCGCTGAAGAGATTGGCAAGAAATTCGGGAGTTGTGAATGGGCTCGTCTAGCAGGCCTGTGGCATGACTTCGGCAAATATCGCCCGGCGTTTCAGAAACATATTAAAACAAGTTCTGGATACGACCCGAACGCCAGTATTAGTAGCGAGCACGATCCAAAAAAACATCATGCATCAACAGGCGCTATGTACGCAGCAAAATTTATGAAGAAACCTGAATTTGGTCGGGTGCTAGCATACGTAATTGCCGGGCATCATGCTGGTCTTCCTGACTACACCCGCGCCGAAGCTCGAGGGCGTTCTTTGGATGACGTATTGCAGGACCAACAATTCTTGCAAGAAGCCTTGAATGAGCATATTCCGGCGCGATTTTTAACAATTGACGATTTGGAAGTTCCGCCTGTCATGGATAGTTTTGACGATTTGCATTGCTGGATACGAATGGTATTTTCAGCATTAGTAGATGCCGACTTTTTGGACACTGAAGCGTTCATGCTGCCTGACAAGGCAGCAAAACGCAAAATTAATCATCCAGACATGTTCGCCTTGTTGGAACAGTTCAACGTTTATATGGATAAACTGAGCATCAACTCAAATCCAGGATTAGTCAATGATTTGAGGACTGAAGTACTACAAAAAGCACGCATTAAAGCAGGGGGTGAATCGGGTATCTACACCATGACAGTACCCACTGGTGGTGGCAAAACTCTGAGCAGTCTCGCCTTTGCACTGGAACATGCTTGTTTACGCAGCAAAAACCGTGTTATCTATGCGATTCCCTATACCAGCATTATCGAACAAACTGCTAGCATCTTTAAACAAGTATTTGTATCTTGCGGAGATGTTGTTCTGGAGCACCATAGCAACGTTGAGCCCGAAGAAAATAAGGAAGTAACAATCACACGGTTGGCTGCTGAAAACTGGGACATCCCCGTGGTTGTAACAACCACAGTACAGTTGTTTGAATCGCTGTTTGCGTCTAGGACATCGCAGTGCCGAAAATTACATAACTTAGCACACAGCGTCATCGTGTTAGATGAAACACAGTTGTTGCCGCCTAGCAATCTCAACCCCATTCGTCACATCATGCAACTACTTGCTAAACACTATGGTGTGACTTTCCTATTGACGACAGCGACTCCGACTCCAACCAAGGGTTTCGATGATGCGTTTGGTAAACAATTGCTCAAGAATATTGATGCGATAGAGATTATCGACCGTCCGGAGCGGTACTACAAACTGTTAGAACGGGTTGAATACCATATTCCGGAGGATTTTTTCTGTCAGCAAAGTTGGGAAGAAATTGCCGAAAAAATCCGCGAGCATCCTACAGTTCTAGCCATTGTGAATAAACGAGACGATGCTCGTGCTCTGTTTACCGCCCTAGATGATTCGACCGCATTCCACCTGTCAGCTCTGATGTGCCCTATGCACCGACGCCGGGTCATAGAACGAGTCAGACAACGACTCCGCGACGGGGAAGCGGTTCGCGTGATAAGTACACAACTGGTTGAAGCTGGTGTCGACTTTGATTTTCCAGTGGTATTTCGCGCTGTATCAGGGCTAGATTCAATTGTTCAGGCCGCAGGGCGTTGCAACCGTGAAGGAAAACTAAAACACAGGAATGGAAAACCGGGTCTTGGGCAAGTTAATGTGTTTGTGCCCTCTTCAAGCCAACCTTCGGGTCTACTCAGTCACGCCTTTCAAACGACAGCGGCATTGTTGAATGGATATCGGGGTAAAATCGACTCTCCAGACCTGATTCATAAATATTTTAAATATCTGCATACACGACTGAAAAGTTTTGACAAAAACAGTGTTTTGCCTCTGTTACAAAATGATGCTGAGGATATCAACATCCAGTTTCGCACAGCCGCACAGAAGTTCCAGATGATTGAAGAGGGACAAACCGTTACACTATTTGTGGACTACGGTGAAGATGAAAGCGAACGAAAAACCGTAGCGCAAATGTTGCGAATGCTGGAAAATGGTCAAATCGACCGCTGGCTTGTTCGCAAACTGCAACCGTACTCAATTAATCTGTACGAGTACCAGAAATCCGACGCGATTAACAAAGGAGTGATACGGGAAACCGAATCTGGTTACTATATTATTGCGGGCGGAGGAGTCTACGACTACTACATGGGATTTCAACTGATGGAACAAGGTAGTAACAGTGGCGGAGTCTTCTAGTTCGCGACAAACCAGATAATCCGAATACTACCATTCGGATACACCTAACAAGGGAACAGGCATGAGATTTAATTTGCCGCATGCAAATTGAGATGAGTTCCATCAATTCGGCAACTATGTCATCGAGTAGTTTAAGCAATGTGGTGCGCAACGGCAGTTTTTGTCATTACTGGTTAGCGAAAGAGAGCGATCAAACTTGTGCAGTGCCTACAAAACACTTCAGCGGGCTGGAATCGTCAACGAAGATGCAGAGTTAAGTGTAAGTGTAGTTGATAGTCTTAATTTTCAAAGGAGCAGTTGAAATATGCCTAGTCAGGAAAGTTTTTGCCTTGAGGTAAGCGGAGAATTTGCTTGCTTTACTAGACCAGAAATGAAAGTGGAAAGGGTTTCTTATGACGTAATTACTCCATCGGCTTGCCGGGGTATTTTCGACGCAATATTGTGGAGACCAGCCATTTCCTGGCAAGTCTATGAAATTGAAGTGTTGAAGCCAATATCCTGGATAAATATTCGCCGAAATGAGGTTGCCGGTGTCGCTAGCCGTCGCAAGCAACAGATTTTCATAGAAGACGAGCGCCAACAACGTGCGGGCTTATTTTTGCGCGACGTCTCTTACCGTTTGCATGCGCGATTCAGCCTTCGAAAGGAGAACAATCACATCCATCATCCTCCTGTTCCTTTGTTTGGGAATAACGGAAACGAAGATTCCTACCCGAAGTTTGCGGAAATGTTCAAACGTAGAGCTCGTAAGGGACAATGTTTCAACCAGCCTTATCTGGGCACGCGTGAGTTTTCAGCTAAGTTTTGCTTTGTTGAACAAGGTCAACAGAATAGGGTTCCACCTATCAATGTGAATCTTGACCTGGGCTGGATGTTGTATGACATAGATTATTCCGATCCTCAGAGCCCAACGCCAATGTTCTTTCATGCGAAATTAGAGAAAGGAAAAATTATTGTTCCCGGTCGAAATAGTGATAGGGTGCTAAGATGATCTTGCAGGCGTTACATGCATACTACACAAGAATGGCTGAGGCGCATCCGGGAGAACTGGCGGAATTTGGCTTTGAGCGGAAAGCGATACCGGTCGTTATCGAGCTTACCAATAAAGGTGAGTTACATCAGATTCATATCGACAAGGACCAAGCATCCACCGTTCAATACGTGTTACCTAAGTCAGTAAAAAGAGCAAACAATATAGTTGCCAATCTATTTTGGGATAATTCCGAATACACACTTGGATTGGTTAGACCTCACGGAAAGAAAGATCGAGTTAGAGAGCAGCATAGTGCCTTCGTAAACAGCATCGAAATTCTAAACATTGATGGCGATTCCTTGGGTGAAACCGACAAAATTGCGTTGGAGGCATTAAGGGTTTTTCTTGCTGAAAAAGATATAGAAGCAATTAAACTACGTAATGATTTTGACAAAGAATTTTTTCGTGCCAACCCGAATGTAAGTTTTAAGCTTATCGGCGATACCTGCTTGATTTGCGAGCGATCTGCAGTCCGTGACATGCTGAAACGAATATCAGTAGCTACAGATAATGAAAGCCTTTGTTTGATTACAGGAAAATCTGCCCCTATATCTCGCCTGCACCCCTCGATTAAGGGTGTATGGGGCGCCCAAATTGGAGGTGCTAATATCATATCGTTCAATCTTAAATCTTTCACATCATTTAACAAAAAACAAGGGGACAATGCACCGGTTAGTGAGACCGCAGCGTTCAAATACACTGAAGCGTTAAATTATTTATTGCGTAAAAATTCACCTCAGCGAGTCCAGATCGGAGGTACCAGCACTGTTTTCTGGACTGAGCAGGGTAATAAAAGAATCGAGAGTGCTTTTCGTAATGTGTTTGCGAAGCCAGAAGCATTGGCAAAAAAAGACGACCCCAACAAAAACGTGGCTAGGGTGAAATCCGCTTTGAAAGCTTTCTATAAAGGGTCTCGTATTGCTACGGAGGAAAATCAACGATTCTACATATTGGGACTCGCACCCAATTCGTCCAGAATTGCTGTACGGTTTTGGAAGGTGACAACAATCAAGGAATTATCCATTAACATGATTCGCCACTATGACGACATTCGAATTTGCCACGGTCCTAATGATACCCCCGAGATTCCTCTATTCAAATTGCTTTCACATATTTGTCTGGAGTATAAAGTGAGCAATCTGCCGCCTAATCTTGAAGGGGAAGTTGTACGCAGTATTCTCGACAACAGTCTCTATCCATACACCTTGCTTACGGCAGCTGTTCGGCGCAACAAAGCGGAACAGCGTATTAGTTTTCCTCGGGCAGCCATCATCAAGGCTTGTCTGAACCGGCAAATACGACACAGTCAACTGAATCTACAGGAGTTTCGCATGGCACTTGACATTGAAAACACCGATATTCCATATTTGTTGGGCAGATGGTTTGCCACTCTGGAAAAAATTCAGCAGGATGCACATCCTGCCATCAACGCAACAATCAAGGATCGTTACTACGGAGCAATTAGTAGCAATCCAGTAAGCGTATTCAGCGTTCTGGACCGACTCAAGAATCATCATTTAGCTAAACTACAAAACAGAGGCTTGCGTGTGAACCGCGAAAAACTACTCGACGAAATTGTTGGTAGACTACCAGCAAATCTTCCTAATCACTTTTCCCTGCAGGAACAAGGTTGCTTTGCCATTGGTTACCATCACCAAAAACAGTTCTTTTTCAAACCGAAGCAGAAATCATCCGTACAATTTTCTCAATCATCCAATTCTGAATCAGAGGAATCAACATGAGTATTAATCACCGTTACGATTTTGTCTATCTTTTTGATGTGACAGACGGCAATCCCAATGGCGATCCGGACGCAGGGAATCTGCCGCGAATTGACCCAGAAACTGGACAAGGTTTAGTCACCGATGTCTGTCTGAAAAGAAAGGTGAGAAACTTTGTCAAATTGATAAGCTCAGATAAGCAGAATTGTAAAATTTTCATCGAGGAGAAAGCTATTCTCAATCAATTAATTGACGAAGCTCATGAACAAACAAAGGTAGATTCCGACAATAAAGGAAAGAACACTGCTGCAGCTCGCGATTGGATGTGCCAAAATTACTTTGATATTCGTTGTTTTGGAGCAGTAATGAGCACGGGAAAAAATGCTGGTCAGGTTCGTGGCCCGGTTCAGATTACTTTTTCTCGATCCATTGATAGAATATTTTCTCAAGAGCATACCATAACGCGAATGGCAGTTACTAAACCAGAGGAAGCTGAGGCACAGTCAGGTGACAATCGTACCATGGGAAGAAAGGCTACTGTACCCTACGGTTTGTACAGGTGCCACGGTTTTATTTCTGCTCATTTGGCCGATCAGACTGGCTTTAGTGAAGAAGATTTAGATCTGTTTTGGCAGTCTCTGGAATACATGTTTGATCATGATCGATCAGCCGCACGTGGTGAAATGAATTCCCGTGGTTTATATGTTTTCAAACATGATGAAAAACTGGGCAATGCTTCTGCGCATAACCTTTTTGAGCGAATATCCGTGGAACCCAAGCAGACACCACCAAGGTCATTCTTGGATTATCGTGTCAATGTAAATGAAACCGATATGCCGCCAGGTGTTGCGTTACTCAAGAGGATTGGCTAGGAGCAACTATATATTGGTATTCCCAAACTTTTACGGCAATCTTTGTCACCGTGGTGGATTCTCAATGAATCTGAGCATCATCACCACCTGTTTCGAGAAAGAAATGTACCGGTCGACTGTGTATTGACGAGTAAGGCGCCTGCTAAAGTGATGCTACAATTGCCACAATAGTGTTGTGGCACAATGAGCGGCTGGTTACGCACAAGACCAGATATGTGATGCATTGCGATTTACCGGTGCTCAATCCGTTTTTCATTTGACTGAAAACGTTGCTTTGTCAAGAAGTGAATATGGAAGATATGATACCAATTTCAGCGCTTCAGCATTATGTTTTCTGCCCTCGCCAATGCGCGTATATTCATATTGAAGGCGACTGGGATGCCAACTACCTGACTGCGAAGGGCGATCAGCTTCACGAGCGAGTTCATTCAACCGAGGCAGAAACACGTGGCAACATTCGCACAGAGCGAGGTGTTCAAGTCTACTCTGCGAAGCTTGGCATAGTCGGCAAACTAGATTTGCTGGAAGTCGAACGAGATCCGCTCAACTACACGCCGGTTGAGTACAAGCGAGGTAAACCTAAAGTATCCGATTGCGACCGTGTTCAACTGTGCGCCCAAGCGCTATGTATGGAGGAGATGCAAAAAGTTAATATCCACCGTGCCGCGCTGTGGTACTGGCAAGTGCGTAAACGAGATTGGGTGGAACTAGATGAGTCAATTCGTACATTAACTGTCGAAGTAATCAGAAACGCACGAAGCTTGCTGGATTCCGGCGTGCTACCCAAGGCAGAGTATAAAGTCTCCTGTAAAGCCTGTTCATTTTTGGATCGTTGTAAACCAAAGCTGAGGGATACCTCTAGCCGCTATCTCAAGAAATTGTTTACTAGTCATGAAGAAGCTGTCTAACAATCTCTACATCACGACTGATGGCAGTTATATCCACAAAGAACGGGAAACAATTGTAGTGGAACAGAACCGCATAAAGATTTTTCAGGCGCCCCTTCATGCGCTTGCCGGAATCTACTGCTTTGGTCAGGTTATGGTATCGCCCGCGCTGATGGCAAGTTGTGGTGAGTATGGTATAGAGTTGGCCTTTTTTACAGGTTATGGCAAGTTCCGAGCACGCGTATTGGGACCACAAACCGGCAACGTATTGTTGCGACGAACTCAATATCGTTTCGCTGATAACTCACCCGATCAACTTGCTCGAATTTTTGTTGGAGCAAAAATTGCCAATACCCGACAGATCCTCCTGAAGCAAATACGTAATCATGGAAATAACGAAAATTTACGACGATGTACAGTACAGTTAGCGGGTGCTTTAAGAAGAGTTGCAAACACTACCAAGCTGGACGCCATTCGCGGTATTGAAGGCGACTCCGCAGCTAACTATTTTGCTGTATTTCATCATCTGATTTCTCCGGAACAACACAACGCATTTACATTTTCTGGTAGGTCCCGGCGCCCACCGCTGGATTCGGTAAATGCTTTGCTTTCATTTTGTTACAGTTTGCTTACCAGTGAGATTGCTTCAGCGTTGCAAGGAGTTGGATTAGACCCCTATGTCGGTTTTTTGCATAACGACCGGTCGGGGCGACTAAGCCTGGCCCTTGATATGCTGGAAGAGTTTCGTGCGTGGTGGTGTGACCGCTTTGTACTCACATTAATTAACCGCAAGCAAGTAAAACCAACAAATTTTGTCGAAGAGGCGAGTGGAGCAATTCGCATGAAAGACGATACTCGTAAAGTCATACTCACAGCATGGCAAGACAAGAAGCAAGAGCAAATCACTCATCCTTACCTGCAAGAAAAAATACCTATCGGCTTATTGCCTCATGCACAGGCGACTCTGCTGGCAAAATTTTTACGTAGTGACCTTGAAGTTTACCCTCCATTCTTTACGAGATAAATTGCATATGATGATCTTAATTACGTATGACGTAAGAGTAATTAAACCTGAGGGACGCAAACGGTTGCGTCTTATCAGCAAAACTTGCATGGACTACGGGATGCGCGTGCAGAACTCGGTATTTGAGTGTGAAATTACGCCCGCCCAGTGGGTGGAACTCAAGGACAGATTGTTGAAAATCTATGATGAAAAGGAAGATAGTTTAAGGTTTTACCAACTTGGGTCGAACTGGAAACAAAAGGTTGAGCACTATGGTACAAAACACGTGCCCGATGTTATCAGAGCCCCACTGATTGTTTGACGCTGACCAATCGCTCCCAAAGTTTATCTGGAGGTTAGCGATTTCTTAATCTATTGATATCAAGTCTGTTTTTTAAATTGGGTAAATACCAAAATCATCACCTGTACAGTATTTTCAAGGTTAGCGCATATCTCTACTTTTCTCTTTATATATTAACTGTTTACAATATAGGGGGTCGCGCTCCATACGGGGCGCGTGGATTGAAACGTATCTCAATATGGAAAGAATACCACACAATTGTGTCGCGCTCCATACGGGGCGCGTGGATTGAAACAAACGACCTGCAAAACAAGGACAATGACATTCTGGTCGCGCTCCATACGGGGCGCGTGGATTGAAACAAACGACCTGCAAAACAAGGACAATGACATTCTGGTCGCGCTCCATACGGGGCGCGTGGATTGAAACTTTCCAACATAGAAATACATACAGATGCAAAAGTAGTCGCGCTCCATACGGGGCGCGTGGATTGAAACTCTGGCAAATACGAACGACCCAACCGTTAAAAACAGTCGCGCTCCATACGGGGCGCGTGGATTGAAACATATTCCTATCTCCTCTTGGTTTCGTTCTATTACGTCGCGCTCCATACGGGGCGCGTGGATTGAAACTTCTTGGCTTTGACTCTTGTATCAATCAGTTTCTGTCGCGCTCCATACGGGGCGCGTGGATTGAAACAGATAAGAAACCGATTGTTAATGGTTAATAGCCAAGTCGCGCTCCATACGGGGCGCGTGGATTGAAACCTTCATCCTGCGCCTTATGCGCTAATTTTTCTGTGTCGCGCTCCATACGGGGCGCGTGGATTGAAACAAGCGTCAGGGTGTGGAACAGATTGAATCAAGGGCGTCGCGCTCCATACGGGGCGCGTGGATTGAAACAAGGAATACCGAAGCAAGATTCCAAGAATCAAGGTCGCGCTCCATACGGGGCGCGTGGATTGAAACCGATTCAGGAACATGCAGCTGCATCACGGTTTCAGTCGCGCTCCATACGGGGCGCGTGGATTGAAACTGCTGTATCCCGACCTGAAGCTGCGGACCTATCAGGTCGCGCTCCATACGGGGCGCGTGGATTGAAACAATGAATGGATTGCCCATAAACGCCTTGCCGTAAGTCGCGCTCCATACGGGGCGCGTGGATTGAAACTTGAAATCATCGCCTGACAGACCGATTTCAGTATGTCGCGCTCCATACGGGGCGCGTGGATTGAAACATAGTCCTTTAGTTCCTCGTTGATGCGTTCGCTCGTCGCGCTCCATACGGGGCGCGTGGATTGAAACGAATAACCTCTATCACTACCGCGACCCGGATCAGGTCGCGCTCCATACGGGGCGCGTGGATTGAAACGATAGGTGCGCCTGGCTTCAGACCACGACCCGAGGGTCGCGCTCCATACGGGGCGCGTGGATTGAAACGTATTTCTCGATGTCGTCACGGGCTTGCTTGATCGTCGCGCTCCATACGGGGCGCGTGGATTGAAACGGAGGTGAGAGTCCATGCACCGCTGCCGTTTACTGGTCGCGCTCCATACGGGGCGCGTGGATTGAAACAGGGATGTGAGTGTTGGCGCGACCGATGTGATGAGTCGCGCTCCATACGGGGCGCGTGGATTGAAACTGGAATGACTTCGTGCCTATGCTCAAAGGCGAAGGGCGTCGCGCTCCATACGGGGCGCGTGGATTGAAACCTGCACGGCGCAGAAGTATCCGAAGCCGACGAAGGTCGCGCTCCATACGGGGCGCGTGGATTGAAACCTGCACGGCGCAGAAGTATCCGAAGCCGACGAAGGTCGCGCTCCATACGGGGCGCGTGGATTGAAACGCTTCGTTGCGTGTCCGAATTCCCACGTTTGTGGGTCGCGCCCATACGGGGAGTGTTGTCCAATATGAAATGTCTATGGATCCCCCGTCAATGTCAACTAAAACTTTCTTCTTGCTGTCCTCCCATATTTAATTTATTGCAAGATTGCTGCTCTATCCAATTGTCCGTTGCGGATTGTGAACGATTCGAGGCACAAAACTCGACTTGCGTATGTCTATTCGGCCTTGTTGTGCGGTAACTGCGGCAGCAGCCGACGTGGCCCGATGCCGCTGGATTGCTATTGTTTTCAAGATTTGCATGTGAAAACACCTGTCAGGCAGGCGAATTGCACAGTGCAGTACTGAAAATCACTACGCCGGCATGTGAATCTCGGTAAAATTTCTGACAATTCACCTCGAAATGCCTCCTGAATCGAAAAATTACGCAAACATAATTTTGCCCTCGGTGTCCTCCCTAGTAACTTGACAGTCAAATCGAAAGACAATGCGGAGCGCTCCATTTATTCTGTATACTGTTTTTACAAATTGCACTCGAACTCGAATTCTCGAATTTGACTGCAAATCAAGAGTTCATGCCAGATTCTATTGCATGGACAATCGCAACAAACAAGCATTGTGAAATTTGATCGTTTCAATTGGGCCGATGTCTTCGTACTGGATTGGGAGTTGGCAAAGAAATTTTATTCAGGAATGTTCGACTGGCATTTTATTGACCAGTTCATTGATGGTGAAATGGTGTACTCACTCGCTTGCCTGAATGAGTTTGCCAATCCACCGGAAACAACCAGCGTAGCAGGCATAGCGCCAAAAGCTGAGCCCATTGAGGAGGGAACGCTGGGTAATTGGAATACTTATGTTGTTGTTCAAAGTGTTGACAAGGCCGTTGAAAAAGCTGTTGAATCAGGCGGTAGGGTAAGAATGGAACCGATGGATGTTGGACAGGCAGGTAGGTTGGCACAGTGCGAGGATACGAGAGGCATCGCCTTTTATTTGTGGCAGCCCAAGCAGCATTCAGGCGCTCGAATTGCAAATGTACCCGGTTCGCTCAATTGGTTCGAGTTGACTACCTCCGACACCCAAGCGGCAACTGGTTTCTATGGCTCTGTTTTTGGCTGGAATGTTGAGGAAAAATCGTCAGGTGGCATTTCCTATTCCATTTTCAAGTTGAATGATGTTCCAGTAGGCAGTATGCATTCGAGAGTTGAAGAAACGGCTGGCCAAGAACTGTGGACCCCCTATATCAGAGTCGCGAGCGTCGATGATAGCTTGGCCAAATGTAGTCGTCTCAATGGTACTGTAGTGTTCGGTCCCGTCGACGAACCTGGAATCGGTCGTTACGCAGTAATCGCGGACCCAGGAGAAAACATGCTGGGCATCGCAGAAATTAAACCACACTAGTTAATTTGGAAAATCTGGAAAAATTATTTTGAAAATTACGACGTACAACATTCAGTATGGACGAGGTCTTGATGGGAAGATAGATTTGGATCGAATTGCCAAAACAGTGCAAGACGCCGATGTCGTTGCATTGCAGGAGGTTGAACGATTTTTCCCGCGTTCCGGCAACACAGATCAGGTTGAAGAGCTCGCGCACCGATTGAATTTCCACCACTGGGTCTATGGTGCAGGAGTGGATATTCATGCGGACAGACTTCTTCCAAATAACAATATCAGGCATTGCCGACAACAGTTCGGGAATATGTTGCTGTCGCGCAGTCCAATTCTCACTTCAAGAAATCACTTGTTGCCCAAGGTGGCTTCTACCGGCAAGCCACTCAGCATTCAACGAAGCGCGCTGGAAGGTGTAATCTCCATTGGTGGCAAGAAAATCCGGGTGTATTCGATCCATCTTACTCACATCAGCGCTGAAGTTCGCCTGAAGCAGATCAAAAGAATTCTTGAAATCGATCGCAAAGCGGTGAGAGAGGGAGGTCCGATTTCCGGCGTAGCAAAGGGCACTGATTTTTCCAAGCAGTCAGACGCTTCATCTTTGCCACGGGAGTCGATTTTGCTAGGCGATTTCAATTTCACTCCCGATTCGGCCGAATACAGTCGCATCGTAGGACCAATGTCCGATTACGGAGGACGAGTCGTCAGCCCTGAAGGATTTGTGGATGCTTGGGTCGCGGCCGGAAACAAGTCAATGTCGGGAGTGACCGCAGCAAGGGGTGGTAACGCAGTTCGTATGGATTATTGTTTCGTACGTCAAACCCTCAGCGATAAAATTCGTTCAACAAGAATTGATTCAAAGGCAGACGGTTCGGATCATAAACCCATGTCGGTAGTCTTTAATTTCTGATCGTCTCAACAAATTTAAGGTGTCAAACGGATGCTCAAATCCGTTCGCCTTGTTCATCCAATGCAATCTCTTCCTCATCCTTGCGCAATCGCGCCGCAATGCGTTCGTAGAGTGCCAGTACAGCCGGAATGAAAAACAGCACCAGTACAGTTGAAAACGCAAGCCCGAATATTAGTGTCACGGCCATAGGAATGAGAAACTGTGCCTGAGTCGATTTTTCGAACAGCAGCGGTAACAGCCCCACGATTGTAGTCAGACTAGAGAGGACGACAGGCCGTAGTCTCTGGCAACCTGCTTCAATCATTGCTTGCTTCAACTCCATGCCGGCGTCGCGGTTCTGTTTGTAAAATACCACTAGTACGATCGCGTTATTTACCACGATTCCAGATAATCCAATCAATCCAAGTATCGTGATGATCGTAAATGAGAGTCCTAAAAACAGATGCCCCCAGGCAGCACCGACGACTCCAAATGGAATGGCAAGCATTACGAATAAAGGCCAACTATAGGATCCAAAAATCCACGCCAACGTCAGATAGATTAACGCGACGGCGAGTAGCGCACCTGTTTTCATGGACTGTTCGGTTTGTTCCTGGTCGGTTTGACGTGCGCCAACTGACCAGCTGACACCATATTCGTTGGCAATATTCGGTAAAATTTCAGCTTCCAGCCGATTCATGATTTCAGCAGTATTTGCGACCGAACTATCTACGCTGGCACTGACTTGAATGGAGAATGCACCTTCAGAATGACGTAATACATCAAATCCTCTGTTGGATTCAATTTCGACAACATCAAGTAAAGGAATCGAATCCCCTGATGACAGTATCACATTAACATTTTCGAGTTCACTGAGTTGATGCCTTTCCTCGTCAGGCAGCATCAGATTCACTTCGATATCGTGGTACTGAGCAGTAAAAGATTGCAGTAATTCACCTTCAATTGAAGAACGAAGCTGTCGACTTATTTCAGCGGCTGATAGTCCTAGTGCCTGTCCTAGTGGCGTCAGCGAAAAAATCTGCTGCTGACGTCCATAGCTGGTGTCATCCTCAACGGCATAAACGAATGGAATCTGGTGCAAATGTTCGGTTAAAGCAAGTGCCGCGTCTTTTGTGATGTGCTTTGCTGCACCGCTGAATTTGACTTCAATATCTCGTCCGGGAGGCCCTGGGGTTGGACTGATTGTTACCGCGGTTTCAAGCCCAGGTACATTTTCCAGTTTGTTACGCCAGGCATGGAGAAATTTGGTTGTGCGCACCTCCCGTGTATCTGACTGCACGAGTTCCGCGACAACAGCCCCATGATTTGCACCACCAACAGCGGGTGCTTGTGACTGATCGGCAAACTTGGCGCCATGTATCACTAGAGAAGTAGCAACCAGATTGCTTCCCAGTTCGGCTTCCGTTTCGAATAGTGCTTTCTCTACGCTTACGAGGTAGTCATCAACAACTTCTCTTGGCGTGCCGGCATTGAAGCTGAGGTTGGTGTATACAAGGTTCAGCTCCGGTGTCGGAAAGAAACTGTAATGCAATCGCCCCGACCCGAACAGACCTACAGTTAGAATCAATAATGCGAATCCAATGGAAATTGGGATGCTTGGGTTGTCAGTGGCGAAACTGAGCATGTTGCGGTACCAGCGATCTCGGAAGGTTAAAAACCACCGGTCGACTAAGGGCGCCTTTATCGTACTTGTTTTTTTTGTAATTTTCTCAAAACTAAGTCGCAAGTGGCCGGGCAGTATCAGAAACGCCTCGACCAAAGAAGTAGCAACTACACAGATCACCACGAGTCCGATGTAGTACAACACAGCACCGATAATACCGGACAAGATCATGACAGGCACAAATGCAAATATGGTTGTCAGCGATGCTGCCAGAATAGGCAAAAATAGGCGCTTGGATGCCTTGATTACCGCATCTACGGGTGATGGATTTTCAGTGAATCTCGTCATTGCTTCTTCACCGACGACAATCGCATCATCCACGACGATTCCGATTGTCATGATGAATCCGAACAGCGTAATCATGTTAAGAGTTCCGCCTGTAACATAAAGCAGACTTATGCCGCCCATTAGTGCTACAGGAATTCCGATGGCTACCCAGAAAGCAAGTCGCGTATTCAAGAACAGATACAGTACGGCCAACACTAGAATTAATCCGATGATTCCGTTATTAACCAGTACTCTAATTCGGTCGCGTAGAGCAATGGAATTATCATCATAGAGGTTCAATTCTACGCCTGGTGGTATGAGAGGTCGAGTTTCCTCCAGCCATTCGTACACAATCGCGGCGCTCTTCAGGGTATCACCTGATTCCTGCCGGCTGAGCTGTAGCTCAACTGCGGGCTTGTTTTTGTAACTAAGGAAAACCTGGTCAGACTTTGGTCTTTGTTCTATGGTTGCAATATCGCCAAGCGTGATCAAGCGCCCATCTGTGTCGGCGATGACTGGTAAATCCTCAAATGCGATCTCATCTCGCCTTTGGTCAAGAATGCGAAGCTGTCTTGCTGCATCATTTCGACCGGAAAGGCCAATTGACGTATCTCGAGATTGCGATCGAATTTGCTGCCCGAATTGATTCAAAGACAAGCCCAGATCCCTTTGTACTTGTCTAGGAATCTGGATGGCGATTTCTTCATTCGGTAAGCCGACAATTCTGATCTTCCCAATTCCACGAGACAATAGTTCATCTCGATATTGGTTTGCCAGAGTACGTAGCTGATCCAAAGATTGACCGGTAACGATCAGTCTTGCGATGAGTTCATAACGCTTGACTTGGGATACTTCTGGACGTTTTGCGTTGTCTGGTAGATCCGGAATGACTAGATCAACCACGGCTTGTGTATCGTCGCTCGCGACTCTGATATCCGCTCCCTGCTCAAACTCCAGTAAAATGCGCGAGCCGCCAAAATAGGAAGAAGAAGTCATATTTTTCAGATGATCGAGATTTTTTAGGTCTAGTTCCAATCGATTTGTGACGGATATTTCGACGTCCTCAGCAGCAGCCCCAGGCCATTCGGTTGAAACACTGACGAACTGGAGATTAAAGGCTGGGAAAAACTGAACGTTTATATTCAAAAGGACGTATCCGCCAGCAATTAGAATGACAACCATGAGAATATTCATGGCTACCGGATGTGTAGCGAATATTTCTAGAATGCCCTTTTTTTCCATCTTTACACAACTGTCGGGCTATCACACGTCCGGCTAAATTTCACTTTGAATCAAAGATTTCTACTTTCAAACCATCAACAGCATTATTCAACTGTGTGGTGACGAGCAAGTCGTCAGTCTCGAGATCAGAACTGGTTGCAACGATGTAGGTCTTGTTGTTACGTACTACTTGCCCATGTCTTTTGATTGTCACCGACTTCAAGGAATCTGAAATTACTTTGAAAACTTGATTGGACCCATAGACAGCCTGATATGGTATGGCTAAGGCTTCCTCTACTGGGCTTAGTGATAGGAGTACTGTGACAGATCGCCCTAATTCGGGATAGATGGAATTCGAAGACATACGGAAGTAAGCATCCACTCCGCCGTGACCTATAGCTACGGTTGACGCCAATCGGTCCAATTTCAACAGCAGTTGCTCGTCATCAAATTCAGCGACGGCTTCAAGTTCAATTTCGCCAGTAATCGACTTGCGTACCTGAGCGAGATAACGATTTGGAATTAACGTTCGAATTTCTGTTGTGGTGTGGTCGAACATGTCGACAAGCGGGCTAGCGTTTCTTACATGATTTCCAGCAGCGACATGAACTTCAGTAATTCGCCCTGCATATGGAGCGATAATTTCAGTATCTTCCAAATCCTGTATCGCTTTTTCAAGTGATGCCTGCGCTCTTTGAAGTTCTGCTTCCAGAACGGCCGCTCGACTGTCATATTCTCTGATTGCCGCTTCGCGAGCTGTCACTGCAAGGTGTGCTTGCTGTTCGACTCTTTCGGTAACATCAAATTCGGATTGACTTATTAGATTTCTGCTCTTGAGGGTCCTGGATCTTTCCATTGCGTCTGTGGCAAGTTCGAGTAATCGGTTTTCATGTCGCAGAATTTCCCTGTCCGCTGTCACTCTTTGATGCTCTCTTTCAAGCGACGCATTAATTCTTGCGACATCGGCCTGCAGCAGGCGAAATTGAGTCTGAATGGTTCGTGAATCAAGACGAATCAGCACTCCCCCCGCTTCAACGGTCTGCCCTGTCATGACATTGACTTCAATGACTTCGGCGTCCAATATGGAAGTGAGTCGGGAATGAGTAGGAGAGACGACTCGTCCAAACAGTTCGACTGTAGGAATGAGAGTTTCTTTTGTAATTTGCTGGGTTTCAATCAGCCATGCACGTTGCTCGGGTAGTTCAAATACCGCTTCCGGCTCATCAAGTGCGAGAAGTTTGTATCCGACCACCCCGGCTCCGACTATCGCAATTGGCAAAAGTAGGCGAATGAATAGTTTGTGCAGTTTTGACAATTTAGGTTATCAGCGCCTGATCATTCAGGAATAGCTGAATACCAGTGATGCTGGAATAATTTCGTATAGGCGTCCATTTTATAACAGCGATGAAGTTTACTCATGCACTCGCACGATTAAACAGAATCGGCAAAGTATTCGGTTGGCGGTTTTAAAGTGGAATCACTTACGCTTGGGACATCTGGTGTTGCATTGTGAACTGGTGTGCTCATCGTACAGAGTTTGCTGCCGATCCTGGTGTTGGAGAAAGGGGAATTCACTAGGTTCGTGGAATCAATCAGATACTTGAATATGCATTTGGTTAAGTATATAAACCTCACCAATTCAATATCCGATATTGACGGGACGAACTCTGGAATATTTCAAGTAATCCAGATGGATTCGATTCTAATCGTACCAGTAGTTGATGAATAATTAACCCAATGCACTGAGAATTCACATTATGGATGAACGCAAAGTAATCGCTTTTTTTCCAGAAGGCGCATTTGGACCGGCACTGAATTCCGTAGGAATTGCACAGGCTTGCACAGAACGGGGCTATCGATGCGTGTTCTTGTCGGACCCAGGATTCGCTGAAGTTTTCGAGGATTACGGCTTTGAAGTGAGAATCGTCAATTTGTCAGAACCCATGTCACCTGAAGAGATGGCCAATTATTGGTCAAGTTTCATTAATGGGCATATTCCGAATTTCAACCTTTCACCGTACGAGCAGATCGACAATTATGTGAAAGAGTGCTGGGAAGCCATTGTTGATACTTCAAAATGGGCGGAAAAAGATTTACCGGACGTGCTGGGTGAACTGAAGCCGGACTTGATTTGCATTGATAATGTCATTCTGTTTCCAGCCGTCAAAAGATACGGTGTGCCGTGGATTCGAATCATTTCCTGCAGTGAAAACGAAATCGCCGATCCATGGATCCCCCCGCATCTATCAGGATGTGGGGAAAATGATCGTGACGGGTTTGAAGCCTATCGAAGCCATTTCAACCAAGTTATTCAGCCCATTCACGATGACTTCAATGCATTTCTCGAGACCTGTGGCGAGTCGCCATATCCGATTGGTGAATTTTTTGAACCCTCGCCGTACATGAATCTTCTGCTCTATCCAGAACCGCTTCAATACTCAAGAAAGAATTCGCTGGACCCACAGCAGTATCAATATCTGGAAGGCTGCGTACGTTCGGAAAAAGAGTATGAATTACCTGATTTCGGGAGCGGGAACAAATCGCCGTTGATCTATCTCAGCTTCGGATCACTGGGGTCGGGTGATACCGATTTGCTGAAACGCATGATTGATGTTTTGGGAAAACAGGATTATCGAGTGTTGGTCAATATCGGAGACTACGAAGAGCAATACGACTCGATTCCGGACAATGTTCGAATTTCATCATGGTACCCCCAACCTTCGGTCATTAAACAGTCGGATGCGGTAATTCATCATGGTGGTAACAACAGCTTTACCGAGTGTCTTTATTTTGGAAAGCCAGCATTGATCATGCCTTATGTGTGGGATGGTCATGACAACGCCACCAGAGTTCAGGAAACCGGTCATGGCCTCAAAATGCACCGATCCAACTGGAGCGACGAACAGTTTATTTCAGCCTTGGAAACTCTGTTGACAGATAACGAGATGCACGCTCTGCTGAAGCGCACCAGCACTCACATGAAAGCCGCCGACGGGCGACAGAAAGCCGCTGGAATTATCGAGGAATTAATCAATTCGTAAATTACCGGTAATTTGGCTGAGCGCTGGCAATCTGGAATGATGTTTTTGGGGAGTTAGGCAGGGTAAAATCGATCTATCCATATAAGTTATTGATTATACGAGGTATTGAGCGTCGTTTGGCCTTCTCGAATAGACCCCCCTACCAATACGTAAGCGAACCGAAAGCGGATTAACTCTAAATCAGGAGCGTTTGAGCGCGTCCTTGGCGGCTCGCTCGCTGACCGTCAGCGCCAAGCTCAGGTCCGCCACCGGAGGCTTGAGCTTGGCGTTCTCCGCCCGCGACTGCTTCAGCTCGCAGACCTCCGACGGTTCCAATCTGCCATACGACTTCCTCCAGCGGCAAAAGGTCTGCTTCCGTGATGCCGAGCTTAAGGTCAACTTCCGCCTCCGAAACCCCGGATCGTGCTACCTTACAACAGCCACGATCTGCTCTACCGAGTAGCGCTTGCGCTTCATCTGAGAACCTCCCTCAGTTCGCGATAATGGGAAAATCCTCAGCCCGAATGGACCGGTTTCTGGGTAGAAGATCAATTGTGATCTTCCCTCTGGAATCGGTCCACCTGAGCTGAGGGGAAAAATACGCTTTAGGTTCTCAAAGACAGTGCCCCCCGGCATCTGTGAATTACGAAAAACCAGCGCGCCCATCTTGTTTGGACCGCGCTCAAGGACGGAGCAGGTATCCCAGTCAGTCGTCATGAAATACACCTCTAGTCATGTATAAACGCTTTCGTTGAAGATATAGCATTAGCGTATTTGACTTGACTCAATAGCCCCTGTTTCGCCAAAAGTTCATACAATTGTCTTCAAAGTGCAAGAATTGATAACCGGCTAGCACCTAACTCGCCAATCGAGCTTTGTCATCGCTCATTGTGGGGTGCCAAGCCACACGGGAAACCGACAGATCGAGACACATTGGATGTCCCACCTAGACGACCTTCCTAAGCGAGGAGAAAATCGCAGGATTCAAGAACAATCAGAAGCCGCGTTCCGGACGGCAATATCTGAATGCGAGGCCTTTATTGTTCAATCCGAGGACAGGATTGATAACGGCACAGATTTTCTAATCGAAGCCTGCGACGGCGGAGCAATGACAAATGCTCGGGTACATGTCCAACTGAAAGGAACCGCGAGGGAGACCAACGCAGATGGATCCGTTTCCGTGTCCATTCGCAGAACGAATTTGAACTATCTGGCCATGCCGCCGGGTTCGATATTTGTCTGCTACCACGTTCCCTCAGATCGGCTGTTGGTGAAACGTGTCGACGATGTGCTCCATGAGTATCAACACAGCGGAAAAGCTTGGGGCCAGCAATCAACCGTAACGATTAGATTTGCGGACGACTTTGACCCGAACTTTCAGGTTGCCCTGAAGGATTATGTCGTTGTGGCTGCCAGGGCAGCGCGGGACACGCGAATCGATTTTGCGACACGCCCGCCGGAGAGCCTGTCCTTCATTCCTGATCAGGGGGTTCTCGACTTTCCCATTCCTGCCGATCCTGAACTAACCGAAGAGTTGCTTTTCGAGCTGTATGAACAGGGCAAGGACCGAACAATATGCCGATCTTTCGACAAATTCCAAGCGGTGCTGGGCGCGTCAAACAGGACATTCATGTATGCGTACATGGCCGAAATCAACCTTGGAGTGAAGGGGAAAGAATGCAGCAAGTCCCGTATCGTTGACGGCATTAGCGTCATAAGTAGTAGGGCAGATGATGAGCATTTCTCGAAAGGTTCTTTGCTCTACTGCGTAGGAAATGGCTGGCTCGCCCTGGGAGAGTACGAGAAGGCCGTTGATGTCTACATTTCGGCTCTCAAACTATTGGGGGATCCGGACTCCTCGCAGGTAGCTGCCCAGTGCTGCAAGAATCTTGGGGCAACACTCGATAAGCAGGATCGTGGCGATGAGGCCTTCGCCTTCTACAAGAGGGCGCTGGAACTGGACGCGAACCTTGCTGAGGCACATTTTGCTCTTGCCCTCTGGCACATGCGCCGCGATGTGGACTTGGATCGTGCCTTGGAGCACTTGGACGCAATCGTGTGGTCCGTAGGTGCTTCAGAAAAATCGCCCTCGGTGATGAGTTGGCGCGCGGAGATATTGTTTAGCCAGGGGAAGTCCCGGGAAGCTTTTCGAGACATACATGCATTGTTGGGCAATGCGGACGAGATCGCTTGGATCTGGCCGTGGTGCGCGCGGTTGGTCGCCACTTACGGGAGAGCCTCTACGGACTCGGCGTGTGACTCGGCTAAATTTTGGGAGAGATTCTTAGCTAAGTTTCCCGGCCACCCGTACGCCATAGCAGAGAAACTACTTTGTATCCGGATGATCCATGCAAATGGCGGAGACATTGCATGTGACTTCGGTGAGTTCAAACACGCCGTTGCGGAAGCCGTAGCCGGAGGGGCGCCAAACCCCGCGTTCCTATGGGACCGGGCCGGACATTGGGCGCAAGACGAAAAGGATTGGGTGCAGGCTGAGGACTGCTACCGCAAAGCCTATGAACTATCACCTGCTGAGTACGGGTATTGCCTGGGTACCGCATTGAATTTCTTGGGCAGGTATGAAGAAGCCCTGCCGATCTTACTGGAGCAGGCGACGGAACATCTACCGGATGCGATGAGTTGGTTTCAAGTTGCCTTAGCTATGGGGAAGACCGGCAGAACTAAAGAATGCATTAGTGCTTACAGGCGCGCGCTGGAACTGGATGAGGACTATGATCTGGCCTGGTTCAATCTGGGGTGGACCTACTGGAAATCTGAACGCAGGGCTGAGGCCCTCGCGACTTGGCGTGAAGCGATCCGTCGGTTTCCGGAGCATAAGCTAACGTCGAAACTCTTGAGTCAGTTGTCCGATCAGCTGGGTTCCCTACGCTGATTGGAGTTCCGAGCACTAACGCAATCGAAGTTGTGGAATTAAGCTCTGCGAATGCCGCTTGAAGGCGGCGAATTACAAGTTCTTTTGCTGCTATCCCGGTGCTGGCGGAAGGCCAGCAAAAAAACACAAATTCATTGATCACATCCATGAATAGGTCATTCACTTTGAACCACCCCGGGTAGCCCGGAGGCTCCATTACTTGAGAGGATGGAGCGATGCACAGAAGAATGAGATATTCTCCCAAAGTACGGGAACGGGCGGTGCGGCTGAATCGATTGCAGCACGGTATCAAGTTTCCGCCGCGGGAGCTCCCCCCGGCTGTTAATCGGCGTGCAATAGTGACCCCCTAGCGGGGGAATCGGCGTCCAATATTGACCCCCCTTAAGTTGAGCGATTCAACTCGCCTCGTTGTTTGGACGGACGGGGTGACGGGAGATGTTGATAGTGGAGACGATTGCGCGGATACGTCGGGATCACTTGGAGCGTGGGATACCGATCAGGCAGATTGCCCGGGATTTGAAGCTGTCGCGGAACACGGTTCGCAAGGCGATCCGGGGGGATGTAGGCGCGTTTCGTTACAAGCGCACCGTACAGCCGCTGCCGAAGCTGGATCCGTGGGTGGCGGAGCTGGAGCGGTTGTTGGTGTCAGCACCATAACGAACGATTTCAATGATCGTTTGCCAGCGGCACAACGCACCGATCTTTTGGACTCACCGAAATGAGCAGTACTGACAATGCTTTAAATAAATTTGACAAATGGTAGATAGTCCCCACCTTGTGGCAGTGAAAGTTTGAAAATTTGCCCTATAACGTTGGGTTTTGGAAATCCATAAAGGGCAAAGCCATATGATAACAGTGGGAGAATTTATCATGATTCACAACTTCAAAGCCGAAGGGCTGAACATCAGCGAAATTGCGCGCCGGATTCCCTAGTAATCCCGGGCACTTGCGGAAGGATGTACGCTCAGAGCATACGCTGATTGCTAGGATCCCTCCTACATGTATGCTCAGAGCATACGTGCTCTCCCCAGTTCCGAAAGGCCAAATGAGGCTCGGATGCAGCTGTGATCGCGCCGGTTTCCAAGCCTGAAATACAAGCCTTCGGAGACAGAATCGTGACCCAAGACGAACTCGCGGTGACGAAAACCGGCACAAATTCCCCTGGCAAACAGACTGGGCCGCGCGCACCGCGCTCAATCCGGTTCTCCGAAGACGAGTGGACTGGGATCGAAAGGGCGGCCGAGGCACGCGGAATGACGGCCGCAGAACTCGTCCGCCACGCTGCGGTGCGCCTCTCCTCGGGCAAGCTCGTTCCGAGTTCTCCGCCAATTCCACCCGAAACCACGGCTCAGATCGATCGCATCTATCGCGGCGTCTAGCTGCTTGCGACGCTTAAGCGTGACGAAATGATCCGCGAGGGACGGCAGGACGAGTGTGAACGAATTGGACAAGACGCTCGAGACTCGCAGATTTTGATCCAAGAAGCGGCTTCCAGAACAGCCGGATGACCGTTTGGCTCCGTGCTTCAGTTGCGGATTGACGGCTGTCCACCAGCCCTCTGTTACCCCACAAGTCTTCGCGGCAATGTTCGTGTTTAGCCAAACGAACTTGCTAGTCCCTCTTTGACCGTTCCCCCGTAATCCAACCCGTTCCCGATGGGGAGACCCTCACATTCTCTGCTACGACAGTTGCTTGCTTTTGCCCTTGTATTGTTTGTTGCGGTCAGCCGTCTTTATTGATGCTTATTGTTGACCGCGCGAAGCTATTCCTTGAGCCGCCAAATCTCCTGCAGCCGCTCAACGTTCGGCAACTCCTGCTTGTCGATGCACGCGATGAAAACTCGTCGAGCAACGTCGAAACTCTTCAAGAGCTGTAGAGCTTCTGGCGAACGGGACGCATGCGCGGAACTGCCTCGGGCTTCATAGAGCAATTTGAGCCGTTGAAACAACCGTTCTCTTTCCGCGCCCGCAGGCTCCAATAGTACAGCCAACGAGGTTGCTAGCTTCTTTGTAATATTGTTACGCCCTGGTCGAATAAGTGTCTCCAACGCCGCCCAGATCATTACGATTGCACTACCGGTCGAGTGGGTCCAGATAACCCCATCGAAGGTCTGAAATGCGCGACCGAACGCTAGGTTATTCATCAATTCGGAAGCGCTGCAAAATACTCGGCGCACCCACACCAAATGCTTCTCTTCGATGACGCTCGGCGGATTTGGAACGATGTTAAATTGATGAGGCAAAGTCTCAATCGGCCACAAAGTGGGTTCGACCGAGCTTACCGCAATAGCTGAGAATTCACTGTCAGAGACAACCGGCATCCTCAATCTCGCACCAGTCGATAACCTTAGGAGCGCGAGAGTCCACCACAAGGTATTGAGCCGGTCAAAACCCGCCGGACTCACACCCTCGCGCAATGCGACTTCGATCTCCACATCCATCCATATGCCACCGCGGGTCGTCTTCCAAGGCCCCGGATGAGGCTGACCTTCGTGTTCCGGCCGTCGGAAGGCGAGAATGTAGGGTGACATAAGGTGAGCATATGTCTGCCGAACAACCAAACCTTCGCAGATCTCGAAATTGTTCACGCCCAGCTTAGCCCCGGCTATTCCGCCGAACAGAGGCACTTTTTCTGGATCTTTGTCTACAACGGTCATTTGCCTTGACAATCCGGTCGCCGCAGAAACGTTTGGATTCTAGGGGCGACAGTATCAGCTAGGTAACGTGCTCTTGGCGACTGCCCCCAATACCCATATGTTCCGCCTGCCGAAGGATGCGCAAAGGCCAGCAAGTCAACCCAATTCCCTTTGATCTGCATCCGTTCCGGCAACTCCAAGTTCGCCATCCAACGGCGCAATGCGACGCCGTGAGCAACAATCACCGTTGGTTCTAGGATTTCCATCGTCGCCCGGAGATGACGAGTGCAATTGCGTTGCATTACGCCGCTCGAATGCCCCTTTCCGGCTCCTTGTTCGCTTGCGCTTCTTAGTTCCTTTAGCGCGGTACAGAGCAGGTAGTTTACCTGCGCGAAGGCATCAAAGATATGCCCCTTGTCAAGGAGTCGCTCGACCTCCTTATCGGCGCCAGGTTCGCGCCCCAGCAATAAACGTAGGGTTGATGTCACACCCTGCATATGCGCATTACGGTCTTTGAAGCTCTTTTGCGCGGAGCGAGCGATCATATTGGATCGCCCGGCGAGATCAACGTACTCGCAAGCCTGTCCGTATTCCTGGCCTAATGTCGCAATACGCATAGAGCGCCCGTCGACTTCGAGGTCATAGTGCTTTCCGACATAGCTCATTTGTCCAGCGTGGAAAGGAAAGGCGCTGCGACTATCCCGGCACTCCCTATGACTATCACAGATGAAAGTGAGTCGGGCCGGGTTTACCGGAGGCTCAGGATTCGATGTCATGAAGTGCGCATAGGTGCGGAGGTAAATTCGGGCGTGCCCTTACCGCCGCGGATCTTCGATCGTGTAAACAACTGAAAACCCGTAAGGCGGGGGCGACCGAAAAGTGGCAGGTTGTCAGGCGTCAGGAGAGATTCTGATTCGTCAAATTTGAATATAGACTTTATCCTCGACAACTTGGACTGGATAAGTCTTCAAATCCTCTTCGGCCGGATCTTCAACCACGGCACCGGTTGTAATGTTAAATTCAGCGAGATGAAGTGGGCAGACAATGCGGTCTTCCTCAACGTAACCGTCTGAAAGACAGGCGTATTCGTGTGTGCAAATATTCTCGATCGCGTAGATTTCACCGTCCATCAGGATGAGTGCGATTTCTTCTCCTGCGACATCAACTGGGTAGGGCACACGATCTTCCAGTTCGGACACACTTGCGACACAGTGACTGTTTTCCAAGTTGAAATCATTCATAATTGAATTTTCCTATTTCATCGGTTGAATGACATTGCCAATCAGCCAATAATGATGTCGTTTCATGATGCCGATTGAGTTGCTACAAATTATAAGGGATTTACAGTTGACATGATTTCCAGCATGACCGGATTTGCCAGACAGGCTTCAACAACCAATTGGGGTGAGATACAGTGGGAGGCGCGCTCATTGAATCACCGTTCTTTGGATATCAACATTCATTTGCCTGAATATTTCCGCCCGCTGGAAACTGCTTGTCGTCAGCGGCTTGCTGCTCAATTCAATCGCGGCAGAATTGAAGTAGTGCTCAAATTTACAGCCATTAAGGGAAGTAATGCAATTCAACAATTCAATCAGACTTCCGTTGAGAATCTTATTGCCCATTCTCAAAAGGTAATGGATTTGATTCCCCAGTCATCGCCGCTAACCATAAGCGACATTTTGAAGTGGCCGGGTGTTCTGACTTCAACAGATTTGGATGATTCAGAACTGAATGAAGAAATCCTCAAGCTATTCGAGAAGCTGGTTGAACAGCTGAACCTAGACCGACGTAGAGAGGGGCAGGCAATCCAGATTTTGCTGAGTGAAAAAATCAAGGAATTCAAGGAATTTAAAACGAGTGCGATAGATTTGCTCCCTGATGCTCAGGAAAACCTGCGTAACCGAATCGCAAACAAGCTTGAGGAAATGAAACTCGAAATTGATGCTGAAAGGTTTGAGCAGGAAGTAGCGCTGATTCTGGTGAAGGCGGATGTGTGTGAAGAGATGGAGCGTATTGGATTGCACATTGCTGAACTCGAGCGGGTGTTGTCGGAAGACCAAGAAGCGGGGAAACGGTTAGGATTTGTTCTTCAGGAATTGGGCCGAGAAGTGAATACGTTATCGTCCAAGTCGGCTCACTATCCGCTTAATTCGCTAATGGTCGATATGAAAGTCGTGCTGGAGCAGATTCGCGAACAAGTACAGAACGTCGCATGACGCCAACGCCGAACGTAGAATCAGTATTGTTGATTATTTCCGCTGCTTCCGGCACGGGAAAGTCAAGCCTGTCGCGTGCGTTAGTGGAATCCTCAGATAGTACCGTTCTATCAGTTTCACATACAACCCGTGAGATTCGGCGAAATGAAGTCGAAGGAAAAGACTACTATTTCGTTGATGACGATGAATTTCAACGAATGATTGCAGCGGGGGAATTTGTTGAACATGCAAAGGTTTATGATCATTATTACGGTACTTCCAGAAAATCAATTGAACAACACTTGAACTCGGGTGAGAATGTATTGCTCGAAATAGAGTGGCAGGGTGCCAGACAGGTAGTGGAACTGTTTCCGTCTGCGGTGCGAGTGTTCTTGTTGCCTCCCTCAATCCGAAGTTTGCGAAATCGATTGCGCGGCAGGGGACGTGACTCTGGTGACACGATTGAAGCCCGGCTTGCAGCAGCGGTAAATGACATAAAAAATTGCTTTGATTACGATCACCTGATACTCAACGATCAATTTGATGCAGCTTTGTCCGACCTGAAGACGCTGCTTCCGGGTAGCACCGGAACGATTCGCCCCATTCCGGCCGGCTTGCTTGGTGAATTAGGGGTCGTTGATGGGGAATTTGATAAGTCTGTGCAAAACTGCTGAAAGCTGCCAATTGATTTACTTGTTTGACCTTATTGGCATAGTGGATTGATACTTCCGAAGGTCGGTCAGATATCTAGATAATGACACTTTCACCATACTTTTTTTCTGCCAGAATTCTTTCGTAACTCAGTCTGGTTAAATCTAACGATTTGTACTGGCCATCGACGACAAGTTCTGAAATCGCTCTACCAATCGCGGGTGCCTGCTGTAGACCATGTCCGCTGAATCCATTCGCGAAGTAGAAATTGGAGATTTCTGGATGAAAGCCTACGATGCCATTTTGATCAAACGAGTTGTAGTCATAGTGACCAGCCCAGGAATTGACCACTCGAAGTGTTTCGAATTGCGGAATTCGGTGTGCCAGTTTGGGCCAGATCAAATCGTCAAATAATTCATGATCGACATCCAATGTGTAGTCGATCGGGTCTTCTTCATGACTTGAATGAGAGTATCCACATATATAGCTATCACCCTCAGGTCTCACATAGAACCCTGCCGGATCGACAACCAGCGGCATATCTTCAATTGGTGACTTGGTGCGAAAAACGAACACATTGCGTCTACGTGGTGAAACAGGCAAAGAAATTCCGGCCTGCAAAGCCAAGTCGCCCGCATAAGGGCCTGCGGCGTTGACTATGGATTCACAGCGAAGGTGACCGTAAGACTTCAAGTCAGCTCCGGTAACACGATCAGACTGAAGATGGATATACATCACTTCATCTTCAATATAACGGACACCGAGTGAAATCGCTTTTTGCTTGAGTGCGATCAGTAGACTGTAAGGGTCAAACCAGCCTTCTCCCTGCAGCCCCCTGCAACCGGCAGCTAAATCCTCCACATTCAGCCAGTGAAATTTTCTAGCCAGCGAAGCAGCGTCTAGATACTCAACTTGCGCACCGCATCCGGTTTGTACGTCATGTCCTCGGCGAAGTTCATCCTGTCCTGCGTGAGTTGCTAAAAGCAGATACGCTGAAAGAAGCAAGCCGATATCAGGAGAGTTGTCACCCACCTTGAGAAACTCACCAGCATTCGAGAAAAACTCATAGCCAAACTGTGAAATCAACACGTTTTCTGGAGTAGAAAACTGTTGACGAATAGAACCCACAGACCGTGTGGTCGCGCATGCAGAATAAGTGGAATCCTTCTCGATGACGGCGACCGATCCGTCGTAGTCAGAATTTGATGCTAGAAAATAAGCGATGGAACTTCCCATTATTCCACCTCCAACTATGAGAGTTTCACAAGCGCGAAACCTTGAACTTCTGTTGTGTACTTCCATCGCGCGACTATTAATGCTTGTTAATATTTTCCAGGAAAAAGCTCGTTAGAATTATGGCAGTTAAATTTCGCACTAGGAGAACTCAATGCAAAAATCAAATTCGTTTTCAAATATCGGCAATCTGCCAGCGCGCAAAGTTGGGTGGGCGTTGATTCTGTTTGTATCAATTGTATTCGCTGCGATGGTGTTTCGCCCTGAGTCCTTGGTTCACGCGGTCGAAGGCGGCAAGCCGGTCAATGCTAATCTCGAAGCAAATGTTGTGAACTCTGGATTCGCAGAGCTTGTCGAAGCGGTTTCACCTGCAGTCATATCAATTGTGGCTACGCAAAAGAACAAAGTTGACGGCATAAATTATTTTGGTTTGCCGCCGGATTTTGATGCTGAAACATTTAGGAATTTAGACCCAAGGATGTGGGAATTCTTCAAGAGATTCGAACCTGGTAAACAACCTCCTTCCAATCGACCTGGCAGACAAGCGTCCAACACAGGATCTGGAGTAATCATCAATCCCGACGGATACATTGTGACCAATTTACATGTTGTTGAAAATGCAGAAACAATCAAGATTACGCTTTCTGATCAAACCGAATACTCTGCTGAACTCGTCGGTAGCGACAGGCTGACGGACATGGCAGTTTTGAAGATAGACTCTGAGACTCCCTTGCCGTACGCAGAGTTTGGAAATTCTGAAAGCGCTCGAGTTGGAGACTGGGTTATTGCAATTGGTGATCCATTCGGACTAGCCCAGTCGGTTTCTCTCGGCATAGTCTCGGCCAAGGGCCGCAACTTAATACAAAACTCGCCAAACGTTCCATTGCTTCAGATTGATGCGGCAGTAAACAAGGGGAATTCGGGTGGTCCATTGTTTAATACCGAAGGACAGGTGATCGGGATCAATACTCTGATTTTTTCACCCACAGGAGTCAATGCCGGCGTTGGTTTTGCGATTCCTTCGAGCGTTGTCGACGGTATTTCCAACAGTTTGATCAGTGATGGCGTTATCAGAAGAGGTTGGCTAGGAGTTGTGATTCAAACGGTTACGAGTGAAATTGCTCAAGCACTGAATCTTTCGGACAAGCCTGATGGTCAATATGGTGCGTTGGTTTCGGAAGTTCAGGCAAATAGTCCGGCCGATGTTGCGGGTATACAGCCGGGTGATCTCATCGTGGAATTCGATGGACAGACTATCGGAACTGTTCAGGATCTCTCAAGACTGGTGAAAAAGACAAAACCCGGCAGTGAAGTGGCAATCAACGTAGTTCGTGGAAATGAATCCATTTCACTGAATACAAGAATCAAGGTTCTTGCGGGTGCAGACACAGAAATGAAAAATGCTGAAATAGATATGGCGGAGAACGAAAGCACCAATGCCCAATTCGGTGTCACTTTAGCGGAACTGAATTCGGATTTGCGTTCGAGATTTGGAATTAATGAAAATGTTGACGGTGTGATCATCCTTGATGTGATTCCTGACAGTCCTGCAGATAAATCTGGACTTCGTATGGGCGATGTTATCAAATCGATAGAACGAAATGACACTTCAACAGTGGATGCTGTTACTGAAACTTTCGCCTCACTACGTTTGTCTGAAAAAAGTAGAGCTCTAATGCTGATCGAGCGAGGCAGCAACAGCCGATTCATTGTAGTAGACCTTGGATAGTTCTCTCTTCCCTAATCCTAACTTACTCTCTAGAGAAAACGCGTCGGGTAGTAGCGATATCCTGCTGCTACTCGACGTATACAGGTCCCAATTTCTTGGTTTATCCGTCTCTTTCTGCTAAATTATCTTAGGTTGTTCTTTGAGAATTTGTAGCAGTTAGCAATTACTCTAGACTATTCTGCTTACCATTCTTTAAATAAACCGATTCTTGTAGAATCACCTCTGCACCCATACACGACCAAGATCATTACGTAGGAGTAACTAACCGTGAAACTCGAACATCTAATTGGTGCATTTGTCGTTTTCCTATTTGCCATGGAAAGCGGTAAAACTGCGTTCGCGCAGTCGAACATAAGCATCACCAAAGACCCAGAAGTACTGTACCAACTTGCCTGCTCAAATGCTGGGAGAAGTGACTCTCCGTGGCACATCACCAATCTGTACGACTGCGAGAGCAAAACCATTTTTGTTCCCTACCAGCTTTGGACAGGTGCTGAGTGGGATGGCAACAAGGATGCGCCTTGCATGCACCAGGCCTCTACGACCTTTATTGTGAATAATGTGAGCAAAACCACGATCAAGGGTCCGATAAAGTGGAGAGACCGGAAGATCTGGATACGGGCAAAGAGCAATGGATCGAAGACACAGTATTTCTACTGTCATAAACTTGGTATTGGCAGAGTATACGAAATCCGTCGAGGAAAGGAACGTTATTTCAAAGAAAACGGTAGATGCAAGTTCCCAGGCGGGTACGGTTGGAAACCGGTTAAACAAAGATACTGCCGGCGCTCAGCCATTGAGATCGACAAGATCGAGATCGACAATAACCGGGAACTCTTCGCACTGGAATTCAAGTATTGGTTCGAATCGAGGGGCGGTGGCTATGTGTTGGATCACAGGTATCGTTATCAGCCGAATGTAGGGATGGTGAATGCCTGGCCTCAGCGGTGAGAAGCAACCCCGAAGATAATCGGGAAAAACTGAATTCGAGGATAAATATCCGATGAAAATACTGCTTATTGAGGACGATGAATTCTGGCGAGATGCAATCATTCGGAAACTTGTGGAGCAGCAACATCATGTCGAAGTAGCCGAGAATTTTCAAGACGGCTTAGAACTCGTACGGAATGGAGAATTTGATGTAACCATAGTTGACCGAGTGCTTCCGTTAGATAAGAGCAGTCCTGTCTTGGACGATGACGATTCTGGGTTAAAAATTGTAAAGGCCATTAAGGAGGAAAGAATTGATACTTTAGTGGTTGGATTTAGCGCCGTCGGAAAATTGAATTACATGTGGAAATCACAAGAAGGATATGATGCCGGTTGCCACTTCTACGTGTCAAAGAAGGACGGGGTTAGCAATTTAATGCAGACTATGCAAGGGGTAGAAGCAGTTTCAGAAAAATTGAAGGCAGAGAGGATGGTCCTCCAAGTCGACCAACTAGAACTCGACTGTAGCCAAAGAACAGTGACAATTAAGGACAAGCCAGTGCATCTGTCTCCTACACAGTTTGATATTCTTTCATTATTGATAAAATCCAAAAATGAAGTTGTAAAGTATGAGAAGATTGTCCAATTAATTGAGAAATCCAATAGCAGCCGGAAAAAGAAGAGCAACAAGAATAGCAATAATGTATCAGTGCAAGTGCATGGATTAAGAAAGGCTATAGAAAACCACGAAGGTTCAGAGAAAATGATTTTTACCGTTCACAAAATCGGCTATGTATTGCGTGAGAAAAGTAAGAGAAAAGCCTCAAACAACTAAACAGATGGATTTCAACTTTTGAGAAAAAGCTGAAACCCGTTTTTACGCGTATTCGGCATGACAAAATACTTCAAAGGATTTTCGTTCGTTCTGGCTGTTGTTTTCACTCTGGTGATCTGGTTATCAATTGCCGGAGCTATCGTTATCGCCCGCGATGCATCATTGCACTCCCGACTTGAAGATATCGACCGAGAACTGATTCACATATTCGAATCAATTCAACGCTCCTATATCGTCCACCCTGGAAGAACATTTTTATTCTTTGAAACGATAGCAAATAAAGTATCGACACAATCACCTGAAAATCCACACAAAATCTATTTACTAACGAGCATAACAGGTCAAAAAATTTACGGCAATATAGAAGAATTGCCAACAACCGGCTTCGATGACGAGGGCATAGTTGATTTTGATTTGCCCGGAAATGAAACGCACCATGCCGTGCGTGCTCGTGCAGTTAGGTTAAATGACCAGTTCATCCTGCTGGTTGGCAGAAACGTGAGCGAGCTACGTGAATTTGTTTTTGATGTACTGATGTGGGGCACAATCATTGCGACTTTTGTCGCACTAGGTGTGGCGTATTTGTTTACAAAACTGATTTCGCGACGTCTGCAAGTAATTAACAATACTAGTGAAGCTGTATTGACAGGAAATTTCGGCGAAAGAATTAAGAGAAACAGGAGCGGTGATAATTTTGACCAGTTGGCGGAGAATATCAACAATATGCTGGAGCGAATAGATTATCAAGTAGGCCACCTTAGAAAGGTATCCAATAAAATTGAACATAATATACTGTCGCCTCTCTATCGACTGAAAGAGCAGCTTGTGCACAGTGCAAATCTAGATGATGAAGAAAGGAGCCAATTGCTTTCAGAAGTGGGATTGATAGACAGTGCGGTTGGTGTGGTGGTTTCTGTCGCAGAATTCGAGAACAAAATCTCTGAGGAAGAACACAGCAAATTCAATCCAATCGAGGTCATTGACAAACTTTATAGAGATCATCTGGAGATGGCAGAGAACAAAAAAATAAAATTGAACTATGTGTTAGAGGCTGAGCGAATAGAGATTCCGGGCTACCAAAATGCCATATATCTAGCGCTTGAAAATTTATTGAAGAATGCGATCAAATACTCGCCGAAAGAAGGCACTGTTAAAGTGGCAGGCATCAGCAAACCGGAAGGATTTGAGTTTGTCATTGCCGATACCGGACCGGGAATTCCACCTGAAAAATACGAGGAGGTTCGAAAGCTGAATTTTCGACTAGACCGTGACAAATTGATGCCAGGTGAAGGATTGGGCCTCTATTGTGTGGATGAAGTGGCTAAAAGGCATAATGTGGAACTCAAGTTCGAGAAGACTCATCCGGATGACCCGAACAATCCCGGGCTTAAAGCTACTTTAGGCTATTTTCGTCAATATAAAGCAGCCGCAGCGGCCAGGACCTCTCTTGAGAACACAAAATGAAGAAGATCTTCTGACTGAGTTCGCAAGCGAGGTTTCACATATTTTTGAGAGTTGGAGCACAAAAATACGGCACCGACTCCATGACCCCATAGCGTTGCTATACTGGTCTGCTTGCGTACGCGACTTAACCGCACTGAAACCCGGAAATGTTCACTGCTATGCTGATGGACATGATTTGACGACTGAACATTTTCTTGCAAGCGCTTTTGCCTCTGCTTCAATTATTACTCACCCAGCTTTGGACCTAGGACAAAGAATCATTCAATCGGTACGAGCAACACAAGAAGCTGTTGCCACCAATACCAACTTGGGAATCATTTTGTTGTGCGCGCCTATCGTACACGGATATCGAGATATCTCACAAGCGGACTTGCGGCAGTCGATACAAAAGGGAATAACTGAGTCAGGTGTCGAAGATGCTGAACTGATTTTAAACGCGATCAGAATAGCCTCGCCTTCCGGTCTTGGAGAATCTGTCGAGCATGATGTATTTGAGCACGCTACCGCCGATATTCAAACAATCATGAAATTCGCCGAATCACGAGACCTGCTAGCACGCCAGTACTCAAGCGGATTCTTGGATATTTTCAAAACTGGATTTCCCGCGATTGAGGAAGCACAAGCTAAAAAGTTTGGGAAAAACGAAATTGCGACGGCAGTTTATTTGACGTATCTTTCGAGATTTCACGACTCGCATGTTCTGCGACAGCACGGCAGTAACGTGGCCGAGGAGGTCAAATCAGTTGGTGAGAAACTATATGCTCATTGCAAGAGAGTAAATTCAATGAGTGATATGCACGATGAACTGATGTATTATGATACGGAATGGAAACGACGGCAAATTAATCCAGGGACGAGCGCAGATTTAACTGTCGCGACTCTTTTTGCACACAGTATTGAAAGTAGAGTAAATTAGGTGTGTAATTTGCTGTTTACGGTTTGACAGTAACTACTTATATTTACTAAAAATATTAATTCTTTTTCTACCAAGTTGGAGGTAATGAGATGGCGATTGACAATGTAAGGGTCGGGGAATCTTTAGTTGGCGAAGGCAATGAAGTTGCACACGTTGACTTGCTCATAGGACCACGTGGGTCTGCTGTGGAAGCAGCGTTTTGTAATTCTCTGTGCAACAACAAAGACGGCTTTACCAGCTTGCTGGCAGTTGCTTCGCCCAATATTCCCGCGAAGCCAAACACTGTCATGTTCAACAAAGTAACCATGAAAGGCGCGAAACAGGCGCTGCAGATGTTTGGCCCTGCCCAACGTGCTGTGTCATTGGCAGTCATCGACAGCGTTGAAGATGGCACTATTCCAGCGGATGAAGCAGATGATCTGTTCATTTGTGTTGGTGTTTTCATTCATTGGGATGCCGAAAATGACAGTAAGATCCAAGAGTACAACTACGAGGCGACACGTGAGGCGATTCGTCGAGCTGTCACAGGTCATCCTAATGCTCAAGAAGTCATTGCTCAAAAGGGTATAGCGCACCCGTTCGGAGCAGACTAATTCATGTTTTCTTGAAAAAAAGCCAGGTGGCTATGTCACCTGGCTTTTTTGTAAGAATCGGAAAGAACCAAGGAGTTGATAATCCATATAAATTTTGAATGAAACCGGTGCATTGACAATCCTTCAACTGCCCGGAGTCGAACCTATTCTTCAGTTATGGCGGAATTCCAGTTGTTGTCTACTGCCGATACGAATTCCACAAGTCCTTTGTATAGTGCTCAAATGTGACGTTCTGTCCACAGAGTTTGCAGACAAGTCCTCTTGAGCGTATTTCACGTCCGATATGCCAATTGCACAGGAAGCAGGAAACAATATATTTTGGTGGTGTAAAGTGGAGGTTGTGCGTTCGGTTGCCACTACATCCAATTTCCAGCGCTTTGGCTTTCCATACGGCGTCGTGCCCGTGATTGGGACCGACGAGCGCGTGTGCAATTTCATGCAATAGCGTATCTGTGATTTCGGCATCATCTGCTCTTAGGCAGAATTGCTGTGAAATGCTAATCATCTTGTCTTTGTACAGACAGACGCCACCTCTCTTCGTTGCATCATCATAAGTGAATCGCCAGTCGCTAAGCTGATGCTTCTGTAGCAGTTCGTCTGCTTGCTGGGCTACTGTATCCAACCGTTGCATATTTTCAATGCCCAGCAGGTCAGGTGTTTCCTTTTCAAGCATCTCGTACGGCACATCCCAAATTTCTCCCGCACATTCCAGTCGTGCGCGTTTGGGATTCATGCGAGTAATTGTGCCATTGTTAATTTTTCCATTCGATGCATGGAAGAAAACGAGATCACCGATTCTAAACTTCGCTCGCTGCATCTGATTTTGTGTGTACACCCGTTTAGGCTTGACACCTTCCAATAGTTTGAGAATGAGAATTGGCATGTCAAATTCGGTACCATCCTCGACAACTACTGTCGCTTTAGTGCCATAGATTGATGCGATAAACCCTTTTTCCAAACCACGCTGACTATAGAAGCGTACGGGGTCGTTGATTTTTAATTTTGAGTTTGCCATGCAGCCACGAATTTCCAGTGTGCGTTATTCAGGTGTCTGCTCCAACTACCAATGGGTTTGCGCTGTGCAGTACAAGTGTGAAGAAATGTCTACAAGAATAGATAGTTCGAGCAAGGAGTGAAAATTTTTTGTGAATGTAGTGGGCAAGGTTAGTCTGTCGCTTTAACCCAGCCACCAATATTGATTGTATACACCATCTAAATTGTTCAGGCAATGAAAGCAGGTTTCGTTCACTACGGTGGGCGAGAATTCAGAAACAGGATTAATAATCTGCAATGGACTCTACAGTGGCCAGTTTGCGTGTAAATTGCAGATAGCGAGAGGGTTTCGTGTAATAATAAGACCAATGGGCCATAGTAAAAATTCTAGCTTGTACGAACCAAGCTGTCAATTTAAAATGTTTCGTCTGGAGAATAGGGATGTCTGAAGAAACCACCGACCGAAGACTTGAAGAGACGTTCGATCAGGCAACTGTCGAAAAAAGATTAGCCGAAGAATTGCCTCATTGGTATTACGAAAATGGTTGGATTCGTCGAAAATACAAAACCATGGGCTGGAAAGGCACGCTAATGGTGATCAACGCGGTCGGCCATCTAGCTGAAGCGGCTTGGCACCATCCTGATATTTCCGCGTCGTATGCTTTTGTAATTGTAAAGTTGATGAATCATGCGGCGAAAGGCATTACGGAAAAAGATTTCGAGTTGGCTAAGAAGATTGAAGAATTTGTGCACTGGCAGCCGGGTCTGGAAGACAGTTCTTTGGAGGGCACGCCTGCCGATCAACGATTTCGCTACATTCGCTACGACTAATTTCTGAGTCAGTTGATTACGAACCACCCCAATGGCTGACAGTACTGATGTTGTACTCAGTCTAGGATCCAATCTTGGCAACCGTCGAGACAATCTCTGTACAGGACTGAAACATCTATCCAAAGCTGGCTGTTCCATTCAGAAAATTTCACCTGTTGTGGAGTCGCCAGCACAGTTACCACCTAACTCACCATCCGCGTGGAACCGGCCTTTTTTAAATGTGGTGGTGCAAGGGAACTGCAACCTGGGCATCGAAAAATTCTATCAAGTCAGTAAACAAATTCAAACTGATCTTGGCAAGGCAGTTGAAAACAAGTGGCAGCCAAGAAATCTGGATATCGACATCGTTTTCTGGGGTAGTGTTGTCACTAAATTGAATGGCAAACTGATACCTGACTCAACCGTTTACTCCAGACCTTACGTGTTGTCGCCACTTGTTCATATGGCACCGCAGTGGAAATTTCCGGGCTCTGCGGATGTAAGTGCATTGGAATTCAGTTGTACTTCAAAATCAGAATTTCATATCCCGTTGTGGATGGGAATACTGAATATTACCCCGAATTCGTTTTCAGATGGAGGTAGATTTGCCCACCTCGAAAACATGCGCGCCGTTGTCGAAAATATGATTTCAAACGGTGTCAATGTCATTGATATCGGTGCCGAATCGACACGCCCCAATGCAACACCACTAACGGTGGATGAGGAGTGGACTCGGCTGAAGCCGGCTCTGAAACTTGTTCAGGAAATAGTCAAAGAAACCGTACTCCCTCCGCAAATCAGTGTGGATACTTATCATCCAGCAACAGCTGAAAAATGTCTTGAACTAAACGTTGACATGATTAACGATGTGGGTGGCCTGCGGTCAAAGAGCATGATGGCGCTTGCCCGGTCCTGTGATAAGACTTTCATTGCCATGCATAGCGTTACGGTTCCAGTCGATTCTAAAATCAGTCTTGATCCTGCTGCCGATGCTTGTGCTGTGTTCGAAAACTGGATACGAGAGGGACGGGAACTATGGGATGTGCACGGATTGGATTTACATCGAATTATTGTGGATCCAGGCATTGGGTTCGGAAAAAGTAGTCTTCAGTCTCTGGATCTGATGCGTTCGACAAAACGATTTCGGAAACTTGGACATCGATTAATGGTGGGACATTCCAGAAAGCGATTTCTTCGCTCCTTCTCTGATCATGCAAGTGCAAATCTAGATATTGAGACGATCGGCGCATCACTGCAGATGTGTTCGCAATCTGTTGATATTCTTCGCGTCCATTCTGTAGAGGCGCACACTAGGGCCTATCTGAGTTGGGCGCATCTCCTCAAAAATCGTGCCTAGTCGCAATAGTTAACCTGTTCGTCTGCGAAATTCGGTTATCGCTTCAACAATCCACTGCCAAGCTTCGAGTTCCCTATCACCGGCTGTCTTTTCGATTGCTATCGATAGATACTCCATTTCAGAATCAACTTTTTCTGCCGACAGCATATGGAGCCGGCTCACCAATATTGCCGCTTCGATTACGGCCGCTTGTGCCCGGTTGAATCCCGGAAAAGGCTTTATAAGGGTGCTGCACACTTCCGACAGATAGATTTTGGGACGTAGCGAATCGTCGACTTGTCTAGCAACTTTTAACTCCCGATAAGATAGTGCGGCTTCAAGTGCACGGCCCGTCACCTTAGAAGTGGAAAACGTCGGCCAGTCGGTTTTCCCCGTTAAACACCCCGCATATACGCGAACGTCATCGGTAACGTTCACAACTGCCGTGCCGCTGGTTTGCAGATTATTGAGCGTTTGGGAAGGCTTGAAAGGTGCAATGACAACCCATTCGTCTTCGTGTCGGATTCCCATCGGTGCGATATGAACTGTGTTCATTTCGTCGACTGTAGTTACGACGACTTCGTAAATCATCTCTTTTTCATATTTTTTGATTGTTTCAAGGTTGTACCTTCCTCCTGATATTCTTCACCTGGAGAATTCACTGGTGTGATGCAACCCCAGCTCAAAGGGCGGTCCTGAACATATCGCTTTCCGAGCAGCCAGGCAATTTGCGCTTTGGCAAGTTCCATACCAAGATAGAACGCATGCGATCCATCCTGTTCGACTTTCAGATTCGGAAAGAGCTGATATGGGTCCACTGATTCATGAATGCCATCACGATTGAAGATGTGAATGCCTTTGCTGCTCACCTGAATTCGGAAACTTGGATCGCGAATCATGTCTGCCAGTTGCCGAATTTCATCGACTGAATCAGGAAACGGTTTTTTTTCGTGCAGAGCCAGCAGTCCTGCGTCATAGCCTCTTGGCAGACTTGAGTCACTTTTGGCTGCATACATGATTCGACGAGCGCGGTTCGCCTCTGCAACTGCCGTTTTAGCGTGCCCGCTCACTTCGGTAGTCAGTATTGCACTGGCATTTAGTTCGGAGGCGATGCCCATCATAATTGCGGTAATTCCCATTGTGTCTGCGTCGGTAAGCTCAGTGATGTTTCCAGTGCCGATCATGATTTGGGTATCCGGGTATCGATCGCGCAGTTCGTAGTATTGCGTAATGGACTTGGTGAATCCAAAATGGATTGGATTCAAGATTGGGTCGGCAAGAAATTCGCGCCCTTTGTCTGTCATTGTGTCAATGGCTCTGTACAAAGAATTGAAATCTGATTCACCATCTGGAATCAATACCGGAGTGCTTTCTACTTCGTCTGCGATCCAAAGTGATCGCTCAGACAGACTGAGAAGGTAGTCAGCACCTGCTCGTCCACCACGCAGAAGATCATCGTCTTCAAGAGAATCAATGCTGATTTGAAATCCGTTATGTTTGAGATCCTGAATGGTTTCTTCAAGATGCGGAAATTCCTGTCCCGGCAGGCAACCGATGTCAATCACATCCGCCCCCGAATTTCGGTATGCCTGTGCAGTTTCAATGATTTGATCCACACGCATATTGGGAGCATCGACAATTTCAGCGAAGATTGAGACCGAGTAGTTTTCTAAGTCTACCTTCCTGGAAGCGGATCCAAAAAATTCGGGCAAATCTTTGAGATCAACTGGTCCCTTGAGAACCTCTACACCGAAATGTCCTGAAAGACTCTCAGTGTTTCCGGCACAAAGCCCTGGCAGCATAATGCGATCAAATTGGTTTACACCTTTCAGTCGCCGTTTGACCATCTCTGCGGTAATCAGCGCTGCCACGCTGACACCGATTTGATGGATTTCACAGGAAAAATCTCTCGATTCGATATTGTCTAGCGTTCGTTTCAGGCTGGCTTCCGCCAAACGCCCCGTCACGAACAGGATTCTTTCAGACATTGCATTCGTTGTAGAACTGCGTCTCGCAGTCCCTTCATGTCGGTCGTCAAAGTAGTATTTTCGAATTCACCGATTTTTCTTGTGCACTCGAGATCGATTTCTCTAGGGTAGACTGTCACCATTTTCCCTGGAGCCGGTGTGACTACGACTGGCTCCGTATCGCAGGCATAGACGATTATCGGAATTCGGCACTTCCCAGCCTGAGCAAATACATTCGTCACAAGCGTATCGGAAATTCCCGCTACACACTTGGCGACTGTGTTCGAGGTGGCGGGTGCGACGATCAAAGTATGATAGTTATTTTCGTAGAACTGGCCTACCGGTACGGCACTGGCGGTGGAATCATGGAACATGCGTATTCCGGCTTCACGCAATCGTTCGATGTATTTGTACATAACCAGTACCTCCTCCACAGCTCGACTCAGGAAAATGTCAATACCATCCACTTCGAGAATGAAATCGAGACACTCCTTCAGATCATGACCTGAACCGGTTAACGCCCATGCGAATCGTGTTGTTTCATATTTTCTTGTCATGGTTAATTAAGCGGGCAACTGGTGTCGCAATGCTGTCAGAAAATGCGCTGATTTCTCCAGGCGATTTCCTCCTCAACAACTCGTTTTTTCTCACGAATAATTTCCCTGGAGTAAAAATCATCACCATGTTGTTCAGCAATTTTGAGTTGCTTTAACGCGAGTCTCAGTTCGCCAAGTCGAAAGTGATATTCAGACTCTGAAATGTAACCATTTAACACCTCGCCGCTTTTTGTGGCCGTTTCTCCGTGTAGTTTGTAAAACTTTATCTGCTCTGAATTGAGGCTGAGATGCTTTTTAATATATCGATTGGCCTCCTCAAGGTTGCCCGAACGAATCAGCGCGAGTGTATAAAATTCAACGACGGCCGAATCGGCATTTTCCGACAATGCTGAATCAGCTAACAGTTCTCTTGCAGAATTTGGCTTGTTTTCGTTCAGTTCAATTTCAGCTGCTGCAAGCATAAACCACAGATTATCAGGCTCAGCTGCTCTGAGACTGTCCAGCTCCTTGCGGGCAGAATTGATTTGACTATCTCTGGCGAGTGAAAGCGCCAATCCATAACGAGTTGCAAATTGCTCGATCTCGTTCCCCACAGACAAATTGTCCTCAAAAAATTTACTGGTTCTGGTCGGTTCCCAATTGAATAGAACGCGTGATCGAGCTTTGACGAAATTGAAATCAGGGGGAGTTGGCTTATCGACGGTCTGTTTGTATCTATTTACGCGCGCTTCAAAACTAGCAATTCTTTCGGGTGTCACGGGATGCGTGTTGTGAATATTTGATTGAACTACTCCTTGTTCACGAATGGCCTGTTCCAGTGCCAACATAAAATTCCTTGCGTGGATTGGGCTGTAGCCGGACGCCGCCAATAACTGAAGCCCGACTGCATCTGCTTCCCGTTCGTAAGCCAGCGTGTAGTCGATCAGTGCCTCTGCCTGAGCTGCTTGCGCACCCGCTATCGCAGCAATTCCAGTATCTCCTCCTACTACAATTCCTGCAAGAATGGCAACTAGAGTCGGTAATTGTGTAGCTTTGTAGTCGCTGAACAAACGGGATAAATGCTTCTGTTTGTAGTGTGCGAGTTCGTGTGTGATGACCGAAGCCAGTTCTCCTTCCGTTTCTGCGAGTTCGATAATCCCCGTATTGATAAAAAATGTGGCACCGGGACCTGCAAATGCGTTTATGCTGGAATCGTTGACGACGAAATAGTGCAATGGATCAGAGTCCATTCTTGCATTTTTCGCTATTTCCTTTGCCAAATCTGATACATAGTTATTTATCTGAAGATCTTCAGATAAACTTGAATTGTCCCGAATCAGAGAGAGAAATTGCCGCGCCTGCCGCTCTAGAATCAGTGATTTAATCGGGTTTTGCGTTTGGGGGCTTGCAGGCTTACTGAAAAGAATAACCAGCAAGACACCGAGGCATAATGCACACAACAAACGCACTAATAAGTTAAATTTGGAACTAATTGAATCTCCCGGTCCGCATCCGACAGTCAGAACAACACAAGGCCATGCACGAAATAGTAAATTTCATACACTCAATTTTATCAGTATGAAGATTTGGCTCGGAGGTAATCTAAATTTTGGTGGTTGTTGAAGCGTCTGCTGAAGTTATTGAAGAAATCAACTCTTCGTCTTTCGTGCCTAGGGTTTTCAATCGTCCCCTGTACCATTTAACATCCACTGAATTGTAAGTAGGTGTGTTGAATCAACAGTTCCTTTTCATCGAATTCGCGAAACCACTCACTTTTCCAGAAAACGCTTTGACATATTAATCTTACTATTTTTCGCACAGTAATCTATACGCAACAATAAATTGCGGATAGAATCCGATTTTATGCGTGTAAGGGAATTCGGACCTTTTGTTGGCCAAAAAAGCGCGAGATTTATTTTAATTTATTTAGGGATTTTCCTTGGAAGTAGGCGATCTCAAACACTCAACGATGTGTACGTTAGAATGACACTAGTCGAAAGATTTCCGACGTCTATTTTGCAGGCATGAATAAGGCTAGTTGCCAATGGCTTGGTGCAGTGCCCGCCAACAGAAGTAGGTAGTGAAATTCCTTTCTGACGATTATTTGTCTCTCCAACGCCCCGATGCAGGCTACTGAACGTGTGCTATAGTCGGGCAGGCAAATCTCAGAGGCGTATATTCAGTAAAATTAATGCAATTAATTCGAGCTATCAAACCTTTCTACTATCTACAAATAAATTTGTACGGTGCCTGAATTCATCAGCTCATGAAATTCAATATTCTAGTTTGTGAAGGTCCCTATACCCATCAGGCCTCCGATTCTGCCTATCAGTTTGTAAACGCTGCATTGAGCATCGGACATGAAATTGTTCGTGTGTTCTTCTATCACGACGGTGTATACAACGGCACAGCACTGAGCGCGCCTCCTAGTGATGACCGGGATATTGTCAATCAATGGATCAAACTATCTCGTGACCACGACATCGACCTGGCAGTCTGCATCGCAGCATCGCTTAGAAGAGGCATATTGAGTTCCGAATCCGCTGAGCAATACGGAAAGGATAACGCCAATATCGACAGCCGATTTCAAGTCGCTGGCATTGGCTATTTCATTGAAGGAAGCATCATCGCTGATCGAACAGTCACATTCGGTGACTGACTGAAATTAGGTATAGACAATGGTTGAAGTCAAAAAACGTTTCATGTTCATCAATCGTCGTGCGCCTTATGGCACCATCTATGGATTGGAGGCACTAGACGCAGTGTTGGCGGGATCTGCCTTTGAGCAGGATATTAGTGTCGTTTTCTTGGATGACGGTGTCTATCAGTTGATGCGAAACCAAGATCCCTCAGTACTTGGAATGAAGCATTTCACCAGAACCTTCAGAGCGTTACAAGACTTTGAAATTACGAATCTGTACGTCGAGGAAGAGTCTCTGAAACAGCGTGGCATGACTGCCGAAGACTTGATGGACGTGCCGCGAGAGGATGACAGCAACTGTGTGATGGTTATATCCTCTCGTACCCTGTCTGACCTCATGAATCGACAGGATGTAATTTTACAATTCTAGGGAATTCGATGTTGCATACCGTCAATAAGTCTCCAACTGAAAAATCAAGTTTGCTGAGCTGTCTGCGTCTAGCGCAAAGCGGGAGTGACATTCTCTTGATTGAAGATGGAGTGTACGCAGCAATGAGTGGAACTGATAGCGAATTGGTGATTCGAAATGCATTGGATAAACATCGAATTTACGCTCTCGAACCGGACCTCGAATGTCGAGGATTGCAAAAGTCCCGATTAATTCCCGGAATCGAGACAGTTGACTATGTCGGTTTTGTCCAACTTGCCGCTGACAATGACGCAGTAAATTCTTGGTTGTGAGAGAGATTAAGTGAATATTTCAGTTGAATTGGACGGAAAGATTTATGCGACTGATGCGGAAGGGTTCTTGGTGAAACCGGAGGAGTGGTCGCAAGCTCTGGCTGAGAAAATGGCGAAGGATGACAACTGTGAGCTAACTCCAGAGCATTGGGAAGCGATCAATATTCTGAGAGAATATTATGCCGAATACGCCATCGCGCCGCCAATTCGGGTACTGGTTCGTCACATGGGAAAACGGCTCGGCAAGGAAAAAGCGAATAGTCCCTATCTGTACGAATTGTTTCCATTCGGACCAGCAAAACAAGCCTGTCGCTATGCGGGATTGCCGAAACCGACCGGTTGCATATAGAGGTTAACGGGTTGCTCACGACAATCTACTCGGTGCGTGAAATTTGCTCTTGAGCATTGCATTTTCGATTACATACTACTTCGCTACAATCGTATTGTTGGCCGGGTTGCTGTGGAAAGTCATCAGTTATGCAAGAATTCCTTCAAGGTATTTGCTACCCGTTGCTCCGGTACCTCGTACTCGATTTGGGGTAGTTGTTCGAATAACAAGAGAAGCACTGTTCTTTGAGAGTCTGTTCCATGCCAGCAAATGGACATGGCTGTTTGGATGGATATTTCACTATGCTTTGGCGCTGGTTCTGCTTCGCCATCTGTATTTTGTGACGGATCCGGTGTGGTCTTGGATAGTCTGGACATTCGTGCCGGGTGATTTTGCCGCTTGGGGAATGTTAATCGGTTTGGGTGGACTCTTTGGGAGAAGAATATTCGTTGATCGTATACGTTATATTTCCAGCCCCTCGGACTACGCAATGTTGATTCTGCTGATTCTAATCGCTGTCACCGGCCTCCTTCTTCGATACAAAATTCATGTGGACATATTCGGTGTTCGAGAATACATGCTGGGTTTGATTAATCTGTCTCCGACAGTCCTGCCCCAGAACGTTGTTCTATACTTGCACTTGACTAGCGTAGCCATTCTGGTGCTGATTTTCCCGTTCAGCAAATTGATTCACTTCCCAGCCTATTTCTTTAGCCCAAGCCATAACCAGCACTACCCTCCAAGAAAGCATGTGGTTGACGAGTGAGCGGACGATGAAACAGATAACAACTCCGAAAATCAACAAAGGTGCGATGGCAGACGCCAAGCCTTTCTTTCAATCGGATGGTGGACCGTCCCCCGCGCCTGTTGATAACTGGCAGGAAATCGCGGTTGAGAAACTCGGAGAACTGGTCGAATCAAATCGGGCTCTACAGGTCTTTCTTGACAGTTGCGTAAAATGCGGTGCATGCACCGACAAGTGCCATTATTTTCTCGGAAACGGTGACCCTCTCAACATGCCAGTGGCACGCCAAGACTTGATTCGCGGGGTATATCGGCGTCACTTCACGCTCGCGGGTCGGTTGTTTCCCAATTTCGTCGGTGCTCTCGATTTTACGGAAGAACTACTTGAAGACTGGAGTACTTATTACTATCAGTGTTCCCAGTGCCGTCGTTGTTCGGTGTACTGTCCATTTGGCATCGATACAGCCGAGATTACCATGGCTGGGCGAGCAATCTTGGAGTCCGTCGGGTTCAAACAGACCTACATTCATACGGTAATCGACAACGTTCACAGAGTTGGAAACAATCTCGGTATGATAGGTCCCGCCATAGCGGATACTCTCGAGAGTCTGGAAGAGGAAGTCAAAGAAGATACTGGCGTGGACGTGCGTTTTCCATTGAATGATCCAGATGCCGACGTTTTACTGGTTGTTCCATCTGCTGACTTTTATTCGGAACCGCACGTAGATGGATTGATTGGCTGTGCGAAGATATTTCACCAGACCGGCATTCGCTGGACCCTTGCAACTGAAGCGTCTGAAGCTGCGAATTTCGGGCTGTTTGTCGGCGATTCTTCACATATGAAAAAAATCGCGGAACGAATTCAAAACTCTGCTCTGGAGATGGGAGTTCGACAAATCCTGATTGGAGAATGTGGGCATGCTTGGAGAGTTGCCAGCAGCTATTGGCCGGAATTATTCAAGTATGCGGATTCGCCGGTACAGCCACTGATCGAACCACTGCATATATGCGAGTTCACCCACAGCCTGATCGAAAGCGGTCAATTGAGTCTGGACAAATCCGTGCATGCTGACAAAGTGATCACGTTTCACGATTCATGTAACGTGGCTCGCGGCTCGAGAATGGGTCAAAATCCACGGGACATCTATCAAATCCCACGAAATCTGTTACGTGCCGCCTGCGACAATTTTGTGGATATGGCACGGGATACTATCTGCGAGTACACATTCTGTTGTGGCGGCGGTGGTGGATTGCTGACTGATGAGTTGATGGAAGTGAGAGTCAGTGGTGCGTCACCAAGAGTGCAGGCACTGGAAAATGTAATTTCGATTCACGGTGTAACTCACATGGCAGCAATCTGTGCAATTTGCAAAAGCCAGTTTCGTACAGTTCTGCCGCACTACGGTCTCGAAATCGACATGATCGTCAGCTTGCACCAGATTGTGGGGGATGCAGTTGTTTTGCGTTGAGACCGCAGTGCCCTTACATATACTCACCACCGTTTACGAAGAATGTCGCCCCCGTCGTAAAAGAAGCTCCTAAAATGCAATCCACCATGTGTGTGACATCTTCGTGAGCGCCCAACCGGCCCATCGGCATTCCACCCAAAACTCTCTGCAACCCAGCTTCAGTATCCAGTGCATAACGTTCTCGTACCTCCTCGGTGTCCACGGCATTTGGAGTAAGGCAATTTACCCGGATTCGCGGTGCCAGTTCACGAGCCATGCACTTGGTGAGCGCATGAACACCACCTTTGGCACTGCAAAAATTTGCACCATTCAGGCGGCCTTGGATTCCACAAGCTGCGCCAAGATTTATGATGTTGCCAAGACGATCTCCCATATGCCGCACAAATTCCTGTGAGCATATGAATGTGCCCTTCAATTGTGTGTCGACAACTGCATCCCAACTTTCGTCAGTTAGTTCCAGAAAAGGTGCATCCAGATTGATGCCGGCACAATTAATCAGCACACTAGCACCTTCAAATTCAGAATCAGCAATATCGAACATGGCTTTCACAGCAGGGCGGTCCCGCACATCGGCCTGAACTGGCACAACTCGGCCTGAGCTGTTCGTTGCAATGACCTCAGCATAGACATGGTCGGCTGCCGGTTTGTTTCGGTAGTTCATCAAAACATTCCTGCCGGTTGCAGCAAAATGTTTCGTCAATGCTGCCCCCAGCCCTCGTGTCGCACCTGTAATAACAATAGCGTTTCCTTTTTCCATATCGAAATTATTCTCCTGTGAGTTGTCAACCGTCCGCTACATAACCGAGTAAACGAGGAATGAACAACGTGATTTCAGGCACGTAACTGATCGTCAGCAAGGTCACCAACAATACCGCCAGAAATGGTAATAGTGGTCGAAATACGGCTTCAATTGGCAGTTTGCTGAGACCACAAGCCACGAATAGGCAAACACCTACCGGTGGGGTGAATAGCGAAATTGTAACGTTCGCCGCAACGAAAATACCAATATGTATGGGTTCCATTCCGAGTGCTACACCAGCTGGAACTAAGATTGGCATCAATATGATCAGTGCGGGAAGCGCATCCATAATCATTCCGAGCAGGAAGAACACGATGTTCACGATAATGACAAACACAACCCATCGGTCCGCATAACTGACGATCAACGCCGCAAGTTCGTGTGGTATTCGCTCAAAAGCAAGCACGAACGAAAATGCTGATGCCATACCCAGTATGAGCATGACCATCCCCGTCAAACGGGCAGCTTCCAGAAATACCTCCGGCAACTCCATGATCGACAGTTCCTTATAAACAAACAGCGACACAATCAGGCCATAGACGACTGCAATAGCCGACGCTTCAGTTGGGGTGAAGATACCACCGAGAATCCCACCCAGTATGATCACTGGCATGAGTATCGCCAAACTCCCGTCCGCAACAATTCGCATTTTTTCCGACCACGTTGTCGAATCGGCGACCGGCAAATCCAAACGCCGTCCATAAAAATAACACAGCGCCATAAGTGCAATGGCATTGAAGGCGCCCGGCAACAAACCAGCTGCAAACAAACCACCTATGGAAATTCCGGAAACGACACCGATGATAATTAGATCAATCGACGGCGGAATTATGGATGCAGTAGCACCGGAAGCGGCCAGTAGTGCTGTTGCAAATGGTTTGTGGTATTTTCGCCGAAGCATCTCCGGCATGGTCGTTGAACCGATCGCAGCGGTGTCTGCGCTGGCTGAACCGCATACGCCAGAAAAAAACATTGTCGATAGAATCACTACGAATCCCAACCCACCTTTGACTCGCCCAACAAAGATCAGCGCAAGGTTCACAATTCGTCTTGCGATCCCACCGCGGCCCATAATGGTTCCGGCCAAAATGAACAACGGTATTGCAAGAAGAGTGAACGCATCAATCCCACTTAGAATCTTCTGTGGAAGTAACACCAGCGCATCCGGTGCTATCAGCCACAGCCCCGCCAGTGATGCCAATCCCAAAGCGACTGCGATAGGCACCGATGTCAACAGTGCTACAAACAGAACCAGTACGACAGCAGTGGCCACTATGTATCCGAAGGGGGTGGCAACATCGTCTCGCGTCCCATCAATTCCCGCCACGTCGCCTTTGCACTCTCCCACACTATTAAAGCGCTTCCAACGATGATTGATGAATAAGGGATTTCCATTGGAATCTGAAGTGCAGGAGCGATATGCCCTGAAACGCCAATAACGTATTTCACTCCCTGGTAGAGGATCAATAGAAAGAAACACGTTACAGTGACATGTACAGCAATTGATACTTTGCGTTGAATGACTTCGGGCAGACGTTCTACAAGAATTCGCAGAGCAAAATGAGACTTCATCCGAAACGCATATGCTGCACTTAGCATGGATAGCCACATCAGAAGAAAACGTGCGAGTTCTTCCGAATAGGATAGCGGTGCCTGCAAGACGTATCTAGCAATTACCTGACTGAATACAACTGCTGTTAACGCAGCGAGAAGGCAACATAGAACCGTCTCAAGCGGATAGCGAAGTATTTTCATCATGGCGGAACATCCTTCCGCGTTCGTTTTTTAATTTCTTGCTAACTGTGTGGGCTGAGTAGTGATAGGAAGGGGGAGGGCCATTGATAAAGCCCACCCCTTCTTCCAGTTAATCCGTCGATAGCGGATCAGGTCGAATCAATATCTCTATTGACTTGCAACCAAATCGATCATTTCCATGCCGCCTACTCGGTCGGCGTTTTTCGAATATACCGATCCAACGGAGTTTCGAAAAGATTGAAGATCCACATCATTGAATTCGATGCCCTTGTCTTTCAATTGTGCCAGCGCTTCTCCGGACATTTTGTCCATCGCTTCACGCTGAACTTGAGTAGCTGCATCTGCCGCAGCGCGCACTTGGGCCTGTAATACAAGCGGCAGCTCGGATAGAGCCTTATCGCTACATACCAAAGCCGCTGCCAGATACATATGGCCGGTCAGGGAGACATATTTTGTAACCTCGTAAAAGTTCTCGACCAGCAAGTCTACATGATCGGTTTCGGCACCGTCGATTACACCCTGCTGCAGGCTGGTATAAACCTCACCAAATGACATTGGAGTTGCTTGGGCACCCAGTGCGTTGAATGTATCGATGAGCACAGGACTTCCCATGACTCGAAGCTTTAATCCTTTCATGTCGGCTGGCGTCATGATCGGTCGGGAATCGTTCCACGCATTTCTGATCCCTGAAAACCACCATCCAAGAACCTCGGAATCGAGAGCCGATTCCACTTTTCCAGCGACAGTAGCCCCAACAGGACCATCCACGACTCGATAAAAGTGATCGATGCTGTTAAACACAAAAGGTAAATTGAACAAATCTGCTTCCGGTACAAATGGAGCTAGCCCACCGCCAGCACTTTCCACAGCACACTGCAAAGTCCCCTGTTTGAGCATTTGACTGGTCTCTTCCTCGCTACCGAGTTGTTCACCAGGAAATATCTGCACTTCAATTGCACCATTAGAACTCGCTTCAAGCTGCTCTTTGAAAGCAACTGCCCCATCTTGAAAAGGATGTTGTTCAGGGCCGTTGTGCGCAAGTTTCAGTGTGTAATCAGCAGCGCCAGCCACACCAGTAACGGCCATGATGATTGAAGTTGTAACCCCAACAAGGGTTTTCTTAACAGTCATAGTAGGTTCCTCCCTTCTGAGTAAATTGTTAATCGAAAGATTTGTATTGTTCATGTGCGAGTCGTTAACACCGTCGTTGCGCCAATCACAATATTTCAGTGAGCGAGCGGTCGATCAATTGAACCACCCCAAATATCACCAACCGTAAACCCATTCGGAAATGGGTCGTCAGTATCCACCACGTATTGAGCGATTCCAGTTACCCATGCCTGTCCACGGATGGTTGGTACAACCGCCGTAAGGTTAGCAATTTTGGTTTCTCGAACAAGCCGTCCAGTGAATATCGTACTCAGAATCCCCTCATGGTGGAAGTCTTCATTTAGTCCGAGCTCGCCTTTTGCATAAAGTGCGGCCATGCGGGCGCAAGTCCCAGTACCGCATGGCGAGCGGTCAAGAACGCCGGTCCAAGTTGTCGGTCGCTGCCAATCCAGCTGACCAGAAGAAACGACCACAGCATTCTTTGCAGTGGCACCCGCCACTGTAGGAGTCCCCGTCATTACACATATCGTCACCCCTGACACATTTGGATTCTCCGGGTGTACACTCGGCAACTGTTCCCGGGCGGCGGCTTTGATCATCTCGCCGGCACGGGTAATTTCTCCAGCCCGGTCTGGGAGGAGCTCAATCCCCAACCGCTCGGCATCCGCAATAACATAGAACATTCCGCCCCAAGCGACATCAACCGTAACTTTTCCAAGTTCTGGGACGTCAATCACTTCATCAAGATGAATAGCAAATGCGGGTACATTTTCAAACGTTACACCTTTGACTTTTCCATCCGTCACTTCGGCAGTAACTGTAACCAACCCGGCAGGCGCCTCCAGTGTCAATACGGTTTCTGGTTCCGTGACTTCAACCATACCGGTTTCGATCAGTGCAGTGGCAACACAGATCGTGTTTGAGCCGGACATCAAAGGGTACTCGACCTGTTCTAGGATCACAAACCCTGCGTCTGCTTTCGGGTTTCGTGACGGCAATACAATATTGCAGTTTGCAGCAGGATAACCTCGCGGCTCACGCAACATCCGTTTACGAAGATTATCGGCTTTTTGCTCGAGATGACACATTTTGTCATACATCGTTTCGCCGGGTACATCCGTGATACCACCAACGATAACTCTACCGGGTTCTCCGCAAGCATGAAGATCAATGGCATGAATGACGTTTGTAAATTTCATTACGGCGTATCCCAAGATAGTCGCATTTTCATCCAACTCGCGGTGTTGTGAAAATTGGCGACGACACTGCCCGGTGGTACAAGCGCATCGCAGGCCGCTCGTGTTTCATCGCCCAAATGCATATCTTTGATAGGAATAAGGTCGATGAGTTGCTCAACAGTCCTTGGACCAATTAGCGGTGCGGTGATTCCCGGCTGATCTTTGACCCAAAGAATGGCTAGCTGAGCAGGTGACAAACTGAGTTCTGCGGCAATCTTCGAAAACTGCATGCCAACTTCAATGCCGCGCTCAGTTACACGGTCAGCATAAAAACCACCTCGTAAAGCCGCTCTCGAACCCTCTGGGTACGAAGTGGCTGACGAATACCGTCCCGCCAGCACGCCCATTGCCATCGGTGCCCATGCAATTAACCCCAAACCGTGCTTTTGGCTAAAAGGCACAAGTTCGTTTTCGATTCTACGGTCAAGCAAGTTGTAAGGCGGTTGTTCCGACACGAATCTCGCATAGCCTTTGTGTTCGCTAACCATAATTGCTTCCATTACAGCCCACGTCGGATGCGTGGAACAACCGATGTAGCGAATCTTGCCCTGCCGAACAAGATCTGTCAGTGTACCCAATTGCTCATCCCATGGAATGTTGGGAGACGGGCGATGAATCTGATACAAATCGATGTAATCAGTCTGTAATCTTTGTAGTGAATTTTCACAGGCTCGAATGATATTCAACCGTGAATGACCAAAATCGTTAGGCCCGAACAATGCCGGATCGTCCAATGAATATCCTGGTCGACGCCGTCCATGATCAACTTTCGTTGCAATTAGTGTTTGATGTCTTCGTCCATTTGCCTTGATGGCTCGTCCAATAATTTTTTCACCTTCACCGTCTGCATAGATATCTCCAGTATCAATTAGATTAATGCCGGCATCCAGCGCCATGTCAAGAATACGCGTGGCCTCCTTCTCCGGGGTTGGATCAGCAAAATTGTCTGTGCCAAGACACAGACTTGATACCTGCACTCCGGTGCGGCCTAGCGTTCTGTACTCCATTGATTATTTCTCTCTTTTCAAATGCACTGCATCAACCTGCGCAATCATTCCGACTGGGATGGTAGCGCGACGTCGTAGCTGATGGTGAAAGCTCAACATCCAGAGGCTCGTCTGCGTGGAATGCGGCTGGTCACCGGACAGTTGCTACTGACAATTCGTGCAGCCACCGCCGAATGGTGCGTATGCGCCACCACAAAAGGCTGGCCAATGAATTTAATCCAGCCTTCGGTCACACAGTGTGGTGCCGTCTCTTCACCGGTCAAGTCGAGAAGCATATCTTTCTATCAATAGATTGGGGGCGAAAAGGTTGGGATTATATGGATTCCAGTAAGGAACCGCAACACAATGTTGCACACCAAACAGAAAAACTCCACCCTACAGAAAGTTGCAAAATCTTGTCCCAATTAGCCACCGACTGAGAGGCTCCAACAATTTGGTGAAACGGGGTCGTTTTCTTACTTTCCAAGTTTACACTTATGATAAGCCTAGTGTCATGTCAACTATGTAATGTTGTATCAATTCCAATCGATTCTCGTTGTTGCCAGATTGAACAACGAGGATTTACAAAGGAACAAATGTTACATGGAAGCACGACAGAAATCGGAACGCAATCAGCATGGAGAGATTGTGGGGAACGGTTCGTATTCATCACAGAAAGCGCTCAATGCGTTGATTTAGCTGAACAACTCCGCGGGTGAAATCAATGAACCGCCAAGGTTTGGTGAAACCATTGCCGGTGTGCTGCAGATTCGCCGCGCAAGGTGGGTCGGGTGAAATAGCGCTCGGCGGTCAGCAGGGCAAGCAGTGTTTTTACGAGCGCAAGGCGGACGGTGAAATTGAAGCCCTCATGGTTGCGCTCAGCAGCAGTGCATATTCACAATGGGCGTTGTGGCTGTTGGTGCAGCGTGCGGTTGAGTTCGACTATATCAACAAGATTTCTTGCGAGACGGTGCGGGCGGGACTGAAAATAACGAAAGCAAGCCTTGGCAGTACATTGAGAGGGTGATGCCTGCACCCAGCAGCCAAATCCTCACAACACCCTCAAAAGGCGAAGTTCTCCGAATCAATCACTGCGATCAGTTTCCCAATTCATATCGGGAATTATATTGTCTCTAGCCAATAGAGTTCAGGAACTGTTTGAAGTCTACTGGACATTGTTGGGCTCGCGCAGCGGTATGGAAGTACGGGCACAAAAAAACTCATCACAAGCAATTTCCATTATTCGCTTGACTTTTCATGGGAATGGGTTAAGTTAGCCCGAGAATTCGCAACCCCGACCCACACGGCCTGTGCGGTCGACGAGTTCAGATAAGGTTCAATGAAATGGATACCCCTTCCATAAGAATACGGCATCATAAGTGCCAAACTGGATTTCTCCAGTTCATTTAAATTCGGAATGAGGTATCCAATGAAGAATATAACTCAGATTCATACAGTTGGCATCGACTTGGCAAAAAATGTAATTCAGATCTTCGCAGCAGACCGTGAAGGCCAGCGAGTGATGAACCGTCGTTTCTCTCGTAACAAGGCGATGAAGTTTTTCGAGAGTCTCCCACCGTGCATAATCGGCATGGAGGCTTGCTCAAGTTCCCATCATTGGGCGCGCAGTCTGATTCGGATGGGTCACCAAGTGCGAATGATGCCGGCGCAATATGTAAAACCGTTTGTCAAGACGCAGAAAAATGATTTCGTCGATGCCGAAGCGATCGTCGAGGCGATGTTACGCCCAAACATGCGGTTCGTGGAAGTCAAGAGCGAAGAGCAACAGAGTGTTTTGCTGGCTCATCGCCTGCGAGAGCAGCTGATAAAACAGCGCACTCAGACGATCAATGCGATCCGAGGGCACTGCGCAGAATTCGGTCTAGTGTGTCCGAGTGGCGCCTGGAAGGTCGTAGAGCTGGAGGAGATTATTGAGGACGAAGAGGACGCCAGGTTGTCGAAACCGGCGAGAGAGCTGTTGTTGGTGATGGTGGAACACCTGCGCATGATTCGACGGGAGATGAAGCAGATCGAAGACAAGATCAAGGTATTCTTGGATGAAAACGAGGCCTGTCAGCGTCTGGCCGAGATTCCAGGCATTGGCATAATGACTGCGACCGCTTTGGTGGCAACGGTGGGCGATGCGCGGCAATTTCGAAGCGGCAGGCATCTGGCGGCGTTTCTCGGGTTGGTGCCCAAACAGCACTCCACTGGCGGAAAGACGAAGCTTTTGGGGATCTCGAAACGCGGCGACTCCTATCTTCGAAAATTGTTGATTCATGGTGCTCGTTCGCTGTGTTCGGCGCGAGTTCTGGAGTCCGACAAGTGTCCAGTCAAACTGAAACGCCTGGTGGTGGAAAAGCATAAGCCAATAAACGTGGCGGCGGTGGCGATGGCGAATCGTAATGTACGCATCGCCTGGGCGTTGATGTTCTACCAAGATGCATATGACAAAAACTATGTTCCTTTGCGAAAAACCGCGCTCACCTAAGCGATGTGAGATTATTTTAGATTTTCATTGACCAATATTTTTTGACACCGATATCCAATCCTCGTCTACTTGCATGAGTGAAACAAAATTGATGGCACAACAGGCTAAAAACCACGGCCGGTCAAACCCGTTACGACTTCAGACCGTAAAAAGGTCGCAGGTTCAATTGGGAGCCGGTCCGCGGAATTCATCAGGGCCCGCGGTCATGAAGTTACCGCACAACAAGGTCGAATAGACATACGCAAGTCGAGTTTTATGCTTCAAATCGTTCACAATCGGCAACGGACAATTGGATAGAGTGGCAATTTCGCAACAAATTGAATATGGGAGGACAACAAGAAGAAAGTTTTAGTTGACATTGATGGGGTATCCATAGACAAGTCGTTCGAATCGCGAAGCGGTTCGAGACACTTGATCAACATGTGCAACGTACACCCGGAGTGGCAACCATGGCCAAGCAAACCTCCCAATCACCCCCAGACCTTTCTATCGAACCGACTCACGATAATCTATTCAAGTTCACCTATCATCGTGAGGACGGGGTGGACGACTTGAGCCGGGAACTGTTCGAAATCGTCTTTGACGAGGCCACCAACAACGAGTTCAACTGGCCGACCCTGAATATGGATTCCAGTACTGTGATCGATCAGGCTGGGCGCGAGAAGTTCGCCGACTTGATCTTTTCGGTCAACACCAAGGAGGACAACTCCTCCACCAAGTTCATTTTTTTGCTGGAGCACAAAAGCGCCTCGGACTCCAACGCGCTGATGCAACTGCTGGGCTATCAGACGTCGCTGTATTTACGAGAAGGCAAACAATGCCGGGTCCTGCCGATGATCATCTACAACGGTAAAAAGCCCAATTGGTCAGGACCCTTGGAGTTCCAACTGAGCTTGCAGCCGGTTTCCGATCACCTGCAACGTGAATGGGGCGGGTATTTTTTGAATTTCAGGTGCAAGATGGTAAATTTGCATGAGGTCATTGCACAAAGACGCGCCGCTGGCATGGATTCTGAGGTGGTGCTTTACGCGCTGTCGAAGGTGTGGAACGCCGATGAGGGAACGTTCAAAAAGGTGTTTCGACTGGTAGAAGGTTTGAGCGATGAAAAACGGAATCGGCTGCTGCCAATGGTGGTAAACTATTTGCAGTCCCACTTAACACATAGCAAGCGCATTAGCTACGAAACCATAGCTCGCATTGAAGAGCAAACACTACCGAAGAGGAAACGATCAATGTTATCTTATTTTGACGAAATTAAAAATGAGAGCTTGGAACAAGGCATGGAACAAGGTTTGGAACAAGGCATGGAACAAGGTTTGGAACAAGGTTTGGAACAAGGTTTGGAACAAGGTTTGGAACAAGGGCTGAAAAAAGGCGTGAAAGAGGGAGAGAAAAAAGCTTCGGAAAAAATCGCCGAAAATTTGATTCGCGATGGGATGGAAATCAGTAGGATTTGTCAATATACCGGAATGAGTCGCAAACAAGTCGACCAGATTCAGAACAATCTACAGTGACATTGAAAAAGAATTCTGTCCAGGCCGCACCTCTTGCCGGCTGAGGATTCGCAATCGAATCGATTGAGTAACCAGTAATTCGTGGTGGCACTCACTTGTGGCTAGTGGCGTCTCAATGATCCAGCGACAGGCCGATGTGAGAGTCGGAAGAATTCCGATGATAGCGACGTCAAACTACTTCGCCTTGTGCAACTCTAAACAGCGCCCCCGAACTTCGCTTGAATTTTTGCGGAGATGTAAAGTCTAGCTGCGAAACCATATCTATGGACGGCAGTTGGCTCAATGTTGCGGAGGTTGAGATTCGAGTCATGGCCCGGCTGTGCCGGAATCGGAGAATCGATGCAACGGTCATCATGAGTCGGGAAGTTGTTGCGTGGCAGTCACAAAGAGACGGATTGGAGGCAAAAGTTGGCTGGTAATTCACATCCGATGATGCGCGTATCAAACTGAAATGCCTTGATCCGACACTTGACGAATGACAAGACACTAGTTTCAACAGTCCATCGGTATGGCGAGGTTCTCAGTACGACTCAAGCCAGTCGCGCAATCAGATCCGGCAGATTGATGTGGCGACTAGTTCGGTATTCGAATTCAGACAAGCAGGCACGCGGCGGCTGGCTTTGGATCAGTACTCCTTAACGAATTTCTGTCTTGCATCGGTACGCTTAATTACTCGCCCGATGATGCCTGCCAAGCTTGTTATATCGGAGTTTTCTTCAGGCGCGGCGGTAGCGGTCAACCTCCAATTTCCATTGTTTTTAGATAGTTGACGTAGTTCTATCTGATCGTTGAGTTTAGTGACTACGAAGTCGCCATCAGCGGCTGACTGGCCTGGGTCTACAACAATAATCGAGCCATCTGGAAACTCTGGTTCCATATTGTCACCAATGACCCGAAGAACAAATGGTTCCTTGTCCATGCAAGAATTCGTCATATATGTTTTCTTGAGGTTGTTAAAAATTTATTACAGTGCTACTACGGCTACCAATAGACGCCACCTGAAAGTTGTTATTTTAAGCAGATTATTGGGTGCTTCAGCCAAATTTCTCGGTAATCAAAGAATTCGCTTATTTTGAGGTATATTGTCTTGAATCAGAAAACTTTTTTTGGTTCAGCAGGTCTAACCAACGAAAAGGTAAAACATGATGAGTAGAACAAACGCGGCGAACCCTGACAAGTTGAATGATTGTCAACCCTGGTTTGACGAGACAAGTTTTGCTAGATTTTCGCGAGATGGATATCTAATTGCGAGAAACATTTGCAGCGAGACGATTTGCGAGGCTATGGCAAATGCAATTAATTCGTCGCTTTACCCAGCACTGGCACCGGTCGAATACGAGGCAGACGTACACTACCCAGGAGCGCCTGAATCGCGTGACTCACCTGGTGGCGATACGCCCCGTAGGCTACTGAATGCAATTGCGAGAGACGAGGTGTTTCACCAGTGGGCAGCCGCCGAAGTTGTAGTTGATCATGTACGAAATCTTCTTCAAGCATCTCATATTAAGGCCAGTCAGAACCACCACAATTGCATAATGACTAAATTTCCAGGGTATGGAAGCGAGACAGGATGGCATCAGGATATACGTTACTGGAGTTTCGATCGACCTGAACTTGTAACTGCTTGGCTTGCACTGGGGAGTGAAAACTTTGTAAACGGCAGTCTTTCTGTCATTCCGGGTTCTCATCAAATGCGTTTTGACAGGGGTCAGTTTGATGCTGCCTTGTTTTTCAGGATCGATCTGGAACGTAACTCAATTCTGACGAATTCTGCTCAAAATATTGAGCTGAATGCAGGAGATGTTCTATTTTTTCATAGTCGGTTGCTCCACAGTGCCGGCAGCAATCGCACCGATGCAGTCAAATTTTCTGTTGTATTTAGCTACCGTGCTGCGGACAACCGACCAATCAAAGGAACAAGGTCTGCTGAGCATCCTGATATCGATTTGGGAGTGTCGTGATGGAAAATTATGGAGCACTGCTGTACCCGATCATGCTTGTTATTGTGCTCTGCATGTGGCTCAGAGTGCGAGGTATGAATTTGGAGGAGATCGTAAAACGATCTGCAGATGAACATCATCATCTGAACAAAATTTTCATGGAACACCCAGAGGGTGGGAATTGGCGGGATATTGAGCACTGGGTTGACAGCCATCAGCGCTGACTTACATCCAGAACGTTGATCAAAGGCATGAAAACTACAGTAAACACATTCATTCGATATAAGCAGGAAGGTAAGAAATTTGCCTGCCTTACCTCGTACGGGTACTGCGAGGCGGTGGCTGCGAGCCAATCCGGTGTCGAATTACTGCTGGTGGGTGACTCTTTGGGGATGGTTGTACAGGGGCACGACAGCAGTCTTCCTGTGACGATTGAAGACGTTGCTTATCACATTCGTTGTGTACGCCGCGGCAATCACAACGCAATGTTGATGGCTGACTTGCCTTTTATGAGTTATTACAGTAAAAACGCTACTCTGCAAAACTCCGCTCTCCTGATGCGAGAAGGCGCTCAAGTCGTTAAACTTGAAGGTGGCGCCTGGCTCGCTGAATCTACTAGATTACTGGTGGAGCGTGGAGTGCCAGTTTGCGCCCACATGGGTTTGACTCCTCAGTCAGTCAATCATTTAGGTGGATATCGAGTTCAAGGTCGAGACCCAGTCAAAGCGCAGACTATGATTGATGAAGCGCAAGTTCTTCAAGATGCCGGTGCCAGTTTCATTCTGCTAGAGTGTGTTCCGACGTCTCTGGGCAAAATCATCACCGAAAAACTGGATGTTCCAGTCATCGGAATTGGGGCCGGGCCACATGTCGACGGCCAGATTATGGTGCTGCACGACTTGCTGGGGCTGTATCCAGGCAAGCCTGCAAAATTTGTAAAAAATTTTCTGACTGACAATTCTAGCGTTCAAGCTGCCATCAGGGACTATGTGACTGCTGTTCAGAACCAAGAATTTCCCGCGCCTGAGCATTGTTATGAGTGAATTCGAAAGGATTATGTGGACTACAGGCTACGGCAACAGGACCATCAACGGCTTTACTGAATTACTGAAATCGCATTCCATTGATACAGTCGTGGATATTCGAATGTTTCCAGCAAGTTCAACCCATGGGCATTTCCAACGAGATTCATTGCGAGAACAGTTGAACAGTGAAGGCATAGATTTTCATTGTGCAGGACATCATTTTGGCGCAAAGCGTGAGGTGTCTGAAGATTCACCACACGTTGCGTTAGGGAAATCCCTGAGAGGATTTGCAGAGTATATGTCCACTGCAACATTCAAAAAAGGCATCAAACAGTTGATTGACCTAGCAGTAGGTCGCAATGTTGTTCTAGTTGATAAACCGCCAAATTTTGAGGAATGCCATCGCAAACTACTGGCAGATTATCTCTATATTGTGGAAGGGTACCGGGTGCTCCACATCCAGGACCTCGGAACCGTTCAGGAGCATTTATTAACCTCATCAGCCAGAATCCAATTCAACACCTTGGTCTATGACAGCTTTGAGCATAACGGAATTACGTTTCATTGAGTGTATTGAACTATGAAGGAATCGCAATTCCCAACAGAATCTAAAACGAAATCAGATATTTAAGAGAGTAATATTCATGTTTTTTAATTTCAATCGTAAAATTGCCATACCATCGTCAGAAGAGACTCTGGCCGGACGGAGCACGCCTATTCGAACCTCGAATACTCACTACGTCAGCAACAGATCTTTGTTTGCGCCCTATCCGGAGAATTCTGAAATCGCTATGTTCGGGGGTGGGTGTTTCTGGGGTGTGGAAAAAAGATTCTGGCTACAGCCTGGAGTGTACGTTACTGCTGCCGGATACTCCGGTGGAACTACACCTAATCCAACTTATCGCGAAGTATGCACGGGAATGACCGGACATAACGAAATTGTAAGAGTCGTATTTTTTCCAGATGAGATTACATATGAAAAGCTCCTGCAAGTGTTTTGGGAGTGTCACGATCCGACACAAGGAATGCGGCAGGGCAACGATGTCGGCACCCAATATCGTTCCGGCATCTATACCTATGGGGACCAGCAGGCGGAGATGGCGCAAATTTCTTATTCCGCATATCAGTCTGCACTTCACCAGAAAGGCTTCGGTCCTGTGACCACTGAGATTGTGAAAGCATCTGAGCTCTACTTCGCGGAAGCAGAACATCAGCAGTATCTCGCTAGAAATCCGTACGGTTATTGCGGTCTTGGCGGTACTGGCGTGTGTTATGTTCCCGAGGAGGAACAAGCGACAGTTTGAATCGGCCGAATAGGTAGAGGGCATAGCAGTGAACGTAAATCTTACTCTTGAAGATGTTTTTGAGCTCAGTCTCAGTGCGCTCGTCGGATGTGGAGCAACTCGGGTCAATGCGGAGCCTGTCGGGGAATCCATTCGGGATGCTGAAGCTGACGGCATTCGAAACGTTGGACTAAATTATCTTTCCCATTATTGCGAGCATTTGCGGTGCGGCAAGGTTGATGGAACCGCTATGCCAGTTTGGGAGCAAACGGCAACGGCTGCAATTGCACTAGATGCCAAGAACGGATTTGCACACTCTGCATTTGTTGAAGTATTTGATACGTTTGTTGATATAGCCATGCAAAACGGTATCGGGTCGCTTTCAATGAGAAATTCTTACGCGGCAGGCGTCATTGGCTGGTATGTAGAAAAACTGGCGAATCAAGGACTGATCGCCCTGGCATTTGCAAATTCTCCGCCAGCAATCGCGCCCTGGGGAGGTGTGACGGCATTCTTCGGAACCAATCCACTTGCGTTTTCGGTCCCGCGCAGAAACAATCCCCCTATCATCATTGATCAGTCGTCTAGCGTGACTGCAAAAGTGAATTTGGTTGAAGCTGCAAAGGCGGGCGAGCTGGTACCTGACACCTGGGCGTTCGATAAAGAGGGGAAACCAACTACCGATGCCAGGGCTGGACTTGAAGGTTCAATGGCACCTGCTGGGGGCTACAAAGGTGTTGCCATGGCTATGATTGTTGACTTGATGGCTGGCGGTATTGGAGGCCCTAATATGTCGCACTGTGCTGCGTCGTTCGGAGACAACACCGGAGGACCTCCAGGAGTAGGGCAGTTCTTTATAGGAATCAATCCAGATTCCTACGGGGAAGGATTCAGTGATAGATCAGAGAGGATGTTTACGGCAATGTGCGCGCAGGACAATGTTCGTCTACCAGGTGATCGTCGACACCAGCATCGGATCCAAGCGGGCAAAGAGGGAGTCTGGCTTTCGCAAGACCTTCACCAAAAACTACTTGACTACTGTAACTGATTGATGCCTGTGATATTCTGCGATTCATTCTGAATCTGTTCAGTTTCATTTCCAATTTCCATGCCGAGGGATAACGAAGGCATTTGGGGCATTTGGCACTCCCGATCGCAAACCCAACCTGATTCAGAACAGAACCAGGAACTTGGTTATTTTGTAGGGAATACTGTGTTCGTGTTTTGGATTCCGAGTATTTCCGCCTTAAATTTGTCGCACCACTAGGTCAATTGAGTAGTAACTTAATTTGAACTCGACAGGGATCAAAACACTGGACTCCAATTCTCTGACTACAATGAGAAAATCGCGTAGTTTACCGGTCATGCAATCAACGTCAAAGATGATTGTTTGATTTGGAAAATTGTCCAATTCCTGTTGATAGTAATATGATTTCGTAGATGATTCTTTTGCATTCTTGGCAAATGCACATCGTGAATCTCGTTCGCAATTCGGATAACACAATTGAATTTTGTATACAGTCCTGCTACAATAATATACGGCAGATATATTATTGTTTGAATGAATGTTGATCGTTGGATTTTATGCAAACAATGGCAGACCAGGCAGAATACAGAGCCAATGTGGCACTCGTGCTTTGCAATCGCAAGGCGCAGGTATTATGGGCCCGTCGTATACGACATGATGGTTGGCAGTTTCCGCAGGGTGGAGTTGACTCCGATGAAACGTCAGATGAAGCCGCCTATCGGGAGTTAGAAGAAGAACTTGGTCTGAAACCAGTTCATGTTCGCTTAATTGGCTCGACAAAAACCTGGTTCAAATATGACATTCCGAACCGTTATACACGAAATCGGAATCAGTACGTTTTTCGGGGACAGAAACAAAAGTGGTTTCTTTTTGAGTTTGTCGGCAACGAATCGGATTTCTGTCTGGACTGTACTTCCCATCCCGAATTCGATGACTGGAAATGGGTCGACTACTGGACCCCACCTGACCGCGTAATCAGTTTCAAGAAAGCGGTTTATAGAGAAGCGCTTAAAGAACTCGAACCCTTCGTTAGTCAGATTAGTTCAATTCAGGGCATGACAGTTCAATACAGGGTATGACCAGCCAAATTACGCCCCGTGTTTCGACGACTGACAGTTGTCAACTCGAAACGCTATAGCAAGCGGGCGTAGTTCAATGGTAGAACTTCAGCTTCCCAAGCTGAATACGTGGGTTCGATTCCCATCGTCCGCTCCAGCTTCAATTACCTGAGAATACGTAGCTGGATTTCGGGATTTACGAATCCGATTCCTTGATTTCAAAAATTGAGACTACGCGTTCCACGTTACGGGTAGTTCTTGCGAGTTCGGAAGCCTTATCCGCAATTTCTTGCGTGACAATTCCCATCAGGTAAATGATTTTACGGTGAATGATGACATGTATACGCGGTGTATTTTCTTCCAGTTCAGTTGAAATCCTGTGTTTCACGGAAACCTGAATCAATTTGTCTTTACCTATTTCCAAAACATTGCGAGCTTTTTCTACTCTCAGTTCATTGACGACTTTTCGAACATTTTGATGATCTTCCGCTACACTTTCAATCCATTGCTTTTCACTGGAATTACCAACTGACCCAACCAGAAGCACAATTCCATTTACTGTCGTCACATTGACGAATGCGTGTTTACCCAGCCCCTCGTCTTTATTGATTATGTTACTGATAGTGAAAGTGGCTTCGGTGTCTGAAAGCATCTGGATGGCGCTTCGACCTGTATCGTCCGATTCAGTCTGTGCTTGACTATTTGCAAATGTCGTACAAGCCAAGACAATGGCAATGGAGCAGAACGCAAAATATTTAAATATGGATGGCGAAATTCTGTTCATTGGTTACCTAATAGATTGGGAGGTTAAGGATTGGAAAAGCACTTTTAAGCCAGCGTTTTTCTATGACCCTATATTCTATCCTATTGAACAGCTTAACTCACTGCTGTTCAGGTGGTGCAGAAGCGCTCGAAGATACGTAGCGATTGGGTGTCAGAATTATCTCGGGGTCCGGCACTTCGACAATCAATTCAGGTGTTCCATTTGAAAATATTACCCAATTCGGTTCTCGAAGCACTCTACCATCCAAATTGACTCGAATCAATGCTGTGACGCCATGATAGCGGGCGTCGGGATTATCGCGAAGCACTGCAAGGTGCATTACCAGGTTGTATGCATCAACTCCCATTGCAAAAATCCGTTCAAAGTCGATTGTGATGGAGGTATCTGCAGCGAGTTCTCTTCTCAGATTCGCCATCGAACTGCTGCGATCGATGATCCAGTTCATATCGGCGAACCGCACTCCATCTAAATCCTGGTCTGTAATTTTGTTGAACTTCCCACTGAATATGTGAGAGGTTGAATAAACCGGAAGATCGTGCGCCTTCAGAAAATCAATATGCGGTTTGATTAAACGTCCATGCAGAGGATCGGCACTTAGGAAAATAAAGCTGGCATCTTGACGACGGCGAGGGATGAAACTGAGCGAGTGTCCGGTCAAATCACGAATTTCCTGATAACGGCCAACACTCGACTTGATATTGAGAATCTTTTTGACAGTTTCGGAGTAATCGGCTTCTTCCCGGTTGTATACATGGCTTTCGATTACTGCACCGTCCAGGCGTTCCCACTCATCTGTGAACGCATCGACGGTACGTTTTGACCAGATTGAGGGATGTTCAAGAACCAGCGCTGTCGTGTGCCCGTCACTTTTCGCGCGTCGAGCAACTAATGTGCCGTCCTGTTCAGGGGCGAGTGTAAACTGGCTGACGTGTTGCGGCAGTTTGATCCCCCCCGCATCTCCTAACAGCAAAGTCGGCACGATGAAATCTCCGAACTGTGCCATTTCTTTAACGAACTTTATGCCAAGTGGTCCAATCACAAAGTTGGCGCCATTCTCCAGAGCGCGGTAGTAGAATTCCGTCACCATAACTGGATCGTCGCCAATATCAATCACTTCCAGAATGGGTCTTGCAGGGTTGGTGTCGGCGGCGTGCTGCGCGACTAGGCCGTCCAGCAACGCTTGTGCCCCCAGATTGCTCGACGATGACAGCGGGAGTAGTATGGCTATCTTGGAAACATTCGAAGGATTTGCAGACAACCCTGATTCGATCAATCTCCGAGCAGGATGGTCGGGATACTCTTGAATCCAGGTTTGCAAGGCTCTGTTGTATTGATAGGGATCATGCATCACGGCATTGGTTCCAAGTGCTAGCAACAGCCACTGTTTTTCAATGGGGTTATCCGTATTCGTAAGTGCTTCTGCAAGGTCATCAATTGAAATTCGCCGCAATGCATCCCACAGTTTGTGACCAACCTGGATTTGGTCGCTTTCGGACGGCAAAGCCGAATAAAGCCGCATCAATTCACGTGCCAATTGCAGCGGTTCTGCCAGTTCATCCAGATTGGAAGTGGAGTAAATTCTCAAGCGAACCACTCGAAAACGCTGAGCAGAGTCAAGAGAACTACGGGATTCAAGTCTCGTGAGTTGCCTTAGAGCTTTTTTATGTTGGCCTCGCGACTGCATGAAACGGATAGCTAGAATTTCAAAGTCTATTCGTTCAGACGCACCTAGTTCATTGACTCGAATCAGTTTCACAATTGATTCGGCTTCCGAAATTCGGTTTTGTATGAATAGTGAGTTTGCAGCGTTTAGAAGATTCGAACTTCGACTAAGGGAATTGGAATCGATTTGGGTGACGTGGGTCCAGGGAGCATACTCGTCGAACAGAACTGCAGTTCCGTCCAAATCATCGGATTCGGGTATTATTGGATCGTCTGGCGCTGATATTTCGATCTCAGGTAAACGGGAAGTTACAGGCGGAGAAGGAGAATCACTAGTGGTATTTTCGGGTTCGGAAGAAACGGGTTTTGTTTGTTGTTCTGTAGGTAAACAACTTGTCAAAAAAAGACTAAAAGCGGAAATTACAAGAATTCGTGAGATTGAATCAACTCTAGGCAAATAAAATCGCATGCCGAAAATCGGATTATTCATAAGGCATTTCCCCAGTTGACTCCCTGCTGTTCAGATCAAATTATATCGTGCACGAGCTTCAAAATAACAAAGAAGGAAAGCTCTTCGTTGTAGCCACGCCAATCGGTAATCTGGAAGATATTTCCTTGAGGGCCATCAAGGTTCTCAAAGAAGTTGACGTCATTGCCGCTGAGGATACCCGACACAGTCGAAAACTTTTACTGAAGTTCGGAATTTCCTCTCCGATGGTTCCATATCATCAGCATAATGAATCTAGATCGAAAGGGCAATTGCTAAAAAGATTGGCAAATGGCGAGAGCATTGCGCTGATCTGTGATTCGGGGACGCCACTAATTTCCGATCCAGGCAGGTCAATTGTCAGGAGTGCTCACGAACAAAAATTTCGGGTAATTCCAATACCTGGTTCCAGCGCACTCACTTGTGCATTGTCAGTTTGTGGGCTTTCAGTTGACAAAATTCAGTTTGAAGGGTTTTTACCGGCAAAAAAAGTGGATAGACTAACACGATTGAAGCAACTTTCTGCAGAGCGAAGGTGTTTTGTATTCTTTGAAGCGCCACATAGAATTTTAGTTTCGCTGTCGGATATTGCGGATGCTTTTGGTGATGACTGTCAAGCCTGTATTGCCAGGGAAATGACAAAAATTCACGAAACAATTCGAGTCGATGAATTAGGCAATTTAATGTGTTGGGTTAAAGAAGATCAGAATCAGCAAAAAGGCGAGTTTGTGATTTTGGTGGACAATACCGATATACCAACCGCTAATCAAGAAGAGCAAATTGACAATACTTTGGAAATCCTGCTTGAGGAGTGTTCACCACGAAAGGCTGCTGAGCTCGCTTCGCGAATACTTGGAGTGAGGCGCAACCGGCTCTACAAACGTGCAATGCAGATCAAAGAAGACAGTCAAGAGAATAAATCGACTGATTAGGCTAATTGAATACTGTGACGGCAACTCTGCATGCCGTGCATTGTTGATTGCAGTTAACGAAGTGCCGCTTGAAGATCAGCTACTCGCTGAATCAACAAGCGTGCAATTGGTATAAAATTGTCAGTTCAGAAAAGAGCTGGTCGGGCAGTCGCTTGCAATTGCTGAAGCACAGTGTATTTTGCATTGGTTTCACTCAAGAGGAAAGTCCGGGCTCCAAGGGCAAGGTGCCAGGTAACGCCTGGGCGGTGTGAACCGACGGAAAGTGCCACAGAAAATATACCGCCGGTGCAATTCTTTGAAAATCGAATTCACAGGTAAGGGTGAAAAGGTGCGGTAAGAGCGCACCGCGGTATGGGTAACGATATCGGCAAGGTAAACCCCACACGGAGCAAGATCAAATAGGAATCCTTTAACGTGGCTCGCGTTGGATTCGGGTAGGTCGCTAGAGGCTCGCAGTGATGCGAGTCCCAGATGAATGACTGCCTCGATTGAAAAATCGAACAGAACCCGGCTTACAGACCAGTTCTTTTCTTACTGTACGACCTTTTTACCTTGAGAATGTCTAGTTGCAAGTTACAGAGCGAACTACAAACTGTTTGTCCATTGATCGCAGAAGAGATCGAACAGGACAGTTTAAGCCTTCACTTTTAATCAGCTAGTACAAGTATGGCTGTAGAATCCTCTCGAACAAATTTGGCGTAGAGGTGTGTATTTCTGCACATGGTGTTTTCTGGCAGTATCAAACTGCCTGTTTTATTTATAAACAGACTTTAATTTGTTGGGAGTGAGTGTGTCCGTGTCACAAGTAAAAAGCGATATTGAAATTGCTCGGCAGGCTACTTTAAAACCTATCGGTGAAATTGGCGAAAAACTGAATATTCCTGCGAATTCTTTGATTCCCTTTGGACGAACCAAGGCCAAAGTTGATTTGCAGTTCATTAACTCGCTGAGCAGCCGACAAGACGGCAAGCTAATTTTGGTTACAGCGATAACCCCAACTCCTGCAGGGGAAGGTAAAACAACCACGACTGTCGGTTTGGGCGACGGCTTGAACCGAATCGGCAAAGACACAACAATTTGCCTGCGGGAGCCCAGTCTTGGACCGTGCTTCGGCATGAAAGGCGGCGCAGCTGGAGGTGGGTATGCACAAGTAGTTCCTATGGAAGATATCAACCTCCACTTCACAGGCGATTTTCATGCAATAGGAACCGCTCACAATCTGCTGTCGGCACTGGTCGATAATTCGATCTACTGGGGTTCCGATGCCGAGTTGGACAGTAGAAGGGTGGCGTGGCGCAGAGTGGTTGATATGAACGACAGGGCGTTGCGACAGATTGTTTGTTCGCTGGGAGGGGTATCAAATGGCTTTCCTCGCGAGAGCGGTTTTGACATCACGGTTGCAAGCGAGATTATGGCGATATTCTGTCTGTCAGAAAATCTGCGTGACCTAGAAGACCGGCTTGGCCGCATTATCGTCGGATACCGCCGTGATCGTTCACCTGTGATGGCGAAAGAATTGCATGGACACGGCGCAATGACTGTTTTGTTGAAAGACGCATTTGCTCCCAATCTCGTACAAACTCTTGAGAACAATCCGGCACTGGTGCACGGTGGTCCGTTTGCCAATATTGCACACGGTTGCAATTCGGTTGTGGCTACTCGCGCGGCACTAAAGATGTCTGACTATGTGATTACCGAAGCAGGATTTGGTGCCGACTTGGGAGCGCAGAAATTCTTTGACATAAAGTGTCGTTCAGCTGGCTTGGATCCCTCCGCTGTGGTCGTAGTAGCAACAATTCGTGCGCTTAAAATGCACGGAGGCGTCGCTAAATCCGACCTAAAAACGGAAAATGTAAGTGCGGTTGATGCTGGCTGCGTGAATTTGCAACGTCATCTGTCTAATATCGCGAAGTATGGTTTACCGGCGATCGTAGCAATCAATCGTTTTATTACCGATACCGACGCAGAAGTGGATGCTGTACGCAGACGATGCGAATCATTGGGAATTGAAGCGTTCGAGTGTACCCACTGGTCAGACGGTGGTGCTGGAACTGAGCGACTAGCCCATAGAGTCGTTGAACTAGCCGATTCGAATCAAGCCCGATTTAATGTTCTCTATGACAACGAGCTTTCGCTTGAAGAAAAGATTCGCAAGACTGCGCAGGAAATCTACGGTGCCTCCGATATCGCCATAGAAAGCAAGGCAGCGACCTATTTGTCGCAGTTGCAGAACAACGGATTTGGCAATCTGCCGATTTGCATGGCCAAGACTCAATACAGTTTCTCAGTCGATCCGACGGCTTTGGGCGCTCCGGAAGGGCATATCGTTCCAATTCGCGAGGTGCGATTGCTGTCTGGCGCAGGATTTGTCGTAGCAATCTGTGGTGATATTATGACGATGCCGGGTCTTCCTCGAATTCCGGCTGCCAATTCAATCCATCTTGACGCTGATGGTCAAGTTGAAGGCTTGTTCTAGTTCATCCTGACATTGAGAATTCTGAGAGTTTCTCCCTTAAGCCGAGAGACAGTTGGACTCACTGTGTTGCGCGGCAAACCTGATAACATGTCAAGCACTATGCAATACAAACTTTGCCTACCACACCGATTGACTCGTTTGATCAGGGTGGATTAACGGATGGCTATCAGAACGCTGGACCGCGAGCACCTGCGACGTTCGCCGTTTCATCCCCGGTTGTTCGGTACCAATGGAGCAGTAACCAGCGAGCACCATCTAGCGGCAAATGCCGGGGCAGATATATTAAAAGCGGGCGGAAACGCGGTGGACGCTGCTATTGCCGCTGCTCTCGTGGAAGGGGTCGTCAATCCGCACCAGCATACAATTGGCGGCGAGTGTCCGATGATCATTCAGATGGCAGACGAAAAACAACCTGTCGTCGTGAACGGAAATACAATGGCGCCGGAAAATGCCACTGTGTCCAACTATCGCGCACGAGGCTACAGCGATGTACCTGATACGGGAATTCTGGCCGCCGGCGTACCGGCTGCTATTGGTGCCTATACGACGGCGCTCGAAAGATTCGGAACTTTGTCGTTTGCGGACGTTTGTGCTGCTGCACTTGCGCTGGCGCGAGACGGATTCCCCGCTCATCGTGGTCTCCTGTATATGCCTGATTTCGGCGTTCACGATATTCAGGAATTGATTCGAACCAACTGGAAGAATACTGCGGAAGTCTATTTGCCCGACGGCAGGCTGCCGGGTCCCGGTCAACTGATTCGCAACTCGGCGCTCGCCGATTGCTTTCAAACTCTTGCAGCGTCCGAAAACTCCGCTGGTGGCACTCGCCGTGATGGGATCGCCGCGGTTCAGAAAGAATTTTACTGTGGTGACATCGCAGCTCAAATTACCCGCCACGCCGAAGACGCAGATGGCTTCCTGACGCGTAGCGATCTGCAAGCTTTTGTCACCAAGATCGAATCGCCCGTATCAGTCGATTACGCAGATGTACGCGTTTTCAAGTGTAGCGCGTGGAATCAAGGACCGGCGCTTTTGCAGACACTATCAATTCTGAAGAATTTCTCTATAGGAGCAATGGAGCACAATTCAGCCGAGTATCTCCATATTGTCATTGAAGCGGTGAAGCTTGCTTTTGCCGATAGAGAACAGTGGTATGGAGACCCGGACCAAGTCGATGTTCCAATTCAGGAACTGCTGAAAGACTCGTACGGTGTCAATCGCTCGAATTTGATTGATCCGGACACCGCCAACGCCGAGATACGCCCTGGCAACCCGCTTCAAGACCTTGCGGTAATTCCGGTTGAAGATCGACTTGGTGGAAAATCTTGGGGACATGGCACTGTGCATGTTGATGCCGTAGACCGGCACGGCAACATGGTTGCTGCAACACCAAGCGGAGGCTGGCTCAAATCTTCAGAACTAGTGAAAGCGCTTGGCGTCCCGCTCGGAAATCGGTTGATGACGTTTTATCTTCAACCCGCCCATCACCCAAATCTTGTCGGACCGCATAAACGGCCGCGGACAACCATCAGTCCGACGTTGGTCCATCGCAATCACAGACCATGGATGGTTTACGGCAGTATGGGCGGTGATCAACAGGATCAGTGGATGCTCCAGTTTCTACTGAATCGGGTGGTGTTTGGCATGACGATTGCTGAGTCAATCGAGGCACCCAAGTTTTCGAGTCATCATTGCCCTGGTTTCTTTGCTCCGCATGAATCTTTCATCAACCTCGTCAACATTGAGGAAAGAATCGGCGACAAGGTATTCGGTGAACTCAGTTCGCGAGGTCATGACATTCAGGCTGTGCCGGATTGGACTGAAGGCTATCTTCTCGCCATTGAGAGAAATCCGGAAAACGGAGTACTTGAAGCGGGATATGACCCCCGCGGCGCAAAAGGGGACGTATTTCCAGCAGCAGCCTGTTGTTGGTAGCGGGCGACTTGAATCTAATTGCGAGGTTTCCTATCGCTTAACGCGGAGCAGGAATCGAAATATCACGCTGCAAGCAGGCCGCTTTCACCGTATTTTGTAACAGAGAAGCGATCGTCATCGGGCCGACTCCTCCCGGTACAGGGGTGATTGCGCCCGCGATGTTTATGGCTTTGTCAAATTCAACATCTCCCACAAGAACCATCTTGCCGGAATCCGCTTTGATTCGATTGATACCGACATCGATGACTGTTGCTCCGGGCTTGATCCAGTTTGCTTTGACGACGTGGGCTTTACCGACGGCAGCAATTAGAATATCTGCATCACGGCACACCTGATCCAGGTCTCTGGTGCGAGAGTGTGCAATCGTAACCGTGCAATTTTCCTGCAGCAACAGTGCAGCTAGCGGCTTGCCGACAATATTGGACCTTCCTACGATGACTGCATGAGCGCCGCTTAGATTACTTGTGTGAGACTTCAAAAGCTGTATGCAGCCGAGCGGTGTACAAGGCACCATGCCGTCAAGACCAACAGTCAATCGCCCGGCGTTGATAACGTGGAACCCGTCGACATCTTTGTCGGGAAGTATAGTGCTGATGACTCTATTCGGATCAATGTGGTCAGGAAGCGGCAGCTGCACAAGAATACCATGTACCAGCGGGTCAGAATTTAGCCTTTCGATCAATTCCAGCACGCCGGTTTCCGAAACTCCGGCATCCAGCTTGTTGTGAAATGAATTCATCCCCGCGTGCGAGGTTTGGATGATTTTGTTTCGAACATATACTTGACTGGCATCGTTTTCTCCAACGAGTACGACTGCTAGTCCGGGGGTTAGGCTATGTTGCGATTTCAACTGCTCCACTTGCAAGGCAACATCTTGTCTCAGCTCCGTTGCAAGTGCTTTACCATCAATAATATGTGCCATTATTCACCTGTAGTCATGATTGCCAATTCTTGGATTGCTGTAAGCCAAGTGTTGATTTTATATTTACAAGGCGAGTTCGTTGCTAAAATGTTTTATTTAGTCACGAGAATTCGTAGTGTTTGGGTTTAGTATTTATCCTAGGAGTCTGCGCTGCAGAAAGTTAGACTAGTCTAAATCCGGGTTCGGACAATCCATTTCGGATGAAAATCATTGTCTATTTCAGAATTTCATCAGAATTCATGTTGAATTGCTGGTTTACACTCGATTTTTGGGAATTTCCTCCCAGATTTACCGATTTCAAGGCAATTCCTGTGTTTTTCAGCCAATTTGAAGTCCATGCATCCGTCTGAGGTTCAACGCCAGGCACACCAGATTCCACTCACCCTGCACTTTTGTCAATCCTCGCAGGCTGAATTGGCGAAATCCCAATACGTGCTTGATCCATCCATTCGGCGCCTCCGACAACCATTTGCGCTGACCGTACAAAGCGCGACCGTCTGCGGTTCTGAGCTTCTCGCTCATCCGTTGCCGAACCGCCGAATTGTGCACTTCGGTTGACGCCAATCGCTTCTCCCGGCCCAACGCAATGTAACCTTCAATGCCTTGATCTTCCAACCGCTCCAAATCCTTCTCATTCGCGTAGCCCGCATCGGCCAGCAGCGTCTGTGGCAGCGTACCACAATTCGCCTCTACCTCCCCCACCACCGGCATCAACCGTCCCTGATCCGTGGCATCCGCAGTCACCTGTGTCGCTACAATGATCTGATTCTCACCTTCCACCGCCAATTGGGCGTTGTAGCACTGCTGAAATCCGTCGTTGCTGGTCTTCATGATGGCACTCTGCGGATCCGTGAAATTGCTCTGTGCCTGGTCTTTCGGCTCGCCATAGGCACGCTTGTAAGGACGACCGCGCCTCGGTTTGCTCTCCTCGTCCTGTGGTTTACGACCCTTGGCATCGTCCAACTCGCGCTGTTGCGCCTCCAGACGCGCCATCGCCTCTTCAATCGCTGCCTTGCGCACCTGCCGCCGGCTCAGTTCCTCCGGCAAACTGCTGCCATCGCCCTCCGCACCGTACTGTTGATCCTCTTCCTCATCCGCTTGAGCCGCTCGTCCAATCAACTCATCAATCTGAGCCTGTAAACGCACACGCGCGCGTTTCATATACTCGTAACTCATCGCTTTGCGCTTGCTCGCATTCGCACGCACTTTGGTGCCATCCACCGCAATCTTGCCAACCTTCGCCACTCCCATCTGCTGGGCAATCCGCAGCACCTCTACAAACAACACTTTGAAATCCGACAGATGACGATGACGAAACTCGCAGATCGTACGATGCGACGGGAAATTCTCCGCCGACAAATACCGAAATGCCACGTCCTCGTGCAAACGCCGGGCTATCTTGCGCGACGACACCACTCCGGTGGCATAGGCATACAGCAGCACCTGCACCATCATCGCTGGATCATACGGCATGTTGCGCCGGCCATCTCCCGCATATGGCACATAAAACACCGACAAATCCAGCCGCTCCACTATATCCCGGATATGATGCGCCAGATGATTATCCGGCAACCATTCGCGAAGGTCGGGCGGCAGCAACAGCGGTTGTTCCGGGTCATAACGACGAAAACGGGTTGGCATGCTCTTGGTCCTCAATCAAATCTTGTTTGGAAATAATGCTAATGACTTCAATTATATCCTAACTATCTGTTTTACATGACTTATTATTGTTTCTTTCGTTTTCGTATCGACTCATACTTCTGCTCGCTTTGGCAATTCAACCCCGCACCACTTGCTTCGATTTCTATAATGTCCTGAATTCAAGTTTCTACGGCGCAGACTCCTAGGATCGTTTATACAGATGAATAACGCAATTGATAATGATTCTTGTAGAAAATTGCCGATCGTCGGTGTACTGGGTTCTGGAAGCAGCGCACACGCCAATCAGTCAATGGTTCTCGGGCAGTGGCTGGCTACTCAAAGTGTTCATCTGCTAACAGGAGGGGGAGGCGGTGTTATGCAAGCAGTGAGCAAAGCGTTTGCTGAATCTGAAGACCGCGTGGGAATGATCATTGCAGTAGTTCCAGGTGAATATGACAGGCTGGCGCAGGTCTATGTGTCGAGCCCGCACTATCCGAATCCCTGGGTTGAAATCCCAATTTACACGCACTTGTCTTCTACAGGCGTACTAGGCACGAGTGAATGGTCGAGAAATCATATTAATGTGCTGAGTTCTAACGTCATTGTTCTACTGCCAGGAAAAGCGGGAACATCTTCAGAAGCGAAACTAGTCGTCCATTACGGCAAACCCGCTGTTGCCTGGCTTGAAAACCGGGATCAAATCGAAGATCTTCATCCGGACATTTCCGTGGTCAGTACCATACAGGAGGTGCAAGAATTCGTACTAGGTGAAATCCGGACGAAAAATGGATGAGCTGGAGCGTTCACTTCTGAACGTATTCACAAACTCTGATCTGAACCGAATGGTGGGTCAGCGAAAGGACCAAGCCAAGCTTGATTCTCTTCAATGCGATTCGTCGTCTCGCTACTGCTTGTTCTTTGAGGATCGTTTTTTGATGCACGACGCAGCGAATCCCGGTCCGGTATTCGTAGATGCAAACGAGGTTGGTGCAATTCGGTGCTCCACACGAAATGTAGTGTTTCTGGGATCAAGAGATGCAAAACACTTCTTTGCGTTGGAACTGCTCAGCCATTCGCCTGCGGAGAAATTGCTGAGTGAAGCCGTCACATTCGCAGGTCTTCGCGAAAGTGGTCATTCCCTGACCGCACAAGATGCTACGATGCTGTCATACGCGAAAGCGATGTTCCACTGGCACCGCGCACATGAGTTCTGTGGCACCTGTGGGACGAAAACGCAGTCGATTGAAGGCGGGCATTCGAGGCGGTGCATGAACGCGAAATGCAATAAAACTCACTTTCCGCGAACCGACCCAGCAATTATCGTAGCCGTTACAAAAGATGATCGGTGTTTGTTTGGCAGACAGAAATCCTGGCCAAATTTTCGCTACTCTGTAATTGCAGGCTTTGTTGAACCGGGTGAAAGTGTCGAACAGGCTGTCGTTAGAGAAGTGCAGGAAGAAACCAACATTCATCTGAATACGGTGCATTACCATTCCTCTCAGCCTTGGCCATTTCCCGGATCGATCATGCTCGGATTTTCGGCAACCGCCTCGAACTTTGATATTCAGTTGAATGATGGTGAACTGCAAGAAGCACACTGGCGAAATGTCGATGAGATCGTTGGTGGATTGGAATCGGGAACATTTAGGCTACCGCCCAAACTATCCATTGCCTATCGTCTGATTGAGGACTGGTTTGATGCAAGTTCGACCGACAGTCTGGCAAACATCATTGAAAACCTCAGCATAGTTCGATCATGGTGACTGACACCGCAACAGGCGAGAGTTATAATTGCCCTCAATGAGGTACCAACTAGGAGAACCGATTGTCAGAGACAGCAGGAACTGTAAGAAAACGGGTTCTAGGTGACATACGCCAGTCCCTGACTCAGCTTGACGATTCCGTCAAACAGGCGGTAAATGCGGAATATGATCGCGTTAGATCATCGGAGGCACCCAGGCCTGTAGTCGATGGCATACTAGTCGACAAGTTCATTGAAAAACACACCGCTGTGAAAGGATCAGTGAAGATTGTCTCAAATTTCGCTGAAGTTCCATTAGCGGTAAGTGAATTTCTGAACGAGCACGATTTACCTAATGAAATGGTAATGGGGCAATCCGATTTTCTGTCACAATTTGACTGGCCGCAAGATTGGAAAATCAGCAAACGAACGGCACAAAAGACCGATGCCATTTCAGTTACCGATGCCATTTGCGTCATTGCAGAAACTGGAACCATTGTCATTGCAAGTTCTCCAAAAGTCTCTTCTACGCATCTGTTTCTTCCGGAAAATCATATAGTGATTTTGAATTTCGGACAAGTTGTGCGCCATTTGGAAGACGCATTGAAGATCAGTGCCCCGCAAATTGAGAGTGAATCTCGCGGCTTTCACATGATCACCGGACCATCGAAAACTGCGGATGTGGAGCAGACTATTCAGTATGGTGCGCATGGCCCGAGACGGCTTCACATTGTCATGATCAATGCGGGATGAAAAGAGTGTCGATGATTACAAATCATAATAGTGCGATTAATTCATGAATGAAACCAAAATCCCGCTTCGGCAATCGAGTTTCAACTATGAGGAACTCCTGTCATGCGGTCGAGGGGAAATGTTTGGAGCGGGAAATGCACAGCTGCCACTCCCCCCGATGCTGATGTTTGATCGCATCACCAACATCAATTGCGACGGAGGAGGGTTTGGTAAAGGACAAGTCGAGGCTGAACTCGATATTCGACCGAATTTGTGGTTTTTTGATTGCCATTTTCGAGGCGACCCGGTAATGCCTGGCTGCCTTGGTCTTGATGCTCTGTGGCAGCTGGTCGGATTTTATCTAGGCTGGCTGGGGAATCCCGGAAGCGGACGAGCGCTTGGTGCGGGCGAAGTTAAATTTACCGGTCAGGTCACCGGCAATATCGAGCAATTGACCTACCGAATTAATGTGAAGCGTGTCATATCGAGAAATTTTGTAATGGGCGTTGCGAATGGAATTGTGGAAGCGGACGGACAGCCAATTTATACCGGTTCCGATTTGCGAGTCGGACTTTTTAAACTAGGTTGAAGTGCAGATGAGACGAGTAGTTGTAACGGGACTGGGAATTGTATCGAGCATTGGCAATAATTGCCATGAGGTCACGCAGTCGCTACGCAATGGCACCTCCGGCGTGGAATTCGTTCCAGAGTATGAGGAACTGGGGTTTCGCAGCCAGATTCATGGGTCGATTGACATTGATTTGAAGAGCAGGATAGAGCGCAAAGCTTTGCGCTTCATGGGCGATGGCGCCTCTTTCAACTTTATTGCCATGCAGGAGGCTATTGAGGACTCGAGATTGACGCAAGAGCGGATTTCAAATCCTCGCGCTGGCATGATCATGGGCTCCGGCGGTGCATCCACTGAAAACATCGGAATTGCGATAGATATGCTGCGAAAGCGAGGTATACGAGGAGTTGGCCCCTATCAGGTGCCACGTACAATGTCCAGTACGAACTCAGCAACTCTGAGCACATATTTCAAGATTCGAGGTATTAGTTATTCGGTCAGCTCAGCTTGTGCAACCAGTGCACACTGCATCGGTAGCGGTGTGGAGCAGATTCAGATGGGAAAACAGGACATTATGTTCGCGGGCGGCGGTGACGAGATTCACTGGACCATGACGATGCTATTTGATGCCATGCGTGCGCTTTCCACCGGCTACAACGATCGGCCGAAGGAGGCTTCGCGTCCCTTCGATGCGAACCGCGATGGTTTTGTCATTTCCGGCGGCGGTGGGGTAGTGGTTCTTGAAGAACTGCAAAGTGCCCTTGATCGAGATGCCAAAATATATGCAGAGCTGGTTGGATATGGCGCCACCTCAGATGGTTACGATCTTGTACAGCCTTCAGGAGAAGGTGCAGTCCGCTGCATGGAAATGGCGTTGCAGGATGTCACCCATCCAGTACAGTATATCAACGCGCACGGAACCAGCACGCCGGTGGGAGACACCAGCGAACTGGGTTCGATCGGTAAAGTTTTCGACGATGTTCCGTATATTGCATCTACCAAGTCGCTAACCGGTCACGCACTGGGTGCAGCGGGAGTAAATGAGGCAATCTATACATTGCTGATGATGGACAACGGATTCATCAGTCCATCAATCAATGTAGAGAACATCGATCCAGAAGCTTCAGAATTTCCGATTGTTCAAGAACTTATGGACGGAATCGACCTCCAGACTGCCATGTCGAATAGTTTTGGTTTTGGAGGAACCAATTCTTCTTTGGTTTTTCAGCGCTTGTCCGAGTAGTTTGCCACAAACCTCAAATTTGCGGACAGAGGGATTCATCCGCCCGAATCGAAACCCTCTTCATGTCGCAGTCTGGCTGCTGATCATCTGTGTAATGATCTATGTAATCATTGCGATCGGCGGATACACACGTCTCACCAACTCCGGTCTGTCAATCGTTACCTGGCAACCCGTGTCCGGAATCATCCCACCCGTAACTGAGGTTCAGTGGCAGGCTGAATTCGATAACTACAAGCAATTTCCGGAATTCCAAATTGTCAATCCAGATTTGACGCTTGTAGGATTCAAGCAAATATTTTTGGTTGAATTTGTTCATCGCCTTGCTGGAAGATTAGTTGCTCTCGCTTTCTTGCTGCCTTTTTTTTATTTTCTGTTTCGTGGCTATCTGACTCGAAGATTCATTGTCAGGTTGGCTGCCGTATTCGTTCTCGGTGGAGTTCAGGGACTATTGGGCTGGTATATGGTGAAAAGCGGACTGATTAACAATCCGGCGGTTAGCCAGTATCGGCTAACCGCCCATCTCAGTCTGGCGGTAATTTTGTACAGTTATGTTCTATGGCTGTCGGTCAGTCTGTTCGGATTTCATGCTTTAGAGAAACACCCGTCACTGCCGAGCATTCGCCGTTTGGCTGTTGTCTGTATCGGGCTGGTGGCACTCATGCAGCTCAGTGGCGGCTTTATGGCGGGAACGCATGCAGGCTTTGTGATCAATACATTTCCTGATATGAACGGCAAGTGGGTACCTGACGTGCTGTTCCCCCTCTCACCATTGTGGCGCAATCTGTTTGAAAATGTCATAACGATACAATTTTTTCATCGCTGGACTGCAGTTGCTACTGTTCTTGCAATTACCGTGCTGTGGCTGCAGCGATTTCGGATCAAGAGTAAATCCGTTAGGCTAGGAATTGACATCGCGTTTTTGGCTGCGCTGATGCAATTCTCGCTCGGTGTCTCAACACTCCTCAGTCAGGTTGAAATTTCCATCGCCATAGCGCATCAATCTGGTTTCGTGCTACTATTGAGCGTATTGATCATACTGATCAGAGCCACATTACCTACAAATTTGCACTCGTCAAATTCGGAGATTTAACCGTCTTCGGGTAGGAATGAATAGAGGACTCGATCATCAATACCTGGATTCGCAACCCATTGGCAATTTTCGCGGATGACGCTGATGGTGGCATAGTAATAAAGGATTCACGCATCATCGAATGCGTCTTGGGGGGGGCACACCCGGAGTCGACTGTCGATAAAATTATGGACGCATCTGAGCACGTCATACTGCCAGGTCTCGTCAATACTCACCACCATTTTTTTCAGACTCTGACTCGGGCTAATGAACGAGCGCTGAACAAGGAATTGTTCGGCTGGCTAGAAGCTCTATATCCAACTTGGTCTGGATTGACGGCTGATTATTTGGATGTTGCCACGCGACTTGCCCTTGCAGAATTACTGCTCTCCGGGTGTACGACTGCGGCCGATCATCATTACGTCTTTCCAGCCGGTCTGGAGCAGTCTATTGACATTCAAGCTCATGCTGCCAGTGAAATAGGTATGCGCGTCACTTTGACTCGGGGGAGTATGGATCTTTCGACTGATGACGGTGGATTGCCACCTCGATCATTGGTGCAAGATGCAGATGTAATTCTTTCAGACAGTGAAAGAGTGATTGACATCTATCATGATCCGCAGGAGGGATCTTATCGACAGATTGCACTTGCACCGTGCTCGCCATTTTCAACGACTGCTGAAGTGATGCAAGAATCCGCTCAATTAGCGGCCAACAGGGATGTCATCCTGCATACGCATCTTGGCGAAACCCAAGATGAGAAGCGATTTTGTATACGTGAATTTGGTTGTCGTCCCCTCGAATATCTGGAAGAAATGGGCTGGCTGAATGATCGAACATGGCTTGCCCACGGCATTCACTTTAATCAAGATGAGATTCAACAACTGGGTTCTGCAGGAGTTGGTGTTTCACACTGCCCTGGATCGAACATGCTGCTTGCTTCTGGAATTTGTCCTGCACTCGAACTCGAAGAATCGGGAGTAAAAATTGGAATTGGCGTCGACGGTTCAGCATCGGAAGACGCCTCCAATCTCATACAGGAAACGCGCCACGCATTACAGATTCAGCGCTTGCGTTATGGATCTGCCCGTGTCAGTCATCTCGACGTCATTCGTTGGGCCACGGAAGGGTCGGCAGCGTGTCTGAGGCGTAATGACATCGGCAGCATCAAAGTAGGCAAACAGGCTGATTTAGCTATGTACAAGTTGGACGAACCACGATTTTCAGGCGCGGGTGACCCACTCGCTGCGGTAATCCTTTGCGGTGCGCATCCAATGGCATTCGTTTAGCAAAAAAAGCTATTCGTTTAACAGTTCGGTATTTTCCCAAGATTTGGACGACCTGCAGCTGATCAATGGTTCAGTTTTTTTAGGCCGTTCTAGTTCTTCGATTGGCATTCCTGAACCGCTCATCCGGACGCTTTGAGATGCGCGGACACGACCGTCCTGGACGTTCCTTTTGCAGACAATTACCGATGCTGTGAAGAATGTTCGATACCGCGCTCGAAGCCAGTTGCCAGTTGCCCAGCATCAGCGCTTCAAAGTTTCTCGCCACCGTCACCAGCACATTCTTGAAATTCGCACGCATCTTGGGTTGATCGCACACAGCACCCGTATTCAGGTCGTCTTCCAACTGGTTACCGAACGAGCGAGACAGCGCCAGCAGCACAAAATGAGCATACAGCTCCTGTTTCACGCCGCGCTCGGACTTGGCGTGAAATTGCTCGATTTCCACCAACCGCTTGGAGATTTTGTACAACTCTTCAATGCCCCAGCGGCCGTGATACGCATCCGACAGTGCGGCGACCGGAAACTGGTTTTGATCCAACAGCGTGGTCGCAAGACAGTAGTCATTGCCACCGGCGCTGTATCTGACGCAGCGCACCCGGATCGGGTGCAAGGTTTTACCCGGATGACGCCGGCGCCAGTGCCGGGCGCGAGACTCGCTCGGCAAAACATCAATGACGCGTTCATCCTCGCAGCCGTCAATGAACTCATCAAAGGCACCTGCACTGCCACGCTTGAGGCGAAAAATACAGTCGATGCCGCGTATCGCATGCTGGCGCAACAACTCGAACGAATAATAACCGCGGTCGTATACCACCACTTCGCCCGCCCGGCACCATTTCAGATGCCCGAGCGCGGGCTGATGTTCGTCCAGGTGCGACAGCAACTCAAAATCCATTGGCATGCGGTCGCCCAGCCGGTACAAACAACTCACCAGGCCTTGCGGATAGTAACAACCCTGGGAAGGCAGGGAATAGCCGGCTTCAAGCAGCGCCCGCGGCAAGTTGATTTTGCTCCCATCTACCGCCAGCAGTCGCCGGCCGCACCACTCGCGACGGGCATCCTCACCCAAGTGCTCATCCAAACGCGCCAGCACCTGCCGATAGACTGTTTTGAACACCTGCTCATCGAGCTTGTGGCGGGCGACACACATCGAGGACGCCACTGGCGGCTGCGGCTGTGGCAGCTCCACACCCAGCAGCCGACTCTGAGCCCACAATTCGTTGACCGTGATCTGATAGCCCTGATGATTCTTTGAAAACACCAGACGGAACACAAACAGCATGATCAGCAACGTATTGAGCACCCGTCTTCGCTGTTGCCAGCGTCGATCGTATTGCTCAGCCACCGCGGCTGCAATGCTGATAAAATCACGCCACATGCGCACAAACCGGTCATCGGCAGAACCGACCGACGGCTGCCGCGGCGCAACTCGCCGGGGCTTTTTGGCCTCACCTTCGAGCAGCATGCGACGGGCATCGGCCGCCAATGGCATCACATACACATCCTTGATGGTCTTGTCAGAGCGCTTGACGGTCTTGCCAATCCGCTGCCAGCCCGCCGCCCGATAACTGCTGGCGCTAAAACGCGCCGCTTCAACGAAGGTCTCCATCAGCACCGGCCGCACGCCCCATCTTGTCTGCCAATCGTCTGCCATGCACCGTGCCGCCAGCGACAATGCCTTCGAGGCCAGGTTCGACACCTGCACCCAGGGCAAGATCAAAAACCGCGCATTTTGCACCACCTGCTTCAAACGCTTCTTGTAGCGCACCGGTTGCCAGCCGATCCATTCATCCCGGCACGGCAACTTCGCACTGGCCCGCTGAAACAGCAAACAACCCAGCCGCCGGTTATCTTTGTCAACAATGAAATAACGCAAGTGACATCCCATCGGCTGACGGTAGCCCAGATAATGATAACGATCCACCAGCTCGTTCCACTGCGCCTTGTCCGCCTCGCACTCCACCAACTGCAGCGCAATCGGCGACAGCTCCGACAAACTCGCCACCACCGCCGCACCCGGTTCACTCCGCTCGCTCAACTCCAGTCGCTTGCGGCCCCCCCGAACCTTCGTCTCATCCTTGCCCGGCAAGCGCAATACACCCGCAGCCTGCAACTCCTCGAGCATCTTCAAACACGCATAAGCGCTGTTGACGCCCCCATCCGTTCGCCAATCCAAATGCTCACAGATCGTCTGCGCCAACTCGTTGCGACTTAAGCGCGGAAAACTGTCAACCGTCTGCTGGACCTCGACCAATTGCTGGCGCGTGAATCGCTGCCCGCAAAAGGTCGTCCTGTGCAATCGCTTGATGCTGTCGTCCATCGCGTATTCTCCTGATAAGCTTCAATGTTCACTGTTATTTTCGCAGAACCGGTGGTGTTTGTCAAGGGCTCAGGACAATTTTTTTGCACTCAAAAAACATGATTTACATCAATGACTTGCAAATCACCAACGACCACGTGTTCGGAATTTTTCAAAACGAATGCCATTGGGTGCGCATCGTGCTGATCGAGTCATGATTGGCGGTAAGTGGCGGGTAGTTGACGGAGAAATTCTAGGTCTGGATCTGGAAGCATTGATGGCTCGACATGGAAAAGCGGCGAAAGAATTGACTGCAAACAGATAGTTGGAGAATTGACGAATTCTTTACGAAATTCCTGTCCAGTTGGGTACAAATGCGTTCAAGTGATTTAAGGATTCTGTCTAGATTTTAAATTCAAATCCCTCACGAATCTGCAGAAGATTTAAATATTTCGTCCGATTCTCAGTGCCCCTTCAACTTCTTCAAGACGGCCGTCAACTACGTCATAAATCAAGCCGTGAATTGATATGGTCTGCGAGACCAACGGGTGATTGGCAATTTGTTCGACATCCTCGCGCAAACTTTCCTTGAGATTCTGTATCGTCAGCCATTTGACGTGGCGACCTTCTGACGATCCGGGCTCGCTTCCAACATTGCGCCACGATCCATCCTTGAATTCCGCCGCCTGCAGACTTTCCTCAAGCAATTCTCCCATTAATTCGTCGGTAATAATTCCAAGTCCGCATTGTGTGTGTTGAATTACAAACCATTCCAGGGTTCCGAGTAGTTTGTGTGAAACAACTAACGACCGAATAGCGTCGTCGCTCGCTCTTCCACCAGCATTGCGAATGACATGGGCATCTCCTTCGGATATCCCAGCAAACTTGGCCGGGTCCATACGAGCATCCATGCAGGTTAGAATTGCGAATTGCCTCGCCGGTTTGGCAGAGAGGGTTGCTCCGAAGCCAAAATTGGCAACATGGGCACGGTTAGCGGTCAGAATATCATCCAGAATTTTTCTCATTTCGCTTACTCAGTTATCTCTGTAAAAATTGACAATCAAATTTTCGAATTTTGTGATCCTAATTGCATTAGGTAGAGGAGTTTTTGTCAGGCAATTCCGGCTGTCGCGCTGAAATTTTATTTCAATTGTTCTGAAAATTCTCCAGTATCAGTTGAGTGGTTGCATTGAGTGGATAGGATACTCTATAGCGAATTGCCCATTGCCGATTCACTATAATTCGTTAACCAATTTCTTGACAATACATCCATTGAATTTGTCGAGAGTAGGGCATGAACGGGATATTTATTCCAGATAGAACCTGCGTTTCTAAATTTCCAAGTAGATTTGCAGGCGCAGCGGCCGCAATTGGACTGATGATGTACTCCTCAGTCGCGAATGCATCTGAAACAGCATTCATCTTCAACACGTTTTCATTCCTTTTATGGGGTGCGCTCGTGATGTGGATGTGCGCTGGTTTCACCATGCTTGAAGCGGGGTCGGTTCGCACCAAAAATGTTTCCGTGATCTGCCTGAAAAATATCGGACTGTATGCTATTACGGGAATTGCCTACTACACCATTGGATACAATCTGATGTATGTTGATATGGGCGATTTCATCGGCACGTTCACCTTATTTTACGGTTCCACTGAGAACGAACTAGCGTTGCTGGCAGTTCTCAATGGTGCCATAGCAGGGCTGGTTTCAATTACCGCAGGCCCAGACATAGTCGATCACCAGTGGGCAATCGTGATTGGCGGAATAGGCGGCCTGATTAGTACCGTGGGTTTGAAATTGCTTGAATTTTTCAAAGTAGATGATGGAGTTGGCGCAATTCCTGCCCACCTGTTTGCCGGCATTTGGGGAACAATTGCAGTCTGCATTGTGGCGGGCGGCAATTTAGGAGTGCAATTGATTGGGATAGTGGCGATTGGTACATTCGTTTTCGGAAGCTCTTTCGTCTTGTGGACGATTCTGAAAGCTGTTATGGGTGTTCGAGTGACTCAAACTGTGGAAGAACTTGGACAAGATTTGGCGGCACTTGGAATCGAAGCCTATCCGGAATTTATGATCATGCCTGATAGTGAAGATTTTGGCGATTATGATCAGGACAAATAATCAGTTATATTTAAGCGGCTTTGTATATGATCTAGCAGGACGAATCCGGTTAATACACACCAATTTGAGTTCAATTATCTAGAAAATTCTCCAGCATCAGTTGAGAAGTTGCCCGAAGTGGACTGGATACCCCTGATCGGAAGACCCAAATCCGAAATTAGAGAATGAATTCGCTTAACATCAGCAAGATTTTAGCGAATTTACTGGATTTTACAGCTCCGATTATCGAAGACAGGAGCAACACGAAGAATTTGTCTGGATTTGCAGGAGATTGCCAACCTGATGCATTGTCCGCTGGCATTTTCGCCACTGTGCAAAGGTGCGCAACCCTTCCGGAGTCGGAATGGATTCAAGCTCGGTTCGAAAAAGCGCCACCCGAGGCGCTCAGCTCATAACAGCAGCGGAAAGCCTCGAATATGATCCAGCGCTTCATCCATCACCTTGCGGTGGCAGGCATTGACTTTCACTGTCCATTGCCGGGCATGGCGTACGATCAGTGCGGCGACATCATACAGACGCAAACGCACTGTAGGAGCACGGGCAGTTGACAACGAATGCGGCAATACCATCCGCATCAAGGCAAACAGGTTATAGGCCATTGAGCTTAACATCAGCCATGCTGCATTGGCATGAAAGTCCCCACAGGGCAATCTGGCGGCGGCGAAATCACTGCGAAGCTCCTTGATTCTGTTTTCGCTCGACTCGCCACGCTGGTTATAAAAATGCACCACCTCGGGGTCTGATAACTCATCCTTGTTGGTTGCAATCGCACGATAAATGTTGCGACCCCGTACCCCTGTTTCATCATCGCTGTTGATCAAAATGTCCAACTGTGAGTTGTCATCATCATCAATGTGCTTTCTGTGCACAATCAGCGTAAACGCTTCTGTTTTTGTCATCACATGCAACGTGCGACAAACCTGTTCTGTGTCCGATTCACTGCCATCACGATATACCAATGGGCGCCATTCGCAATCTTTGATTTCAGAGATGGTTTCTTTGACCGCACTATCCATCTTGGCACGGATCGCAAAACCCATGCCACTGTCCATCGCATAGTTGATCACCGCGGCTTGATAGCCGGCAGCATCAATGCGAACATCCGATACCGACACACCCTCCGGCAATGCCGACTCACAGCGCTGGATGAACTGTAAATTCTCTTTGTTCGGAGATTCATTGCCTTCTCGAAACTCTACCGCCACCACCTGGTCGGTTTCAGCGATGTGCCCGACCATCGGCGTGTAGCCACGGTGCTTTTTATACGTGTACCGAGCTGCACGCTTGTTCGATTCGATCACCGTAGCATCTATGTCCAAGGTAATCTGCGTTCGGTTGTAAAGCCCTGCTGCAAGAATTGTTTTGTTGAGATTGACCAATCCCTGCATCGCCTGATCACTGCGCCCGGCGCGCCGCAACCAATTGCCCAGTGTCTTGGCCCCAGGCAACTTCCCGCAGCCCAATAGCTTCATCAAAGGCTTTTCTTTTTGCAAATGGCTTACGTCGTCAAGACATTTGCCGCCTTCATGAAACAGCAACATGAAAATATTGAACATCGCGCCTTGACGGTAGCCGCGGTTGCTGCCCGCTACAGGCAATTGCCGATCCGCCAATTGTTCCAGACCAAGACGCTGCATTAGCTGTGCAACGACGATCAAACCGGCGCGGGAGGTTAAAATACGTTTGCTGATTCCAATTTTATGGGGTAAAATCGACATGAGCCTTGTACCTCTGAGATATTTTTGGGCTTCACCCATTGGGTGAAATTCGATTGTTTATGAAAGCCTTATTGTACAAGGCTTTTCTATTGATCTCAGATTTCTAATTGCGGATTAGGGGAAGATAGAAATCTGAAAACAATAAAAAAGCCTTGTACAATAAAGCTTTCACTCAACCACAGGTTTCACCCGATGGGTGAAACCAATCATCAAACTCAGAGGTACAAGGCTTATGCAAAGTGTAAACTATAAATTCAAAAAAACCAACAATATTTTGACCTCCCGCGCCGGTTTGGTGACCGTTCCGGAGCTGATTAACCGCCTGCAGCTTTCCGAAGTCGCTGAGCGGCACCTGCCAGCCGCTGGCAGCAACCGCGGCTACCGCCCCTCGGGTATTTTCGACCTCATGATGCTGTTGTTTCATAACGGCGGCAAGTGCCTCGATGATATCTCGGACTTGGTAAAAGAAAAACCCCTGTTGAAACTTTTCGGCTGCGACAAGTTGCCGAGTGCCAGAACACTTGGAAATTTTCTTCGCCGCACTGGCAGTGACAGCAAGGCGATGGCAGGGTTGACTGAAATCAACAGACACTTGCTGGCTGCCGGACTTGGCGGACGAAAGCAGGTGACGTTGGACATCGATGCGACAGTGATCGAGTCGAACAAGCGCGAGGCGAAGTGGACTTACAAAAAACACAAGGGCTACACACCGATGGTGGGTCACATTACAGAGACTGATCAGGTTGTTGAAGTGGAATTCCGGGACGGTAACGAACCGCCGAACAAGCAGAATCTGGAATTCATCAAGCGTTGTGAGACGGCTTTGCCGGAAGGAGTTGCGGTAACGAAGGTACGCATCGATGCGGCCGGCTACCAAAGCGAAGTGATCAATTACCTGATGCAGAACGACAAGAGATTTGCGATACGAGCGAAGATGGATGCGACGCTCAAAGAATCGATCAGCAGCATTAAGGAAAGGGACTGGCAGCCATTGATTATGGCTGATGGAACCGAATCGCGAACCGAACAGGTTGCGCGCACTGTGCATACGATGTGCGAGACTGAAAAGGCATTTACACTTGTGGTGCAGAAAAAACGCATTGACGAAGGAGAAAATGTGAATCTTGAAACCTTCATCGATGGGGAAGACAACAGTGTGTCTCACGGCATTTACATCTATCGTGCGATAGCCACCAACATGGAAAGCAAGTCAGACAGCGACATTGTGCAGTGGTACAACCTGCGAGGCGAGACTTCGGAAAACAGGATCAAAGAACTTCGAAGTGATTTTTCAGGTGCGAATCTGCCGTGTGGTGATTTTCATGCCAATGCGGCGTGGTTCAAGCTCAGTTCGCTGGCATACAATCTGTTTGCCTTGATGCGTATGGTGTTGCCGATGAAGTGGGCGACGGCCCGAGCGCCTACCATACGGATGAAGTTGTATGCGGTTGCCGGGCAAATTGTGCGCCATGCCAGGCAATGGACACTGAATCTCGGCGGCGGTTACTTGGAGATAATCGAAGAAGCAGTGCTGGCGATTCGAAGTTACCCGCTTCGCATCTGAATTGCCGCCTTCGGCGGCGGTAAGACACTGCAAATCGATTCGATTGCCAACACTGGCAAGGGTTGTGCACCTTTGCACAACGGTGACAATGCTGCCGATATGCCGGTCAAGCCGTAAAATTGAGCAAATGGCGCTTGTCGAACCGAAACCAGCGACAATCGGTCGGCAAAATGCAGATCAATCGCTAAAATGTGTCATTCGACCATAAAATTCAGTTTCTAATTTCGGATTTGGGGATACGCCTGAGCGAAGTATCCACTACCAATTCGGCTATAATCCATTTTTTAATTTCTTGAAATCGCATCTATTCAAATGGGTGAGAGTTGGACATGAATGGGATATTTATTCAAAATAGTACAACCTGGGTTTCTAGATTTCCTAGTAGATTTGCAGGGGCGGCGGCCGCATTTGGACTGATGATGTTCTCCTCCGTCGCGAATGCATCTGAAACAGCATTCATCTTCAACACGTTTTCATTCATTTTATGGGGCGCGCTCGTGATGTGGATGTGTGCCGGCTTCACCATGCTTGAAGCGGGGTCGGTTCGCACCAAAAATGCTTCCGTGATCTGCCTGAAAAATATCGGACTGTATTCTATTGCGGGACTTGCCTACTACGTCATTGGATACAATCTGATGTATGTTGATGTGGGTGATTTCTTCGGCACGTTCACATTGTTTTACAGTTCCACTGCGAGCGAACTAGCGTTGCTGGCAGGCAATGCCGATGCACTGGAATCTGTTCTTGAATCCAATTATTCGACGATGTCCGACTGGTTCTTTCAGATGGTGTTCGTCGCAACGACTGCGTCAATCGTATCCGGAGCACTGGCGGAACGAGTTAAGCTTTGGTCGTTTTTCATTTTTACGATATTTCTCACAGCACTCATCTATCCCATCATAGGCGCTTGGACCTGGGGTGGAGGATGGTTAGATGAGATGGGATTTCAGGACTTTGCCGGATCGACCATAGTCCACTCAACCGGAGGCTGGGCGGCACTTGCCGGCGCAATCGTGGTGGGTGCAAGATTGAACAAATTCCGAAAGGATGGAACCGTCAAGAACACACCTCCATCAAATGTTCCCGTGGTTACGCTCGGAGTTTTCATATTGTGGTTGGGCTGGTTCGGTTTCAACGGCGGCTCCCAGCTTGCAATGGACTCTGCAGCTAATGTGGTTGCAATGAGCATCGTGCTCGTGAACACCAACCTGGCAGCTGCGGCGGGCGTAATGGTGGCAGTTTCCGTGTCTCGTCCTTTACTGGGTCGAGTTGATTTGCTGGCAGTTCTCAATGGTGCCATAGCAGGACTGGTTTCAATTACCGCAGGCCCAGACATAGTCGATCACCAGTGGGCAATCGTGATCGGCGGAATCGGCGGCCTGATTAGTACCGTGGGTTTGAAATTGCTTGAATTTTTCAAAGTCGATGATGTAGTTGGCGCAATTCCTGCCCACCTGTTTGCCGGCATTTGGGGAACAATTGCAGTCTGCATTGTGGCGGGCGGCAATTTAGGAGTACAATTGATTGGAATAGCCGCGATTGGTGCATTCGTTTTCGGTAGCTCTTTCGTCTTGTGGGTAATTCTGAAAGCTGCTATGGGTGCTCGAGTGACGCAAAATGTGGAAGAACTTGGACAAGATTTGGCGGAACTTGGAATCGAAGCCTATCCGGAATTTATGATCATGCCTGATAGTGAAGATTTTGGCGATTATGATCAGGACAAATAATCAGTTATATTTAAGCGGCTTTGTATATGAACGACACAAACATAAAGGAGAACCTCAATGGAAATTCCTTCCGACCATGTCAATAATACTCTGATATTGAAACCAGGAGGACGTGTTGACGGACAGAACGCACTTGAGTTTCAAGCGGCGATTGACTCTGCAATAGATGCTACCAACGATTCCATAATTTTGGAATTGAGTGATTTATCCTACATCAGCAGTGCTGGGCTTCGGGTAATTTTGCTGCTTGCAAAGACTTTGCGAAGTCGAAATGTTCAGTTTTCGATGTGTTCCATTTCTGATACAGTAAAGGATGTATTCGAAATCAGCGGATTTGGCAAAATTATTCCCACACACGCCACTCGCGACGACGCACTCGCTTCGATCAAATAACACCGGCTGATTTCCGGCGGGTAGGGTAGCCTGCCGGCAACGTGAATACTTGTGTCATGATTCATTTGGACAGTACTGTCTTTGAGATTGTGTCTGCTTTATTGTCAAACAAGTTCGGTTAAACCTCTCCAGACAGACCCGGTAAACTAGTATCCAGCGCAATAATATATAACTGGATGCGGGTACTGAAATTCAAGCAATGTGCTTGATGTGAACTATCCCAAATTCCTCTGAATCCGCAAGTTTCGCATTGAATATTGCTCCGTTTGGAAAATTTAATGGATCTTCGTTTGGTACCATTTCTAGCAGAATTCGGGCGGTACCGAGACTCCCGATGAACAACGGCATGTGTTGGAATAATTTTGCGTGATTACGAAACCCCCGCATCGTGCGTTTGCGAAAATCAGGTCGGCTCTCGCCATTATGGGGAGTATCGCCAGCCGCTAACAAAGGATTGATTATTTCAGAACTGACATCGTTCCAATCCCCTAGCAGACGTTCGTTAAGGAGTTGTTCCACAACAATTTCCAAATTCAATCGGCCGCTGATAATTTGGGCGGTGGCCATCGTTCGCTTTGTGGGAGGAGTGATGATCATATGTGGAATTAGACTGTGACGCCGTAATTTAACTACCGCCAATTCGGCTTGCGCAATACCCGACTCAGTCAACTCTGGATTTCGGTCACCTCCTGATGCAATGAATTTGATGTTAGCCAAGGTTTCTCCGTGTCGCATGAACAGTAGACTCCGGTGATCTTTAACGTCGGTCATCTGGGAATAGCACTCTTATCGGGTTGTGGTCTACATGAAATACTTTGTCTTCATCAAAGCGTTGGTCGTCTAGAATCCAGGCCACCATCAGTCGAGTCAGTGCTCCGTCGCTCAGTGCCGGAGTATGCCCGGTATCCTCTACATGTATGACAGAGAAATTGTCATGACTTCGCATTCGATCTACAGTTTCATTTGTAGTGGAGTCGCTTTGGGTACCGTGCAGCAACAGAATTGGACACCTCAGCTGATTCCATTCGTTCCATATGTCGAGACTACTGCTGGCTTCCGCGCGATAAGCTAGCATGGCTCGAAGATCATGGCGGTAAATTCGCCCATTTTCATTTTCAGACCAACACGTTTTGTTATGTGCACTATGTAACAATACAGCGTCAAGTGCCGGTCCCTCATGCTTTGCGGCGGCACCGGTACGCCGGAACATCTCGGCCGGACTATGGAACACATAATGACGTGCAACCGCAATCGATCGTTTTGCACGTCTTGCCAGCGGAATATAGGGGGCACTGTCGTTGAGAACAATCCGCTGTACTCGGTCTGGATTGCAGGCGGCAAATCGTATGGCGGTAGACCCACCTAGTGAAGATCCAAGCAGAGTACAGGATTCCAAAGCCAAGAAATCCATGAATTGCCTCAATTGCTCGACATAGGTTTCGAGACTGTAGTCAGAAAGTTCTGACATCCAACCGCTACGTCCTCGTCCAGCAAGGTCCAGACCAATAACTCGCACCTCCGGCATTGCATCCAATGCCAGAAAATCGAAGCGCTGAACTACATTCGTCAGACCGCCGATAGCAATTATTGGTTCGCCTTCTCCACCTAAATCGGAATAGGTCAGCGGTACTGAATATGTTTTGCCAATTCCTACGACTGGGTCTTGAAGCTGCGAAGGGTGCTGGTAATGAAAACTATAAAGTGGTGGCCAGTTATCGATTCCGCTCAATATTGCTGAGATCAATTCGTCATAAACTTCCCAGCTCATGTCCCTGACTCTGGGTGCGCCGAGAGCGCTGTGTCTATCGCGCAGTGCGGTGTCGGCTCGACGTGCCGCCATCATGGAATGAAACTCGGTAATGGGGGGTTCCAGTTCGCCAACTGGTTCAGGCTCAATCCGGAGTATGTAGAGTCAAAGTGATGCGGTTTCGACCTTCGCGCCTCTCGTAGGTGGCTTCGTCAATTAGAGTTTTCACGAAGTGCACCCCCAATCCGCCTATTGCACGTTCTTCCAAATCATTTTCTAATGAAGGTTCTGCAGCTTCCGTAAATGGGTCAAATGGATTTCCTTCATCTTCCATCACCACAACCAGGCAGTTATCAGATTCAGTCAGAGTGATGTGAATAGCCTTTTTTTCTTCCTGTCCCTCAAATCCATAGTTGACTACGTTAGTAATCAACTCATCCAGTGCAAGGTTGGTTTTGAAAATCCATTCGGGTGGCCAGCCTCGATTTGCACCGAATTTTTCAATTTCTTCGGCACTGCGTGCCAATTCGGAAAGATCGCATTTCAGTGCGAGGGATAAAGTTGGTGCGTTTGTCGAAGTTTGTTCGTTACTCGTTTGCACATCCATTGAATCTCGATTATTCACGACTAATTTCTCTCTGAAATGCATGACTACGCAAGCAATGTCGTCGAACTGTGGCGCATCTTTTACGAATTCATTAACAGAATTGACAATTTGTCTTACATCGTCTGCGGGTTCTTGTTCTGGAAGAGCGGCGATAGTATTGAGAAGTCGATCATCGCCGTAAGCTTCTTCTTCTGCGTTAAACGCTTCCGGAATGCCATCGGTAAACATGACTAGGCGCGAGCCCGGAAGCAGATCAACACAGCCATCTTCAAATTCTATGCCGCCGAACATTGCCAGCACCATGCCATTGGTTAGTTCCAAAGGGCGACTGCCATTTATATCCGATATGATCGGTGGGTTGTGACCGCAGTTCGCATAGGTTAAACTTCCAGTTCGTTCATCTAGAATTCCGTAGAAGAATGTCACAAACAGATCTTCGTCGTTGTTATTTGCTAGAAAATCATTGACGCTTTGCAGAATCTTGCCAGGCGAATCCAGATGAGCAATGCTGCCGCGCAATATCGTCCTAGCCATCACTGTAAACAGAGCGGCCGGAACGCCTTTACCGGAAACATCCGCTATGGCAACTCCAATTCGATGCTCGTCCAGACGAAAGTAGTCAAAAAAATCGCCTCCAACTTCTTTGGCGGGCCACATTCCGCCATATATATCGAACGAATCGGACGTCTGAATGTGTCCCGGCAGCAAGGACAGCTGCACGCGGGTTGCAATGTCCAGTTCCTTGCGAAGCGAAATTAATGCTTCTTTCGTTGCCAATGCTTCTCGCAGTCGCTGGTGCTGGTTCTGAATTCGATTCGACATGCTTTGAAACGCAACAGCGATCAGTGCAAGGCTGTCCGAATCTCTGGAACTGCTGCCTCCATTGGTTGCGTTCATCATTGCATAGTTCTGATTGTCACCATCCCCGAGTTCGCTTTGTACCATTTGACCAAGATGATCCAATTCGCTCACTATCGCACTGCGATCTTCCCCTTCGTCCATAGTGTCGACAAGCCGAGTCATTTCTCGGTAGATGAAGCGTTCCTGACGCGCTCGCTGTCGTTCGTGCGAGCGGCGAAATCGGGTGAATTGAATCATGCTATCCCGGAAAACATTGACAGCATTTGCAATTTGACCAACCTCGTCTTTACGAGTTGCATGTTCGATTTGGATTTGCAAGTCGCCTTTGGATAGAGCATTTAGTACATTTACGCCCTCGGTCAAGGGAGAAAAGGAGCGCGACATATACAGGTAAAGCCCCAGCATCGAGAGGATCACAAATACGATGATCAACATCGCTATAATTTGACTAATCTGTCGCTGTTGAAGAACCAGGTGCGTAACGTCCTTGATATTCACCAATCGACCCACCAAACCACCTAGATTGGCGACTTGTGGTAAGACTAAGACAGAATAGAAGTGACCTTGATCAGCAATTGTCTGCAGTTTGCTGATTTCATTCAGATTGACGATGTCACTAAATTGATTCCATGTGTCGGAATTGGGTGCGACAAGCAGCCGTCCGCGGCGGTTCACGATCATAACCGAAGAATTATTCGATTTCTCCAAATGGGCAAGTGCATCGACGATATTGGTGGCATATACACCTAAGCCAGCAACTTGGCCAGAATCACTCCGCAAGGGAGTTCCAAAAATGATCGCGGTATTGCGCTGCTTGTCGTTGCCGATTCCTCTTACCTGTTCCTGGTCTGCAATGGCATCACGTGCTACACTTGCTACGATGATCGGGCTCTGGAAGACGCCAGAGTGAGAAGAGTAGGCAAGAGTACCGTCAGGATAAATTAGGTCAAATCGGTCGGCAATTTCTTCATTGCGTAGTTTTTCGCTGATTTGACTGGCTATTCGTTGAAGTTCTTCAGCGTCACCATCTGCAAGGGCATTGCCTAAAATCCGATTCTCAGACATGATCCATGCCTGGTCTTCCATGCGTTCGATGAATTCTTCTGTAACCTGGTTCCAGAGCTTCGACTGGTCTGCGATTATTTCATTCGAGAATTGCAGTCGAATCAGGTCTTCACGCTTGACTGCCGCAAACACGATCGCGATGTTCACCACAATGACAACGATGATGCCTAGCAGACAGATTCTGGTGCGTAGTTGCATGTTATTTTGCGTATAGCCGATTAGTTGCGTCGACTGTCTTTAAAATCTGCGATGGTGATCATACTCATTGGTGGGTATAACCCGATTTCTCTCGCCACGTCCATGTTGATCCACAACTTGAATCTTTTAAGATGTGTAATGGGTAGGTCTTCCGGGCGTTTCTTTTCTAAGAGAATACGCTCCGCTTGTACGGCCGCCAGTTTACCTAACGTATGGTAATCGGTAACCAGCCCGAACATCGCGCGAAAATTTTTCAATGGAGCCTGTGTAGAGGCAAAGGTTGGCAAGCCCGCTGCGATAGCAGAAGCAGTGTATACATCTCCATGACGAGTGAGAAATGAGTCTGGCCCCATATACAGAATGTCAGCACCGTCGTCTTTTGCTTGCTGGATAAGCTCGGGTAAGGTTTCTGGGTCGGATTTGCCGTTCTCATCCAGAGGCACTGGCAATACTAACAGTTCCATTCCCAATTTGGGTACGGTTTCCTCTAAGGATGCGACGTTGATTCGGGAATTGCTTGACGTTATGTCATAAATTACTGCAATTTTCTTAAATGGTAGATAAGCAAGAATGGTATTTAGTTGAGCCTCGATGGATGCCAGAAACGAAACTCCGGTAACCGGTCTGCCGGTCTGCTCGAAAGATTCAATGATATTTGCGCTTTTCGGGTAAGCTACGAGAACGAAAATGCCTGGAATTTCTCGGACAAACTTCTCTGGCTCTTCGGTTTCAATTTTACCGACAATGCCAGTTGTCGCGGCAGTTCCCCAAGTGTAGACAAGATCAGGCTGCACCCGTTTGATTTCTTCTACGATAGGAGGTGCATTGCCTTTGTCCAGATCCAGGCTACGCACCGTCATTTCATAAGGAATGCCACGCTGGTTGAAGTAATCACGAAATCCCGCCTCAACTTCGGTTTCTCCACGCCACAGAACGGCAAAAATTCGGAATGGCTCGGTAGGGGTAGATTCGGCCACTACAGTTTGCGTAGACCCTGACGACGGCAACATGACCATGGCAATGCATAACACCAGATTCAATTTGGACAATCCAAGGATCTTAAGCATTTGCGACGTCGGTCTCCTCCAACACCTGTTTATTTGCCGGCAGAGCCATGACGATCAGAAACAGAGCAGTCACGCCTAGCAATATGCTACCGAAACCGGCAATAGCGCCTCTATAACCGAAAGCGCCAATCAATGCCACGGCGAGCAACGGTCCGATGACCATGCCGAAGCGCTCTACCGTTCGGTATGCACTGATTACCGAGGCTCTACCCATGGTGCCTCGATAGTGTTTAGCGATTAGCTGTATGATGGCATTCTGTGAAGTCAGAGTAAGTGCATGTGCGAAGCCGAGAGTGAAAATCGCGATCAGCAGAGCATTGGAGGCACTGCTGACGCTATCGGCAAACAGACCTACGATACAGCCGAGTCCAGTAATTGTGCCACCTATGGCAACGACATAACTATACTTTCCGTAACGGTCTGCGATACGTGCGGCAAGAGACACAAAAGTGATTGTTGTGATGCCGTACAACATCATGATTCGCCCGATGGAGGATTGATTGTGCCCGAGATCGTTCAGATACAACGGTACCAGATAAATTAAGAATCCTGCGAACATTATTCTACCGGGTATCGCAGCCAATAGTAGTACAGCCACAAAACGTGCGTCTTTTAGCAGCGTTAGCCAATCGCGCATACCCAGCATGAGTTGTGAGGGCCCTGATTTGTCCGGTAACTTGGCATTGCGGAATACTAGATAGACAATGTACCCCGAAACAATCGCCAGAAATGCGGAAATGAGAAAAGTCGCTTCGAAACCGATTCGGTCCGCGAAAATTCCGCCGATGGGAGGTCCGCAGGTAATGCCGACGAATACAGCACCTACAAATATCCCATTACTTTGGGCGCGATTACCTGTATCGGCGTTCCGTGTAATCCAGCTATCCGAAGCAATGAAAACCAGACCAAAACCAATTCCAGTCAGGATTCTATAGGCAACCAGGTCAATATAGTCTTGGGTGAAGAAGTTTCCGACGTATCCCAATATTGCCGCTGCAATTCCGGCTAGCATTACGCGACGAACGCCGAAGCGATCGACTAATTCTCCCCCGATGGGCGTAATAATTAAGACCGCCAGCATAAAAAGAGTAATCGGCAATCCGACTAGTACATCGTACGGAACGGCCATGTCAGTTGGTGCATATCGAGAGATGAATAAGGGCAAAAACGAGCGCGATATTTCTTCGGAAAATATGAAAAGAAACAGCGGCGCCCGGATCTGCTTGACATTTATTGAACGTACTTCTTGGCCGCCAGTGAATAGATAGTATTCGTTGACTTGTTTGTGAACTTCGGAAATCTTATGCGATACTGTTGAGTCGATTTGTGCGTTCATCAGTTCGCGTGTATCGAAGACAAAGTCGTTATAACGGTTCTGCAGGCCGTGTAAAATTCCATTGAAACTAGTAACAAGTCGTCCTACCTCGTCTCGGGATCTCAAGAGGAGGCGATTCGCAAACACGCCATTTGCACCGTCTGACAGAACTCTTCGAATATTTTCTAACGGTTCGGATACGTAAGAACCCATAAAAAAGCTCAGGAATTCGAAAGTTACGAGCCATGAAATTATGATCACGGTAATAATCTCATACAGAATTTGCGATAACTGGCTTACTACATGTTCGCTACTAACGCCAACGTGAAGTATGCTGGACAAGTCTTCAATTCCGTAAATCGGAAAGGAACCATCAATATGACCTTCGACATTGACTTCAAAATTCGAGCCGCCCAAATTATTCGAGAGCCCAGCCAGTATCTGATTCATAGTTTCCGGCAAGATGCCTCGAAGGAAAAGCACGTTACCAGAGGGATCAACAAGTGATAGGTATTTGATGTCATTATTGGATGCGAGAATGTTGTCGAAGTAAGCGTCGACACCTACCAGTTTTTCAGATGGAATTCTAAGGTCGCCGACGGCAAAAGACAGCTGAGAGGATATGGTATAGCCTACGGCGTTGGCTTTCTGATTCAACTGAGGCTCCAGTTCGCGTTCAAATCCGATCAACGCAAACCAGGCCAGTGCAATCTGGCCGACCAGCAGTACCACGATAGCCAGCAGGATTAGGCGCGTTAGAAGTCCGCGCTGTTGAGAGAGAAACTGAACCTTTACAGTGGAGTCAATTACGACAAGTGGTGGCGCTGGTTTCAAATCGCTTCTTCATCCAGTTGATGTATTTCTTTGGTAGCTGAATCAAGAATATCTTGAGCGCCTAGTACGGAATCGGAAAAGGCTGCAAACTCCGGATGTCTGGTGAGCATCATTTGCAAAGCAGCGCTATCCTTATTTCGTTTCGTAATGTCTTCTATCGCTCTGCTTAAAATATTCAGGTCTTGGCTTGCGCCGCGTAGCAGTAATGCACAGCCGAAGCAGCTAAGTACTACCATCATGATTCCGACGGCGCCACCAACTAGCAACAAGCGTTCAATCTGCTCGAAAACATTGTGATCAAGAAAATCCCGGGAATAACGCAGTGCCAGTGAGCCCACATCCTGGCTCAGGTTGTTACGTAACGGTACTCCAACGACGCCTGCATCATATTCCAAAGTAGACCATAAATTTTTGTCGCGACCGGTACGCCACGCTATAACCCAGTCTTCTGATACGAGGTCACCAACAAAACTCGGGTCGGTGCTGAATAACACAGTTCCAGTTTCGTCAAACACTTCAATGGATAGAACTTGTTCGTCATTACGAAGATATGCTTCCATCTCTTCGGTAATGTCTTCCAGGTTAACCAGTGCCAGTCCCAGGTCCATCTGCGTTTCAATGCGTTGACGAACATCGTTTACAACAAACTGAAATCGAGAGGTGAGCAGATCAGCGAAGGTACGTTCAAACTTATGAATACTCAGTACACCAGTCAACGCAACTCCAGCTCCCAGAATGACAGCGAGCACAATTGCAATTCGAGATGCGAATCCGAACATCATAGTTGGAATTCCCTAATTTGAAACAGATTCCATATTTTCAATGCATCTATAACTGATACGCATGTACAGTCAATTCAAGCATCGGCAAAAGGAGCGTATGTAACATATATTATATCACTATTGTTCCAACGTTTAATTGAATAAAATCAATTGGTTAGATGATTCGGTCGGTTCGGTTGTGTAATGCGCTTGGCTAAGTAGTTGAAATAATGTAGTTTTCTCAAACAGAGTCAGGCTCAATGTCTGCAAAATTGTGTAGAGACTTTGCTCCAAGTGCAACCGTTTCTTGATAATTGCGCACAGCACGTAAACTGAAATCGCGATCCATAACTGGCTTTTGACTGCGTTTTCAGACACGCCGTAAAACGACTTGATACGCAGATGCTGCTTGATCCATTTGAAGAACAGTTCCACCTGCCAGCGGCTCCGGTAGAGTTCAGTAATGGTGAGTGCGGGAAGTTCGATATCATTCGTCAGAAACACGAGTTTCTTGTCACGCTGGGGGTCGCGGTAACTGATGCGCCTGAGTGGTTGCGGATATTTGTCACGGGTGTTGAGGCCGGTAAGCATGATGGTCTGATCGCAGATGACGCCAGATGAACGATCGACACGATGGGAGTAGAGGCGCCGGAACGCAGTATTGGACTTGGCTCGCAGTACGAAGAAACTTTTCATTTGGTGCAAGAGATACAGGCGCTCGAAATCAAGATAGGCACGGTCCATTATGTAAAATGCGTTGGGTTCAGGCCACAGCTGGTCCAAAATATTGACATCGTGCATTTTGCCATCGGAAATATGGATGAAGGCAGGTAATTTGCCACGCAAGTCAAGCAGCGTATGCATTTTGACTGCCGCCTTGGTACTGCGGAACGGTGCCCAGGGGAACAGCGCAAGACACAGATCAATGGTGGATGAATCCAAAGCGTACACGGTGTGATGCAAATCCAAGCCATGATCTTCATTCTGGTAGAGGCCACGTGCGTTGTGAATGAGGCGCTGTGCAAAGTTGGCGTAGATGCGCCAGTCTCGCACCTGATTGGCATTGGCTAGGGCGTTGCGCGAGATTCCGTTGGGAATGCCCATGTGGTAGAGTTTGTTTGGTTGGGCGCGCAGGCAGGTTTCGATGTCGCGCAGACTTTCGCAGTGCGTCAGTTGAGCAAAGGCCATAGTGCGGAACTGAGCCGAACATCGAAATGATTTAATCTTGTGGTTGCCACGATAACGTTGTACGCAGCGATCAAAGGTAGTCCAAGGAAGAAAATCCATTAACTGCGAGAAAATCAGTTTGCCAGAATTCATAGGTCTGTCGTGCTCCATCCTGAATATTAGGGTCGGATGGGTCGAATAAATCGCCGCGTAGTGCCATCAAATCGACACCACCCTTAAAACCGTAATTATACAAGTTGAAACAATAAGATACGAACAACATTTTTGTAAACTTTGGGACAGCAGTGATATTATATGACAAAACTAAAAAACTAGATTTACCCCTCTGATTATGGATCAAGGCAAATTTTTTGTCACGCTAACCGAACGCCATCGACTCGTGATTTTAGCCTATGGATCACAAGTATGTTCAGGCCACTGGCATGAAACCATGCACTGTGCCTGATTTGAACCGCTTCAGGTGATGCCGCAACCGATTTTCAGTATTCTTTCAGTGAACTGTCCTATGGGAGTACGGATTTTTCCTGTTTCGGCTGTTGCCGAACAACGATTTTTCGCAATCACAATTCGGTGGGTCATCGACATACGGCCCCGGTGATCGGCGAACGCCGACCCCTGCGTCGCGTGTTCCCGGCCAGGCCCAGATAATCCAGGAGCAAACGTGCGTTGGTGCGCAATTTGCGCATCGTCGGCGCAACTGATTCTGCGTGCCGTCTGATCACCGAGATCGCAAATCGGCGAAGTGCCGTGACGTTTTCCGGTCCATGCCCGGTGCGAATCAGAAGGTGATCCTCGTGCCAGGTGTTTGAGTCGTCCAAAATGCGATGATTCGATTCAATGGTCCAATGGCCGCGGTTGAGCCCCAGCAAAGTCTTCGGATCAGCCTGAGCGGCTTGCAGTCAATGGCATTCGTTTTGAAAAATTCCGAACACGTGGTCGTTGGTGATTTGCAAGTCATTGATGTAAATCATGTTTTTTGAGTGCAAAAAAATTGTCCTGAGCCCTTGACAAACACCACCGGTTCTGCGAAAATAACAGTGAACATTGAAGCTTATCAGGAGAATACGCGATGGACGACAGCATCAAGCGATTGCACAGGACGACCTTTTGCGGGCAGCGATTCACGCGCCAGCAATTGGTCGAGGTCCAGCAGACGGTTGACAGTTTTCCGCGCTTAAGTCGCAACGAGTTGGCGCAGACGATCTGTGAGCATTTGGATTGGCGAACGGATGGGGGCGTCAACAGCGCTTATGCGTGTTTGAAGATGCTCGAGGAGTTGCAGGCTGCGGGTGTATTGCGCTTGCCGGGCAAGGATGAGACGAAGGTTCGGGGGGGCCGCAAGCGACTGGAGTTGAGCGAGCGGAGTGAGCCGGGTGCGGCGGTGGTGGCGAGTTTGTCGGAGCTGTCGCCGATTGCGCTGCAGTTGGTGGAGTGCGAGGCGGACAAGGCGCAGTGGAACGAGCTGGTGGATCGTTATCATTATCTGGGCTACCGTCAGCCGATGGGATGTCACTTGCGTTATTTCATTGTTGACAAAGATAACCGGCGGCTGGGTTGTTTGCTGTTTCAGCGGGCCAGTGCGAAGTTGCCGTGCCGGGATGAATGGATCGGCTGGCAACCGGTGCGCTACAAGAAGCGTTTGAAGCAGGTGGTGCAAAATGCGCGGTTTTTGATCTTGCCCTGGGTGCAGGTGTCGAACCTGGCCTCGAAGGCATTGTCGCTGGCGGCACGGTGCATGGCAGACGATTGGCAGACAAGATGGGGCGTGCGGCCGGTGCTGATGGAGACCTTCGTTGAAGCGGCGCGTTTTAGCGCCAGCAGTTATCGGGCGGCGGGCTGGCAGCGGATTGGCAAGACCGTCAAGCGCTCTGACAAGACCATCAAGGATGTGTATGTGATGCCATTGGCGGCCGATGCCCGTCGCATGCTGCTCGAAGGTGAGGCCAAAAAGCCCCGGCGAGTTGCGCCGCGGCAGCCGTCGGTCGGTTCTGCCGATGACCGGTTTGTGCGCATGTGGCGTGATTTTATCAGCATTGCAGCCGCGGTGGCTGAGCAATACGATCGACGCTGGCAACAGCGAAGACGGGTGCTCAATACGTTGCTGATCATGCTGTTTGTGTTCCGTCTGGTGTTTTCAAAGAATCATCAGGGCTATCAGATCACGGTCAACGAATTGTGGGCTCAGAGTCGGCTGCTGGGTGTGGAGCTGCCACAGCCGCAGCCGCCAGTGGCGTCCTCGATGTGTGTCGCCCGCCACAAGCTCGATGAGCAGGTGTTCAAAACAGTCTATCGGCAGGTGCTGGCGCGTTTGGATGAGCACTTGGGTGAGGATGCCCGTCGCGAGTGGTGCGGCCGGCGACTGCTGGCGGTAGATGGGAGCAAAATCAACTTGCCGCGGGCGCTGCTTGAAGCCGGCTATTCCCTGCCTTCCCAGGGTTGTTACTATCCGCAAGGCCTGGTGAGTTGTTTGTACCGGCTGGGCGACCGCATGCCAATGGATTTTGAGTTGCTGTCGCACCTGGACGAACATCAGCCCGCGCTCGGGCATCTGAAATGGTGCCGGGCGGGCGAAGTGGTGGTATACGACCGCGGTTATTATTCGTTCGAGTTGTTGCGCCAGCATGCGATACGCGGCATCGACTGTATTTTTCGCCTCAAGCGTGGCAGTGCAGGTGCCTTTGATGAGTTCATTGACGGCTGCGAGGATGAACGCGTCATTGATGTTTTGCCGAGCGAGTCTCGCGCCCGGCACTGGCGCCGGCGTCATCCGGGTAAAACCTTGCACCCGATCCGGGTGCGCTGCGTCAGATACAGCGCCGGTGGCAATGACTACTGTCTTGCGACCACGCTGTTGGATCAAAACCAGTTTCCGGTCGCCGCACTGTCGGATGCGTATCACGGCCGCTGGGGCATTGAAGAGTTGTACAAAATCTCCAAGCGGTTGGTGGAAATCGAGCAATTTCACGCCAAGTCCGAGCGCGGCGTGAAACAGGAGCTGTATGCTCATTTTGTGCTGCTGGCGCTGTCTCGCTCGTTCGGTAACCAGTTGGAAGACGACCTGAATACGGGTGCTGTGTGCGATCAACCCAAGATGCGTGCGAATTTCAAGAATGTGCTGGTGACGGTGGCGAGAAACTTTGAAGCGCTGATGCTGGGCAACTGGCAACTGGCTTCGAGCGCGGTATCGAACATTCTTCACAGCATCGGTAATTGTCTGCAAAAGGAACGTCCAGGACGGTCGTGTCCGCGCATCTCAAAGCGTCCGGATGAGCGGTTCAGGAATGCCAATCGAAGAACTAGAACGGCCTAAAAAAACTGAACCATTGATCAGCTGCAGGTCGTCCAAATCTTGGGAAAATACCGAACTGTTAAACGAATAGCTTTTTTTGCTAAACGAATGCCATTGGGCTTGCAGTGAGGTGATCCCGACAACGGTTTCCTGCGTCGTCTTGGTTACCTCGCCACGCCGGTAGTGGTCAATCGTGCGACGAATGCGGAATATCTGCGCGATGTCCGGAAATTTCGACTCGCGATTCAGATACGCCATCAGTTCGGCATTGTCGCTGACCCGGATTTCGCGGATCTCATGACGTCCATGCTGGACCTTGGGCACCTTTTTCCCTGCATCGGTCGCGTCACCGGTGCGGGTGACAAAGTCAGCTTCAGTATCCGGTCTGAGTCGAAGCAGATCGGTAAAATGAATACTCACCTCGCCAGTGAGATCTTTCTGGTTGTTCTTGAGAATAAACATATAGTGCCCGCCCCGGCTGAGAATATAGCTCGCAATCGCATGCTGCGTCAACAGCGCATCAGCGGTGATCACTTTGCCATTGAGGTCATCAATCGATTTCAGCAACGGGATGCACGCGCCGATCTCGTTGGTGTACTTTTGCTCCTCACTCCCGTCCGAGTCAAGCCTCATCTTTTTTTTTGCCAGATGCATGCGACTTTGATGCCCACAGGCGCCCAGCACATGAATCTGGCGATTGTTCCCGTCAACCGCTCCTTTCATCGTCTTGCCATCGATCGCAATCGCCTCATCGCAGCCGTCAATCGATATGCACCATTTGCGAAGCGCGTCATCGAACTGCCCGGGGTCGGTTCTGACCAGCGCCTCGCGGATGCAATACACGCTTGGACGCTGGACTTTGCCACGCCGCAATCCAACCCTGAAATGACGAAGCACCTTTTCTGACTGCGCCTGTACCCATTCGCCCATCTCCTGATAGCCGCGCGCACCGCAAACTGTGGCTGCCGCCGCAATGGCCAGCAGTGTCCCGAGGCGATAGCGCCGCCCGCGACGCCCGCGCGGGTCCTCAATGTGTGAGAAATAATCCAGCAATGACTTGAAATCCGCGTCCGTATACATTTTCCTGCAAACTCCTTTCGGGAAATAGTGGGAATCAAGATGTGCGCCACCGAGCAACCGGCGCGCATCTGACCGAAGCGGGCGCACAAACATCAGCTTCGGTGATGAGCCTTGTCGGTAGCCGCGGCGTTGTCGCCGATAGCCGGCCGTCTGCCCGATCTGTATCCAGTTCTCCGCGCGATAACAGGTTCCGGCAAAGCGCTGCGGGTCAACGAAAGTCTCCATCAGCAGCACCGGGTGTCCGAATCGCACCGGCCAGTCCTTGACGACACGCTTGGCCAGCAACGATAAAGTGCGGGATGCGAGATTCGCAATCGGCTCCAGAATGAGGAATCTGCTCTGGTTGGTGATCAGGTGCAGTCTTGCGCCACGGTCTCTTGGGTGCCAGCCGAGCCACTCATCTCGGGCGCGGCTTTTCAGGGCCGCCGCATAAAATGAACTCAGCGCAACCCATCGGCCCTGCAAAACCGCGGCATAAAACGCGCTCTCACCGATCTTGTGCGGGGCGCCAAGATAGTGATGCTGCCGCATCAGCGCAAGGAATTTCTCCTCCTCGTCGCGTCTGACCGGTACGATGACCAACTCCGACAAATTCATCTCTCACCGTTTCAGTTCAACTTCAGTTGGCTGAACCATACACGAATCAATCAGAAAAGTCCAGTATCAGACGCTATTTATTTCATATCATACAGTTGAACTGAACAAAAATTCGCCCTGGATTATGGATTCTGTTGCACATCTCGGACAATCACAATTTTGTGTTCCGAACCGCATGAGTCTGTCGGTGTTATCTGTTTATAAATTGTTGGAGCCATTCACTTCACAGTCTGTTTCGTACACTGCTGCATGGTCTGTTCCTTAATTACGCTACATGCTCCTAGCACTACCATGTCAGGAGTCAATAATTGATTAAAGGGCACGTCTATTTATTCGTCTATAGGTACCGCATTTTACAACTGAATCTCAGATAATATGAGGTATCGATTAGGTCTTCATTTTACAACGATGCAACAAGGTAATTCAGATGGAAAAGCGGCATTTGTTTGAACGTGAATCGCAGCAGGAAGCCCTGCAGGAATTCGACGCTTTGGCTCGGATCAAGGAACTGGTGGACTGGGAGGCATTTCGCCCGCGCTTGGAACAGGTCTTTGGCACTGGCGCGGTGCAACCAAGCGCCGCGGGCGTCCGTCCTGGGATGCGCTGGTGATGTTCCGGGCACTGCTGTTGGGTGTGATGTGTGATGCATGGATTGAGTGACCATCAGCTGCAGTATATGCTGTTGGATCGAAGGAGTTTCAAGCAGTTTGCCGGGCTGGTGACCGAAGACCAGGTACCGGATCAAAAGACCTTGTGGAAGTATCGGGACTTGCTTTCGAAGTGCGGTGGCCTGGAGGAGTTGTTTTTGAGGTTCAAGGATCAGTTGCTGGAGCGCGGCTATCGGTTAAACAGCGGCCAGATTGTCGACTCGTCGATTGTGTCGATACCGGTGCAGCGCAACTCTCGCGAGGACAATGCGACGATCAAGGCTGGTGGGGTGCCTGAAGATTGGAAAGCTAAGGCGAACAAGTTGCGTCAAAAAGATGTAAATGCGTGGTGGACGAAGAAAGGTTCAAAGAATTACTACGGTTACAAGAATCACATCGCGGCCGACCGCGAGACCAAGTTCATTGTTGATTGTTGTGTGACGCCGGCGAGCACGCATGACAGTCAGATGCTGTTCGAGGTGTTAAGTGAGGACACCGCAGGTGACCGGCAAGTGTGGGCGGACAGTGCGTATCGTTCTGAGGAGGCCATACAGCAGTTGAGGCAGTCAGGATACAAACCTCGGATCAATCACAAAGGCACCCGTACGAAGTCATTGAGCGGTCGTCAAAAGCAGGTGAACTGTGCGTATTCGAAAGTTCGGGCGAGAGTTGAGCATGTGTTTGGGACGATGAGAAATGAAATGCCGGAGCGCCACATGCGTTGCATTGGGCTGGTGCGAGCGCAAACGTGGATTGTGGGCTACGAAATCTTTGCTACAACATGAAGCGGTTGAGTTATTTGGAGCCGTCGGCAACGGCGGCGTAGGGGCAATTGCGCCTCAATGAGTGAGAATAGGGTCAAAATGGCTGAAATAATGGTAATTTCGGGCTGTTTTTGGGCAAAACATGGGGAAATAGGCTCAAAGTCTGGAAATTGACGGATGCAATGTGCAAATTTCTCGAAAATTTTCATTCGGCCTTTGATAGCCCTAGAATTTCAGGGTAAATAGAGGTGCCCTAAACTGTCCACAATCCAGCTATAGGGGAGGGTATAAGTAGCGAACGATCCTCATTCTGCATGTGCAATGCAATATAAAATCCACAAGGTAAACGATTATCACATTTCACAAGAAATTCCAGATTAAAAATTCTAAATTTTTTCTATTCATAGATTGTTTTTGATTAAGTTGCATTAAATTATTGTTTTATTTAACTAATATTTATAAATTCATGCATAAATAGGTTTCAGAAAAGCGCAATTATTCAAGAAATAATTGAAATATTTTTTCAAAAATATGTTGACAAAGTTAATAATAATGTTATATTGCACTGCAGCAATGTAAATTTATTGGAGAAATCAACATGCAGAACAACTTAGTAAATCTCGCTAACGAAGCGATTAATGTAAACACCAAACTCTTCAACAAGTCAGTAGAGTTCGGAGTCGAGTCAGCACAGCAGCTTGTTCAGAACACTTCTGAACAGACTGGAGAGTGGCTGAAAATCAAGAGTTTTGATGACTATGTCGCTACCCAGGAAAACTGGAACAGTATTGCCATTGAACGGACCCAAAAGGCTACGCGTTCCGCAATCGAATTTGGTAGTGAAGCTTATAGCGCTTACCTGTCACTGTGGCAGAAGTTTACTGAAACAGCCAAACAGCCAATCGTCACTGCTGTTGAAAAGAAAAAAGTCTAATTTAAGCGGACGAATTTAACGATTCATATCACTTAACTTCTCCTTCTATTGAATTGGTCTGCTATTGCAAAATAGCAGACCTTTTTTTTCTGCAGCTATTGGCTGCAGCGGTATGGCTATGTGACGGCAATTACAGATGTCATTCCGGTATTCTGGTGTTCGAGAATGTGACAGTGAAACATCCATTGTCCCGGATTATCAGCGACAAACGCGATTTCCTGGTTGTCATCCGGTTGAAGTAGAACAGTATCTCGAATCGGCGGGTTTTTCAGTAGCTTGCCATTGTTGCGAATTATCTGAAAACTGTGTCCATGCAAGTGAATCGGGTGTTCGAAAGCGGTACGGTTGATTAGTTCAAGAATGTATGACTTACCCAATTCCAATGTGAGAAAAGGTGGTTCGGTATGTACATTGCCGGGAATTTTTCCGTTGATTGCCCACAATTTGCCTAATTCTGCCAAGTTTCTCATGGTTTTGAACTCACCGTTCAAATAGGCGCCGGACATTCCCCCCATTGCACCTCCTTCAAATACAACTTGATGTCGTTCAGCATTCTCGATATCAGGCCTGGATACGGGGTTTGGGAGTAGAGCAAGTGGCGCAGACTGGCTGTGAAACGGCAAAGAGCTGTCAGTGTTTCGTACCAGTCGCATAAGTTCATAAGTAAAGTCAACTCCAAAGGCGCTGTCCACGACGGAAGAAATCTCACCTGGCTTGCCGGTCACGTCTACAATCAGGTCGGTACGTTGTCCAGCACCGAGCAAAATATGATTGTTCTGAACAGACTTCGGTTCGACCGGGTGTCCATCAAGGGCGATAATCCAAGGATTCAGACCCTGAAAGGTTAGGGCGAAAGTTCGAGAATTTGCTACATTTACCAATCGAAGGCGCAAACGTTCTCCTGCGCGTACAAAGAACTCTTCGCCAATATTTCCGTTAACGGTAACGACATTTCCGATTCTTCCATTGTGACTGGCATCTCGCATGTTGTCGGAAAATGGTACGATTTGCGCATCTTGGTTCAATCTCCAGTCGTCCAGCACCCAAAGCACATCTCGATCAACCTGCGGACTTTGCAGCTCATCGACTATCAGTGCGCCGCGCAAACCTCTACCGACTTGCTGCGAGCTATCTACATGCGGGTGGTACCAGAACGTGCCCGCATCATGAAGCTTGAATTCATAGTGATAGGTAGCGCCGGGTTGAATGGGTTTTTGGCTCAGAAAGGGAACTCCATCCATTTCGGCAGGTACACGCAAACCATGCCAATGAATTGTTGTCGGCACCTTCAGTTGATTTTCAACTTCAAGGCTCAGTACGTCTCCTTGTCGATATCGAAGCAGCGGTCCGGGGACTTGTTGATTGAATGCCCATACAGCAGTCTCTGGTCCTAGGTCCAGAACAAGCTTGGCCATTGCCGGACCTGCGACAATTCGCGAGGGATGTGCTTCGGCGTGCAAAAATTGCCCTGGCGTTGCAAAAATTGCGACCGTAGAAACAGAACGCTGGATAAATTCTCGTCGGCTTAGGTTGAATCTGGGCACTGTCATAATTCTTCAGGGTTCAGAGCCAATAGTTTACAGTGATATTAATTCATCAGCAGTATGCGTACGGTTCATATTTATATTGATTACGAACTAACAGAGGATTGGAATTTTCCAATTCCAAGTACAATTCCAAGCGGCAATACATTAGGGGGTGTATTGAAGTGAACATCTATGAGCAATCCCTAGACAAGAATCCTGCGAATTTCCACCCGCTGACTCCAGTGAGTTTTCTGGAGCGGTCGGCCAGGGTATTCCCAAACAAGGTCGCTATCATCCATGGCGACAGTACCTATACATATCAGGAATTCTACAGTCGATGCAGACAACTGGGAAGCGCTCTCAGTAAGAGGGGAATTGGAGTCGGAGACACAGTGGCTGTGATGTTGCCCAACACGCCGGCCATGCTTGAGGTTCATTACGGAGTGCCCATGTGTGGTGCAGTTTTGAATGCCTTGAACTTTCGCCTTGATCCGGCCACAATCGCTTTTGTTCTCGGGCATGGAGAAGCGAAAATCCTCCTCACGGATCGAGAGTTTTCTCCGGTAATCAAGAAAGCGCTCGAACTCTATGGTTTCAGTTTGCCAGTAATTGATGTTGACGACCCTCTAGCAGAATCCGGTGACCTTATCGGAGAAAAGGATTACGAATCCTTTCTGCAGGAAGGGGATGAAAATTATCAATGGCTCGTACCGGAAGATGAATGGCAAGCAATCTGTTTGAATTACACTTCCGGGACAACTGGCAATCCAAAAGGTGTGGTGTTCCATCATCGAGGAGCCTATATCAACGCGCTTGGCAATTCTCTGGTATTTCAGCTCGACAGCAACAGTGTTTATCTTTGGACTTTGCCTATGTTCCATTGTAATGGGTGGACGTTTACGTGGGCCGTGACCGCAGTATCTGGTACTCACGTATGCCTGAGAAAAGTGGATCCGACAGCAATATTTCCATCGATTCGAGACAATGGGATCACACACCTGTGCGGGCAATGGCATTCGTTTAGCAAAAAAAGCTATTCGTTTAACAGTTCGGTATTTTCCCAAGATTTGGACGACCTGCAGCTGATCAATGGTTCAGTTTTTTTAGGCCGTTCTAGTTCTTCGATTGGCATTCCTGAACCGCTCATCCGGACGCTTTGAGATGCGCGGACACGACCGTCCTGGACGTTCCTTTTGCAGACAATTACCGATGCTGTGAAGAATGTTCGATACCGCGCTCGAAGCCAGTTGCCAGTTGCCCAGCATCAGCGCTTCAAAGTTTCTCGCCACCGTCACCAGCACATTCTTGAAATTCGCACGCATCTTGGGTTGATCGCACACAGCACCCGTATTCAGGTCGTCTTCCAACTGGTTACCGAACGAGCGAGACAGCGCCAGCAGCACAAAATGAGCATACAGCTCCTGTTTCACGCCGCGCTCGGACTTGGCGTGAAATTGCTCGATTTCCACCAACCGCTTGGAGATTTTGTACAACTCTTCAATGCCCCAGCGGCCGTGATACGCATCCGACAGTGCGGCGACCGGAAACTGGTTTTGATCCAACAGCGTGGTCGCAAGACAGTAGTCATTGCCACCGGCGCTGTATCTGACGCAGCGCACCCGGATCGGGTGCAAGGTTTTACCCGGATGACGCCGGCGCCAGTGCCGGGCGCGAGACTCGCTCGGCAAAACATCAATGACGCGTTCATCCTCGCAGCCGTCAATGAACTCATCAAAGGCACCTGCACTGCCACGCTTGAGGCGAAAAATACAGTCGATGCCGCGTATCGCATGCTGGCGCAACAACTCGAACGAATAATAACCGCGGTCGTATACCACCACTTCGCCCGCCCGGCACCATTTCAGATGCCCGAGCGCGGGCTGATGTTCGTCCAGGTGCGACAGCAACTCAAAATCCATTGGCATGCGGTCGCCCAGCCGGTACAAACAACTCACCAGGCCTTGCGGATAGTAACAACCCTGGGAAGGCAGGGAATAGCCGGCTTCAAGCAGCGCCCGCGGCAAGTTGATTTTGCTCCCATCTACCGCCAGCAGTCGCCGGCCGCACCACTCGCGACGGGCATCCTCACCCAAGTGCTCATCCAAACGCGCCAGCACCTGCCGATAGACTGTTTTGAACACCTGCTCATCGAGCTTGTGGCGGGCGACACACATCGAGGACGCCACTGGCGGCTGCGGCTGTGGCAGCTCCACACCCAGCAGCCGACTCTGAGCCCACAATTCGTTGACCGTGATCTGATAGCCCTGATGATTCTTTGAAAACACCAGACGGAACACAAACAGCATGATCAGCAACGTATTGAGCACCCGTCTTCGCTGTTGCCAGCGTCGATCGTATTGCTCAGCCACCGCGGCTGCAATGCTGATAAAATCACGCCACATGCGCACAAACCGGTCATCGGCAGAACCGACCGACGGCTGCCGCGGCGCAACTCGCCGGGGCTTTTTGGCCTCACCTTCGAGCAGCATGCGACGGGCATCGGCCGCCAATGGCATCACATACACATCCTTGATGGTCTTGTCAGAGCGCTTGACGGTCTTGCCAATCCGCTGCCAGCCCGCCGCCCGATAACTGCTGGCGCTAAAACGCGCCGCTTCAACGAAGGTCTCCATCAGCACCGGCCGCACGCCCCATCTTGTCTGCCAATCGTCTGCCATGCACCGTGCCGCCAGCGACAATGCCTTCGAGGCCAGGTTCGACACCTGCACCCAGGGCAAGATCAAAAACCGCGCATTTTGCACCACCTGCTTCAAACGCTTCTTGTAGCGCACCGGTTGCCAGCCGATCCATTCATCCCGGCACGGCAACTTCGCACTGGCCCGCTGAAACAGCAAACAACCCAGCCGCCGGTTATCTTTGTCAACAATGAAATAACGCAAGTGACATCCCATCGGCTGACGGTAGCCCAGATAATGATAGCGATCCACCAGCTCGTTCCACTGCGCCTTGTCCGCCTCGCACTCCACCAACTGCAGCGCAATCGGCGACAGCTCCGACAAACTCGCCACCACCGCCGCACCCGGCTCACTCCGCTCGCTCAACTCCAGTCGCTTGCGGCCCCCCCGAACCTTCGTCTCATCCTTGCCCGGCAAGCGCAATACACCCGCAGCCTGCAACTCCTCGAGCATCTTCAAACACGCATAAGCGCTGTTGACGCCCCCATCCGTTCGCCAATCCAAATGCTCACAGATCGTCTGCGCCAACTCGTTGCGACTTAAGCGCGGAAAACTGTCAACCGTCTGCTGGACCTCGACCAATTGCTGGCGCGTGAATCGCTGCCCGCAAAAGGTCGTCCTGTGCAATCGCTTGATGCTGTCGTCCATCGCGTATTCTCCTGATAAGCTTCAATGTTCACTGTTATTTTCGCAGAACCGGTGGTGTTTGTCAAGGGCTCAGGACAATTTTTTTGCACTCAAAAAACATGATTTACATCAATGACTTGCAAATCACCAACGACCACGTGTTCGGAATTTTTCAAAACGAATGCCATTGCCTGTGCGGGGCTCCGATTGTTTTGAACATGCTTGTTCATGCACCAGAGGTAGTCAAGATCAAATTCGATCAAACAGTCGAAGTTGCCACTGGCGGTGCTGCACCACCGAGTCAGGTGATCACGGAAATGGAAAAAATGGGATTTCGAGTCACACATCTTTACGGCCTTACGGAAACTTACGGTCCCGCAACGGTCTGTGCATGGCAAACAGCATGGGATAACTACGATTTAAAACAGCGGGCGACAGTAATGGCACGCCAGGGGGTGTACTATCCGACTCTGGAGGATGTCAAGGTCATTGATCCGGAAACGATGGAACCTACACCAAGTGACGGGGTTACCATGGGAGAACTGATGATTCGCGGCAACACCGTGATGCGCGGATACCTGAAAAACCCACAAGCAACGGACGAAGCTTTTGCGAGTGGTTGGTATCACACCGGCGATTTAGGAGTCACGCATCCTGACGGCTATATTGAGGTACGAGATCGTTCCAAAGACATCATAATCTCTGGCGGAGAAAACATATCGAGTCTGGAGGTGGAAGACGTCTTATATCGACACCCGGGCGTTATGGAGGCGGCGGTTGTAGCACGGCCGGACGAAAAATGGGGCGAAACCCCTTGTGCATTTGTTACACCGGTACCTGGTCACGAGCAAACGCTAACTGAGGATGAAGTTATATCTTGGTGCAGGGAGAATCTGGCTGGTTACAAGATTCCGAAATTAGTTGTTTTCGGCCCATTGCCGAAGACATCAACCGGAAAGATTCAAAAATTTGTGCTGCGGGAAAAAGTTCAATCACTGTGATTGGACGACACCACAAATATTTACTGTACATTTTTTCGTTTGAGTAAATAGATTTCCGAAACTACTCTAATATTTAGGTTGGGAACGGTAAAATTCCTCTTTGTTGTATCCACAATACAATTGACAGGTCTCCAAATACAAGTGTCGAAAATTCTCTTTATTTTTCCAGGTCAAGGTGCGCAATACACTGGCATTGGCGGTGATCTGATTCAAGCTTTTCAAGTTGCGAAGGAAGCATATGAATTAGCGAGTTCTGTTTTGGGCTATGACATGATTGCGCTTTCAAGCGTTGAAACGGGCAACAATATAAACCAAACTAGATATACACAACCGGTTCTGCTTACACATTCTTACGCGTGCATGCAGGTATTTCTACAGCAAACCGAAAATAAAGTACTGCCGTCATTCTCTTGTGGGCACAGTCTTGGCGAATATGGCGCACTCGTTGCAGCCGACTCGCTTAGCTTTGAATCTGCATTGAGTCTGGTATCCACTCGCGGAGAGTGTATGGGAGAATTTGGTGGAGGTGAAATGCTTGCACTTCCACTTTCGGAAGAACAACTGAATCCACTGATTGAATCCAGTCCTTGTGAAATTGCAGCGTGTAATTTACCTGAGCAAACGGTTGTTGGTGGCTGGCCGGCCGATCTTGACCACCTGGTTTCTGAAATTGAAAAAGTGTTTCCGGGTAAGACGGGGACGAGATTGAAGACAGAGGGTGCATTTCATACTTCGCAAATGCTGCCAGCAGCGGAAAAGTTTGAAGCAGTTCTGAACGAGGCAGACTTCGAATTACCGACAATTCCCGTTGCAGCAAATGTAACCGGTGGTTTTCATGAGTCTGATGTAGATTTGATTCGGTCCAATCTGTACTTGCAACTGTTTAAACCGGTTCAATGGTATGCGAATCTGATGGCAATTGCGGATATAGGTGTCGATACAGTCATCGAGTTCGGCGGTGGGTTAGGTAGCGGAAATAATCCTGCAGATAAACGACCGAATCTAGCTGCTGCAGTAGCACGTGCATACCGACGAAGCAATCCCAGACCTGAATATCATTCAGTCATTAATTTGGATACCCTCGAAAGCACGCTGAATAAAGTGTGCCAATAAGCCCCAGATGAATAATTCTGAATCGGGGAGCTGTTACATTGTGAGTTTTTGAGAGCTTGCAAGCAATCAGAAATTTGAATTCAATCTGCAACTATGCAAGAATCCAAAGTTCTAGATTTGTTCGATTTCAATCAGAGTGCCTGCGAAATCTTTCGGGTGTAGAAACAGAACCGGTTTTCCGTGTGCCCCAATTTTGGGTTCTCCATCTCCGAGAATACGCATTCCTTGCGTTTTCAATTGTTCGCGGGCTTCTTCAATATCATCGACTTCATAACAGATGTGATGAATGCCACCGGAAGTATTCTTTTCAAGAAATCGACAGATTGGCGATTGATCTCCCAAAGGATGCAGCAATTCAATTTTGGTATTTGGAAGATTGACAAATACTGTGGTAACTCCGTGTTCTGGTAACGGTACAGGTTCCGACACCTCCGCTCCCAACACCATTCGATAGAGTTCAGTTGCCTCTTCAAGGTCGGGAACTGCAATTGCAACGTGATTCAATCTACCAATCATTTACAGTCCTGTTGATATTCCAGAATTGGCTCGTCCGCCGCCAGGCTGTCTCCAGTCTTGGCAAGAATTTTGGCTATGGTGCCATCTCTTTCAGCCCGAAGAGTATTCTCCATCTTCATGGCTTCAACAATTGCAATTGGATCGCCAGATTTGACTTCCTGCCCTTCTTCAACGCTGATTTCGATCAGCAGTCCAGGCATCGGAGACTTCAGAAAAGGCGACACTTGCAGATTCGTTTTCTTCAGCATGTGTCGGTTGTAACGAGCCGCCATTGGAGTTAATACCTTGAACACGGACCGGTGTCCGAAATAGTCAATTTGGAAAGATATTCCTTTTCGGGCAACTTGCAGGCAATAGGAATTGCCCGTTAGTGAAAAGCGGAACCGACGTTTTCCGGGCCGCCAAGTGTGTTTGATTTCGTATGATTTCCCGTTTTCCGATTGCAGTCGATGACCGAAATTTGTTTGTTCGATCATCAGTTTGTAGCAATCATCGCCAGTTACCGCAACCCATTCCGTCGTTGTCTCCCAGTTGCGGGCATTCAGTTGTTCTCCTATAGTTTCCGACTGCAATTCGTTCAAATAGTGTGCGATAGTCGCAATGGCTGCGGCCAATTCTATATTTGAACTGGAAGTAGTTTCATTGTTGTAGCCGTCTGGATATTCCTGTTCGATGAATTGTGTGCTCATGTCGCCTTTTAGAACAGAATCATTGCGTGCCAGGACCTGCAGAAAGGGCAGATTGCTGGCTATCCCTTCTATGTGATATTCATCGAGCGAATCTGACAGGCGAGTGAATGCCTGTTCTCGTGAGTTGCCATGTACGACCAGCTTGGCAATCATCGGGTCGTAGTAGATGGAAACCTCTGCACCTTCAAATACTCCTGTATCGACGCGTATCCATTCCGACTCCTGGGGCGGACGATAGCGGACCAGCCTTCCGGTCGATGGTAAAAAGTTACGCGCCGGATCTTCTGCATAGATGCGCGCTTCGACTGCCCAGCCCGAGGTTGATATGTCCTCTTGCGTAAAACCGAGCTTCTGATTTGCCGCAACTCGAATCATCCACTCGACCAAGTCAATTCCTGTCACAAATTCGGTCACCGGGTGTTCCACCTGGAGGCGGGTGTTCATTTCCAAAAAATAGAAATTCTGTTCGGCATCGACTACAAATTCGACAGTACCTGCAGAGATGTAGTCGACTGCTCTCGCAAGTGCGACTGCCTGATTCGAAATATCGGCTCTCGTCTCGTCATTCAGGAAGGGAGAAGGAGCTTCTTCGATTACTTTTTGGTGTCGTCGCTGTAATGAGCATTCTCTTTCCCCAAGATGAATGACATTGCCATGTTTGTCAGCGAGCACCTGTATCTCGATGTGCCTGGGATTCTCGATATATTTCTCGACGAATACCCGGTCGTCGCCAAAGTGCGTCTTCGCCTCGCTTGCAGAACGTACGAAGCCTTCCCTGCACTCCTCGTCATCGTAGGCTAGTCGCATTCCTTTGCCGCCGCCTGCTGAAGTCGGCTTCAACATGACAGGATAGCCAACTTTATTGGCCAACTCTACTGCGTGGTCAGGATTTTGAATAACGTCATCAAAGCCAGGAATAACGCTCACTCCAGCTTCCCGTGCGATTTTTTTTGAAGTGATTTTATCGCCCATCGCTTCAATCGCTGTCGGTCCGGGCCCAATAAACTCGATATTGGCCTCATTCAGCTGTTTTCCGAAGTTTGTATCCTCTGACAGAAATCCGTATCCCGGATGCACCGCGTTTGCTCCCGTCTTCTTGCAGGCATCAATGATCGCATTGACATTCAAGTAGCTCTGAGCGGCGAGTGCGGGGCCGATACCAACAGATTCATCGGCGCTCTCAGCGTGAAGTGCATAGCGGTCCGCGTCGGAATATACGGCAACTGTTGCGATACCCATGCGCTTTGCCGTACGCATGACGCGGCAGGCTATTTCACCTCTATTCGCGATCAGTATTTTGTCGAACATGGGGACAGGAGACGCGCTACAGCGGAATATTGCCGTGCTTGCGCCATGGGTTTTCCAATTTTTTATCTCGTAACATTTCAAGCGAGCGACAAATGCGCTCTCTTGTCGTATGCGGCATGATTACATCATCAATGAATCCGCGACTGGCGGCGACGAACGGATTGGAGAATTTTTGCCGGTACTCTTCAGTTCTTGCTGCAATTTTTTCCTCATCCCCCAGTTCTGCCCGGAAAATGATCTCTACAGCACCTTTGGGGCCCATTACTGCAATCTGTGCACTTGGCCACGCGAGGTTTACATCTCCTCGAAGGTGTTTGGAACTCATGACGTCATACGCACCGCCGTATGCCTTGCGCGTAATGACCGTCACTTTCGGAATCGTTGCTTCCGCGTAGGCATACAGAAGTTTTGCTCCGTGCCTGATGATTCCGCCGTGTTCCTGGGCGGTCCCTGGCATGAATCCCGGTACATCGACAAAGGTAAGTATCGGAATTCCGAATGCATCACAGAAGCGAACAAATCTTGCCGCTTTGATGGAAGAATGAATGTCCAAACAACCTGCCAGTACCATCGGTTGATTTGCAACAATCCCGACAGTTGCCCCTTCCATGCGGGCAAAGCCTATCACAATGTTTTGGGCATGGTCAGGTTTGAGTTCGAAAAAATAGTCATCATCGACAACTTTCAGAATCAACTCCTTGATATCGTACGGATGATTCGGGTCGTCGGGAACCAAGGTGTCCAATGAAAGATCTTCCCGTTCGCGCGGGTCGCTGGTCATCCGCGTCGGCACTGGACTGCGATTGTTGACGGGTAGAAAATCGAAGAACGTTCTCAACATCATGCAAGCTTCGATATCATTCTCGAAGGCTCCGTCCGCAACGCCGGATTGCACGGTGTGAGCAGAGGCGCCGCCGAGCTGCTCGGCAGACACCTCTTCATGTGTAACTGTCTTGGTAACATCGGGACCGGTTACAAACATATAGGAACTGTCTCTCACCATAAATATGAAGTCGGTGATTGCGGGTGAGTAAACCGCTCCCCCAGCACAGGGCCCCATAATGACCGAAATCTGAGGAATTACACCGGAAGCGAGGACATTCCGCTCAAAAATGTCTGCATATCCACCCAGCGAAGCAACACCCTCCTGAATACGGGCACCGCCGGAGTCATTGATTCCAATCACCGGCGCTCCAACTTTCATAGCCTGATCCATCACTTTGCCGATTTTTTCAGCATGAGCTTCTGAGAGCGAACCTCCATACACCGTAAAGTCCTGACTGAATACGAACACAAGACGACCGTGAATTGTGCCGTAGCCGGTAACTACACCATCCCCGGGAATTTTGTTGTCCGCCATGCCAAAATCGGAACTGCGATGCTCGACGAACATGTCCCACTCTTCAAAGCTGTCTTTGTCGAGCAGTAAGTCGATTCGTTCGCGGGCGGTCAGACGGCCTTTTCCATGTTGGGCGTCTATTCGTTTTTGTCCGCCACCAAGCCGTGCAGCCTGGCGTTTTTCTTCAAGCTTGTTGATGATGTCCTGCATGAATGCCTTCTGTGCGATCCGCTATATTGTTTGCAAACTCTGTTCGATCATCCCCAGAACTTCAGGAATTGTATCCAAAATGCGTGTGCCGGGTCCGTATACGGCTGCGACACCGAGGCTCTGAAGAATTTTTACATCTACAGGCGGAATAACGCCGCCGCAAATTACAATGATGTTGTCAGCACCTTCTTTCCGCAATCCTTCAATAACCTCAGGCACCAGTGTTTTGTGTCCGCCTGCTTGCGTTGATATTCCGACCAGATGAACGTCGTTGTCGACGGCTTGTCGAACCACTTCGGCGGGTGTTTGAAACAGCGCACCGATATCGACTTCAAATCCAAAGTCTGCATAAGCTGTGGCGATCACCTTTGCGCCGCGATCGTGACCGTCCTGACCGAGTTTGGCGATCAGTGCCCGTGGGCGACGATGGTGAACATTCACAAATGAATCGACTTTTTGTCGAATGGCGGTTACTTCCTCCAAATTACTGATCTCCGTTCGGTACACGCCGCTGATGGCCTGCGGTATCGCGCGATGCTGTCCGAACACTTGGCGCAGGCTATCGGTAATTTCACCAACTGTGGCGCGTTCACGGGCCGCTTCAATCGAAAGCTGGAGCAGCCCCCATTCGCCGGATTCGGCCCGGCATCGCAGCTTTTCGAGTGTGTCCTGACAGCGAACCTCATCCCGGCTTTGTTGAACCTGACGCAGCCGTTCAATCTGACTCTGGCGTACGGCCTGATTGTCGACCTCCAGCAGATCAACGTCGTCTTCGCCGTCACTCGTGAAGCGATTGACTCCAACGATGACTTCCTCGCCCATGTCCAGCCTCGCCTGTCGGCGAGCTGCCGATTCTTCGATGCGTCTTTTGGGCATTCCTGCTTCAACGGCTTTCGTCATTCCGCCGAGCGCTTCCACTTCGCCAATTAATTTTTTGCCTTCTGCAATCAAGGATGCAGTCAGACTTTCCACGTAATAGGAACCCGCCAGCGGGTCTACGACTTTCGCAAGGCCGGACTCTTCCCTCAGAATCAATTGCGTGTTACGTGCAATTTTTGCAGAAAACTCGCTCGGCAGGGCGAGTGCCTCATCAAACGAATTGGTGTGCAGCGATTGTGTGCCGCCGAGAATTGCCGCAAGGGCTTCTACCGTTGTTCGGACAATGTTGTTGTAGGGAGACTGACTTGTCAGGCTCACACCTGAAGTCTGACAGTGGGTTCGAAGCATCAGAGAAGCCGGATTTTCTGGACTGAACAGGGATTGCATCAAATCGGCCCAAAGAAATCTGGCAGCACGGAGTTTGGCGACTTCCATGAAAAGATTCATGCCGATACAGAAAAAGAATGACAGTCTAGGTGCAAAATCGTCAACGGCCATGCCGGTCGATAGGGCGGCGCGGACGTATTCGATGCCGTCTGCGATGGTATATGCGAGTTCCTGGACGCAGGTGGCACCAGCTTCCTGCATGTGATAGCCGGAAATGGAAATTGGATTGAAGCGAGGCATCTGTTCAGCGGTGTGTTGAATGATGTCTGCTACGATTCGCATGGAAGGTCTGGGTGGATAGATGTAGGTATTACGCACCATGAATTCTTTCAGAATGTCATTTTGCAATGTTCCTGAGAGCGCATTCTGTGCGACACCCTGTTCTTCCGCGGCAACGATAAACATCGCAAGTACCGGCAGGACTGCGCCGTTCATGGTCATGGACACCGAAATTTTATCCAACGGTATCTCATTGAACAGGATTTTCATATCTTCCACACTGTCGATTGCCACACCGGCCTTGCCGACGTCTCCGACTACGCGCTTGTGGTCGGAGTCGTAGCCTCTGTGCGTGGGCAGATCGAAAGCGACAGACAGGCCAGTCTGGCCGGAGCGAAGATTGTCACGATAGAACCGGTTGGATTCCTCTGCGGTTGAGAACCCCGCGTATTGCCTCAGTGTCCAGGGTCTTCCTGCATACATGGTTGCCCGAGGCCCGCGCAGATATGGAGGAAATCCCGGCCACGTAGAACAATGTTCCATATCAGCAAGATCATCTGCCGTATAGACCGGTTTGACGTCAATGCCTTCGGGCGTCTTCCATACAAGCTCGTCCGGGCTTCGGCCCTTCAACTCCGCTTGCGCCCGCTTTTGCCAGTCAGAACTTGAGTAATCCGGAAATTTCATTGGACTGTCTTGTTCAGGTAAATTGGCGATTCTATCCAGGCAACGGGATCAAGACTTTGCGTAGCCAATTGATTTCAGCGAATCGGTGATCTCGTCCAGTATGACAGGGTCATCAATTGTAGCTGGCATCTGCCACGATTCGGAATCTGCAATTTTCTGCATTGTTCCGCGCAGAATTTTTCCCGAACGGGTTTTCGGCAGACGAATGACTACAAGTGCTTGCTTGAAAGCCGCTACCGGGCCAATTTTGTCACGCACCAAACGTACGCATTCTTTCACGATTTGATCATGATCCCGTTCGCAGCCAGCATTCAGAACCAGAAAACCGAGCGGAAGCTGTCCTTTGAGAGAATCGCTTACACCGGTTACTGCGCATTCGGCGACATCGGGATGCGATGTCAGCACTTCTTCCATAGCACCGGTAGAGAGTCGATGTCCTGCGACATTGATGATGTCATCGGTTCGAGACATTACATAGATATAACCATCTTCATCAACGAAGCCGGCATCGGCCGTCTTGTAGAATCCCGGGAACTCTGCAAAATACACATCAAAAAATCTCTGCTTCGCATTCCACAATGTCGGGAAACTTCCCGGCGGCAAGGGCAGGCTCACCACCAGCGAGCCGATTTCGCCAGGTGGTAGTTCTTGGTTATGATCATTGACGACCTTGAGGTCCCAACCTGGCACCGGTTTGGATGGGGAGCCTTCCTTGATCGGAAGGTGCTCAATACCGATGCAGTTGGAACAAATCGCCCATCCTGTTTCGGTTTGCCACCAATGGTCAATCACCGGAACCTGAAGTTTGTCTTCGGCCCAATGCAGGGTGTCGGGATCGGTTCGTTCGCCTGCAAGAAACAGAGTTTTCAACGCGGACATATCATATTTTTTTAAGTACTCACCGGTGGGATCTTCTTTTTTTATGGCGCGAAACGCTGTGGGTGCGGTAAACAGAGTCGAAACCTTGTGTTCAGAAATCACTCTCCAAAATGCGCCCGGGTCAGGAGTGCCGACAGGTTTGCCTTCATACAGGACCGCAGTATTTCCTGCGAACAAGGGCGCGTAGATGATATACGAGTGGCCAACAACCCAGCCGACATCGGATGCCGCCCAGAACACTTCGCCCGGATCAACACCATAGATGTTTTTCATCGACCACTTCAAGGCGACGATATGGCCGCCGTTATCCCGCACTACGCCTTTTGGTTGTCCGGTTGTACCGGAAGTGTAGATGATATAGAGCGGATCGGTAGCTTTAACGGTCACACAGTCTGCGGGTACTGCATTTGCCATTACGTCATTCCAGTCGTGATCACGACCGGCAGTCATTTTTGCTTCTACCTGCGGACGCTGATAAACGACGCAAGCTGCAGGTTTGTGTGTAGACAGGTCGATTGCAGCATCAACCAAAGGCTTATATTCAATGGTTCTGCCTGGTTCAAGGCCACAGGAAGCTGTAACGATGGCAACCGGTTTTGCATCATCAATGCGAACTGCAAGTTCATTTGATGCGAAACCGCCGAACACAACCGAGTGTATAGCTCCGAGTCGCGCACAGGCAAGAACGGCGATTACGATCTCTGGGATCATCGGCATGTAAATCACCACGCGTGATCCTCGTTCAACGCCGAGAGCAGAGAGTGCTCCAGCAAATCGAGCGGTTTCTTCGGTCAGTTGGCGGTAGGTATAGTGCCTGATTTCGCCGGTCATGGCGGAATCGTAAATGATTGCGTTCTGCTCTCCTCGACCTTCTTTGACGTGTAGATCAAGTGCGTTGTAGCAGGTGTTGACTTCAGCGCCGGTGAACCAACGATAGTAGGGCTTGTCAGAGTCATCGAGTACTTTATCCCAGGTTTTTTCCCAGTGAACGGCTTTTGCAATTTCCCCCCAGTATTGGTCCGGATGCTGGATGGATTGAATAAATTCTTCTTGATATCTGCTCATATTTAGGTCTTTTTCGAATAGTGTGTTGGTTCAGTTCGATCGCTTTTCTAATGTCAACGGTGAAAATTCACTCATCATTTCGGTCATTACTTCAATAAAATAGTTCAGTAGTGGAATCGCTGTCAAACACATGTCGCATAGATTATCAAGCGAAAGCGATTGCAATCACCACTTATCACCACTTAATTTTACCAATCGTTGAAAAAGGAGCACCATTGGACATGGTATATGAACACATTATTACGGAATCTCGAGGCAATGTTGGATTAATTACGATCAATCGCCCCAAAGTGTTAAACGCGTTGTCCTCTGACGTGATGGATGAGATAGGAAATGCCATTGACAGTTTCGAAGGTGATTCCGAAACAGGAGCCATTGTAATAACCGGAAGCGAAAAAGCTTTTGCTGCCGGCGCTGATATCAGCCAGATGATCAACAATACATTTGCCGATGCCTATCAAGGCAATTTCATCAGCCGCAACTGGGAACGCGTGACGCAGTGCCGCAAACCGGTCATTGCAGCGGTTGCGGGGTATGCTCTCGGCGGAGGATGTGAACTTGCGATGATGTGCGATTTCATCATTGCCGGGGACAATGCGCAATTCGGGCAACCGGAGATTCTTCTGGGCATCATTCCCGGTGCAGGCGGTACGCAGAGACTGACTCGTGCAGTTGGGAAGTCAAAAGCGATGGATATGTGTCTGACCGGACGTAGAATGGACGCGGAAGAAGCAGAACGGTCCGGTCTTGTATCGCGCGTGGTGCCTGTTGATGAATTGGTCGATAGAGTGGTGGAAATCGCGCAGGGAATCGCTGATTTTTCACAACTTGCAACTTCTATGGTTACGGAAACAGTCGATCGAGCCTATGAAACGACTTTGGCGGAAGGGATTCTGTTTGAAAGGCGTGCATTTCATTCGATGTTTTCGACCAATGACCAAAAAGAAGGTATGGCTGCGTTCTTGGAGAAACGAAAGGCAAACTGGCAGCACAGCTAGTTCGTTCCTCCGAGTGCGGGAGATGGCTCTCTGACCTGTGGTATGCAATCGCCGAATCTTTGATTTGGCAGTTGAGCTTTAACTCCCGGAAGCTTTTATCGGCACTTGCATGCTGCCGATTTTTTCGATGTTGCACTCCAGCACATCGCCTATGGATACCGGTCCAGTTCCTTCAGGCGTGCCCGACATGATGACATCGCCTGGATATAAGGTATAGAAAGACGAAGCGAATGAAATCAGTTTGCGAGTCGAATAGATCATGTGGCTGGTATTTGACTGTTGCTTGGTCCTGCCGTTTACTGCGAGTGAAATATCCAGATTGTCCGGATTTTCAATTTCATTGGCAGTGACCAGCCATGGCCCTACGACCGAGTGGGAATCCATCGATTTTCTTAGACTTCGGTCTTCCGATCCTCGAATCGTCATATCAAGTCCGATCGTATAGCCGGCGACATAGTCCAGCGCATCCTCTTCACTGACGTTTCTGCAGTTACGGGCAATGACGATTGCCAGCTCCACTTCGTGATCGGTGCGGCGGTTCTCAAATCTGAGTCTGACTCCATCATCGGGTCCGACCGGAATTGGCGATTTGAGAAATAGTCCGTAGGTTTCGATACTCTCGATTTTTTCTTTCATGTTGATCTCCTCATCCAAATTCACTTCTTCCTGGTGCGCACGGTAATTGACGGTTGCACCAATGATTTTGGAAGGACGAGCGACTGGACTGTTGAGATGCAGGTCCCGCAGCGAGTAAGTTTCAGACGCAAATCGTAACTTGTGAATTTCTGGAAGAAGTATTTCCAGATTTGCTATCAACAGGTCGCCAGGCGGTTGCGGCCAGGTGGGCACCTTGATCTTTTGCAGCACTTCGCTGACGTCCTGCACGTTACGTCCTTTTACGACACCAAGACAGTTTTCGTTAAATCGGCAAATTTTCATGTGTATGGGCTCTATCTGAAAGGTTTGCTTCGCCAGCGTCGCACGAGCTTCTGACCAGACTATATCAACCGCCTAGTTTACAGCAGAATTGCAAAACTTAGAAAATTTATGCAAGTGTCTCTGAATATTCGCACCCGATAGGCGTTGCACTCACCAAAGTCTTGAGCAGGTCAATTTCAGGGTCGCTACTGAATCTGAGTCCAATTTTGTCCGTGTGTAAATCCGTTCAAAAGTCGCAGTAAACCGTGAGAAATTCTGCTCCGAAATTTCGAAAACATTTCACGAATATGAATCGTATTTAAAGATTCTCTGAAACTCATTGTTTCCACAGGTAAATGAATGTTTGAAAAATGCATCCAGAACGCTACTTTTGTCGATTGGAAATTATTCAATCAAATACTTGACATTGGCATCGAATTCGTTCACAATCAAGTGCATATATGTGCCTAATAGTGGAAATATATCCCATAGATATCACAATTAAATTTTTAAGTATTTGATTTAAAATGCAAAACGAAATTCACGGATCTAGCTCTCTCACTGTCGATGCAAAAGGTCGGATCGTCATTCCGACTGAGCATCGAGAGTTTCTACTCGGGGCGAGTGGGGGGAAATTGAATATCGCGTTGCATGTCGCGGACAGTTGCTTGACTGTACATACGCTTGAACACTGGCAAATTGTTGTGAAGCACTTGGTCGATTTGAAAGTCAAGAATGCCAAGTCTACAAATTCCGAAGCGCTGCAAATCCGGGCCAGAGCTCGCGAGATTCTGCGCATCATGCAAGGCAGTGCCAAAATAATTGATGTAGACGCTAACGGACGATTCTTGATACCCAGAGAATTACGTAGAGTTGCCAACATCAGTAAGCACGCCATGCTGGTCGCCGCCGGTAACTCTTTTGAGCTTTGGAGTGAGGACAGCTGGGTCGATCACTGGAAGCAGGTCAGAGAAACAGAATCCAGGCAAAAAGAAACGGAATTTTTCCAGGGTTTTCTGGACGAATTGCATGGTGACACCATCATTGAAGAATCGCATGACTGAATATATCTGATGATCACTTCAATGAACACCTCAAACAGTGAATTCACGCACATTCCAGTGATGTCGGAAGATGCCGTCAGATCGCTCGTCGTAAATTCACAGGGAACTTACGTGGATGCTACCTATGGGCTAGGCGGGCACTCCCACGAAATTCTTGGAAAATTGGACGCACACGGCAGACTCTACGCGTTCGACCGCGATGCAGAGTCCATTGACGTAGCACAGGCACGACACGGCAGTGACAATCGATTCGAGTTTGTGCATGCTCGCTTTTCAGAAATTGGAGTTGAACTTCGTCGCCGATTACCGGACATTCAGGTCTCTGGAATCATCGCTGATCTCGGCGTCTCGTCGCCGCAGCTTGACAATGCAGTGCGCGGATTCAGCTTTCTGAATGACGGGCCTCTCGACATGCGAATGAATCCGCAAGAGGGCGAACCGGCTTCGGTTTGGTTGCATGCGGTCAGTGAAAAGGCACTGAGCGGCGTACTGCGATCGCTTGGCGAGGAGAAATTCGCTCGACGGATTGCTCGACGGATTGTCGAATTTCGAAGCAAGGCACCGATAAATTCAACCGGTGAACTGGCGCGGATCGTAGCAGACTGTATCCCCACTCGAGAAAAGAACAAACATCCGGCAACTCGAACGTTTCTTGCCATTCGGATGCACATTAATCATGAACTTGGAGAACTCAACAAATTTCTACCGCAGTGCGTTGAGCTTCTCAAGCGTGGTGGACGTCTTGTTGTAATTACCTTTCACTCAGTTGAAGATCGGATTGTCAAACGATTCATGCGGGAGGCCTCAATCGGTTCTCCAGGTCCTGAAGGCGTTCCATTTCGTCAAGCTGATTTTTCCCCAACACTTCGAATCATTGGCAAGCCACTGCAGCCAGATTCGGCAGAAGTGAATAGAAATCGGCGCTCCCGAAGTGCAGTCATGCGGGTCGCAGAGCGCATTGGGTGAGAGAGTCGGATGCGTAAAGTTACTTACATGCTGATATTTGTCTGCCTGGCCTCGGTGATCGCGGTCATCTGGGTGCGTCATGAGAATCGAGAGGTTTTTGTCGAACTGCAGGCACTCTACCATCACCGAGACAACCTGAACATTGAGTGGCGTAATTTGCTGACTGAGCGAGCTGCCTTGACTCGCCACGATCAACTTGAGAATTGGGCACAAACCAACGTTAAGATGCAAGCGCCAGAGGAGCAGGTGGTTCTGCTACTTGAAAAACATTCGCAGCAGGTGGCAGCGCCAGAGGTATCGCAGTGATGTCTCGAAATTACATGGTTCCATTCCGTGACCTCGCTATGTTGAGCTTGATCACTTTGGGATTCGGGTTGCTAGTTGCCCGGGCAGTTTATTTGCAGGTTACTGTGACGGAAGATTTACAGGCGGAGGGAAAGGCTCGCTACCTTCGCAATGAAATGATCACAGCCAATCGAGGTTTGATCAAGGATCGAAATGGCGAAATTCTAGCGATCAGTACAGCGGTTGACTCGACATGGGCTGACCCCAAAATTCTCAGCAAACATGCAGACCGCTTTGCTGATTTGGCCAAGGAAGTTCAAATTTCTGAAACTCAGATTCGGCAAGACGTCGAAAAATACAACAGTCAAAACCGGCAGTTCATGTATCTGAATCGGCATCTTTCACCGCAACAAGCGAAGAGAGTGCAGGATTTGAAAGTTCCTGGTGTTTCATTGATGAGGGAGTATCGGCGTTATTACCCGCACGGTTCGATGGCAGCAAACCTGATTGGTTTTACGAACATCGATGATAGCGGGCTTGAGGGTATCGAACTGTCGATGAATCATCAACTCGAGGGGAAAGCCGGCCAGAACTTGGTCATCAAAGACAGGCACGGCAGAACGATAGAAACACTAGCACACACCAAACGCGTCCAAGACGGAAAAGACGTACATCTGAGCATTGACTCAAGAATCCAACAGACAGCTTACACAGAACTACTGGCGGTGGTCGCCAAAGAACGCGCTACGCTGGCTACCAGCGTGGTCGTCGACATCTCCACCGGCGAAATCCTGGCTATCGCTGCTGCACCGAGTTTCAATCCGAACGTAGTGAGCGACCGAAAGCAGACTCGAAATTTTGTAGCAACCGATGTCTTTGAGCCAGGTTCCACCGCCAAACCCTTTGTAGTAGCGAAAGCGTTGATGGAAGGCGTAGTAACCCCACAGACGATGATTGATACAGCTCCTGGATGGATTCGCGTTGACGGATTCACCATCAAAGACATTCGAAATTTTGGTGAATTGTCTGTCGAAGACGTCATCATGAAGTCCAGCAACATCGGCTTGACGAAAATCGGCACTCAGATTGACCCGAACCATCTCATGGATTTCTATCGCAGTATAGGATTCGGTTCGAGTACCGGCAGCGGTATATCAGGCGAGAATGACGGCCTTTTTCGAAATCGAACCAAGTGGTATGCGAGCGATCACGCCACTTTGACCTACGGCTATGGATATGCAGTGACAGCTCTGCAGCTGATTCAGGCCTACACGATGCTTGCCAATAGTGGAGTTCTTGTGCCACTTACGATCATGGCAAATGAAAAGCCTCAGAATCGACGCCGAGTTTTGCCAACTGAGATTGCCGCTGAAATTACCCGGATGTTGGAGCGCGTGGTTACACCGACTGGCACTTCGAGGAGAGCGAAGATATCGCTTTACAGAGTTGCAGGAAAATCTGCAACTGTGCAGAAATTAATCAATAAGCAATACAGCGACCAACACCACCTGGCGATTTTCGCTGGATTCGCACCGGCTTCCAAACCAAGACTTGCGGCAGTCGTAATCGTGGATGATCCGCGTGCTGGCTCACACTACGGTGGGGCCATTGCGGCACCCGCATTCCGGGAAATCATGTCTAAATCTCTGAGGATACTCAACGTACCACCGGATGATTTGGATCGCATTGCAAAAAAGGAAGATGTTCGGGCATCCGCCAAATCATGAACCTGGCAACTGAACGAAGCTACAGTGGCGAGTATTTGAGTAATTTGCTAGGCGGTCTGCGGGAAGTAGACAAGGACAATGACATATTGATTGAGGACTTGTGCCTCGACAGTCGCAAAGTTGGTACCGGCAGTCTGTTCTTCGCCATACCCGGTGAAGTTGAAGACGGTCGAAGGCACATTCAGCAGGCCATACAGGCAGGTGCTCGTGCGGTAGTCTATGAATCGGAAGGATGGTCGATGGAACGCCAAGACGACAGTCGGCTAATTGGAGTACGCGACCTGCGGCGACAGATTGGCACCGTAGCGGATGTATTTTACGGCAAGCCATCGTCAAAAATGCATGTCGTCGGTATCACTGGAACGAACGGAAAATCCACTTGTGCAAGCTTGACAGCTCAAGCGTTTGAAGCATTGGGGAAGAAATGCGGGATTGTGGGAACACTGGGTTCAGGATTCCCGGCTGAATTGGCTGAAAGTTCATTGACGACTCCAGACCCAGTATCTCTGCATCAGAATTTGGCTTTGCTACTGGAGGCAGGAGCCGAATACCTGTGTTTGGAAGTTTCTTCTCACTCTCTTGATCAGTCACGTACCAAGGGAGTCCGTTTCAGCACGGTTGTGTTCACTAATCTGAGCCAAGACCATATGGATTATCACCGAAGCCAGGAACATTATCGAGCCAGTAAAGCGAAGCTTTTTGTCGAATCAACAGCTTCGAGTGCGATTCTCAATATCGATGACGAGTTTGGTCGTTCTATGCTAGGCAAGACGACCTGCACCAGAGAACTTACCTATGGCTCCACAACCGCGGACATACAGTTGCAGGATTGCATTTCCACTCGCCACGGGTTGGTGTTGAAGATTGCCGTTCAAGGCCGCAGCATTGAGATTCAGAGCGAGCTTCTAGGCCGTTTCAATGGCATCAATCTGACAACAGTCGCAGCGGTGCTACATGCACATGAATTCGAACTTGCAGACATAGAGTGTGCACTGCACGCCGTAAAGCCGGTTGCTGGGCGCATGGAACGAATCTCGGGATCATCCGTGCAACCTGAGGTGTTTGTTGACTATGCGCATACTCCGGATGGACTGAAAAGCGCCTTACAGAGTCTTCGCGAGATAACCGAGGGTAAGTTGGTGTGCGTTTTTGGCTGCGGCGGAAATCGAGATGATGAAAAGCGTCCGATTATGGGAGCAATATCCGAAAAGCATGCGGACCACGTAATCGTTACCGACGACAACCCGCGAGGAGAATCCCCGCAAGCCATCACCAAACGAATTCTGGAAGGAATGCGGTCCAAGCCCAAAGTCATCCATGATCGTCGGGAAGCCATTCGATCTGCGGTCAAGGGCTACGGTCGCAATGACACGATTCTCATTGCCGGCAAAGGTCAAGAAACTACGCAGACGTATGGCTCGAAGGTGATTCCGTTCAGTGATCGTGAGGCAGTGACAGATGCCTTGAGGAGCCTCGGATGATGGAAACGCAGGTGGTAGCACAGGCGGTCGACGGTGTTCACATCGGCGCGAATACCTACATTGAAGCCGTGAGCACCGATTCCCGTAGAATTCGAGAAGGTGATTTGTTCGTTGCATTACGCGGCAATCGATTTGACGGGCATCAGTATGTGAACGAGGCGGCACATGCCGGTGCAAAGGGTGTGCTCGTCGATTCGTCCGCTGATGTTTCCGTTGCACAGGTCGTGGTTGATGACACAGAATTTGCTTTGGGCCGACTTGCGTCGCACTGGCGTCAGAAATTCAGCATTCCGCTGGTTGCCGTTACGGGGTCTAACGGAAAGACGACGGTCAAGGAAATGATCGGCAGCATATTGAGTGAGCATTCCGAGACGTTGGTTTCTCATGGCAATTTCAACAATGCAATCGGATTGCCACTTTCGTTGCTAAAGCTGAGGGAGCAGCATAAATTCGCGGTAGTTGAGATCGGTATGAACCAGATTGGCGAAATCGAATATCTGTCGAAGCTGGCCTGTCCAGACATTGTGGTGATCACCAATGCCAGTTCCGCACATCTTCAATACCTGAAAAACATTGAGCAGGTTGCCATCGAAAAGGGTTCCCTGATGGTTGGCCTGAGTGATGATGGCATCGCCATTTTGAATGCCGATGATGAACATGTCAACTACTGGCGATCCATCGCTGATCGGCACCGCGTCATTACGTTTGGTCTGTCCGAAGCAGCCGATGTAAGGGCTGTTTATCGACACTTGGAATTTGGCTCCATGTTGAAAATTACCACGCCTCGTGGAATGATTCAGATGGAACTGAAACTGGCCGGGGTGCACAACATCCTCAACGCCTTGGCCGCAACCGCTGCTGCTATCGGGCTCGGCATCTCCGATTCTCGTATCAAATCCGGATTGGAAAAAATGTCTCCAGTTGCCGGGCGACTACAAATGCGCCAACACAAAAGAGGCGGTCGCCTGCTGGACGACACCTACAACGCAAATCCCGCTTCGGTAGCAGCAGCTCTCAATGTTCTCAAGAATTTGTCGGGCGACCGGCGACTGGTGATTGGCGACATGTTCGAGTTAGGGGAGGACGATGCAGAATTTCATTGTGAAATCGGCAGACTTGCACGCCAATCCGGCATAGGACGGCTGTACGCGTTGGGTAATTTGACGAAGTACGCAGTGAAGGAATTCGGATACGGCGCGCAACATTTCCAAGACCGACAAGAACTTGTTGACGATCTCCAGCAGCAGATGGATTCGAATACGATCATTTTGGTCAAAGGCTCGCGCGGTATGAAAATGGAGAGCATCGCGGATGAGTTATGTGCTGCGGATGCAGAACAAACAGGAGGTGCAGCATGTTAGCCTCCCTGTTACTTGTCTTTGCAGACGAATATACCTGGCTCAATATCTTTCGATATTTGACCTTTCGCGGCATTCTGGCAGTGCTGACATCACTGGGGATTGGAGTGGCACTCTACCCGTACATCATTCGTAAACTGAAGGAGATGTCGATCGGCGAAGTGACTCGCGATGATGACGTGCCGCTACATTCCAAAAAGGGAGGCACGCCTACCATGGGCGGCGTGATCATATTGCTCGCAATTATTGTCAGTACCCTGTTGTGGGCTGATCTTTCCTCCCGATTCATCTGGATTGCACTGTGCGGATGCATATCCTTCGGACTAATCGGCTTCTTGGACGACTGGTTCAAGCTGAAGCGCCATATTGGCATCAGCGTTCGATACAAGTTGCTATGGCAGTGTATTGCCGCGACGGCAATCGCGATGACGCTCTATGCGAGCGCCACCTCGAGTGCCGAGACAAATTATCTACTGCCATTCTTCAAAGATGTGACGATCAACCTGCATTACTGGTTTATACCACTCACTGTCATTGTGCTAATCGCAACCTCCAATTCGGTCAATCTGACTGACGGATTGGATGGCTTGGCCATCATGCCGGTTGTATTGGTAGCAGGCGGCCTGGGAATATTCACTTATGCAACAGGTCACGCGGTATTTTCAGATTACTTGGCCATTCCCTTTATTGACGGTGCCGGTGAACTCATCGTTTTGTGTGGTTCAGTGGTCGGTTCCGGACTCGCATTTCTGGCCTTCAACTGCTATCCCGCGCAGATTTTCATGGGAGACACGGGAAGTATGGCACTTGGAGCTGCGGTGGCCATTGTTGCGGTTATCGTGCGACAGGAAATTGTTCTGTTCATTATGGGAGGATTGTTCGTTATCGAGGCCGCCTCGGTAATCATTCAAGTTACATCATTTAAATTGTTCGGACGACGCGTTCTGCTGATGAGCCCGATTCATCATCATTTCGAAATGAAGGGCTGGCCCGAATCGCGTATCACCGTTCGTTTCTGGATCATATCGCTGGTTCTGGTACTTGCCGGACTCGCTACTCTGAAAATTCGCTAGAAGAAGGAGGCATTATGCAATCAATACTTCAAAAGGCAGAAAATTCCAGCGAAGCTGGAAACGCAATCGTCTTCGGACTTGGAAAGAGTGCTGTCGCCTGCGCCACTTTTCTCATAAATGAGGGCTGGGACGTAGCAGTTGCGGATGTAAATCCGCACCCGCAGCTCGAGAGTCGGTTCAAATCAGCACTGCCGGGAATTCCGGTGTATGCACCGGTCTATCCACAGCTGTTCCTCAATGTTGACCTCGTTGTCATGAGTTGTACCGCAGCAAACTCGAATGCCGCCATTTTGCAGTTAGCCAAGGAATATGGTGTTGAGGTTGTGAGCAGTTTGGATTTGTTTTTCGAACGAAGCACCAAACCCGTCATCGCTGTTGCCGGAACCAATGGCAAGAGCACTGTAACCACACTTGTGGACGCGATTATTTGCAGTCATGGAGATAGTGTTCGAATTGGAGGCTATCGAGGGTTGCCATTTCTTGAACTGCTGAACAAACAGCAGCCGAACGTATTTTTACTGGAATTGTCCGCAATGCACCTGGAACAGGTGAATTCTGTAAGACCGGATGTTGCGACAATTTTGAACGTTTCGCCCGACCACAAGGAGCGATATTCGAACCTGGATGACTATGTTGACTGCATGGCCAAAGTTTTGCAGGATGCCAAAATTCCGGTGATCAATCGTGATGATCCAATCGTTTCGCAACTTCCGACATCAGGAACTGGAATTTCATTTGGCTTGAATCAGCCACCGCGCGATTGCGACTATGGCGTCGTTGAAGATTCCACTGGCCGATGGATAGTGCGCGGTAACGAAAAGCTGATCAATCTGTCGCAGTGCTTCCTTAAGGGACGGCACAACGAACTGAATCTGCTTGCGGCCTGTGCCATTGCAGGCGCGGTTGGGTATCCAGTCGATCAGAAAAAGAATGTTGTGAAGAAATTTGAAGGTCTTCGATTCAGTTGCAACGATGAGGGCGAGTGGAATGGCGTTCGCTGGGTCAACGATGCGAGATCAAAGAATGTTGGCGCGGCAATTGCGGCCATTCAATCCAACTCCAGACCAGTCGTTTTGATCGCCGGAGGATTGAGCAAGGGAGCGGATTTCTCGCAAATTCCAAAATCGGTGAACGGCAAGTTGCGTGGATGCGTATTTTTCGGTCGTGACGGCAAAGAAATTGGCAAATCGCTCAAAGGATTTGCCAAGCGCAAGCAGGCTGAAGATCTCTATGAGGCGATCAAGGTTGCTGAAAGCATGACGAAAAAGGGCGACTGTGTGATTTTTTCGCCTGGCTGCGAAAGCAATGACATGTTTACCGATTGTGTACACCGAGGAGAAACATTCAGCAAGGCGCTGCAAATGCATTTTTCATGATACTGGTTCGACATCAAAATAATATCCGGAGCGTTGACGGAGGCGGCCCATACTTTGATCCGATGCTGCTGGTCACGTACCTGCTGCTGATCGTATTTGGAATGATTGCAGTTTACTCTGCGACGATCGCGCATGCTTTCAGTGCCGACAACCCGTTCATCTACTTGCGCCGCAGTGGCGTGCATATTCTTTTTGCATTGACCGCCATGTTGATCTTTTCGAGAATTCCGGTTCGGCTATGGCAGCATCTAGCACCGATATCACTGATCGCCGGCATCGTGCTGCTCGCTCTCGTTTTGATCCCGTCCATAGGAGTCAATGTAAACGGCAGTACGCGCTGGGTAGAAGTCGCAGGCTTGAAATTTCAGCCGTCCGAGTTTGCGGAGCTGGCTTTTCTGATATTTGTCGCAGACTACCTGGTGACTCGTCGCGGGTACATGCAAGAGTTTATGAGAGATCTTGTGCCGATTCTTGCGATTTTTACAGTATTCGCCGCCTTGCTTTTGGCAGAGCCAGATTTCGGCAGTGCCGTGGTTCTCGGTTCAGTTCTCATCCTGATGCTTATTCTCAGCGGCATGCGTTGGCGGCACACCATAACCATTACGGGTGCTGCGCTATTGGGTATGGCCGCCCTGATACTGGCGAAATCCTATCGTTTAGAACGCTTGATTTCGTTTATTGATCCATTTGACGATCCGTACGATACCGACTTTCAACTGGTGCAATCGTTGATTGCTTTTGGACGCGGAGAATGGTTTGGCGTGGGCATCGGAAACAGTGTGCAAAAACTCGACTACCTGCCGCTTGCCGGGTCAGATTTTCTACTGGCAATCATTGCGGAAGAAATGGGCTTCCTGGGAATCTGCACGGTGATCGTGCTGTTTGTAGTACTGATCTGGCGAATCTTTCATGTCTCGTGGTCAGCTGGAGCGGCAGGTGACACATTCGGAATGCTGCTTGCTCAGGCAATCGGCGCTCTGATCGCAGTGTCTGCACTGGTCAACATGGGTGTGAATATGGGGCTGCTACCTACAAAAGGACTGACACTGCCGTTCATGAGCGAAGGTGGAACGAGTCTGATAGCCTACTCAGCCGCGCTTGGGATGATTTTCTCCATTGAACGCAGTTCGCGTCAGGAATCTGAACAATGAACACGGTCATAATCATGGCGGGTGGAACAGGCGGGCATGTGTACCCGGCACTGGCAGTTGGCACCGCGCTTCGAGAACGTGGCGTCAATGTGTTCTGGATGGGTGTTCGTAACGGACTGGAACAAAAGCTGGCTCGAAACGCAGGTTTCGTGTTTGATTCGGTACGTACTCGAGGACTATGGGGCAAGGGAATGGTGCGATGGCTGACATCGCCTCTATGGCTGACTGCTTCGATTCTACAGTGTATCGGAATTATTCTTCGCCGTCGTCCGGATGCGCTTCTGGGAATGGGCGGTTACGTCTGCGGACCAGGCGGACTGGCGAGCTGGATTCTGCGCCGTCCGTTGGTGATTCACGAATCGAATGTTGTTCCTGGATTGACCAATCGCGTGCTCGCATTTCTGGCATCCCGTATTCTGATTGGATTCTCGAATACACAGCTTGCCGGAAAGCCGGTCTTTACAGGCACTCCAGTTCGTGCTGAGATCATCAAAGCTGGCACAGTGCATAGAGATTCAATCGACACAGAAGAGCGGAATTTGCGGCTGCTGGTGATCGGCGGAAGTCAGGGCGCACAGGCCTTGAACGATGCACTGCCATTGGCGCTTGGTTCATTGCCGGAGAATTTACAGCCACAGGTGATGCACCAGACCGGCCTAGGACGAAAAGAAGTCGTTTCGGATTCATACGTAAATCAGGGAATTGAGGCACAGGTTCTTGACTACATCGACGAAATGGCGAGTGCCTATTTATGGGCCGATATTGTCGTTGCTAGAGCGGGTGCCATGACGCTTGCAGAGATATCAGCGACAGGACTGGCGGCGATTCTGGTGCCTTATCCTCATGCGGCCAGAGATCATCAACGTGCGAATGCCGAAGCCATTGCAGTGCAGGACAGTGCCATCGTATGCAAGCAGAACGAACAATTGACGGAAAGCTTGGGACAGGAATTGAAAAAGCTAATCAGCGACAGGAATCGGATTCGAGAGATGTCGAATCGCATCCGAAACTTTGCTCGAACGGATGCAACTGAATGTGTCGTCAAGAACTGCATGGAAGTCATGCAATCATGAACCACATGAAATGAACCAGAAAACACTATCGGAAATATTGATGCAAGGACTGAAAGGCGAACTTCGGCAGGACGAACCGATGAGTCGGCACACAAGCTGGCGTGCCGGCGGCCGGGCAAACTGGTTCTACACACCGAAAGGCAAAGATGACCTCGGTGAGTTTCTCAAGCGCATCCCGAGTGAAACGCAGATAGCTTGGTGCGGACTCGGCAGCAATACGCTGGTGAGGGATGGAGGATTTCCAGGAGTAGTCGTTTCGACACTGAAAGGTTTGAATGAAATTCACAGAACTGAAAATCACGGAATCTATGCCCAAGCCGGGGTGCCGTGTGCCAAGCTCGCTAAGTTCTCCGTCAAGAATTCATTGTGTGGGGCCGAGTTCATGATAGGAATTCCTGGAACAGTCGGCGGTGCACTGGCAATGAACGCAGGATGTTTTGGCTCGGAAACATGGCAGATCGTACGTAGTGCCGACACCATCACAAGCGATGGTGAGCAAAAAAGAACCGCTGCTTCACAGTTTCGTTGGGATTACCGGTTCGCGGAGCTCGCTTCCGGAGAATGGTTCACTGGAGCTGAGTTTAGTTTGACTCCATGTCGAACTGAAGAGGGTCGAGAAAGAATCAAGAGTTTGTTGAGGAAGCGATCCGAATCGCAACCCGTTCAAACTGCAAATGCCGGTTCTGTTTTCCGAAATCCGCCCGGTGATTATGCGGCACGGCTGTTGGAAAGTGCAGGTCTAAAGGGATTTTCGATCGGAACTGCCCGATTTTCTCCCGTGCACTCGAATTTCATTGAAAACCAAGGAAATGCAACAGCACAGGACATCGAAAATCTAATCAGCCATGCAGTCGACAAGGTGGAGACAGTGCATGGCATTGAGTTGAAATTAGAAGTAAGAATCATTGGCAATAGGGTGTAAGCAATGAATAGAACTAGAAATACACAAGACGCTTACTATGGAGGGTGGCATGCCCGTGAGAATTCCAAATCCTCATTGGCAGGGAAAGGTGCCATTCGGGTCGCGATACTAGCGGTCGTATTATGTGCTTTGGTAAGTTTCGGGCTAGGTGTAGATTACATTTTTCAGCCGCAGCGATTTCCGATGAAGCACATCAGCATTAATGGTGATCTTCACAATACGGAGCCGAGTCAGATTCGCCAGGCAATCGCTCAGGTTATTGCGTCCAGCAACATTCTGCGGATTGACATCGCAAAAGCGGTTGCTGCCGCACAAGCTCTGCCGTGGGTGGAAGATGCGACCATAAAACGTCGCTGGCCGGACACTTTGGTAGTTTTTGTCAATGAGCGCGTAATACGTGCTCGTTGGAATGACGATCAGTGGCTCGATCATCAAGGCATCGCTGTCACACTGCCGGATTTTCAGGATTCCAGTCTGCCGCAATTACGCGGTCCGGTGGGATTCGAACAGGAAGTACTTGCTAAATTTCAGATCTGGCAGACGCTTGCTCAGCGGCGGGGAATTGAAATTGCTGAGTTAGTCAAGTCTGGGCGAGACAGTTGGGAAGTTTATGTCCATCCAGTGTCTGGGGATGTGTCTAGCGGGGGACAAGAGGTGCAGACGATGGCGTCAAACAGCATCCGCGTAATTCTAGGCAGTAGCAAGCCACAGGCCCGTTTCGAACGGTTTGCAAAGCTCTATTCAGACGTGTTTGAACCTGCGGGCAAATGGCTTATGGCAGTGGATATGCGATATCCAGATGGTGTGTCCGTTGAATGGTTGGACGGCGAACCACGAATTGCCGGAGATGCAAAGATAAAGAAATCATAGAAGGAGCGATTGACGAATGGCAACTAACAAAAGTAATGAGAATCAGCTCGTAGTTGGCTTGGACGTTGGAACTTCCAAGGTCTCAGTAATTGTGGGCGAGGTATCACCCTCAGGGGATATTGAAATCATCGGAGTTGCAGAGAAACCGACGCAGGGAATGCAAAGGGGAATGGTGTCGAACATCGATTTGATGGTCAAATCCATTGAACAAGCTGTAAATGAAGCGGAAATGATGGCGGCTTGCCAGATTGTTGGTGTATTTACCGGAATTACCGGTGCTCACATCCGCAGTTACAACTCGACCGGTGTGGTGGCGATTCGAGGCAACGAGGTTACTCACGATGATGTCAATCGCGTGATCGAAGCGGCGCGGGCAGTAAGAATTTCCAGTGACGAGAAAATTCTGCATGTTCTCCCTCAGGACTTCACCATTGACGATCAGGACGGAATTCGCGACCCAGTTGGATTGTGCGGTGTACGGCTTGAAGCCAAAGTTCACGTTGTCACCGGCAATGTAAGTGCAGTGCAGAATATCCTCAAATGCATCAAGCTGTGTGACTTGGACGTGGAAGAAGTAATTCTGGATCACATTTCCTCAGCTCATGCCGTATTGACGGAGGATGAAAAGGAATTGGGTGTAGGTTTGCTTGACATTGGTGACGGCACCATGGACCTTGCAGTATTTCACGAAGGTGCAATTCAACATTCGACTGCGTTTGCAATGGCAGGATCGCAGGTGACAAAAGATATTGCCGTCATTTTGCACACCCCGACGGTTGCAGCGAAGAAAATCAAGCATAGATTCGGTTCCGCGAATTCGCAGTCGGTCAGTGACGAACAGATGATTGAGCTTCCTGGCATTGGTGACCAGAAAGTACGGAATATTAAGCAGAAGTATCTCGCTGAGGTCATTGAGGCCCGTATGGAAGAAATGTTTCATTTGGTACGCAACAATCTGATTCAGACCAACTATGAGAACATGATTCGTTCTGGAATGGTTCTGACCGGCGGGAGTTCCAAGATGGTTGATGTGGTAACGCTGGCAGAGCGAATTTTCAATATGCCAATTCGTCTAGGCGTACCTCGCTATACCGGCACACTCAGTGAAGTTGTCAGGCATCCTAAGTTTGCTGCCGGAGTGGGGCTTTGCGAATTTGGATTCGCTAATCGAGAAAACTTGCTAACGAGAGCATACGAAGAGCCAACGCAGAACTTTGGAGTCAATTCAAGGATTTTGAAGGGTATGCGAAATCTGTATAGGCGACCGGATAAGGAAGTGTATGCAGCGCAGGTGCCTGCTAGTGGGCCTAAGGAATGGTACTAAGGTGAATACTAGACTTAACAATTCAAATTTATAGATACAAGATGACTATGGAGGTCGTTAACCATGAATAAAAGACTATTTAACAACCGATTTGTTCTGCAGGCTGAAGAAACATTCAGTCAGCGGGCAATAATAAAGGTGATCGGTGTCGGCGGCGGAGGCAGCAACGCAGTTGATCACATGGTAAATGAGCAGATCGAAGGTGTGGAATTCTTCGTTGCGAACACCGATGCACAGGCTTTGGCGCGCGCTAGGGTGTTGCAGAAGGTTCAGATTGGTACTGAGTTGACAAAGGGGCTGGGTGCTGGATCTAACCCGCAACTGGGCCGCGAAGCTGCGATTGAGGACAAGCAAAAACTGGTGGATTACCTGGGTGATGCAGACATGATTTTCATCACTGCTGGAATGGGCGGTGGAACCGGAACGGGAGCGGCGCCAGAGATTTCCAAATCACTCAAGGAGGTCAATCCCGATATTTTGGTGGTTGCAGTCGTTACGACACCGTTTGAATTCGAGGGCAAGAAAAGAATGGTAATCGCCAATGAAGGACTCAAGGAACTGAAGTCAGCGGTTGATTCCCTGATTACGATTCCAAATGAAAAGATTCTGGATGACATTCACCTGTCTTTGAAAGATGCTTACGGGAAAGTGAATGATGTTCTACTGAACGCAGTACAGGGGATTGCAGATTTGGTCGTACGTCCCGGATATATCAATGTTGATTTTGCTGATGTTAGAACCGTCATGTCTGAAGCAGGATCTGCAATGATGGGTTCTGGCCGGGCGAGCGGTGACAATCGGGCGACGATTGCAACCCGCGCTGCAATTGAGAACCCGCTTCTTGCGGACGTTGACGTTTCCAACGCCAAAGGAATCTTGATCAACATCACTGGAAATTCAGCAATGACTCCGCAGGAATTGATGGACATCGCTGATATCGTTGAGGAAGTTGCATCTGAAGACGCGACCATCATCATGGGTCAAGTTTATGACGATGACCTTGAAGATGAAATTCGTGTAACGATTGTCGCAACCGGGTTGAGTGATCCATTCGAGGTTCAACAGGAGCAGCATCAGAATTCCCCAACAAACGACCAAAAAGCAGTGGGGCGGGAAAGCATTTATATTGAAGCGAACATGGGGAAGGAGACTGCTGTAGAGGAGGATACTTTGCCCGCAGTTCTACGAAATCGTTCTGGAGTGATTCAGCCTACACACGAGAAAGGTAATGGTTTGGCCGGCCGGCCGAAAATATTCAATCACTGGAGTTGAGGCTTTGCATATTGATGGTACAGAAAATTTGTATTGAAAATTCAAATTTGCAGATCTTTAGAAAGCAGTTTATGTCTCGTGAAATAAGACGGTTGACTTTGCTGAACATCTCATCGGGTTATTGCCCGAAGTAAGGCGGTGTTTGCGCGTATATTCGGAAGCTGCACGGTACCAACCCTGTGCCGGTCTGAATCTGGCGTTGCAGCTGGTGGTCGTTGCAAACCGCCAGCTGTCCGGCCGTCAATTTTTAGGCTCTTTCCTGAAGCAGTTCAGTCAGTGCGTACAGAAATTCTTCTCAACTTTCAATTGAAATTACGTAATTCTGATGTTCCATATTGGTGTACATCCTGGCAGTTTGTAGAAACCAACATTTGCAAATAAGCTAGAAACACCACATTTATTTCAATTCCTGTTAAACCAGGTCTGCTGTCGTTGGGAAATATTGCGGTCGAGTGATCAGAAACTTTTTTCAAGCTCACCCTTACTTCGTTCAGGTTACTCGGAAACATCCGTTCCAGACTAAATTCCTGAGACAGAAGCCACCCACACGGTACATTACTTTTAGTAAAAATTGATTTTTATCAGAAAAAGATTAATTGAATGAACTATTTTGGATATATCATTTGTGCACAATTGCGATAGGTATTAAGAAAATTGCACAATGTATACAACGCATGTTTAATGACGGCAGGTGTTATTTGCTGCGGCATAAAAGATTTTCTTCTTTGTTTGATGAGTAGCCTTAACTCTTTATCATAGATATGTTGTAACTGAGGAAGCAATTCAGATTAGGTGTCTTTTTAAAATTTGGTATATTAGATGTACAGACATTGTATATTATCAATATAATCAAACGCGTTATTCATAGAGCTATGCGGCTTTCAATTTCAGTGGAAAGACCTAGTCTAACAACAATCAAAAATTTCAGATAGAACTTGAGACAAAACTTTGTCCCTTACAGTTCTCTATCCAATTGTGAAATAACATAAAACAATAGGCAGACGAATGATCAAGCAAAGAACGCTCACAAATGTTATCACAGGCACGGGTGTAGGTTTACATACAGGTGTTAAGATTTGTCTTACGCTGGTTCCGGCACCCGCAAATACTGGAATTGTGTTTCGACGAGTGGATCTTGATCCAGTTGTAGAGATTCCAGCACGAGTTGAAAATGTTTCAAACACCAGACTCTCAACTACGTTGGAGCGTGATGGGGCAACGGTTTCCACTGTGGAGCATTTGATGTCGGCTTTCGCTGGATTAGGCGTCGACAACGTTTACGTAGATGTAACTGCAGGTGAAGTACCGATTATGGATGGCAGTGCCCATCCATTTGTATTTTTAATGGAGTCAGCGGGTATTGAATCCCAAAACGCTTCCAAAAAGTTCATTCGAGTGAAGAAAAAAATTCAGGTGAAAGAGGGAGATATGTGGGCGAAACTTGAACCGTATCACGGTTTCAAGATTTCATTTGTCATCGATTTTGATCATCCGGTTCTGAAGAACTCCAACCAGAAAGTTGAAATTGATTTTGCTTCAACCTCCTATAAAAACAATATTTCCCGAGCCCGTACATTCGGTTTCATGTCCGATTTGGAAGGTTTGCAGGAAATTGGATTGGCGCAGGGTGCGAGTTTCAGCAATGCAATTGTCATGAACAAGTATCACGTACTCAATGAAGATCAGTTGCGCTACAAAGACGAGTGCGTGCGACACAAGATTCTGGACGCTATCGGAGATATTTACTTGCTGAGCCATCCTTTAATCGGGTCCTTTTCTGCTCACAAGTCAGGCCATTACCTCAATAATCGCCTGTTGGTCGCGTTGCGGGAAGATGAATCTGCTTGGGAACTAGTCGAATATGACAATTACGGCGATATTCCCGATACGATTATTCGTCCGGTCGCCGTTCCGGCATAAATTTCTCTTTAGTGTGGATTGATTTAGGTCGGAAAGAGCTTCCGACTCCATATCCAAGCGCATTCAATTCAACGAATAGCTGTTTGTATTCGTTGTTTCTGCCGACTGGATAGCACTCTGGATAGCCGTCCTTGGTTCAATTGCCTGACAAGTAACTGACCGCACTTTCGACGGCATTTATTACGCTATTCAAGACACCCCTTTCACAGCAGGGGTGTACATAAACCTGCCCGCGAGGAATAGCCCCTTACTACAGTTGAGGCCAAGTTTGCGAAATTCGTACCTCTATCGGCCTTCGTTGCGGTGGGAGGCCGAGCACACTGCTTTATTTCAGCAGCACAGCAGCAACTGCGAGCTAGTTGTGTTTACGCGCCCGACTCAGTCGTAAAAAGGTGGCTCTAGTTTCCGGATCATTGGATTCTGATGCCAGCCGAACAAATAGTTGCCGTAAATCAGGAGAGATTTTTCGTTCCAAAATTTGCGGTTTGGTGATATTGGGCGGAGTCACAGGTTTCGGCACAAAGATGCGTATTGTCATTTCACTCAGGTTTTTGTGGCCTTTTGCGCGCATTCTAGCCAGGATTCTAGTTTGCTGATTGATCAGTTTGTGTGCCCAATTCGGAGAGTTGACGGTGACATGCAGCATTCCATTGTCTGCGTTCAGTTTTTCAGTATTTGTTGCAATTTCTGGTCCAGCTGCCTCTTGCCAGTCCTGATACAGTGGGGATTGAGATAAATCGTCGGGTCGTTCCAGAAATCTGCATTCAGCAAGAATTGCGGAAAGTTTCTTGTAATTGGGTTCAGCCATGGAAACGATCAGGGTCTGAATGTATGTATGATTCGCACGAGTTCTATTTTAACCTGTTTGTAGATTTCTCATTGAACAGAAGAATTCTTGGGGAGGAGGATTTGAACCTTGATCAATTGGAGGAATCGCTGAATTTTCGTATTAGTCGCCCGCGTTCAAATTCGAATGAAAGTACAATTGTACGGTGCGCAGTTTGCCAGTCGACTTGAGCGCTTGACATGTCCGAACTAACCTAGAATTCCCCGGCACCGGCATCGCCATCCGTTTAGGAATTACACGGAAATGAAGACATTCTGTGTTTTGTCGAAGCAGCGCACTTTTCAATACAATTCCGCATAGTGAAATACATTCTTTGCAATATCCAAGCCTGTCGTTGTATTATTCATTCTTTTCATTTTGGTGCTTGTTCCCATTTGGGTTACGGCTGTTAACTACTCTTAGCATCGTCGAATTCTTTGCCGATGTAAAGTGGGAGAAGTCCATCTCATCAATATTGAATTTGCCTATTGTTTTAACATTACAAGTCTCTATGTACCAGGAATGAAGGAACTGGTGCAACCGCGCATTGCCAATTGACATGCATGTTGAAACTTTCAAACACAAATGATCTCGAAAACGCTCTCTAAGGTATTTGGCAGCCGTAACGAAAGGCTCATCAAGGAGTTGATGAAGACGGTCAAGGTCATAAACGACCTTGAAGCCCACATGCAGTCGCTGCAGGACGAAGAACTCGCAGCCAAGACTCCTGAATTGAGAAGCAGAATTGAGGGTGGTGTATCTGTAGAAGAAATTTTGCCGGAAGCGTTTGCTGTAGTACGAGAGGTGTCGAGACGTACGCTTGATATGCGACATTTTGACGTACAGCTGGTCGGTGGAATGGTTCTGCATCGCGGCAAGATTGCGGAGATGCGAACTGGTGAAGGCAAGACTTTGGTTGCGACCTTGCCGGTATTTCTGAACGCTTTGGCAGGTCACTCAGTTCACATCGTCACGGTCAACGACTATCTCGCTCGACGCGATGCACAGTGGATGGGAGCGATCTACGATTTTCTCGGAATTTCGGTGGGCGTTGTTGTTCCAAACATGACGAGTGAAGAAAAGCGTGACGCTTATGCTTGCGATGTTGTGTACGCAACGAACAATGAATTGGGATTTGACTATTTGCGTGACAACATGGCGTTCCTCGGCAATCTTCGTGTGCAGGGTAAACTCACCTATGCCATTGTTGACGAAGTCGATTCCATATTGATCGACGAAGCGCGAACTCCACTCATAATTTCGGGTGCAGCTGAAGACAGCACGGTATTGTATGCGCAGATGAACAAAATCGTGCCCAACTTGAAGCGGCAACTGGAAGAAGAAGGACCTGGTGATTTCAGTGTCGATGAGAAAACCCGCCAGGTTTATCTGACTGATGAGGGGCATGATAACGCAGAACACTATCTGTCCGTTTCCGGGCTACTGCCGGAAGGCAGTACGCTCTATGATTTTTCCAATGTCGGGTTAGTTCATCATCTACTAGCGGCGCTTCGTGCCAATACCTTGTTTCAGCGGGATGTCGACTACATCGTGCATGAGGGACAGATTGTGATCGTTGACGAGTTTACCGGGCGCATGCAGCCTGGACGTCGATGGTCGGATGGCCTGCACCAAGCGGTCGAAGCGAAAGAAGGCGTCAAGGTACAGCGGGAGAATCAGACACTTGCGTCCATCACATTTCAGAACTATTTTCGCCTCTATGATCGGTTGGCGGGAATGACAGGTACCGCGGATACAGAAGCAGAGGAATTCCAGCAGATCTACGGACTGGAGGTGGTGGTGGTTCCGACGCATATGGAGATGGTTCGAGACGACATGGCTGATCTGGTTTATCGAACTGCAAATGAAAAATTCAAGGCCATCGTGAATGGCATTGAGGATTGCTGCAATCACGGGCAACCGGTACTTGTCGGCACGGCATCCATTGATACATCGGAATACTTGTCAGGTCTGTTGAAAAAGAGAGGCATATCACATGAGATTCTGAACGCCAAACAGCACGAAAGGGAAGCACGCATAATTGCTCAGGCAGGGCAGCCCCGCGCCGTAACGATCGCCACTAATATGGCCGGTCGTGGAACCGACATTGTGCTGGGCGGGAATTTTGAAATGGAGTTGGCGGACGCCGGCGGTGCGGACTCAGCGCAAGTTGCGGTGATTATGCAACAGTGGCAACTGCGCCATGATGCAGTGGTAGGTTCTGGCGGCTTGCACGTGTTGAGTACGGAAAGACATGAATCTCGAAGAGTGGACAATCAATTGAGAGGCCGGTCGGGACGTCAAGGCGATCCAGGCTCAAGTCGCTTCTATCTGTCTTTGGAGGATAACCTGCTTCGAATTTTCGCATCAGACAAAGTTTCTGGTCTAATGGAAAAACTGGGTCTAGAGGAAGACGAAGCGATTGAGCATTCTTGGGTAAGCAAAGCGATCGAAAACGCCCAGCGAAAGGTGGAAGGGCGCAATTTTGACATTCGAAAGCAACTTCTCGAATTCGATGACGTCGCCAATGAACAGAGGAAGGTTGTCTACGACCAACGCAACACACTGATGGATGCAGAGGATGTAGGGGAGACAGTGACTTCGATCCGGTCCGAATATGTTGCGAACATTGTTGATTCCTGCATTCCTACAGAGGCATCCGATGAATTTTGGGATATTGATCAGTTAACTCGTGAACTGGATCATACATTCGACGTGAAACTCCCCATAGCGCAGTGGCAGGAAACGGAGCCGAATCTGACTCAGGACACCCTGCTGACCCGAATCGAAGAAGCAACTAGTGCCCGTTACAAAGAAAGAGTCGAGTTGAATGGCGAGGATGAAATGCGCGCTGTTGAAAAAGCGGTCATGTTGATGGTTCTCGACACAGCTTGGAAAGATCATTTGGCAAATTTGGATTTTCTTCGTCAAGGCATTCATCTGAGAGGATACGCGCAAAAAAATCCGAAGCAGGAATACAAGCGCGAAGCTTTCGAGATGTTTTCGGCGATGTTGCAGAACGTACGGCATGAAGTCGTACGGCTACTATCGCGAGTACAGATTAAGCCTTCTGAGAATGTCGAGAAAATTGCACAGCAGGACTCACGTCCTGCCTCTAGAATGCAGTTCATTCATCCGTCATCAAGTTCGTTTGACGAAAATGCGCTGCCTCCTTCTGGTACAACTCCTTCTCCAGCAGTTGCACCCAAACCATTCGTCCGCGAAGGCCGAAAAGTGGGGCGTAATGAACCATGCCCCTGCGGGTCGGGCAAGAAATATAAAGTCTGTCATGGAAAGGCGGCCTGACTGATGGCTGTCGGCCTCGATACTCCACGGGGGATTCTCCCAATTTCAGGCGTACGAATTGGCGCCGTAGACGCGGGTATCCGTAAATCGCGGGGTGAGGACCTGACAGTGCTTGAAATTTCGTCCAATGCAACCTTAGCGGGCGTTTTTACCCGGAACAGAGCCAGAGCTGCACCCGTCGAAGTAGCCGCCAAACATCTTGCAAATGGTTCAAGCCATTCAGGCAGCAAACGTGCTTTGGTTATAAACAGCGGAGTCGCAAATGCGGGTGTCGGTACAGATGGCATTCAGGACTGTCTGGCAGTATGTGAACTGGTTGCCAGTGAACTGAATATTTCCGTTGACGCAGTGCTTCCTTTTTCTACTGGTGTTATTGGTGAGCGTTTGCCTCTCGATAAGTTTGAGCGGCATATTGCGAATTGCATGCAGTATCGCTTAGACGACAACTGGCTTGCGGCAGCCAGGGCAATCATGACGACGGATACGAAACCGAAAGCGATTTCAAAAATCGTTGACCTTGGCAGCGGTGATCGTATTACAGTCACTGGAATCGCGAAAGGTTCGGGCATGATAAATCCCGACATGGCAACCATGCTTGCATTCGTCGCAACGGATGCCGAGATGAGTCATGAAGACTTGCAACATATCTTGAATGAGACGACCGAAATATCATTCAATCGAATTTCCGTAGATGGAGATACGTCGACCAACGATTCGTGCATATTGATCGCAACAGGAGCTTCAGGTGTGGCTATCGATCGCAATACATCTGCTTCGATTCGGGAATCATTCACAGCAGCACTGCAGGAAGTCATGGTTCATCTTGCGCAGGCGATTGTCAGGGATGGAGAGGGTGCAACAAAATTTGTGACCATTCACGTTTCAGGTGGAAAGCTGGATTCAGACTGCGCTGAGGTTGCCAGCACGGTTGCCAACTCTCCGCTGGTCAAGACGGCGCTTAATGCATCGGACCCCAATTGGGGACGGATTTACGGGGCGATTGGGCGTTCACGGGTAGAAAATCTGGATATGTCTAAAGTCAGCATTCAAATCAACGATATAGAAGTCATGAACAAAGGCGCACTGAGTTCCAATTACTGTGGACGGAGTGCCGCTGAAGTCATGCAGAGAGCGGAATTTTCCATCAACGTGGATCTGGGCTTTGATGAAGCAGGTGCTGCAACAGTCTGGACCTGTGATCTGAGTGCTGAATACGTACGCATCAATGCAGAATATCGTAGCTGAACGAATTGCTGTTGTTGTCGGCCTCATATTCGATGTCGATCGCAGGATATTAATCGGTCAGAGAACAGGCCCCGAATTGTATAAAGGCATGTGGGAGTTTCCAGGTGGTAAAATCAAGCCATTTGAATCGGATGCCGAAGCGTTGGACAGAGAACTTTTGGAAGAAATAGGAATTTCTGTAAACCGTTCCGTTTCATTTATGAGTTTTGACTATGATTATCCGGACCGAAGTTTGCTGCTCAAATTCAGGATGGTTGATGAATTTAAGGGTGAACCGGAGCCATGTGAACAGCAAGTGCTTAAATGGGTGGAATTTTCTAGATTGAGCGAATTTGACATGTTGCCTCCCAATATCATTGTGATCGAAAAACTGCAGAAAGAATTCAGGTTATGAAATTGTGAAGAAATTCCTCTCCGCTCAGTATTCCGGCTTATCGCTGATCCGAAATACAGCAACCCGCCATCGCAAGTGGCCTCGGGTGTGGCGAGACCCGGAACCAAAGAAATCCTATGATGTGGTAATCGTTGGCGCGGGTGGACACGGATTGGCGACAGCTTACTATTTGGCAAAGCTGCACGGAGTCAAGAATATTGCGGTTGTCGAGAAAGGCTGGCTCGGCGGAGGCAATACTGGTCGCAATACGACCATCGTACGCTCAAATTATATGTTGGACGGTAACGCAAAATTTTATGAGCACTCTCTTAAATTGTGGGAGGGACTGTCTCAGGAGTTGAACTATAACGTGATGTTCAGCCAAAGAGGTGTTCTGAATTTGGCACACAGCGACGCTGAAATGGATGCATTTTCCCAACGGGGCAATGCCATGAGATTCAACGGAATTGATGCTGAACTGCTCATGCCGGATCAGGTTCGACGAGCCGTACCGTATCTGGATTGCTCACACGACACGCGCTATCCGATATTCGGAGGGTTGTTGCAGAAACGCGGAGGTACTGCACGTCATGACGCGGTTGCCTGGGGATTTGCACGTGGCGCAGATTCGCTTGGTGTAGACATCATCCAGAACTGTGAAGTCACTGGTTTTCAGGTCGAAGGAAATCAGGTCAAGGCAGTTGAAACCTCGAGAGGATTGATTCAGACGCGAAAAGTAGGACTGGCAGTTGCAGGAAACAGTGGCCGTCTTGCTGCAATGGCCGGTTTGCGACTTCCGATTGAATCACATGTTTTGCAGGCGATGGTTACGGAACCGTTGAAACCGATTCTGCATACGGTCGTCACTTCTGGCGCCTCGCATGTCTACATCAGTCAGACAGATAAAGGTGAAGTTCTTTTTGGTGGAGATCTTGATCTCTACAACTCATACGCGCAACGTGGCAATCTTCCGAGAGTGGAGTACGTAATTCAGTCGGTATTAACGCTGTTTCCATGTCTGAGCCGTGTTCGTTTGATGAGAACCTGGGGCGGAGTGATGGACATGTCAATGGATGGTAGCCCGATCATCGGCAAACTACCAGTAGACGGCCTCTACTTCAACGGCGGCTGGTGCTATGGCGGTTTCAAGGCTACGCCTGGGTCAGGCTGGTGCTTTGCTCACACAATTGCGAATGATAAGCCTCACGCTTTGAACGAAGCATTCAGTGTGGAACGGTTTTCGACTGGAAGTCTGCTCGATGAAAAAGGCAGTGGTGCCTTTCCCTATACTCACTAATATTTCTGAGGTACGCACGTGTTATTGATTACATGTCCCTGGTGTGGAGATCGAGCGCAGACCGAGTTTACCTACCGTGGGGATGCAACGGTTGAACGACCTGCGCTTTCAGATTCCAAAGAGAATTGGTATGATTTTGTTTATACCCGGGACAACCCCAGAGGTGAGCATGTCGAGTGGTGGCATCATACAGCGGGTTGTCGAAAGTGGTTCAAGGTACGCAGAAACACCTGGACACATGAGGTGATTGATAGTGCGCCACCGGTTTCTGACGAACAGGACAATTTGGAGAGTTAGATGGTGAACTCCTTTCGTCATTCGGTTGGTGGATTGATCAACCGCAGCCATCCTATCAGTTTCACTTTCGACGGTCGGGCATACTACGCGTACGAAGGAGATACCTTAGCTTCTGCACTGCTGGCAAATGGTGTCAGGCTTGTGGGACGTAGTTTCAAGTATCACCGACCTCGAGGAATTTTCGGAATGGGTGTTGAAGAACCCAGTGCGATGGTTCAAATGCGTGAAGGCGCTCGGTCGGAGCCGAACATTCGCGCCACTGAAGTTGAAGTCTACGACGGTCTGGAAGTTTCCTCCCAAAACCGCTGGCCGACGCTGAACCTGGATGTGGGGTCTATCTCGAATCTGTTTTCACCGTTCCTTCCAGCAGGGTTCTACTACAAGACATTCATGTGGCCAGCGACCAAGTGGATGTTCTATGAACGCTTTATTCGCAAAGCGGCAGGATTGGGAAAAGCAGCCACGAAGCGAGACCCGGATACTTACTCGAAATTGTTCGAGTTTTGTGATGTCCTAGTAGTTGGCGCCGGTCCAACGGGTTTATCTGCAGCGATGAGTGCCGCACGTGCCGGAGCGAAAGTGATAGTGGTAGAGGAGACTTCGCAGTTCGGCGGCAGATTGTACTTTGATGAAGAATTGATTGACAGGAAACCTGCTGAAGAGTGGAATTACGAAGTCACTGAAAATTTGGCGATGATGCCAAATGTACAGTTATTGCTCCGAACCACGGCATTCGGATTTTATGACCAGAATATGGTTTGTGCAGCTGAGCGCGTTGCAGATCACAAACGCGAACCGGAAAAGTGGCAGGACCGTCAGAAAATCAGGTGGATTCGAGCAAAGCAGGTAGTCTTGGCATGTGGTTCGATTGAAAGATCGATACCGTTCAGTGGAAATGACAAACCTGGAGTAATGCTTGCCTCAGCTGTACGCGGTTATGCAAAAAGGTTTGCGGTTCGTTGCGGAAAAAAAGCGGTCATTTTCACGAACAACGATAGTGGATATGCCACGGTACCAGCACTCAAGAGTGTCGGGGTGGCGGTAGAGGTTGTAATTGATAGTAGACTGACAAAGCCAGGAGAGCGAGCTCTGTCGCAACTCGGCGACACTCCATTGAAACAAGGATTTGTAGTCACCCATGCCAGAGGGCGTCGTAGCGTAAAATCGGTGGAAATCGGCCGAATCGTCGAGCAAGAATCCATCATGGGAGCGACTGAAAAAGTTTCCTGTGATTTATTGTGTATCTCTGGAGGCTGGACGCCAACCGTTCATTTGTATTCGCATGCACAGGGAAAGCTGGAATTCAATGACCAAATCGCAGCATTCGTTCCCGCAGCAAAGCGCGATTCAATTTACGTTGCCGGAAGCGCCAATGGAGCTTTTTCTCTTAAGGAATGCCTGGAGCAGGGAATTAATTCTGGAATTGCTGCTGCCAAGGAAGCAGGTAATTTTTCTAGTGAGACACTTGAAGTTCCGAACGTAGTCGAGGAAGAGGTGACACCGATGCAGCCGCTTTGGCAGGTGCCCGCAAAGGGTCGCGGGTTGTCAAAACGTTTCGTCGATATACAGAACGATGTCACGGTTGAGGATATTGAGCTGGCGCATTCGGAAGGCTATATATCGGTTGAACATCTCAAGCGATATACCACGTTGGGAATGGGTACCGATCAAGGCCGTACAAGCAATATTAATGGTCTTGCAAATCTTGCAAGACTGAGAAACGTGGCGGTTCCGGATGTCGGACATACAACGTTTCGCCCTCCCTATACGCCGATTAGTCTGGGTGCGATTGCGGGAATTGAGCAAGGAAAGCATCTCAGTCCGGTGCGGAGAACTCCCCTGCACGACTGGCACAAGAGACACCGCGCTGATATGCAGAATTCGGGGGCATGGAAACGTCCCTTTTACTATGCTCGAGCCAGTGAGCAAGTTCGGGATTCAATCATTCGCGAGACGATGCAAGTTCGCCAAGCGGTCGGGGTGGTAGATGTCTCGACGCTTGGAAAAATTGATGTGCAAGGTCGCGATGCAGCGGAATTTCTGGAGCGAGTCTACATCAACCGGTGGAAGTCACTGCCTATTGGGCGATGTCGATACGGTTTGATGTTACGCGAAGATGGATTTGTATTTGATGATGGCACTTCCACACGGATTTCAGATTGCGAATTTTACATGACTACAACAACAGGCAACGCTGGACCTGTGATGGAGCATTTGGAAATCTATGCACAGACCGTCTGGCCTGAACTGCACGTGCACTTGACTTCAGTCACTGATCAGTGGGCTGGAATGGCACTGGCGGGGCCGAACAGCCGAGCGGTGTTGGGAGAATTGATAGGCGAGGAAGCAGCCAGCGATTCAAATCTTCCCTACATGGGATACTTGCAAAGTGAAATTGATGGCGTTCGAGTACGGATATTCCGAGTCAGTTTCTCTGGTGAGTTGGGCTACGAAATTCACATTCCATCAAAATTTGCGCAGCATGTGTGGCAATCTGTTTTATCTGCGGGCCGGCAATGGGATATCGCACCGTACGGGCTGGAAGCGATGACGGTTCTTCGAATCGAAAAAGGTCATATCGTATCCGCTGAACTGAACGGACGCACGACAGCAGCGGATCTGGGATTTGAACGCATGATGAAAAAAGACGAAGATTTCATTGGTAAACGCCTTGCCGAGCGGGAAGCACTTGTTTCGAGCGGACGCCAGCAACTGGTTGGCATAGAATCAGTCAATGGACGCCCCATACCACGCGGAGCACAGATTGTCGAGTACAGCAACGCTCAGGGTGTTACCGATACACAAGGATATGTTACCTCTGCGTGCTACAGCCCACATATTGAGAAGGAAATTGGCCTGGCATTAATTGCTGACGGATTACAAATTCAAGGCAAACGGATGTATGCAGCTTCACCTCTTAACGGCCGTTCGGTGCCTGTAGAAGTAGTACACCATATTTTCTATGATCCTTCGGGGACGAGAACTCGTGGCTGACACAATATCCATCCCCAGCGTCTTTCTTCAAGAGAGAGAAGTCAGTTCGCTTTTTCAGATTCACGGTTTGCCCGTGGCTGACTGTCGCCAAATTTTGAGCGAATTCGGCATAGAGCAACCGCCTGAAAGTGGAAAATCATGTAGCGGAGATGATGTCGTGATAATGAGTAATGGTCCGGGAATGTGGTTGTTGGAGTCTATAGAAAGATCGCCTGAAGATACGCTTGATACTCTTCGGGAACTATTGCAGCCTACCAATGCAACCGTGACCGATCTATCTTCAGCTCGAACGATCGTTCGTGTATCGGGGAAATCAAGTCGGCATCTACTGAAGAAAGGAAGTCCGGTAGACATTGATTCGATGAATGATTGCGATGTAGTTTCGACGCTAATTGGGCATCTCGGCGCGACAATTCACTGTCGGAAGGAGTATTTTGACCTGTACATTCTACAGAGCTATGGCACTGATTTTTGGGAGTGGTGCCGACACAATGCGCGAGAGTTCAACATTTAAGAAGAAAACTGCATCAATAGGTTGGCCGAATAGGAAGAAGCAATCGAAAACAAAACTCGGATTTATGCGATAAGTTTGTCGTACAAGTCTTCCAATTTGCGCGCACGCGGCAGTCTCGTGATGAGTGGGTAAGCACTACTTCAAACAAAGAGCAGCGGAGTTTTTCTTTTACGCTCTTTTTGCTCGGCAGGCGGTCAACTCGGAACCATGAAATAAGTCTCCGCGAGCATTCAACAGGTTTGCGCCAATCAAGTCACAGGAGCAAATTTTGAAATCTGCCGCAACTGCCTATAGAATCGATGGTGTTTTGCTCAACATCACATCTTCCAGATTGCTCTTACTCAGAAAGTCCTGCACGACTGCGATCATCGCTTTTGTCATTGGACGAATGGGATCGTTACGAGACCAGAACATTCCGATGTCAAGATAGATTTCCGGGTCGACCAATTCAAGCACGCGTGTTCCGGCGAACGCTTTATTCGCCTTAATGAAGTAATTTGGAATTATTGTCGCCATGTTGGATTTCATGACATGAAAAGCAAGCTGGAAAATCGAATTGGATTCCAGAATCACGTTGGCTTCAATGCCGTTAAGTCTGAATGTTTCCTCAACAATCTGCCGTTCCCTCATGGGCTCAGTCAAAAGGCAAAGTGGCACAGTAGCCGCTTCGTTCCACTCAACGGAGGTCTGATTCACAAACCAATCATTGTCCGGTACGAGTAGACTAAATTTTTCCTTGTACAAGGGCATGTAGTTGAGAAAATCCGGAATTGGCTGTTCTATGTAAGTGATGCCAATGTCGAATTCAAAGTTCATCAGGCCGGTTTCCATTACATCGCGTCCGATGATTTGTATATCGGAGCGAATTCCCGGGTGTTTCTTCGAGAACAGTGAAACAATAACGGGCAGTACTGGGGAACTCATCGGCATGGCACCAATTCGTATTGTTCCGAGACGGGATTCTTTTAGAATCGCCAGTTCGTCCAGCATTGCAGTGCGGTTTGCCAGCAGTTTTCTCGCCCACTTGAGAACTTCCTTGCCTTCGTCCGTAAAGCCGACGAATTTATGGTTGCGCACGATGATTGGCACATCAAGTTCTTCTTCCAGACTTTTTATTGCACTTGATAGGCTCGGCTGTGCTACGTGGCACAACTCTGCTGCACGACTAAAGTGACCTTCGCGTTCCAGTGCCAGTAAGTATTGAAGCTGCCTTAAAAACATGTTGACCTCAAATTTGCAACAGGCGTGTCGAATAGAATTTCTGGACAGTGAAATTTTGCACTAGACGCACGCCCTGCATAGTCTGAACATAGGTGGAAAAATCGGATTGTCAGCCCGGTCTGAGAAATATCGCCTCTCGATTTCACTGATCTGTGGATTTTCAACTTCGATAAATCCGCACTCACGAACGAATGGTTCTATCTGGTCGGGATCTAAACCAGTAATCAAGGGTTCTCCTTTAGCAGCGACAGAATGAGCCAGTTTGGTTTGATTTTTTCGCCATTTTTCAGGCGTGCAGGACAATTCGGTTAGATAATCAAATAGTAATTCTGATCCAGGCGCGGCCTTTTCCGCCACCTTGCGCAATGTCTTTTTCACTGTATTCAGCGGCAAGTAATAGGTGACGCCAAACCACGAGCAAATTGCCGGTTTCGACGTGTCAAATCCGCTTTGAACAAGAACTTCAAATATGTCTTCCTTATTCAGGTCTGCAGAAATAAATCGAACATTTTCGGGCTCAGGAATTCCAGATTCCTTCATTCTCAATCTTTTTTCTTGCTGAGTAGCAGTCTGGTCCAGCTCAAAGACGGTAAGCTTATTCGCTAGGTCTGTGCGTCTCATGGCGAAAGAATCGTAACCGGCGCCTATGATGACATACTGCTGAATTCCTTCGGCAGTTGACTGCTCAACACGGTCTTCACAGAACTTCGCGCGCACGATGGGTGCCATAATCAGGGGTTTGAGCGCGCGAAGCAGAATATCAACCATGAACCAAGCCAATAATCTGTTTGAGACAACGGTGTGCCAGGGCTGTCCGCACAAATCGATCGCGAACTGATCAACAAAAATTGGCGGGCGCGCGCATTTTAAGTGGTAGGCTCGAACAGCAGCGACTAATTCTGCTGTTTTACTGGGTTTTTCGGTAGAATCCATGTATCCATTCTAATGGTATGCTCTTTAGAATTGCGATGCTATTCATTGTAACCCGCAATTGTCTGAAGACAGAACATTACGAATACGATTCGACGGGTAAATTGAAAAGGAATAGAGGACGGAATTGGGAAAAATGTTTCCATTTGCTGCACATTTCAGACATTTAAAAGAATGAGAAATAAAAAAGGATGATTTAAGCATTGTAAAAAATTTCATTATTTCGGCTTTCAGGCGAGAAGCAAAGATACAGACGTCGATGCAGAACAGCTAAACCAATGCTTGATTTATCAACGTATTACGAGCAAGGTCTTGCGACACTGAACACTGAGGCTACAAGCTAAATGGGTGGCACTTGTTGATTGGCGAACGATCGTCAAATATGAGACGTAGGCTATAACGCTATAAATACAAACTTTTTGACTATGTTTGGTGAATGTCCATAATGTAATGACCACCCCGTTGGGTGTGGAAAAAAATTTTGTGAATTGCATAAATTCATTGGAGGATGGCGATGAACGCAGATGCACCCAAGAGGCGAAAAGTTACGATCAACAGCCTGAAAAGAAAGATGGCGAACAATGAACAGATTGTTCAGATGGCGATCTATGATTTTCGAAGCGCGGTGATTGCGGATCGTCTTGATATCGACATTCTCTGCGTCTCGGATACAGGCGGTATGATTCTGTTCGGGCATTCCAGTACGGTTACAGTGACATTTGATGAAGTCATGATGATGGCAAAAGCCATTGATCGCGGCAGCCAGTTTGGGTTGAGAATGGTTGACATGCCATACTGGAGTTTTCATGTCTCGCCGGAACAAGCAGTTGAAAATGCCGGTAGATTCGTACACGAAGCAAATGCAGAAGTGATGAAATGCGAAGGCAACCAGCATCACGCCAGGAACATCGAAGCAATCGTCAAGGCTGGCATTCCTGTACAAGGGCATATCGGCATTACCCCGATGCGAATGCCACAGCTAGGCGGATTCATCGCTCAGGGTAAAACCGCAGACCGTGCCAAAGAGCTGATTGATGATGCTTGGTCGTTTGTCAACGCGGGTTGCTTTTCAATACTCTGTGAGGTAACCAGCGAAGAAGTTTGTGAATACCTCACCGATACTCTACCGGTGCCTGTTATCAGTTTGGGAGCTGGCAACAAAGCCGACGGCGTGCATATCATCACGTCGGACTTATTCCATCTATATGAGGAACACACGCCCAGACACTCAAAAATTTACACTGACCTCATCCCTATCATAGAAGACGTGTTTACGCGTTATCGAGACGAAGTGCGAGATCATACGTATCCCGGCCCGGAGCATACCGTGTATATGAAGGATGAAGAACGTGAAAAGTTTGAAAACATGATGAATTGGAAATCAAAAAGAACTTAATGCTTAATCGTAAGCAAAAGAAGTGGGAGAAGTAATATGCTAGAAACTCGAAATCGTGAACAATGGCAAGCAAACCCTCCATTAGAAGACGGTGAATGGGTAGACAGTCGCATCTATTCCGATCCGGATATTTTCGAGGAGGAAATGGAAAAAATTTGGAAGAAGGTCTGGATACCGGTTTGTCATGAATCGGAACTTCCGGAACCTTACGACTTCCGGACTCTGACTATCGCCAGGGAACCCATCATTCTTACTCGGGCGGCTGATAATAAAGTCCGAGCATTTCTGAATGTATGTCCGCATCGCAGCAATACGATCGAACTTCGACCGTCAGGCAGCTACAAGCGCGGCACGCCGTCAGGAACACCCAAGAAAATGACCTGCATGTTTCATGCCTGGCAGTTTGATATGAAAGGTCGCTGTGTCTACATTTCTCGTGAAAAGGAAGGCTATCAAGACCGATTTTCAAAAGAATGCGCATCCTTGCGTGAGTTGAAGTGCGAAGTGCATTTTGGTGGATTTGTGTGGGTGTGCCTCGATGACAACATGGATAAGACTGTTGCAGAGTGGGGCGGTCACGCGTTTGATTGTCTTCAGGCATCACTTGATGAAGAGCCATTGGAGATTTTTCACTATCACAAGGCAATCGTGAATACAAACTACAAGTTATGGCATGACACAAACTCCGAGTTCTATCACGATTATCTGCACTATCACAATCGAATAACTGGGTTCAACGACGCCTATTTTGCGCGGCCGAACACCGGTTATCCGAACGGGCACGTTACGGTTGGCACGTTCGAGGTGAAATACGAAAAGTATGAAGGATTCGAGGACCGAGGTTCTCTATCTTTTCCGCATCTGCCGCCGAATCACTGGTACATGATCGACATGTTTCCTGGAGTGAACTTTAACTTGAGAGGTTCTGCACTTCGAAGCGATCTAATGACTCCGCTCGCTCCGAACAAGTTGATGATCGAGTTTCGTGGGTTGGGATTGAAGAGCGATACACCTGAAGAACGTTATGAACGCGTGCGTCATCACAATTCAATCTGGGGACCCTTTGGCCGCAACCTGCATGAAGATCTGTTGGCCGTCAGCGGACAGTCCATTGCCATGCAGCATGGCGCCGACAGTCGTCGAATCTTGCACGGACGACACGAAAATAACACAATTCATGATGAAAACGGCATGCGTCATTACTATGATGAATGGGGCAGGTATTTAAATCGAAACCCGAGTGATCCCTCGCTTCCCTACACCGAAACGAAGGAATCAGAACCGGATCGACTGCAAGCCGTATCGTAACTTCCGGTTGCAGGAAGACTCATGAGGAAATACACCCAAAGGGAAGAAGAAGATTAATATGGATGCAAATTCAATACGACAACAGGTTCAGGAAACTGTTTACCGTGCCTGTCTTTTCAAGAATGAACAGAAATGGAAAGACTGGCTGGGACTATGTGATGAAGATTTCGAATACCTGATTACCGCTTCCGTCCCGGAAGTACGCCGAGATGTCATTTACTTGAGTGGCAACAAAGCCGAAATGGAATCTCTAGTTACGATGCTTCCGAGACACAATAGCGACCGCTCGCAACTTCGGCGCCATGCTGTCGTTTATGATGTGGTGGTGGATGAAGAATCAGGCACTGCAGAGGCATCAACTTCGGTAACGATCTATCAAACGCATTGGGACGGCAGTCTGTCGCATGTTAATTCGGGCAGTACTGAACTCTATGCAGCGGGTTCATACAAGGACACATTTCGACTGAACGAAGATTCGGTGAAGTTTGTTCGACGGGAGCTTAAATTGGACACCCGTAATTTGCAGAAAGGCTGTCACTTTCCGCTGTAAGGAGTTTGGTTGATCGGGGATGCGAATTTCGTGAGCTGGAAAAGTGTTTGTGGTGTGAATGATCTGGCAGCGGGCTCACTGAAAGAGTTTGAGATTGATGGAGTTCCCATTCTGATTGCCAATCTGGGAGACATCTTTCGCGCTTTTCCTCCGGTGTGTCCGCATATGGAAGAGCCCTTGGAGTTTTCCGGAATTTGCGAGGGCGATTTGTTGACTTGTTCCAAACATCTTTGGCAATGGGACATGAGAACCGGGCAATTCATAGACCCGGCAGAAAAGCCTCTTCTACAGTATGAGACTAGAGTGGAAGATGACACTCTGTATGCCTACATAGAAGAAGAGCTGGAGTATGAATTTGATGATGATGACGATTTTTAGCGAGTAATGATCAGGCACTAACGAAGATGAAAGTCGTTCTGCATGAAAGAGACAGCACTTTTGAGATAGACGCACTGGCAGGCGAACGCCTCCTGTATTGCGGTCTGAGGCACGGAATCAGTCTCCCGTATGAGTGCGCCAGTGGCACCTGCGGCACTTGCAAGGCCAAGTTGATTTCAGGAGAAGTGTATTCGCGCTGGGAGGACGCGCCAGGCAATCGTTACGTTAAAAAAGAACGCGACGAATTCCTGATGTGTCAGAGCGTCGTCAACCAGGAGGCACATATAAAGATTCGACCCGCAGTGAGGCCGCCTGCCACATTGCCGGTGCCACAAATTCTGCAAGGCGTGATTTCTGGATTTGAGCTGTTGACTGAGGACGTTGCGGTATTTGATTATATGATGGAGCAGCCTTTGCAATATCTGGCAGGGCAGTTCGTCACCCTGAACTTTGATGGTTTGTCCGGCTATCGAGCCTATTCCATGACAAATTTCAGCAAACAGCCGACCAATGTTCTGAAATTCGTAGTTAAGCGAATCAAGGGCGGTGGATTCACAGAATGGCTGTTTAGCCAGAACCGGAATGGAACCGAATTAAAGGGATTCGGAGCACTCGGAAGGGCAATCTTTACTAAAGAATCCGTAGGGGGATTCATCGTTCTAGTTGGCGGAACTGGAATCGCAGGAATTATGTCGATTCTGGAACATGCTTCATCCAGCGGACATCTGGATGATCATCCGGTTCAGTTGGTATTTGGAATAAATCGACCGCAGGATGCGTTTTTTCTGGGATTGTTGAACGAGTATTGTGAGAGGCACAACAATTTGCACGTCATTGTGGCATTGTTGGATTTGGATGGACACCAGTCTCTGGCGAGCGAATATCCAAAGCTGGAATTTTCCAGTGGATATTTGCATGAGGCAGCAAATGAAGCACTTGGCGATTTATCGGAATATTCCGTCGCGTACCTTGCCGGGCCGCCGCCAGCGGTAGATGCTTCTCTAAGAATGTTGCTGGCTGAAAGGAAATTTTCAGCTAGAAAAATACGATTTGACAAATTTGCGTAACGCTTGCGTGTACGTGAAATTTATTGATTCATTGAATAAATTCCATTGTGATAAAGGCAGCCGGTGCAATTACAAATTTTGTAATTGGCGGTTGCATGTACGCAGTGTGGACAACGGACTTCAAAATTTCTCAAAATAGTGGGAGGAGATTAATATGCAATATTTGAAGAAAACCAGCTTGGTACTTTGTACCGCAACAGCTCTACTTGTCGGTGCTCAGGCAACGCAAGCAGATGTTGATTTCGGCAGCGAAGGAGAAGCGATTGAACTGGTAGTCGGATATCAGCCGTACTACACTGAGTCTTGGTCAGGCGTTGTGAACAACGGGCTTGAGCTTTGGAAGAAATACCTTCCAGAAGGTTCTACCGTTGAATTTCAAATTGGTCTGCAGGGATCAGTAATTGTGAATGCCATGACCGGTGAAAAGCAGCACATTGGCTACATGGGCGACATGCCAGCGATTGCATCGACGTTTCGCATTCTAAAACAGCGTGGCGGAACGGATATTCGCATCATGGCATCTCTAGGTGTTTCCAAGCAGCAGTGCAACATTTTTCTAGTGCGAAACGATGCACCTGAATTTGCGAACGGAGCAGAAGCAGTCAAATGGATGGATGGCAAGATCACTTCTGCCCCCCACGGTGCATGCACCGACCGTTTTGCACGGCTGGCTTTTCAGAAGGCAGGCATTGTGCCGGAACGCTATCTGAATCAGAATATCGAAGTAATCACGACCAACTTCCGTGCCGGCAAACTTGATGCCGCTGCGATCTGGGAACCTACAGCGTCCAAGATTTCATTGTCTGGAATCGCTCGACGTGCGGCTAGCGGTGAAGATTTCGATGCTCTTGATGGCGCATTCATGACCATGCTCGGAGATCTGGTCGATCAACGCCCAGATGCTGTTACAGCATGGATGGAAGCCGAAATGGACGCTCAGCTGTTCATGTCCGATCCAGCCAATTATGACAAGGTTGCAGAACTTGCGGATGACCAGACTGAAAAAGTCGATCGAGCACATCTGTGGAGTGCTGCGCATGGCTGTTCTCCGGAATCACAAGGCGGCGGTAAAGTCAAAAATGAACTGAATATGTATGTTACGCCGAAAGTTCAGCAGTTGCTGGATCGCGCAACCGCATTTCTGTTCAGTCTTCCGAAGAAACCGGCAGCTGCCGACACAATTCGAGAAGGCGGCGTTGATGATTCTTTCGCCCGCCAGGTGGTCGAGAGTCGCGGTCTGACCGCACCATTTGCCGTAATTGAGTGCTCGGAAGGTTAATCCGGCACGAGTGGTACTCTGAATCGTATAGAATGAGTAAATCTTGAAACGCCGGGATAATTTCAATTTTCCGGCGTTTCTTATCGCTTCTCGGATATGAGCAATTACCTTTGGTAAACTAGTGTTACACATCAGGTGAATTTCAGTTGAACACCCAATCACATTCAGAACAGACTCGCCCGAGCGGATTTGGACTTTTTTGGTTTAGAACAGTCAGAAAACTCAAATCGCCGGTTCCCTATCTGATGATGTTCGGTATCATGCTGTGGCTGGTTTCTTGGGAATTGGCTTCCGAAGTCTGGAATTTGCCGCGCTTTGAAAAGTTGCCAGGACCATGGCGCGTGGTTCGTGAATTAATTTCAATCGAACCCTTTCTTGGAATTTCTTTTTTTACTGCTGAATACTATGAGCATATCTATGTCAGCTGCAGGCGCATATTATTCGCTTTTTGCATTGCGACGGGTGTCGGAGTTCCGTTGGGTCTGTTCATGGGCTGGTCAAAGAAGGTGCGAGAGTACGCATTTCCAATTCTTGAAACTTTTCGCCCGATTCCGATTCTGGCGTGGGTGCCTCTGGCGATTCTGATGTTTAAGGGGTTTGAGGCCCCAGTCATCTTTCTAGCGACTTTGGCTTCGCTGTTCGTAACAACGCTTAACACTCTTCTTGGCGTCGATTCAATTGATAATTCGTATTTCCGTGCCGCCGGGTGTCTTGGCTCAAAACCTCGTCATGTGTTCTTTCATGTTGTCGTGCCGGGCGCTTTGCCATTCATCTTCACGGGACTCCAGATCAGTATCGGTGTAGCTTGGTTTTCGCTGGTGGCAGCGGAAATGGTATCAGGCGACTGGGGCCTTGGTTATCTGATCGTGGATGCATTCATGAACAATGTAACGGTTCCGATGGTAATCGGGATGCTGACTCTGGGTTTTGTTGGATGGGGGACTTCAGCATTGGTGAGAATGGCAGGCAATCGTCTCATGCAGTGGCGCACGCGAGCCCTCGCTCTGGAGAACCGATAAAGATGGCGGAAATGGTTTCTTCAAGAGGCGCGCTCGACATTAGGGATGTAACCAAGATTTATGACCCGACGGGTGTCAATGTTATGGCGGTTGACAATTGTTCACTGCAAATTGCAGCTGGTGAGGTTTGCATGATTGTCGGGCCCTCTGGCTGTGGCAAAACTACCTTGCTGAACGCGATTGCGGGGTTTCACTCCATTACTTTCGGGTCGATTCATCTGGATGGAGAATTGCTGTGCGACGAATCGAAGCCGTTGGCTAAACAAGGCGCAGACCGGGTCGTCGTATTCCAGAATGGAGCACTCTTTCCGTGGAAATCTCTGCTGGACAATGTCGCTTACGGGCCGATCGTACAGGGAGTAATGAGACCATCTGAAGCAAGAGATAAAGCCGGTGACATGCTGAACGAAGCTGGATTGGGTAATTTTGTCATGAAGTTTCCTGGTGAAGTGTCGTCTGGCATGGCGCGAAGAGCAGAGATCGTCCGCGCATTGATCAATTCGCCGAGAGTGTTGCTGTTGGATGAGCCTTATCGGGCTATGGACGCACTGACCAAGTCGATCATGCATGAATCACTGCTGGAAATGTATGACCGAACCAAAGTGACGATATTCTTCATTACCCACGATCTGGAAGAAGCCATATTTCTGGGCGATCGTGTGGTGGTAATGACCACCCGACCAGCACGAACCAAGATTATTCTGGATGTTGATATTCCTCGCCCGCGTGATTATCACGTTCTGTCATCCGATCGATTTAGAGAATTGGCCAGTGAAGCGAGTGAAGCGGTGCATGAGGAAGCGCAAAAGGCATTTGAAGCCGGAGAGAGGGAACTCGCTTAGGGGGATATGTAAAATGCCGAAATCCGCACAAACCTCCAAACTCGACGCACTCTATACGATTTCCTTTCGTCAGAAGGTCAAGTCGAATACCAAATTGTGGCGCGGTATAGCGGCCATCAGTCTATTCTGCGTTCTGTGGGAAATCGGTGCTAGATGGGATGAATGGTTTAATTACCAGCTGCCATGGATCGGACTTGTTCCGCCGCCGATCGATGTTGTGGAAGCATGGTATGAGGTTATTTTCAAGATTGGATACTGGGAAAGCTGGTATTTGAGCTTTAAGCGAGTTTTCGAGGGGTTTATCGCTGCACAGATTATTGGCATACCCTTTGGTCTGGCGCTTGCCGTAAATCGCTATTTTCGGTCGATATTTTTTGCACCATTCGAGGTTTTGCGGCCGATTCCGCCATTGGCATGGGTTCCAGCGTCGCTGATCTTTTGGCCCACAAACGAAATGTCAATCGCTTTTGTAACTTTTCTGGGTGCATTCTTTACAATCGTGATCAATGTAGTTGGCGGAGCGCGAAGCATCGACATCAATTATCTAAGGGCGGCGCAGTCCATGGGAGCGACTCAACGACATCTGTTTTTCAAAATTGTGTTGCCCGGCACTCTTCCTTCAATATTCACCGGTGCTGCAGTCGGAATGGGAATCACTTGGGAAGTGGTTCTGGCAGCAGAGATGATTTCCGGAGGCGGCACGCAGGCCGGCGGCGGTCTCGGATTTTTCATTTGGAATTCCTACATGGGCGGTTCTCTCGAACAGATCGTAGTTGGCATGATCAGCATTGGTATTGCAGGTTATCTGTCAAGCAGTGCGATTCGTAAAATTGGTGAAGTCTCAATGCCATGGCAAAAGCTTTTCTAGGTAGTCACGATATGGAAGCTGTTGCGGTAGAACTGAAAAATGTCAGCAAATCCTACGGGGAAAATTGGGATTTGCATTCAATCATTACGGACTTCAATCTGCTGGTTAAACCCGGCAAACTGACTGCTCTCGTCGGACCTTCAGGATGCGGCAAAACGACACTAGTGAATCTAATTGCCGGATTCGACCAGCCGGATAAAGGTTCTATTACGGTGGCCGGTATACCTGTTACCGGTCCAGGACACAAGCGAATGGTGGTGTTTCAGGAGACTACTCTGCTTCCATGGCTAACGACCTATCAGAACGTTGTCTTCGGTCCCAAGATTCGAGGTGACCTCAAAGGTGCAGAGTTGCGCATCGAGGCCGAGGCAATACTGGACAAAGTCGGTCTGAAAGAGTTCATGGACAAGTATCCCCTGCAACTGTCAGGCGGCATGCAGCGAAGAGCCGAATTGGCGCGTGCACTCATCAATCAACCTGAACTGATGATCATGGATGAACCATTCCGCGGACTTGATGCGATGACACGGCAATTGATGCAGGAATTTTTTCTGAGATTGTATGAGGAATCTCAACGCACCCATCTGTTTGTTACTTCCGAGTTGGATGAAGCCATATTTTTAGCTGACAGCGTAGTCGTATTGAGTAACACGCCAACCCGCGTTCGCGACATCATTGAGATTGAACTGCCGCGCCCGCGCGATTTTCACATGCTTACCTTGCCTGAAGTCTACGATTACAAGAAACGGGCACTCGAAATTCTCCATGAAGAAGCAATGAAGAGTTTTGGTGCAGGCGCACAAGATGACTACGTAAGGGCATTTTCCGCTCAAGCCGAATAGCAGACCAGTTGATTTTCTGCCAAAATCAGCATGGAATTTTCCGAAATTCTTGAGATCGTTGTTCAGCGGTCGGTTTTCATCGGGCTCGCTATAGCAGGAGGAATTATCGCTACCTGCGGTAGCTTTATCATGGGTAAATCTGGCAAGAGTCGGCTTGGTCGAGTTCTACTATGGGCTGGATACACACTATCGGGCGTCAGTATATTGATCTTCATCGTTGCCGGCTATCTCCAATAAACCTCACTGCGATTGCGAAAAATCATCCATCCATGGAAGGTCCTTCAAACGAAGCTTCCGTTCAGGTACGCAAGCTCCAAGTCAATTACGGTTCTCTAGAAGCGCTTAAGGAGATCAGTTTCAGCCTGCATCCGGGTTCAATTACAGGTTTTTTGGGTCCAAACGGTGCCGGTAAATCGACAACAATGCGGTGTCTTGTCGGTTGCAACAGAAATTATTCTGGCGATATACAGATTTGCGGTGAAGATATTCAACTCGGCGGCCGAGATGCCCAGTCTCGGATTGGATATCTACCTGAAGCAGCCAGCGGATTCAATGAACTGACGGTTGAAGATTTTCTAAGATTCTGTGCCGACATTCGATTGGAGCGCAGTCGTGCAATCGAGTCGGTTAATGAAATATGCACTCAGTTGAATTTGAATTCGGTTCTACACACATTGTTGGGTGAGTTATCGAAAGGCTGGCGACAAAGAGCGTGGCTTGCACAAGCTTTATTAAACGATCCCGATATCCTTATTCTGGATGAGCCAACGGACGGGCTGGACCCACTGCAGAAGCAAGCTGTCAGGGATTTTATCTGTCAGGGAAGTTCAAGCAAAACGGTGCTGATTTCCACACACATTTTGGAAGAAGCAGAGGCAATCTGCGATCGAAGCATCATTATTTCCGATGGGCAGATTGTGGCCGATTGCAGTACGCAGGAACTTCTGGATGCGAACGGCCGACTGTTTTCCCGATACGAAGAGCTGGTAAGCACTGCTTCATGAAGTCAGCATACTCCAGGGTTTCAAATTTTGGACAGTTAACTGCGGTCATTCGACATGAGGTGACAAGCTATATTCGATTGCCTTTATCGTGGATTTTTCTGTCGGGATTTCTGCTGGCGTTATCGGCTTGCGTGTGGCTGGTGAATGACACCTATCGCAATGACCAGGCTGCCGTGAGTCCCTTGTTTGTCTACCTTCCCTGGGTAGCTCTGATCTTTGTTCCGGCACTCGCCATGAGATGCTGGCCGATCGATGAACAAAATCGACAAGTAGAGTTGATAACGAGCCTTCCGGTTGCGCCGACGACCGTCATACTGGGAAAATTCATAGCTGGAAGTTTAGTGCTGCTTGTTGGCTTGGCGCTTACATTTCCGTTTCCCGTTACGGTTGCCTATTTGGGCAATCCAGATGCAGGAATCGTTATATCGAGCTATCTTGGTGGTGCCTTAATTTTGCCAGCACTGTTCTCCGTTGCGCTTTTCAGTACAGTTTTGGTACGTGAGCAAGCCGGTTCCTTTGTAACAGGAGCGGCTTTGATTTTCGTTTTACTTGCTGTGGGCTGGGAGGTAACGACTTCGCTGGCTGTCAACGTGCTGGATTTGCAGGTAATTGACGTAATTCAACGATTGAGTCCGGTGTACTGGATTAGTGTGATGATGTCAGGCACAGTGAAGTTCTCTTCGGTCCTATATTTCTGCACACTTACTGGAACTTTTTTACTCGCGACAGTTGGAGTGGCCCAGTGGCAGATAGGACAGCGATTTGGCTGGACTTTCCTGTCAGTTCTGATACTGGTTCCAGCGATAGGATTTCTGCTAGCATCGAAGCTGGAGTACTCAATTGGTTTCCTGGATTTGACGGAGGAAAAGGAATACACGTTGAGTTCCACGACTCTAGATATATTGAATTCACTGCCAGATGGGATTGAGGTGGATTTCTATTGGAGTGCAGACAACGAGCAAATTCCAGCCAGCACTCGAAATTATTTCAATCGAGTCGATTCGCTGCTTGAACTGATGCAGTCGAGGTCGGGTGGTAAATTGAGCCGCAATCGAATTACACCAAGTCCTGATACGGAGCAAGAGCTGGTTGCACTGCAAAGCGGAATTCAGAAAGTGGCACTTTCGTCAGGGTCGAGTTTCTATTTTGGGGCAGCCTTTTCGGATGGCCGCAAGACGCATCGCATTCCATATTTTGATCTGTCTCGCGATCGTTTTCTTGAGTATGACATTGCCGTGATACTGGCTGGATTTGCAACCGATGGGCTTCCAAAGTTAGGATTGTTGTCTCCCTTTGTTGCTCCACGAGCCATTATGGAAGGTCAACAAGGACTGAGCATCATTTCAGAACTGCAGAACTCCTACGACGTTGCAATCATTCCATTTTTCTCGGAAACTCTTCCGGACAATTTGGATGTATTGATACTGATCAATGCGAAAGTTCTTCGGAAATCGCTGCTCCGAGAAATAGATGAGTTTTTGTTCAATGGGGGCGGATTGATCGTATTACTGGATCCGTTCAGTCGACTGAACTTGCAGGGGAATTCGGTCAATTCAGGGATTTCGGATGAAATCAATGACATATCTGATCTACTTGCCCGATATGGTGTTTTGTATGAGGATACCCATGTAGTTGGAGACAGTTCTTTGGGCTTTACGATGTCGGGACCGGATGGAGAACTAGTTCGATATCCTTTCTGGGTGCGGTTTGAAGGAAAGAATGACGGCAGTGAACATGTTTTGAGTTCATTGGCATCCGATATCCTCCTTGCTGAATCTGGATCGTTGCAGTTGACTGACGGAACAGGTGCAAGTCCGTTGTTGGAAACCAGTGGACGGAGTGGGTTTTTTGAAAAGGAAGAATTCAGCAGCGAATCTCTAGATCGACTAGTGCGCAGGTTCGAGAGCGACGGCGAGTCACGGGTTGTTGCAGCGATTCGGCAAGGCAGAATTGAGAGTGCGTATTCCGACACTCAATTGAATGTGGATTCAGCTGTAGATGGTGAATCAACTTTGATTGTTGTTGCCGATGCGGATTGGATTTTCGATGACTATTCAGTTGAAATTAGAAATTTTGGTGATCACCAAACTGCAGTTCCAACCAATGGAAATCGACAATGGATTTTAGACATGGTTGAGCACTCAACCGGTGGGTTTGAGTTGAGCAAAATCAGCAGCAGAGGCAGAAGCAACCGCCGGTTTGAACGGGTGGCCGAAATAGTAGCCGAAGTCGAAACTGAAATTGCTGGGGCTCAATCAGTGCAACAGCAGAAAATAGTTGACTACGAATTGCAGATTGAACAACTGATAGGAAGCACAGGCGCTGTATCCATTTCAGAAATTCCTCAGCCGGTTGCCGAACAAATTGCTCAGATCCAAATAGCAATGTTGCCGGTTCGGGCGAAACTGAGGGATATTCGGCGGCAGGTCAGAGAAGAAGTTGATTCGCTGGGGAGCGGATTGATTTTAGGCAACCTGGTATCCGGCCCCACAATGGTTATCATCTGTTTCTTGCTTTTCCGAGTTGCTAGAAGGCGAAAGAAGGGCGTCCTCAACTAGGGCATTGTTCGAGTACCGAACAATTACGATATTTCAGAATTACGATTGAAAAACTTGGAGTTACGATGTGATGGAGATCAAAGCGATTACATTCGATTTGTGGGATACGGTCATCAATGATGATTCAGATGAGCCCGTACGAGCGGAACGAGGATTGCGTTCCAAGCGAGATGAGAGACATCATTTAGTCTGGAAGGCACTGAATACGGTTTCAACGGTCTCAATTGAAGCAGTAAGAAGCGCGTACGATGAAGTAAATGATCAATTCAATCACGTGTGGCATGATGACTTCATTACATGGACCGTTGAAGAGAGAGTAGACAAAGTATTAAAGATGTTGAACCAGGTTCTCCCGAATTCAGTTCTTCAAAATACCATTGACGAGCTTGAACGAATGGAAATTGTAATTCCTCCTGAGCCAGTGAAGGGTGTACATGCTGCGCTGGATGAGTTATCCGAGAACTTCCCATTGGCGGTAGTTTCAGATGCGATTGTGACGCCTGGCCGGAATCTTCGGGTTTGGCTGGAAAACCATGACCTGCTGCGCTTCTTTAGTGAGTTTGCGTTTTCGGATGAAGTTGGAAAATCCAAACCACACCCAGATATCTTTCGTTCAGCTGCATCGCAACTTGGCGTACGACTGGAGGAAATGGTTCATATTGGAGACCGGGAGCATAATGATATCCAAGGTGCTCACGCAGTAGGAATGCAGGCAATTTTGTTTACTGGTACGCGAAACACCGATGAGCAGAATACAACTGCTGAAGCAATTTGTAATCACTATCCTGAGTTGCCGTGTATACTGAATCGCTTGGCAGGGATCTGACGGAATTGACCGAAATGGTTTTACGCTTTACTGGATTTTCTGCAATTTGGCTTGTGAAAATCGTAATTCAAATTCTAGTGTGTACTGAAGGAACACCGGGACATGAGTGCAAATCAAATGACTAATGAACCTCTAAAATTGCTCGTTGTAGAAGGCTACGCTCAATCCTCACGTGAGGATTTGACTACAGGCGGGATGACTGTGGCGAGCGTGTTGTACAAGCAAATGCTATTGTCGATTGCTCCAAATGCTGTTGTAGACGTCGTTACGCCTGCGGATACTGATACTTCATTGCCAGCAGGCGTTGAGTTGCGGTCCTATGATGGTGCAACGATGACCGGCTCGAATTTGTCTGTCATGGATTCAAGCAATCCGTCTGTTCGGTCGCAAATTGAACTTCAACGTGAAATCTTCAAACAGGGTGTTCCGAGTTTCGGAAGTTGCTGGGCATTGCAAGTAGGAACTGTTGCTGCAGGCGGGAAGGTTGGGGTAAATCCCAAGGGTCGTGAAATGGGATTTGCACGCAAGATTAAACTGACGAAATCAGGTTTGAAGCACCCGATGTACAAAGGAAAACAACCCGTATTTGACAGTTTCGCCAGTCATGAAGATGAAATTGTCGAGCCCCCGCCGAATTCCAAAGTACTTTCGGGCAATGCAATTTCTGAAATTCAGGCTTTGGAAATATCTTGCAATCGCGGTGTGATGTGGACCGTTCAGTATCATCCAGAATACAACACCAAAGAGATGGCGGCTCTGATGCGATGTCGGGAAGAAAGGCTGATTACGATGGGATTTTTCAGTAACGCTACGGACCTAGAGGGGTACGCGAAAAAGCTTGATGAGCTTTATGATGATCCCCAGCGTAAAGATTCTGCCTGGAATCTAGGAATTGATTCGGATATTCTTGATGCTCAAATACGGCAGCTCGAAGTGCGAAATTGGATTGAAAATTTAGTGCTCCCGAATATACATCGTTAGTTGAAGATCCACTCACATGTATGGTTTTCAGAAAACTGTTGAATCAAAATACAACTTTCAAATCAGTAGCTGAAAAGATGGTATTACAGGGGCTGAGGTCAAATCGCAGGGACTTTTATGTTCTCAAATGGGTGAGAGTGAGATGTTTCGGGCTTCGGCAGATAGTCCCCAGCCGCTGATCATGCGTTTGTTGTGGGCAATTTGAGCAGCTGGTTGTTCTCCAACTGTGACCCGGTTCGAAATCAATAGCAACATCGCCTTGCGGGAATTTAGCGACTAAGCTAAGACGCCCACAACACTACCGGTTATCTAATCCATCTGGTGGTGGTTCGTTAAATTCGTGACCTTCCGACTGTGCAAGTTCACGCCGCATATTCCACGCGCGCCACTGACTTCGCTCCTGTTCCATTCCAATCTCCTTTCCGATAACGATTCCTTTCTCTTTCTGCGACCTCTTTAGCCACTGTTCAAACGCGTCCGATAACATTCTGTAAGCCTCCGTAAATAATAATGTATATGCAACATGGACAATTATCTGATTCGACATTGAGCCTACAATCTCTTGGTATATTGTAATCCACGCCGGCGGCGTCCCGAAATAGCTCCAAATTGAGCTAACCAGAATCCACGCCAATTGAGCATGAAACATCCCAAAAAAGGTATTGCGCCACTTCGTCCGTACGCTCCAGATCGCGGTCCGACTCTTGTCATTGCTTTTCTTTGCCATGGATTCACCTCCTGGCGTTCAGTTGTAACCGGCGGAAACTTCACGTCGATTTCAAGTGAAAATAAAGTCGGCAGAATATGAACAAAAACGAATGGTGGAAAGAATTAATTAAAAATCAACTCGATTGAATTATTTGTACAGCATTGATTTACGCAGAAATCACCCGCACACTCTTATGATGCGCCAGGAAAGTGTTTACAGTGTAAACACCCTGTAGACATCAAAAATCATGCACCAAAATGGTGCATGAGCTTGTTTCGTAGAAATTTGATCGCGAAAATGATTGGTGAGTTATTCTTCAAGATCTTTTATTGCTCGGACAGAATTACCGCCGTGCAATATCAAAGAGGCAAGGAGAATTCTTCGCAAATCTTAAGTGCTGTTGAATGTTCAGTATGCTTGCATGCGTAGACACCACCGCCAACCAGCCTCCTGTCTCTTCTCCTTTGACTAACTTGAAAATGTCTGACGATATTGCATGGTGTAGGGAAGAATTTTATTGGGGAAATACATCGCACCACTTTTTGAACCCTTTCGTTATTCGAAGTGTTATCAGTGAATCGGTACTACTTTTCTTAGTTTGTCTCCGATGTCGGATTTGAATTCGTGTTTACCTCCACTTTTCTTTGTTTGTTGTTATAGCAGTGCATTTGCCTTCAACTCTGGAATCCGATAGCCAGTAATATTGCTAAAAATTGATTCAAACTTTCATGAAGTCTTTACTTCAATCCGAATGTTTTCGAACAGCAAGTATAAGAATTTCCAGTGCTCTTTCCAGATCCTGTTGTTCGATATTTAGTGGAGGTGCAAGAGTCAATACGTTTCCCATTGATACCTTGAAGCTAAGTCCCGCATTCAAGCATTCGTACATGATTTTTTCAGCAAGTGTATTCGGATTGGTTGATGAACTTTCAAGCTCAATCCCGATCAAAAGCCCCAATCCACGAATTTCCGATACGATCGGCACATCGTTCAACTCTTCCTGAAGTTTTTGAACCGCAAACTCCCCTTTTTGTCGAGCACGTTCAGGCAGTTGTTGGTCGATGAGTATTTCCAAAGTTGCAAGCCCAGCTGCACATGCAACCGGATTTTTTTCATGGGTATAGTGTCCCAATGCTCTGTCTTGTGCAACATCAGACTCTTTGGAGCAAATTACCGCCGCTAGAGGCATCACTCCACCGCCCAATCCCTTGCCTAGTACCAAAATGTCAGGAACGATTCCGTAATGCTGATAGGTGAACAGCTTGCCGGTTCGACCGAGAGAGTGTGGTATTTCATCCAGAATCAAAAGTGCGTTGTGCCGATCGCAGGCTTCCCGCACTCTCTTCCAGTATTCAACGGGTGGAAAGCAGGGTACGCTTGATACAGTTTCCGACACGACAGCCGCCACATCTCCTTCTTTTTCAAGCACGTACTCAACATAATCGGCGCATTGGAGAGTGCAAGTCCTGCCACAGTGAAACGGACAGTACGACGGATTTGGTGGAGGAACATGTTCCGCGCCGGCGAGAAGCGGCCCCGAATCTTTACGGAAAATCGCTTCTCCACCTAGCGAAATCGCATCTAGTGATGCACCATGAAATGAATCCCACATTGAAATCGTTTTGAATCGTCCGGTTACTGTACGTGCAATCTTCAGGGCAATGCCGATTGCACTTGTACCACCTGGTGCGAAGAGAACCTTGTCAAGGCCAGGATCACTCAAATCCACGAGTTTCTCTGCAAGTTTGATTGCAGGGATGTTTGTGAATCTTCTGGGACAGAACGGCAATTCATCCAACTGCCGTTTTACAGCATCAATTATCTTTGGGTGGCCATAGCCGACTTGGTGAACGCTATTGCCATGAAAATCGAGATAGACATCGTCGTGGAGACTTTGGATCTCAGAGCCGTCCGCAGATTGGATAACATCCAGACAAGGAGTGGAAAGCGACTGGTGCAGAAATACCTTTTCATCCCGCGTAAGCCAGGATTCCGTTTCGCTGTTGGAATGCCGCTTGTGCCATACGGCACGTTCCCCAGTGAGATTCAGATCACCTTCTGATCTCAGCTGATCAATTTCGTTTTCTTTCTTTTTATCCGGCATAGCCGGGAAACCACCCTATGTTTTCAAGTTGTTGTATGTTTCGTCGAGACTGTCAAGTGCAATTCCAATCAAATCGTCAATCTGAGATTTGGTTATGATCAGCGGTGGTGATATGACCATGCAATCACCGACTGCGCGCATGATCAATCCTCTTCTCATACAAATGTCTCTGCACTTGATTCCAATTTGCAATTGCGGGTCGAATCTCTTTCGACTTTCCTTATCTTCCACCAATTCAATTCCGCCAATCAATCCGGCTCCGCGCACTTCGCCTACAAGGGGATGTTCGCATAAATTTTGAAGTTGCTGCTGCAGATAAGGGCCGGTAGAAAGGTCTACCTGATCGATAATCTTTTCGCGTGACAGAATTCGGATATTTTCAGATGCAACTGCACATGCGACAGGATGTCCGGAATAGGTAAATCCATGTGCGAACTCACCTCCATCCTCAAATAATACAGATGCAAATTCGTCGGACACCATGACTCCTGCGATAGGTAAATAGCCGGATGACAAGCCCTTTGCAATTACCAAAAAATCGGGATTTAGCCCATAGTAGTTCGTTCCGAACCACTTTCCTGTTCTTCCGAATCCGCAGATGACTTCATCGACAATCAGCGCGATTCCATACTGTTCGCAGATTCTGGAGATTTCAGGCCAGTAAGTATCCGGCGGAACGATGACACCACCGGCACCTTGTATGGGTTCGGCGATGAACGCAGCGACATTGTTCTCACCGAGTTCCAATAATTTTTTCTCAAGTGCTCGTGCCGCCACAAGTCCGAATTCATCCGGACTCATATCGCCCCCTTCCTGATACCAGTACGGCTGCTGAATGTGTTCAATGCCTGGGATGGGCAATCCGCAGTGTTCATGCATCGCAGGCATGCCGCCCAGGCTGGCCGCTCCGATGGTGCTGCCGTGGTAGGCATTGTGTCGGCTGATGATGACGTTCCTCTCAGGTTGGCCACGGAGGGCCCAGTACCTTCTCACCATTCGAATGACGGTATCGTTCGCTTCGGAACCGGAATTTGTCAGAAATACGTGGTTGAAATTTGCCGGAGTGACTTTGGCTAACTGTTCTGACAGTTCGATGACTGGTGGATGCGAGGTGAGAAAAAAAGTATTGTAGTAAGGTAGTTGTCGAAGTTGTTTAGTCGCCGCTTTAACGAGTTCTTCGCGTCCGTATCCAATGTTTACACACCACAGTCCGGCCATGCCATCAATGATGCAGTTGCCGTCCGAATCCCATACATAAATTCCGTCAGCGTGCGTAATGATGCGACTTCCAACTTTGTGGAGCA